>NZ_JBSFCW010000037.1:0-63445 GCF_053593595.1 Streptomyces sp. NPDC002206
GCCGCGCCAGGTGGGGCCAAAGCGGCGCGGGGCCGGGTCGATGCCTGCCGCGTACAGGATCTCCCCGACCGAAAAGGCCGCGATGGGGTGCCCGAACCGGGCCAGTTCACCCTGAATGCGGCGATGGCCCCAGCGGGGAATTTCATCAGCCAGGCGCAGCACAAGACTCTTGAGCGCGACCGCCGTCGGCGGCCGTCCGGTGCGGGAGCCGCGGGCAGAGTAGTCCCACTTCCTGGCGATCAGTTTGCGGTGCCAGGCCAGCAAAGCGCCGGGGGCGGCGGGGAAGACAGCAGCCCAGCGACCACGCGGTATCAGCGAGGTGAGGGCGGCGAGCCAGAATCGGCCGGCCGGCTCATAACGCACCCTGCCCCTCACATGCCTGCACAGGATGGCGTTCTCGTGCCGCACCACCAGCAGTTCGGCATCCTTGGCGGTGTCTCGGCGCAGCAGGACCACGGGGACGGACAACAGCGCGCGGGCGGTGCGGCAGAGCAGGAACACGATCATCAGGACACCATTACAAGTCCCCACCGACGAGCCCGGAGGCGGACGCTGACCAACAGCGACGACTTTACGAGCCCCACAGGGGCAGCTCGCGTTCCCGCCCTGGGGCGCACTGCAGCATCCGCCTGGCGCCCTCAGCGCGCAGGGAGTCCAGGAGTCGCCCCGAAACGTCACCTCTCGGCTATAACATCCCAGTGCTCGCCGCCTGCTGCTGGCGGGCTTCTCGAGCAGTAGGACGACAGCTGGGAGTTCCCCGTGACGCTGCCTCAGCGTATAGGTCCGTACAGACCCCTGCACCAGATCGGTGCCGGCGGTATGGGCACGGTCTACTTCGCCTACCACCCCGTGAGCGGGCAGCCGTCTGCTATCAAGGTCCTCAGCTCGGCGTACGCCACCGACCAGCAGTACCGACAGCGGTTCGCGCGTGAGGTCGAGGTCCTGCGGAAAGTTTCAGGCCCCTATCTGATCCCGCTGACGGACGCGGACACTACAGCGGACATCCCCTGGCTGACGATGCCGTACGTGCCGGGCGAAACGCTGCAGCAGCACGTCCAAGCCCACGGGCCTCTCCGCGGAGAGAATCTCCTCACCTTCGCCGCCGCCGTCGCCCTTGCACTCGCCTACATCCACGCTGCCGGCGTCACGCACCGCGACCTCAAGCACGCGAACGTCATCCTCGCCGAAGACGGCCCGCGCGTCCTCGACTTCGGTATAGCGGGCCACGTCGACGCCACAGCCTTCACCCGCACGTCCTTGCCGCGGTCTGGAAGCCTTGGCTGGATGGCACCTGAGCAGCTGACTCTCGGGAAGACAACCCCGGCCTGCGACATCTTCGCGTGGGGTCTCCTGGTGGCCTACGCCGCGGCCGCAGCGCACCCTTTCGGTCTGCCCACCGCCATAGACCACCGCATCGTTCACGCGAAGCCCGACCTGGGTGCCGTCCCCGATCGGCTTCGGCGGCTGGTGTTGCGGGCTCTTCGCAAGGACCCCGCCGCGCGGCCCAGCGCTGCGCTGCTTGCCGAGCAGTCCGCGGACCTGCTGGGACCGGAAGGCACCGTGGTTTTCCCAACCGTCGCCTACACGCGCCAGGCCCCGTCAACCACGGCCGAAGACTCCGCGCTAACGCACAACCTGCCCTGGTCGATTGCCGCCCCCGGAATCGACCTCACCAAAGCTCTCCCCTTTACACGGACCGAAGGCTGGCGCATCCGATCCCAGACACAGGACTTCCTCAACGACGCCACAGCCACGCTGGCTCATCTCAGGGAGACACTGGACCGCACCAAGCCAGCACGCGTGGACACGTCCGCCGCTCGCGCCGCTCTGGGTGTCGCCGACACCGCGCTTGCCACCGTACGTGAGGAGTACGACCGGGCTGGCGCCGCAGACTGCGAACCGGCATCCCGGGCCGTCGATGCGGCCACTGTCGCCACCGCCGACGTCCTCGCCACGCTGGCTGAGCAGCAGGCGGCACATCGTGAGCCGGGACGTCCGGTGCCGAGTTCTCGCGGACGGCGCAAAGCCTTCGTTGCCGCCGTGGCCGCTGTCGCCCTAGCCGGCAGCGCGGCCTACGCTATGGGGCGGTCCGCGAACCCGGCCGGAGGACAACGGCCTCGAGCGGCAGCTACCACGCCGAGCGCAGAGAAGAGCGCCGCCCCCGCCACCGTCGCTCCTACCAGCAGCAGCCCCTCCCCCACGGACACCACGACGACCGTTCCTCTCGTTCGCCCTGCGGTCCCTGTCACCCTGTTCGGCGGCCTGAAGCTCACGCTCCCAAGCTCCTGGTCCACACTTCCGGTGCCTCAGGACAGCCTGAACTTCGATGACGGGATGGACAGCAAATACGCGGTGGACCTGGCCCCCGCCGGTGCCAGCGGCGCCGGCGGCCTGGCCGTGGAGTGGGCACCTGGAATGACCAGCATCAAGGGAGGAGCCAACGGGGGCGAGAACGACAATTTTGGGATGTTCGACACGCGCTTCTCCACAGGTGGCCCCAACCCCTCCGCCGGCGGCACGTACGAATTCAACGGGGATGTTCGTCCGCAGACCGTCACACACGCCAGCGCGATGAAGCAGGTCAGCGTGGCGAACGAGGATGCTCAAGCATGGACTGTCCAAACCGACATCCTGCCGGACCACAACCACAAGCGGACCGCCGTCCACCGCGTATGGTTTCTGCCCTCCTCCCACTACGTGCTGTACGACTACGGAACCCTTGAGCCCAAGCGCGCAGCAGAGATCGAGGCCATCGTGAGGTCAGCAAAGATCACAACGATGGACATTCCGCTGGACTGTCTGGATGCGGTCGATCTCCTCGACGCCTCGGCCGCCGGCGGCGACCTCGAGGGCGACGACCCGTCACAGAGCTGTCTCGACATGACCGTGAACTTCGCTGGTTCCGGGGACACGTCCTCGTCCGAGAACGCTCTGGATCCGGGAACAGCGAAGACAAAAACCGCCGCAGCCTGCCTCAGCCTGGTCAGCGAGTACAGCATCTCCTACGTGCAAGGCGACAGCGGCTACACCCGGGTTCGGCGGAACTGCGACTTCCCCCAGAAGCCGCTAGCCTGACCCGCCGACAACGGCGCTACCACAGCCCGTCAGGCCTCCCTATGTTGACCTGTCTTCCGGACTGCCAGGTCCAGCCCGGCATGGCCTTCAAGACGTTCACGCGGTCGGCAGAGAGTTTCCCGCGACGGTGATCACGCCTGGTAATGATGACCTTCACCCCCAACGGGTAGCCGTCTTCCAGGTGGGCTTGGGGGACGCGTAGGTGGCCCTCTCTCGTTCCGAAGGCGTTCAGAGCAACAACGAACATGTTCCAGCGGGTCTCACGCCAGTCCCATGACCATCCTGGTTGAGTCTCGAGCATCTGCCGTTCCGGCTGAGGCAGCTTCCCAGCTCGGTACAGGCGCCTTTGACGCATCACCCATCGGCCAAGCTGAACGTCACCCTCAGCATGCTCGGACGGCGGGAGCGCGTGCCCCTCTCGCAGAACAAAAGCCTCCAGTGCCGACAGTCCCTCCAGGAACAGCGGGGGCGGGCTGGCCCACTGCCAAGTCGTGCGCTCTGCGGGCACGGGCTGGCTGAGTTCTCGTTCCAGGGTTTCAAGGCTTGCCGAGTCCAGGACGTTCCGCAGGTGCCCCACGATCGTGGGGATGAGCGTGTCGGCGTTCACGGGCTGGACGACAGGGACCTTGAGATCATGTTCGTCGATCGGGCCCAGCGAAGCTTCCCTGAGCCGCACGACTTGCCAGCCCGCCCGCCGCAGGGCGGAAGATTTTTCGCCATCGTGTCCTTCTCGGCCTCGGTGGTAGTAGGACCCGTCGTACTCCAGCGCCAGTCGCAGTTCGGGGATGGTGATATCGACGTACCGGGGTCGGCCGTCGGTGCGGATGACTGGAGGCCGGGAGTCGACTACGAGGCCGGGCAAGGCGTGGGCGAGGGCGGAGGCCAGGGCGAGTTGTCGCCGGGATGCGCCGTGTGGGTAGCAATAGGGGCAGCCGCCGTTGCCGCTGGCGAGGGCTCGAGTGCGTGCCCGGATGGTCATGTTCCAGGTGTGGCCGTATCCGCACGTCCACGTTGCGGGCCTGGGCGCAGTGGCTGTGACCTGGTCGGGAGTCAAGCCACCGTTGAGCGCGGGGTCGAGTTCCGCGGCTGCCTGCGGAAACCGGGTCTGCAGGCTATTGGTGACAGAAACGCGCTGACCGGCACAGAAGGGGCAGCCGTGCCCGGCTTTCGCTCGCACGGCGACGGAAACGTGCCAGCGGTGATCGGGGCCGCTCGGGCAGTTCCACCAGACCCGCTTTCTGGAGCTTTGTGCCAGCGTCTCCGGGGTCTGGGGGGCGTTTGCCTCGTGGTCGAATTCAGCGACCAGGTCGGGCCGACTGGCCAGGTGGTTCGAGACCGAAGCGCGTCTGCCCGCGCAGTACGGGCAGCCGTTCTTCTGGGCTGTCCGCGCGACGACAGGGGTGCTCCAGAGGTGGTCCGGGCCTTGAGGGCAGCGCCACATGACGGTCTCTCGAGTACCGGCCATGACCTGGTCTGGCGTGCGACCGTCGTTCAGGGCGGGGTCGAGCTGAGCGGCCAGGGCGGGGAAGCGGGTGGCGAGGCTGTTCGTCACGGACAGCTGATATCCCGCGCAGGCCGGACATCCGGTGGGGTTCCGCGAGCGAGAGCGGGCGTCCAGAGACGCCTTCCACTGGTGGTCTTCATGTACTGCGCACTGCCACCACACGGCGGTACTGCTTCCTGTGCGCACACCTTCCGGGCGGAGAGAGCCATTGCGGTCGGGGTGCCATTGCGCTGCAAGGTCTGGCCGGAGGACCGCAAGGTTGGTGTCCGCGGTCACCACGTGGCCGACGCATGCCGGGCATCCGGCACGGCGCCGGTCCGTACGGGGCCCAACCGTCGCCTCCCAGCGATGCCCGCACGTGGAACAACACCATCCCACGCGCCTGTGGGACCCCGCCACGATGCGGTCGGCGGTCAACCCTCCGGTGGCGGGCGCCTCCAGGTCGAGTTCGGCGGCGACCTCGGGGAACAGGGCGGCAAGACTGTTGGTCACCGAAGCCTGTCGTCCCGAGCAGGCAGGGCAGCCGGCGCCAGCAGCCACACGCCTGTACGGCGGTGCGGTCCATGTGTGATCGTCTGCCTCCGAGCAGCGCCAGCGGACTTCACGGCGGTTCCGGGCCCTGATCAGGCGCGCGGCACCCTCGGCGGGGTCAAGCTGGGCAGCCAAATGAGGGTAGTCGGCGACAGTGGCGTCCGCTGGCACAGGGACGCGTACGACTGATGACCTGGGCACGCGCGGAACTTACTGCCTGCCACTGACAACGGGGCGGGCACGTGGGCGAAGCGCTCGTCGGGCAGCCAAATCCCCGGCCATGTACCACCCGTCCGCCTTCGGGCTGGCCACACCTTCGGGCACCAGCTTCATGGCGTCCACCGCGCGGCGCGCCACCAGTTCGAAATCGATCGTCGGTGCAGCCGGAGCACCACCTCCGGTCGCAATGAAAGTCACGCCGACGCGACCGCCCAATGGACATCTCCACGGCGAGGGTCGAGCCGAGTCCTTCGAGCTGTAGACGGCGCCGCCGTCGCGCTGCCGGACGGAGCGGTGTGCGTGCGGTGCGGGCTGGCAGTGGTGATATGGCGCGACGGTGCGCTGCGGGCCATGGGCGGGGGCTTCGAGGCGAACTCCAGCCTGCTGCTCGGTCCCGATGCGAGCGTGTGGGTGGTGTCGGGGTCCGGTGCGACGCTCGGCACCGGCACTGTTCGATTGCGGCAGCACGGTCACCGGCTAGCCACAGCCACACCCCGAACGGCAGCGGCACCAAGTACGCCGAGGCGGCCGGGTTGGCCGGGGTCCAGGTCCCCCCGTATGCGGATGGGCCGGCGCGAGGAGGATGTCGGTGTCCGCGTCGGGGGCGGGCCGTCCCGGTCCGGCCAGGACGGCGCGCCGCGCCGGTGAACCCGCGGGCAGCAGGGCGTCGAGGGCGCGTTGGAACACCTCCGCGACCAGGCCGTCCGGGACGGTCAGCGGCCGGCCTTCCGAGGCCGCCAGCAGGTGGGCGAGCGCCCGGCCGGCTGCCGCCTCCCACTGCGGGCTCCATGACCACCAGTGGTTCGACCCCAGCCGCGATCCCCACGTGGCGATCGGCTCGAACGGGGGCGTGCCCTTCCCCTCCATCATCAGCTCCGTCCAGGAGAGCGGTGCGGCGTCCGCGGCGTCGACGCGGCGGCGGCGCACGGCGTTTGGGGCGAGCCATACCGCCTGCCAGAGCGAGCAGTCGTCGATCCTGCTCGCCACGGGCAAGCCGCATGCCTCGCAGGCCATGTTGGGGTCGTCGACCCTGTCGAGGCCGCAGCAGTAGCCGCCGTCTTTCTCCGGGATCAGCAGGGTGCCGCGTGTATCTCCGGGTGCGATGACGATCGCGCCGGGCGCGCCGTCGGACAAGGCGTAGACCGGCGCATAGATGCCGCGGGCCGCCGCCTCGTCCGGATAGATCTCCTCCCACGTCCGCCACGGCGGCCCCCAGGGCTCCGGGTCCACGGCGAACGTGCCCGACTCCATGAGCACCGGGAGCTGAATCCCGTTCCCGTACTTCTGATGGGCGTGGACCGGCAGGGCGACCTGGGACAGCGGGGTGGTCAGCTCGGCGCCGCACCCCGCACACACGAAAACGAACAAATATCCTCCGCTTGGGAAACAGGGGCATCGTCGCAGCTCGGCGACGGCCAGCCAAGGTGTTTTTCGTCCGCTGCGTGGCCAGAGGTCCGCCACGGCGTGGAGCATCAGCTCGAGCGCGAACGGGTACCGGCTGTCGCCCAAATCGACGGTGAGCGGTGGGAACGTCGCGGCGACGTTCGCAGCCCGAAGACGTTCCGCGTGCAGTGGGGCGACAAGTGGTTCTCCTACACCCTGGCCGGTGGAGCAGCCGCCACCTTCACCTGGAACGGCCCCCAGTCCGGGGCTTCGGACCCGACGGCCCGGGCCCGCACTGGCCACGGCGACGGCGGTAATCGTCGCCATGGACGTCCGCCGTCAGTCCTGACAGCACCACGCCCCCTTCGTGCGTCAGGCGCCCTCGTAGGATGCGGTCATGATTCGCGCTGTGGTGTTCGATGTCGGTGAGTGTCTGGTGGACGAGACCCGCGAGTATGGCACCTGGGCCGACTGGCTCCAGGTCTCGAGGCACACGTTCGCCGCGATGTTCGGTGCCGTCATCGCTCAGGGGCGGGACTACCGCGACACCTTTCAGGAGTTCCAACCCGGCTTCGACCTGTATGCCGAGCGGGAGAAGCGCGCGCAGGCCGGGCAGGCTGAGCACTTCGACGAGACGGACCTGTACCCGGATGTCCGCTCGGCTCTCGCGCAGCTTCGAGCCCATGGGCTGTGGCTCGGCATCGCGGGCAACCAGACTGTCCGCGCCGGCCGAATCCTGCGGGATCTCTTCTCCGACGACGTCGACCTGATCGGTACCTCGGACGATTGGGGCGCCAGCAAGCCGGACCCCGAGTTCTTCGTGCGGGTCGCCGAGGTTGTCCCGCACGAGCCCGGCGAGATCCTGTACGTTGGCGACCGCGTCGACAACGATTTGCGCCCCGCAGTGGCTGCGGGAATGCACGCCGCGCTCATTAACCGTGGGCCGTGGGGCACCATCCAGTGGAACACTGCCGAGGCCCGGGACCTGCCCACGTTCCGCGTCAAGTCGCTCCTTGAACTCCCCGAGCGGATCACGACATTCAACGAGCGAGTGCACTGACCGTCGTCGACCATCCGTACAGCCGCTCGTCCAGGTCCCGCACGCACTGCTCGTGCTGATGCGGGGTCAGGGTGCGTCGTACTTCGCGCACTCGGTCCATGCCCATCGCGTACCAGGTGACTTCCAGCTGATCGAGTGCCCGGCACGCGTATGCGCAGGCGGCTTCCGGGTTCCCGGAAGCCGCCTCCACCGCGGCAAGGTCACCGCAGATGACACTGCGCTGCTTGTCCTCGGTGGCCGGCATACCGTCGAGGACCCCGAGGAGCGTCGTCCGTGCCTGGGGTAGGTGGCCCGCCTTGAGCTGAGTGTTCCCCTTGAATGCGGCGAGGCGCACTACCGTAAACCAGTCCAGCCATGCCGGTGTTGGGTGCTCGGTTCCCGCGGCCAGGGTGTCTTCCGCGTGCCCGATCAGATGCAGGGCCGTCCTCGTGTTCCCGCATCGTGTCTCGCACTCGGCCTCTACCGCATCCAGCCACGCCCACAGTGCTGCTGGTGCGGGGCCGCGGCGGGCGTATGTGCGGGCGGCCACCATGCGTTCCACCGCCGCGTCCCGCTCGCCGGCCCACGCCGGGATGAAGGCGGAGTGTGCAAGGATCGCACTGCCGAGCAGTGGGGCATCCGCCTGGCCAGCGGCCTGGAGGGCAAGCAGGAGGGTTTTCCCAGCCTGCTCTGCGTCGCGCAGGTCGAAGAACTCAATGCGTCCGGCCAGCAGGTACGACTCCGCCAGCGCCGCGGCCACGTTGCGCCGCGTCTGCCCGGTCGTCTCGGTCAGTAGAGCGCACCCGAGAGTGGCATGGGCGACAGCCGCAGGGTGCAGGGTGGCGGGGGCAACGGACCAGTACAGACGTCGGTGTGACCTGGTGACCGCTTCGAAGTCCGCAGCCACAGAGGCGGGCTGTGTGGCGGCCGCCGTCTGCATCGGCACCGCAGCCAGACCAACCGCGGCCACGGTCGCACCCACCAGGTTGCGCCGCACCGGGTCGGGTCGGTCGCGACCTACGGGCGGGTTGAAGCCGAGCGATTCCATGTCCCGGCCGAGCAGCTGAGTGAGAGCCTGCTGCAGGTCCGGGTGGGGCCACGGCGGATTGCCAGACTCCCAGCGCCGGATCTGTCGGACGCCGACACCGAGTGCTGTGGCCAGCTCTTGCTGGGAGCGGTAGCCCGCAGCATGGCGGGCTGACCTCAGACGGACGTTGCTTGCGGGCTGCGACACGCTGCACCTCCATGACGGCGACTCAAGTCAGTGTCACAGGAGGCCCTTTCGTGGTCCAGTTGTCACCCAGATGACGGCATGAAAGTCCTCCTCGGTGTCGCAAAAAGACCTCTACAGGTCCTCGATATGCACTCCGGGAAGGGCCAGTCTTGACGCACTGCCCACCACGGCGCCCCGAGGAGCCGCAGCAATGATCACCCCCAGCATCCGCACCATAAGAGACTGCCGCCTCGAAGAGGCCGGCCGCACCTGGGACGCAGTCCGCGTACCCCGCAGCGTCGGCCTCGACGCCCTTGCCATTCTCGGAGGCCGGTCTGGAGCCGTCCTCGAAGACCCGCTCTCGGCCGCGCTGTACTGGTTCATCGTCCCCGACGATGCCACCGAGTGGGATGTGGCCGGCACCCGCGTCCTTCACGAGGACACCCACCTCGTCATCCCTCCGGACAGACGCACGTACGGCCCCGGACCGCACTGGCGCATCTGTCCCGCCACCGAGGCCTGGACGACCGATGCCACAGCCCTACAGGCCGCACTCGAAGACGCCGCCAGACCGCAGACGGGACAGGTGCAATGACCTCGGCGGCACCGGAGCGGACACCACCGGCCGAGGCCGCGTACCGGAGGTTCCTCAAACACACCTTCTCCTGCATGACGTGCCGGGCTGGAGCATCCTGCTCCACGGCGTCACGGCTCGGCCGCACATGGAAGCGAGTCCGCTCATGATCTGCATCGACTGCGACCGCGCGACCACCAGCAACTACATGGTTGCCTCACGCGGTGACTCAATTTCCGGCGCACGGCTGGACACCTACGCTCACCCACCAAAGTCCACGGAGTGCCGACTACACACCCCACGGAAGGGAAAGTTGCGGCGACTGGTCGACGGGCTGGATAGCACACCGTCGGTGCACTGATCTCCGGCCCGCTCTGCAGACCGCGCCGGTTGGCCGCGGGCGGGGCTGCCGCACGCGGTCAGCCATGAATTGATCAAGGTATCGGCAGGGACAGACCGGCTCACCCGACGGTCTTGTCAGCCATGCGAGTCCTCCCGGAGGCCGGGACGACGCGGACTCGGCGGGTCAGGAATGCGAGCTGGTCGCGGACTACGCGCTCGAATGCGTCCTGGAGTAGATGGCGAAGTGCCCGTCAGAATAGGTGATGATCTCGCCGCGTGGCGCGGCGCCCGCGTAGCGCAGCGTCGGGCCCGCCGGTGCGACAGAGTCGGTCTCGCAGACGGCGAACAGGATGGAGACCTCGATACGCACGTTCGGCGACCGGGGCGGCATGAAGGTACGGATTCCGCGCGTCCGCACGCGGCCAACCGCCGACGACGCGGGGCCCTCGGCGGCAGACCACCCACCTTCGACAAGGTCGTCTACCGCGACCGCAACGTCGTCGAACGATGCTTTGCCCGTCTCAAGCAGTTCCGCGCGATCGCGACCCGGTTCGACAAGCTCGCCGACCGCTACCGTGCCGGAGTTGTCCTGGCTTCCTTGATTCTCTGGCTCCGCGAGCCCGCCAGGTGATCATTTGTCAGACAGGCCCTAGCGGAACACACTCCGTCGGTGCGCAACTCCCACGCCGAACGGCCTGTCCATGCCGAAGCAGTCGGCGATCTGTGCGGCGCAGGTCGGGTACGCCGGGTGATAGTACCGGCGTCCTCAGCCGCTGGTTCCCCCGGCCTTGTCCTGACGTACGGGCACGAGCAGGGTGAAGCCGGTCGGACGGCGGCTGGTCAGGGAGAGCCTGCCGCCGAGGGAGGCGGCCAGATCGTGGGCGAGGGCGAGACCGATGCCCTCTCCCGTTCCGTCGCCGGTGTGTCCTCGGTCGAAGAACCGGGTCGTCTCACCGTCGACCTCACCCTCGTCGGTGACGTCGAAGGCGAGGGCGTCGTCGAGGTCCCGGACGGTGAGGCGGACAGCACCGCGGCCGTGGACGCGCGCATTGTCCAGCAGGACGCCGAGGATCTCGGCGACGAGGGCGCCGGGTGCGCACACGTCGTCCGGCACGTCACGCCTCTCGCACTCCAGGCGTCAGCCGTCGCGAGCGAGCAGCCCGTGCCAGCGTTCCTCCGTCTCCCGCAGGCACGGCAGCCCGGTGTCCGCGGCGGGGGGCCGGGCAGGCCGCGGGAACGGAACAGCCGTAGCACCTCCTCCACCGTGCCGTGCAGCCGACAGGTGGTGGCCAACGCCTCCGCGGCGGGGCGCAGCCGGGCCTCGTCGTCCTGCGCGAGGCCTGCCTCCAGGATGAGCTGAAGTCCGGTCAGTGAAGTGCGCAGCTGGTGCGAGGCGTTGGCGGCGGTACGCTGCCGCGAGGTCGGTGCAAGCAGGCTTCCCGGCCGCCGCTCGTCGGTTCAGTCCACGTTGGGCCGGGCGAGGCCGTGGTCGTAGGCGAAGATCACGGCCTGGATGCGGTCGCGGGCGCCGATTTTGGCGAGGACGCGGCCGACGTGGGTCTTGACGGTGGACTCGGACAGGACGAAGCGGGTGGCGATCTCGCCGTTGGCCCAGCCCTTGCCGACGGCGACGAGGATCTCGCGTTCGCGGTCGGTGAGGGAGCCGAGTCTCGGATCCTCGGCGGAGTCTTGGCGGTGGGCGGGGACGTAGCGGGCGAACTCGTCCAGGAGGCGGCGGGTGAGGGCGGGCGCGATGACGGCGTCACCGGCGGCGACGGCGCGGATGCCGGCGAGGAGTTCTTCGGGGCGCGCGTCCTTGAGGAGGAAGCCACTGGCGCCGGCGCGGAGGGCGGCATGGACGTACTCGTCGAGGTCGAAGGTGGTGAGCACGAGGATGCGCGAGCGGTCGCCGGCGGCGACGATGCGGCGGGTGGCTTCGATGCCGTCCATGCCCGGCATGCGGACGTCCATCAGAACCACGTCCGGGCGCAGTTCGGCAGCCATGCGGACGGCCTCGGCGCCGTGGGCGGCCTCACCGACGACGTCGGTCTCGGCGACGGAGTCCAGGAGCATGTGGAAGCCGTAGCGTTGCAGCGGCTGGTCGTCCACGATGAGCACGGTGGTCATCGGTCACCGCCTTGGGACGTGAGGTCGAGTACGGCCTCGACGCTCCACCCTCCGCCGCCGGTCGGCCCCGCGCTGACGGTCCCGCCGTACAGAGCCGCTCTCTCCCGCATGCCCACCAGGCCGTGTCCTTCCTCGTTCGGCGGTCCGGAGGGTGCGGCCGGGCCGGTGTCCTGGACCCGAATGTTCAGCCGGCTGTCCTCGACGAGGATCGCCAGGTGCACCCGGGTGTCGGTGTCGGTGTGCTTCAGGATATTGGTGAGGGCTTCCTGGACGATGCGATACGCCGTCAGCTGCACGCCACTGTCCAGGACCTCCACGTCGCCAGAGGTCCGGTAGACGACCTCAAGACCGGCGGCGCGCACCTTGGCGCACAACGCTTCGATGTCCGCGATGCCGGGCTGTGGGCTGAGTTCGGGTCCGCCCGGGGGACCATCCGTCGCCTCGCGTAGCACGCCGAGCACGTGCCGCAGCTCGCCGAGGGCCTGTCGGCCGGTATCGCCGATAAGCTGGAGGGCCTCCTTGCCGCGTTCGGGGGCGATGTCGGTGGCGTAGGCACCGGCGTCAGCGAGCGTGATGATGACGGACAGGTTGTGGCCGACGATGTCGTGCATCTCGCGGGCAAAACGGGTGCGTTCGGTGGCCGCGGCCAGCCTGCTGCGCTGGTCGCGCTCGATCTCCAGCCGGGCGGCCCGTTCCCGCAGTCCGGCGAGCTGGGCCCGGCGGATGCGTACCATCAGGCCGAGCGCGAGGGCCGCGGTCGCCGTGCTCAGCAGGAAAAACAGCGCGTCCCAGACGGACACGACCGAGGACGCGCGTACCGCGACCAGCACCATCGCACCTGCCATGGCCGCACAGGCCCACGGCAGCTGCCGCAGCTGCCCGTGCAGGGCCAGGCTGTACAGGGCGACAAAGAGGGCGATGTCCGCGCGCAGCGCCGCGCCCAGGGACCATTGGAGGACGAACACCGCGGCGATGACACCGAAGGCCGCCACGGGCTTGCGCCGCCGCCACAGCAGGGGCAGTACCAGTCCGGCCTGCAGTGCCAGCATTCCCGCGACGGGCAGCTGAGTGAAGGCGAGCCGGAACCGGCGCGGGCCGTCGCCGTCGGCGGCACCGCCGCGGAGCAGGTCGGGCAGGCAGAACATCAGGAAGACCAGGACCACGACCGCGGTGTCCAGCACCCACGGATGTGTCCGGTCGGCCTGCCGCAACCGCTGGCCGCCCCGGGAGAGCCGGGCGACCAGCGGTCCCATCCCGCTGATTTCATTGGTGGTCACGGACGTCACCTGTCCATGGTGCAGGCGTCAGACGTCGCTGCGCGCGAGCCGGTACGCCGCGCCCGCCAGCGCCAGTGCCGTCCAGCTGAGGAAGACCAGCAGCCCTGCGGCCGGCGACAGGGCCGTGGAGTCGTGGGTCAGCGCGAACATCGACTCTCCTGCGTTGGACGGCAGGTAGGGGCTGATGTCGTCCCGCCAGGAGCTCGGCAGCAGAGAGATCAGGCCCGGGATCAGCATCAGGGTGGCCACCAGCACCGAAATCCCGCCGGCGACCGACCGCAGCAGCGCGCCCAGCGCGGCGCCGATCACGCCGACCAGGCCGAGATACAGCCCGGCGCCCAGCAGACTCCGCAGCACACCCGCGTGCGAGAGGCCCATGGCCGCGGGCGTGCCCGAGACGATCCCGCTCCCGACCAAGAAGGTGACGAACGCACCGACGGTCCCCAACGCCAGCGCGACCAGCCCGAACACGGCCGCCTTGGACCACAGCACGGGCAGCCGGCGGGGCACCGCCGCGAGCGTCGAGCGGATCATCCCGGTCGAGTACTCCCCCGCCGTGACCAGCACGCCGAGCACGCCCAGGGCCAGCTGGGCGAAGTTCGTACCGAAGAGGGACAGACTCACGGCCGTCGCACCGGCGAAATCCCGGTCCAGGTGGCCGGAGTTGATCCCCGACTTGTAGCGGCTCGAGGCGATCAGGCCGAACGCCACCAGGAACAGCAGGCCCAGGCCCAAGGTGATCCAGGTCGAGCGCAGGGACCACAGCTTGGCCCATTCGGAGGAGAGCACGCGCCGTCCGGTCACCCGGTAGGCAGGGCGGGCGGGGGTGGTCCGGGGTTCCTCGGCGGTTGCGGTGAGGGTGCTCATGCGGGCCTCCCGAGGGTCTCGATCCCGCTCGTGGAGCCGTGGTACTCCACGGCATCCCTGGTCAGGTCCATGAATGCCTCCTCCAGCGACACGGTCCGCGCGCTCAGCTCGAACAGCGCGATCCCGTACTGCGCGGCCTTCAGCCCGATCTCGCGGGCGGTCAGCCCGGTCACCTGCAGCTCCTCGGAGCCGATCCGGCCGGTGACTTCGACGCCCGGCCCCGTCAGCACGTCCCGCAGCCGCGCCGGGTCCTGCGTCGCAACCTTCACTGTGTCGCCGCCCGCCTCGCGGATCAGGTCTGCCACGGTCGTGTCTGCCAGCAGCTGCCCGCGCCCCACGATGATCAGGTGGTCCGCGACCAGAGCCATCTCGCTCATCAGGTGCGAGGACACGAACACCGTCCGGCCCTCGTCGGCGAGCGTCTTCAGCAGGTTGCGGATCCAGAGCACACCCTCCGGGTCCAGCCCGTTGACCGGCTCGTCCAGCATCACCGTCTGCGGATCGCCCAGCAGCGCCGCCGCGATACCCAGCCGCTGGCCCATCCCGAGGGAGAAGGCGCCGGCCCGCTTCTTCGCCACGCTGCCCAGTCCGGCGAGGTCGATGACCTCGTCGACCCGGCTGCCCGGAATGCCGTGGGTCAGCGCGAGGGCCTTGAGGTGGTTGTACGCCGAGCGGCCTGGGTGGATCGACTTCGCCTCCAGGAGAGCACCGACCTCCTGGAGCGGTGCCTGGTGGTGGGCGTAGTGGTGGCCGTTCACGGTGACGGAGCCGCTCGTCGGGGCGTCGAGGCCGACGATCATGCGCATCGTCGTGGACTTGCCCGCGCCGTTGGGCCCCAGAAAGCCGGTCACGGTGCCCGGCTTCACGACGAAGTCCAGCCCGTCGACGGCCGTCTTCTCGCCGTACCTCTTGGTCAACTGCCGTGCGTCGATCATTCGCGTTCTCCCTGTTGAGCTCCGGTGTCCGTCGCTTCCGACGCCTCACCGGCCACGCTAAGAGCCGAATCACCCCAATCCGGTGGTACCGGGAGGCTGAACTACGCCGGACGCGTAGTACCGCGGTACTACGCGACTATCCGAGGTGCCTTCCGCATTCGTCGCCCGCCCCCAGTACCTGGCCTGCCTTCAGACTCCCAGGCCAACTCGTCCACCAGGCCAAACAAGGGGGGTACTGCATCTTCAGTGGCCGGCCGTGCCCGCATAGGCGGGCTGGACGGGCCGGGCGCCGGCCCGATGGGCGGTGTGGCGGGAAAAAATGCCCACCGCATAGGGCAGGCTGCGTTCCTCCAGGCCCAGGCGGAAGGCGGCGGCATCACCGTATCCGGCGTCCGCGACGACCAGGGGGATGTCGATGCCCCACAACCGGGTCGCGTCGATCATGTCCAGGGCCAGCTGCCACTTCTCCACATGCCCCGCCTGCGCGGGGATGCCGCAGCGACTGCAGCGGGCGACCTTGTCCGCATCCTCCTCCGGCGAGGCCGGATCCCAGGAAGCGGGCAGGAACAGCCGCCAGTTCACCGCGGCCGAGGCATGATCGCTAGCCAGGTGCAACGACACCCCGACCTGGCAGTTGGTGACCTTGCCCGCGATGCCGGTGTACTGCCGGGACACACACGCCGAGGCGTCCCCGTCCTTGAGGAAGCCGGTGTCATCGACGATCAGCGCCTCCGCGCCGATGACGTCGGGTTGCTACGTGTGGATCCGCCTCTCAGTGTCCTCTCAGTGGGCGTCACCCAGGCTGGGAAAGTCACCGAGGACGACCGATGACCATGTCGTACCGGATCGCCAACCTGCCTGAAGCCTCGGCATGGCCTGTCTGACTACGGGATGGTTCGGGGCGCCACCCTATGCCGCATTCGAACAAACGCAGCATTTGCTTGTCTCCAGGGGTTCTGGTGCTTCTGGAGCCGCGGCAGCAGCCGTCAGGCCAGCTGATCTTCATGGTGGCGTCCCGGAAGCGTGATGGGTTTGCGGTGGATGGCGATGATGGCGGCATCGTCGCCCAGGTGTCCGCCGACGTAGGCGAGGAGGTCGCCTCGCAGGTGGTGCAGGAGTGTCTCCGGGGGGCTCTCGGTCCACCGGGCGGCGCGTTCGGCGAGCGGGTAGAAGTCGCCGTCTCGGTTGCGTGCTTCGATGACGCCGTCGGTGAAGAGGAGGAGGGCGTCTCCGGCCTCGAAGGTGAACACATCGCTGGTGTAGTCGGCCGGTCCCATGTCGCCGATCCCCAGCGGGGGTGCGGGGTGCAGACTCGGGACGGTCACTGCGTGTCCTTGGCTGAGCAGCAGGGGCGCGGGATGCCCGCAGCTGGTCATTCGGCTGATGTGGCGCTCGTCGGGAATCTCCAGCAGCAGGGCTGTGACGAAGCGTTCCGTGGCTTCATTCTCATCGTACGGCTCGACGTCGGCGTGGTAGCGGGAAAGGCTCTGGTCGAGGGCCGCAGCCAGTGTGGGCAGGTCGGCGTGCTGGTAGGCCGCCTCGCGGAAGGCGCCGAGCAGGAGGGCCGCTTCTCCGATGGCGGGCATACCCTGGCCCCTGACGTCACCGATCATCACCCGGGTTCCGCCTTCGATGCGGGCGGCCGCGTACAGGTCACCTCCGATCAGAGCCTCGTCCTCGGCGGCCAGGTACAAGGAGGAGATCCGCAGCGGGCCGATCCGGTCCGGGAGCGGCCGCAGCAGCACGTTCTGTGTGGCTTCGGCCACCGACCGCACCCGCGCGAGCTGTCGACTGCGCTGCTCGCGTATCAGGCAGAAGAACACGGTCAGGGCCGAGAGCATCGCTAGGGCGCCGATCTGCACCAGAGCGTTCCGGGAGGTCAGTACGCCGGAGTTCAGGCTGATGTATGCCTGGGCTGTCACGGCCAGGAGCCCGATCATCCCGGTCAGCACAGGGCCTTCGAGTGAGGCAGTAATCGCGGGCGCCATGACCAGCAGCGGTCCCAGATAGATGTCTTCCGGCAGCAAGATGTCCAGCGCCGTGATCACGCCAATGAGCACGACGGGAATCACCAGCAGCGCATGGCCCGGCCGCCATGACTCCCTCAGATACGCAATGCGTTCCGTGAGGCTCACATCTTCCACAGTGCACCCGCTCGCGGGCGGCTGACGACTCGGCCAGGTGGTCGGCTGAGCCGATGTCCGGATGAGGTCGAGTTCCCGGTTGGTTCGGGCGAGAAATTGTTGAGATACTCCGTTGCCCCTTTGCCGCCTGGCCTTAATTCGGATGCGTACGCCGGAAGGAAGGGGAGCGGTGGTCGTGGGGCGTGTTACGCCAGGTCGGCGACGGCGGGGCCGCCCGCCTCGCTCATCGAGCGCGTCTCCCAACCTGCCCCGCCAACCTCACCGCTTCGATCATCACGACGACAGGGCCGGTCGACCCCGATAAGGGACCACTCGACCCCACACGGAAGTCCGTGATTCATAGCCGTGTCGTTGATCAAACTGGCCGCCCCGCTGCCATCGGCCCTGTGTCGCAGAGCCTGCTTCCCCTGCACTGGACGTTACGTTGCGAGCGTCCGTCGCGGTATTGCCAGCTTCAGCAGTGGGGGCACCGTGCGCAAGGAGAATGCACTGCCATTGGACGGCGCCGGGTGCTCCCGTGGGTTTCCCGGCGCCGCCCGGTGTGACCTGCCGGTGGGTCAGTGCTGCCGCAGCCTGCGGTGGTGATGCCACCGACCGAGGCACCGGTCTCGGCGAGGTTCCCGCCCCGAACGTAGGGTGATGATCCCTGTTCGTTTCGTGATCGAAATGGGGAAGTACGAAGGGGGTTTTCCTGTCCGAGAACCTCGGCACGCCGGGAATGCACACCGACGGACGACAGCCCAGCGTTGGGCGGACCGTTACTGGCTGTCCGGCGAGGCGGGCATGGCGGACCGGTCAAGCCGTCCGCACACCAGCCCACGCCGGGCTCCGACGCGGACCGAACGACGGATCATCAAGGTCCGGATCCTGCGACGGTGGGGCCCTGCCCGCATCGCCCACCTGCTCAGCCTTAACAGCCGCCCTGAAGCGAGCTGTTCGCGCAGTGTCCGGCGGCGCTCGGCGGGGGTGGTGCGGGTGTGCAGCGTCAGAACAGGCTCTTCGGGCGCTGTGCGTCGTACGCGGCGACCGCGGCGGTGTCGACGGCCGGGCAGAGTTTCGCGAGCCAGGTGCGTCCACCTCAGTCAAACGGCCCGCCGCGTCCAGGAACGTGTCCTGCGCGGCGATGATGCCGCGCAGCAGGTCGGCACCCCGAAGCTACGGCGAAGTGACAAGTAGCTCTCCGATCACCGGCATGAACGCGCCTATGGAGCCATCCGAACTCCTCACGCCCTCGCCCGCGATTCTCACCGACGTCCGGATCGGGTACGCCCGGCTCTCGACCGGCGGGCAGAAGCTCGACCGCCAGGTTGATGCGCTCACCGCGCCGAGCTCAAGGCGTGCCACGCCTTCCTCACCCCTGGCGACACCCTGGTCGTCCCCTCCCTCGACCGCTACGGCCGGTCACTCCAGGACCTCGTCAACATGGTCGCCGAACTCCGTGAGCGCGGCATCGGCTTCCAGTCCCTGCACGAGGCGCGCGACACCACAGCCCCGGGCGGGCGCCTGATCTTCCACGTCTTTGCCGCCCTGGCGGAGTTCATCCGCGAACTCATCGTCGCCGGCACCCACGAGGGCCTGGCCGCCGCCCGCGCCCGCGGCCGTACGGGAGGGCGCCCCACCGTCGTCAACGAGGACCTCATCCGCGCGGCCCGCGACATGCTGCCCGACCCGGCCAACAGCGTCACCACCATCGCCAAGATCCTCGGCGTCTCCGTCGGCACGCTCTTTAACCACATCCCGGAGCTGAAAGAGCTCCGGAACTCCCGCGTCCCGCGCCAGTTGGAGGGAACCAGCCAACCGCCCCCACCGCTCCTTGCGGTCGGGGGCGGAGGCACGAGCTCTGAACCTGACCTCCTATTCGGTGCGCAGGGCCGTGGCGGTTCGGGCCCTGGCGGCCCAGCCGGCGGGCAGGAGCGCACCCAGGGTGGCGATGAGCAGGCCGCCGAGTGCGAGCGGGAGCAGTTCGGCCCCGTGGTAGACGGCGATGACGGAACCGGGGAGGCGGAGCCCCACGCTGTCGCCCATCGCGGGGATGACCCAGCCGTGCAGGGCCACGCCGAACGGCACGCCCAGAGTGCCCGCGACCAGTCCGGTCACGACGACCGAGGTGATGACCATCGCGATGGTCTGCCGGGGGGTCATGCCGAGCGCCTTGTGGACACCGAGCTCCCGCACGCGCTCGCGGGTATCGAGCAGCACGCCGTTGAGCACGCCGAGCGCGGCGACGGCGACGAGCATCAGCGTGAGGATCACGGACAGCGCGTTGAGCGTGACGACCATGTCGCCGCCGGCGTCGAGCCCGCCGGCCCGAGCGGTGGCCCCCAGCGGTGCCAGGTCGTTGTTCAGCGCGTCGACGTAGCGGGTCACGTCGGTGCCTGACGTGATCGCGATGTGATGGCTCGTCTCCGTCAGGTCGGGATGTGCGGCCGTGAGGGTCGAGGCGTCGGTGAAGACCTGCATGCCGTCGTTACGGGGGTCGAGGACCTCGCCGACGATCCGGACCGTGACCGGCTCGGCCAGGCCGTTCAGGGTGACGGTGTCGCCGATGCGGGTGCCGGTGGCGGCCAGGAGGGGGGTCGGGGCCACGGCCTCGCCGGGCTTGTCGATCCAGCGGCCCGAGACCATCGTGTAGCCGCCCCAGGAGGCGTCGCCGGTGAAGGCGATCACGTCGATGGTGCCGGTCAGGCCGGACACGGTCGCCCGTACCGTCGCGGCGCTGTAGTACTTCCCGGTTCCGGCGGCGGCCTCGATGGCCGCGGCGACTGCAGCGGGATCGGCCTTGGGCTGCTTCTCGCGGCCAGGGCCTTGAGGTCCGAAGTCCGGCAAGGGCGCGGGCACGACGACATCGGCGGCGTCGTGGGCCTTGGCTTTCATCAGCTGGCCGAGCGAGGCGCCCATCCCCACGGTGAACGTGACGGCGATGGCGCCGAACAGGATCGCCGTGCCCATGGCCAGCGTGCGGGCGGGCCGTGCGAAGGGCCGGGCCAGGCCCAGGGCGACCGGCTGCGGCAACGGCAGCCGTCCGACCAGGCGGGCCGCCCACCGGCCGCGCCCTGCCGAAGCGGTACGCCCGACGGCGAGCGCATCGACCGTACGCAGCCGGCCGGCCCGCCAGGCACTCCCCCACGCGGTCGCCGCCACCAGGCAGAGCACCCCGGAGATCACCGCCAGGTCGACCCAGGGGGCGATGGCCAGGGACGAGGTGCCGTAGACCTCCTCGGTCTCGGCCAGTACGGGGACGGCGAGCAGGTGGCCGGCGAGGACACCGAGGGCCATGCCGACGGCGGCCGGGATCAGTGCCTGGCCCACGTAGGCCCGCACGACCTGGGCCGGTGTGAAGCCGACGGCCTTGAGGATGCCGATGCGGCGCGTTCCCGTGCCGACGGCCGACGCGACGACGTTGCCGACGATGAGCACCGACATGACCAGGCCGAGGGCGCCGAACGCGATGAGGAATGGGACGTAGAGGGCGGTGCCGCGCTCGGCGGTCTTCTTGACGGTGAGCCATGACTGCTCGCCGACGGCCGTTCCCGGCGGCAGGGATTCCGTCACGGCCGTGCCGCCCGCGGTGATCTGCGCGGCGCTGCCCGCGTCGGTGAAGCGGTAGAGCATCTGGTAGCCGCCGCTGCCGGGCGCGGTGAGTGCCGGCATCTGGGACGGAACCACCCAGGCGTCAGCGGTCTGCGTGACCGAGCGGGCCACACCGACCACCGTCAGAGTCGGACCGCCGGACAGATCGGGGAAGGTGAGCTTCATGCCCATGGTCGGGAAGAGCGAGGAGTTGGCGGACAGCACGATCTCGCCGGGGTGCGCGGGCCACCGCCCGTCGAGCAGTGCCACCTCGTCCACGTCCCGGCCGGAATCGCCCCGGCCGACCACGGTCATCGGCCACCCGGGGCCCGCCCCGTCCGACCGTGGGGTGACCGTCGCCGTACGGAACGGCCCGGCCGCACTGCTCACCTCTTCGGCGTCCTTGGACTTCGACAGCTGCCCGGCACTCACCTTGCCCGCGTCGAACTGCACGGACAGATGCGCGCCGTGCTGCTTGGCGAAGGCGTCGTCGAAGGGCGCGCCGGATACCACGAGCAGCGATCCGCCGAGGACGGAGGCGGCCGCCGCCATCATCGTGGCGAGCCCGATCACCATCGTCTGCACCCGACGTCGTCCCACCCCCGAGCGCACCACCTTGCCGAGCGCGCTCATCGGACGGCCTCCGAGGCGACGGCCTGCGACCGGACGTCTTCGGTGATCCGGCCGTCGGCGATCCGGACCGTACGGTTCGT
Organism: Streptomyces sp. NPDC002206; assembly: GCF_053593595.1. Lineage (NCBI taxonomy): Bacteria > Bacillati > Actinomycetota > Actinomycetes > Kitasatosporales > Streptomycetaceae > Streptomyces > Streptomyces sp. NPDC002206. The sequence goes on from NZ_JBSFCW010000037.1 coordinate 21,514, forward strand.
CCAGGACCGGGCCAAAGCCAGGTCGTGGGTGACCACGACGATGGTCTGGCCCTCGGCATTGAGGCCGGTGAGCAGCCTGCTGACGTCCTGTCCGGCGGCCGTGTCCAGGGCCCCGGTCGGCTCGTCGGCCAGGAGCAGCGCCGGCCGGTTCATCAACGCCCGGGCCACCGCGACCCGCTGCCGCTCGCCGCCGGACAGCCGCCCCGGGTAGGCGCGGGCGTGCCGGTCGATGCCCAGCAGTTCCAGGAGTTCCGCCGTCCGGCGGTCTGCTTCGCCACGTGCCATACCCGTGAGGCGCGCGGGCAGGACGACATTGTCGGTGACGGTCAGATCGTCGAGCAGGTTGAAGAACTGGAAGACCATGCCGATCTTCGACCGCCGGTAGAGCGCCGATCCGGTTTCGCCCAGCTGGTCCACCCGCACTCCGCCCACGGTGACGGTCCCCGTATCGGGCCGGTCCAGGCCCGCGATCAGATTGAGCAGCGTGGACTTGCCGCTGCCGGAAGGACCGAGGATCGCGACGGCCTCGCCGGGCTGCACGGTCAGCGACGCCTCGTGCAGAGCGGGCGGGCCGTCGTCGTATCGGCGGCTCACCTCACGCAGTTCGATCACCAGCGTGGTCATGGAGGGCTCCTCAGGTACGGGCAGCTGTCGCCGCGAACGCTAGGAGCGGGCCCGCCCTACACGCGTCGTCCGCCCGAACCCATTGCGGTACCGCGCTGGGCTGAGCCCCGGAAACGTCATCCCTGCGATGTAGGCGGGTGATGTATCCGGTGCGGTGGGAATGACCACCTGGACGGACTCCGCAGGTCCGCGCGGCGACGACAATGAACCGGTGATGGACGTACGCACGACGCTGGAGCGGCTGCGGGAAGCCGTCCGCCGGACGGTCCGCGACGCCAGGCTTCCGAGTGGTCCACCGCTGCGGCCCACCCGGCGCGCCTGGCAGTTCGACGCGCTGGTGGCACTGGCACTCGGAATCGCCACCGTCTACTACGGCATCGACAACGCCGACAACGTCGTGGTGCGTGAGATCGCACCCGGCGTGGAGCGCGTCGTGCCGCGCCCGTCCGGCCCCGGCGGCCTGGCCTTCATGGTGACCCTCGCGGTCATTGCCTCGGGTGCCCTGGCGCTGCGCCGCCGCTACCCGCTCGCCGTGCTGTGCATCGTGACGGCCGCGACACTGGCGACACCGCAGAGCGTCCTGCGGCTGACCTTCTACGCGTTCGTCATCGCCGTCTACAGCGCCGCTGTGTACAGCCCGTACCGGGTGGCGACCCTGGCGGCGCTGCCGGTGTCGGTCGTCCTGGTCGGCACCTCGGGGAACTCGGTGACACCGATCGTCCCCAACGAATACATCGCCCTGCTGATCCTGGTACCGATGGCCGTGGCCGCCGTCGGCCTGCGTACCTGGAAACTCCGAACCGACGAGGGCCGCACCCGGCTCTCCGCCCTGGAACGCGAACAGGCCGAGGCGCTGCGCCGGGCCGTCGAGCATGAGCGGGCCAGGATCGCCCGCGAACTGCACGACGTCGTCACGCACAACGTCAGCGTGATGATCATCCAGGCGGGCGCCGCCCGCAAGATCATGAAGACCTCCCCCGAGCAGGCCGGCGAGGCGCTGCTCGCCGTCGAGGCGGGCGGGCGGGCGGCCATGACCGAGCTGCGCCACGTCATGGGACTGCTCACCATGGCCGACGAGGCCGAGGGGACGGACGGAGGTGCAGACCTGGCCGATACGGCGGCGAAGTTGGCCCCGCAACCCGGCCTGGACCAGCTGGAAACGCTGGTCGGACGGGTCCGGGACACCGGACTGCCCGTCGACCTGACCGTGACCGGCCCGCCCCGCCCCCTCTCGCCCGGCCTCGAACTCGCCGCCTACCGCGTGGTCCAGGAAGCCCTGACCAACACCGTGAAACACGCGTCCGGCGCCACCGCCGCCGTGACCGTCGAATACGGCCCGGAACGGCTCCGCGTGGAAGTCACGGACACCGGTGGACGCCCGGGCGCGGGCGCGGGGAACGGCCGGGGCCTGATCGGCCTGCGCGAGCGCCTCGCCGTCCACGACGGAACCCTGAACACCGGCCGGCGCCTGACCGGCGGGTACCGTGTGGAGGCGCTGATCCCCTTGGAGGCACCGTGACCGAGCCGCTGCGTGTGCTCCTCGCCGACGACCAGACCCTGGTCCGCACCGGATTCCGGTTGATCCTCGGCGCCGACGGCATCGACGTCGTCGCCGAGGCGACCAACGGAACCGAAGCGGTCGAAGGGGTCCGGCGAACCCGTCCCGACGTGGTCCTGATGGACGTCCGGATGCCCGAGATGGACGGCCTGGAGGCCACCCGCCGCATCCTCACCGGCGCCCCCGGCGAACCGCGCGTCATCATCCTGACCACCTTCGACCTCGACCGATACGTCTACGCGGCACTGTCCGCCGGGGCCAGCGGCTTCCTCCTCAAGGACGTCACCCCCGAGCATCTGACCGCGGCCGTCCGCACGGTCCGTACCGGCGACGCTCTCCTCGCGCCCGCCATCACCCGCCGCCTCGTGCAGCGGTTCGCCCAGCGCGGCAGCGACACCGCCGCCCTCCACCGCGACCTCGCCTCGCTCACCCCGCGCGAACTGGAGGTCCTCGGCCTGCTGGCCCGAGGGCTGAGCAACGCCGAACTCGCGACCCGCCTCCACCTGGCCGAGGCGACCGTCAAGACGCACGTCGCCCGCATCCTCGCCAAGCTCGGACTCCGTGACCGTGTCCAGGCCGTCATCGTGGCCTACGAGACAGGGCTGGTCAGCGCCGGCGCACGCGAGGCCGCCCAGCAGCCCACCGAGCAGACGTAGACCGAAGCCGAACTTTCGGATCAGCAGCCGGGGCAGCAGGTTGAAGCCGAGCATGTGGGCGAAGGCGAACCCGACGATCGAGGCGCCGTGCGAGTCGGTGTACTGCCGGTCGATCTCCCCACGTAGCGGTCAGGCCTGGAGGTGGGCCAGGACTGCGTCGTGAGCGGCTGCCACGGCGTGGCGGGAGTCGTCGGTGTGGTCCGTCGCGTCGAACCCGTGGTGGCCGGCCGGGACGTCGATGGTCTCGATCCGGGCGTCGGCGGCCTTGGCGGCGGCCAGGAACTCCTCGACGGTGGCCGCGAATTCGGCGTGCTCCAGGCCGGCCCGGGTGAGGACGATCGGCAGCTCCCCGGCCGTCCGCACCGCGGCCACGGGGCGGAACCGCGCGTCCACGGCGCTCCAGCCGGGGAGTGGCGCGAGGACCGGGTAGTTCGCGGCGACGCAGCGCAGCCACGGCGGTGGCGCGGCGAGCCAGTCGGTGGCGAGCAGCCCGCCGGCGGAGAAGAACCACAGGGCGATGCGGTCGGCGTCCACTCGCGGGTCGGCCCGGACGAGTTCGACGGCCGCGGCAATGTCCTCGGCGGCCTGCGCGTAATCGGTGAGGGCGTACAGACCGTGGTCGACGGTCACGCCGACGACGCCCCGGCTCGCTGCGTACCGGGCGTGGCCGGTGTAGACCGGCCAGTCCCGCGGGGTGGGCCGCAGCTCGGCAGCGACGGGACCGCCGTGAACGAACACGACGGCGGGCCGGGGCCCGCCCGCGTCCGGCAGATGGAGGTCGACCGAACCGATCCGCTCGCACGGCCGCTCGGGGACGTCCAGCACGAAGGGCTTGAGGTAGAAGGGCTGTTCGTCGCCGCTCGCGGTGATCCGATGCCCCTCGCCGGCGGCCGCCCGGAGCAGGACAGTGGCCAGCTCGTCGGGGGTGGAGAGCATCGGCCAGTGCCCGGTGGCGAGTTCGAAGAAGCTGACCTGGGGGTCGGCGAGCGCCCGGAACTGCGGCGGCCCGCTCCGAACCAGCGTCTCGACCATGGCGATGGTCACCCCGCCGGCAGTGCAGAAGACGCCAGTGGTGGGCAGTCCGGCGAGCGCCCCGGTCAGCCGCAGCGACTGGACGAGGGTGCCGGCCGGATGCGGCGCGGCGTAGCGGTCCAGCCGGGCCAACGCGTCCGCCGGGAGGCCGGCGGTGCTGCCCCAGCGCTGCCACTCGTCGCGCTGCGGCATGGGGATCCGCCAGTCGTGCTCGGCCGGCCCGTCCCGGCGCAGCAGCCGCTCGCGGACCTCCTGGTTCGGGACGAGGGCGAGGGCGGCGTCGCCGTCCTGCGGCAGGCCGGCGTCCAGGTGAACGATCCGGCTGATCCGCTCCGGGCGGTGATCGGCGGCGCCCAGCACCGGGTGGATGGCGTAGTCGTGGCCGACCAGCACCAGCTCCGGCGCGTCGAGGTGGTCGATCAGCTGCACCACGTCCTCGATATGCGTATCCAGGTCGGTGCCCGGCCCGGCCAGGTGTCGGCGCTCCCCGAGGCCGGTGAGGGTCAGCGGGTGCACCTCCGCCCCCAACTCGCGCAGCCGTTCGGCGGTCTCCCGCCAGATCCAGCCACCGGTGAAAGGTCCGGAAACCAATACGAACGCCGTCATGATCGCCTCCTTGCATGCCGCGGTCCGCGCGGCCGGCCGTACCGGTCGTCCGCGCTCGCAGGTACGGTAGGAACTCCCCCTGAGGGAGGTTCAAGCCTTGTCCCCTGACGGAATGTGGAGCATCGGCGAGCTCGCCGAGCAGGCGGGCGTCACCGTGAAGACCGTCCGCTTCTACTCCGACCGCGGCCTGCTGCCCGAGGCCTCCCGTAGTTCCGGCGGACACCGGCGGTACGGGCCCGACGCGTTGGAAAGGCTGCGGCTGATCCGCTCGCTGCGCACCCTCGATCTGCCGGTGCCGGAGGTGGGCCGGGTGCTCGACCACGGCGACGGGCTGGCGGACGCGCTGGAGGACGCCATCGACGGACAGCTGCGCGAGCTCGGCTCGCAACTGACCGCGCTGCGCTGGCGGGAGGCCGCCCTGCAGCTGATCCGGGACTGCCCGGCCGAGGAGCGCGCAGACCGCCTGCGGTTGGTCGGCAGGGTGTCCGCCCCGCCCAGTACGGCGCCGCTGGCGCGCTTCTGGCGGGGGGCGCTGCCCGTCCGGCTGTCGCCCCGGCTGGTCTCCTCGATCCTCGAGTACGCGGTACCGCAGCCGCCGGCGGATCCGACGCCGGCCCAGGTGCTGACCTTCGCCCGGCTGTACGCCATCGCCACCGCGCCCTGCCCGGCCACCGACCCGCGTCGGCCGGCGGGCAACCGGACCGACAAGGTTCGCCGCCCCGACGTGCTGTACGACGGCCTCTTCGATGCGTACACGCTGGCCGCGGCTGACCTGAAGACGAACCGGGCACCGAAGCGGGGGCAGGCACTCGACTGCTTCGTCGCGGCCCACGCCGACTCGCGCGGCCTGCGGGACAGCCCGGAGTTCCGCCGCAGGCTCAGCGGGCTGCTGGCGCTGGCCGCCGATCCGATGGTCGACCGGTACTGGGAGCTGACCGGCGAGCTGTCCGGCTCGCCGGAGCCGACCCTCGGGGCCGCACACGAGTGGCTGCGGGCCTCGCTGGACACCGATGTCGCCGCAGCGGCCGGCTGAGCGGGGCACGCCCCCTCAGCCGGCCGCTCTGGGGTCGGTATGGAGGCCACCGCCCAGGTGAAGTCGACGAACGTGCACGCCGACCGTGCCTGAGCGGGCCGGGCGTCAGCCTCCAACCCATTCATCAATTCATCAGGTCACCGGGTCACCGAGTAGGAGTGGGCGCCGGTTCCGGCCAGGGCTCCTCCGTCGACGATCTGGTACTCGTCACGGATCGGACGGCCCGCGAACCAGGACTCCAGGATCTCTCGGGTACCGGCCGCGTACCGGGCCTGCGCGGAGAGCGAGGACCCGGAGATGTGCGGGGTCATGCCGTGGTGCGGCATCGTGCGCCAGGGGTGGTCGGCGGGGGCCGGCTGCGGATACCAGACGTCTCCCGCGTATCCCGCCAACTGTCCGCTGCGCAGGGCGCGTTCGACGGCGTCCCGGTCGACGATGCGCGCCCGGGCCGTGTTGATCAGATACGCGCCACGCTTCATCGTGGCCAACAGCTCGTCGCCGAACAGTCCCTCGGTCTCGGGGTGCAACGGCGCGTTGACCGTGACGACGTCGCAGTGCGGCACCATGTCCACCGCGCTCTCATGGAAGACCAGTCCCAGCTCCCGCTCGACGTCCTCGGGCAGCCGGTACCGGTCGGTGTAGTGCAGCTTGACGTCGAAGGGAGCGAGGCGGCGCAGTACGGCCAGCCCGATGCGCCCGGCGGCGACCGTGCCGACATGCATGCCCTCCAGGTCGTACGACCGGGCCACGCAGTCCGCGATGTTCCACCCGCCGTCCAGGACCACCTGGTGGGAGGGCAAGTAGTTCCGCACGAGCGACAGCGTCATCATCACCACGTGCTCGGCGACGCTGATGCTGTTGCTGTACGTCACCTCGGCGACCGTCACACCGTGCGCGATCGCCGCGTCGAGGTCGACGTGGTCGGAGCCGATGCCCGCAGTGATCGCGAGCTTGAGGTTCTTGGCGGCGGCGATGCGCTCCGGGGTCAGGTACGCGGGCCAGAAGGGCTGCGAGATCACGACATCGGCGTCGGGCAGCTCCCGGTCGAAGACCGAACCGTCGCCGTCCTTGTCGGAGGTGACGACGAGGGTGTGCCCGGCCTTCTCCAGAAAGTCACGCAGACCGAGTTCGCCGGACACACTGCCGAGCAGACGACCCGGCGTGAAGTCGATCGCCTCGGGGGTAGGAGTGGTCTGGCCGCTGGGGTAGCGGTCGATGGCGGGGAGATCGTCACGGGCGTACGAGGTCAGATATCCGTCGGTGGGGTCGTCGTACAGGACGCAGAGCACCTTGGCCATGGTCACGGCTCCTCAACTACGTTGCCAGTAGGTGACGTTCACGATCCTCGGGGTCGAACGCCCTGGTCAAAGCGAACCTCGCTATGCCCGTATAGCCGATGGCTATCGCCGTCGGGCACCGGCCGTCCGCCCGCCGTCATCCGTGTCCGCCGAGGTAGGTGTGCAGGAGTTCGTCCAGCGCCTGTCGTACGTCAGCTGCCCGGGCCACCGCCAGCAGGGCCGCGGCGAGAACCGAGGGCGGGTCGTCGGGGCCCGTGACCAGCCCGACCCGTGGTCCGTGCGCGGGCCCCTCCAGCGGAACCACCCTCATGCCGTCCGGTACGCCGAACATGTGCAGCCACGCATGCGAGATCACGCTCGACCAGCGGCCACCGGGCAGGTGCGCGTACAGCCCGGCGACGCTGTCCGACTCGATCGCCGGCGCGGCGGTGGCGCCGTCGGCGGCGAAGCACTCGTCGATGATGCGACGGTTGCGCATACGTGGGCCGAGCAGGCACAGCGGAAGCGCGGCGGCCTGTACCCAGCGGGCTGTGGCCGCGGTGGCGAGCGGGCCATCGACCGGAGTGAGCAGGACGTACCGCTCCTCGTAGAGGGGCAGTCGGCGCAGACCGCCGCCCCGGGTGTCGTCGTCGAGGTACGTCATCGCCGCGTCCAGTTCGAACTCGGCCAGCCCGTGCGTGATCTCGGCCGAGGACAGCGACTCGATGCTCACCCTGGCCTGCGGGTGACGCTCGCAGAAGGGGTTCGTGAGGAGGGAGGCGGTGGGCAGGGCGGTCGGGACCACGCCCAGGCGGAGGGTGCCGGTCAGGCCGTCCCGTAGCGCCGACAACTCCTGCCGCAGCCCGTCCCGTTCGGCGAGGAGGCGGTGCGCCCACGCCAGCACCACCTCGCCCTCCGGTGTCAGCCCCTCGTACCGTCGCCCCCGGCGCACGATCGGCACGCCGAGTTCGTGTTCGAGACGGCGGATCGCGGCGGACAGCGACGGCTGGGAGACGTAGCAGGCGGCCGCCGCGCGGACGAAGTGGCGTTCGCGGGCGAGGGCGACCAGATATTCCAGCTGACGCAGCAGCATGCACGACCTCCGAGGGAGATTGCGGGGCAGGGCCTAGGGTTTCGGTGTGCCGACGTACAGCATTGGGCAGGCCGCGCGCCTGCTGGGTGTGAGTCCGGAGACCGTGCGCCGGTGGGCGGACGGGGGTCGGCTGCCGATGGGACGTGGCAGCTCGGGGAACCGGGTGATCGACGGGGTGGGGCTGGCCCGGTTCGCGAAGGAGCGTGCTCTCGGTGGTGTGCACGGTATCCCCGGCGACGCGCCGCCCACCTCCGTGCGCAACGCGTTCACGGGCATCGTCACCGCCTTGACGGTGGACGACGTCGTGGCCCGGGTCGAGGTCCAGGCCGGGCCCCACCAGGTGGTGTCGCTCGTGACCCGCGAGGCGGTCAAGGAACTGGACCTCGCGGTCGGCATCACGGTCACCGCGCGCGTGTAGTCGACGAGCCTGCACGTCGATCGCCCGCGGCGGGGGAGTTCGTAGTCGGCGGCGTCGGGGTGCCCAGGCACAGCAGCGCGGTCCACAGGTCGAGGCGGTCGGCGAGGCTGGACAGGTCCGGCCGGTGAAGTGCTCGATGCGCTGGACGCGGTAGTGGACGGTATGGACATGCAGATGCAGGGCATCGGCCGTGCGCATGATCCACGCGTCAGCGGACGCGCACGGCGCGGGCCAGGAAGTGAAGGGAGGCGTCTTCGTAGCAGTCCAGGGACCATCCGACGGCGTGCAGCGCGGGCCGCAGGTTCTCCTCGGCCAGCGGGTCGTCCGGGTCGAGCGGGCGGCCGTGGCGGGCGGCCCGCTCGGCGCGGCCGGAGGGGTGGAAGAGCAGGAGCACTCCTCCCATGGCGGTCACCCTGGCCCACTCGCGCAGCGCCGCCGCGGGGTCGGACACGTGGTTGATCAGGCCGGCGCTGAAGATGCCGTCCACCGCCTCGGCGGCCAGGGGCAGTCGGCAGGCGTCCGCCATGAGCAGCCGGGCGAGGTCTGCGCGGCCTTCCTTTGCCATGGCGGTGAGCATCGCCGGGGTGAGTTCCACGCCGAGGACCACACCTTCGGCGCCGACTTCCGCACGCAGTGCCGGCAGTGCGCGCCCGCTGCCGCAGCCGACGTCCAGGGTCCGTCGGCCCGGGCGGAGCCCCATCCGGGCGACGGCCGCCGCATACCGGGGGCCGTCGGCGGAGAAGCGTTCCTCCCACGTCGCCGCCCTCGGCGTGAAGAACGTCCGGGTCGCGCTGCGCGCCGCACGGGCAGTGACCAGTGCCGCGAAGTGCTCGAAGAAGGTGTCGCGGTGCGGGGCGAGAGCCGCGAGGTGTCCGGGGGCGGACGCGACGAGGTCCGGGACGGTGGCGGCTTCATCGGGGAAGGCCGCGGCGAAGGCGTCCACGGCCGCTTTGTCGACCTCCAGATGGAACTGCAGGCCCCACGCCGAACCGCCGATCCGGAACGCCTGAACCGGGAAGCGGTCGCAGGAGGCCAGGAGCGTTGCTCCAGCGGGCAGCTCCATGGTGTCGCCGTGCCAATGCAGGACGCGCAGGCGTCCGGGGAGGTCGACAAACAGCGGATCGGTATGCGCGGCCGGGGCAGCTCGTACGTCACCCCAGCCGATCTGCGGTCCCGAACCGGGGCGGGCCCTGCCGCCCGCTGCCTCCGCGAGGAGCTGGGCGCCGAGGCAGACGCCGAGCACGGGAACCTCCGCTTCCAGCGCCGCCCGCAGCAGTGCCAGCTCCGCCATGCGGCCGGGAAAGTCCTCGTATGCCGACGTGGGCCCGCCCATCACCACCAGGGCGGCGGCGTCTCCGAGCGAGTCGGGCACCGGATCCCCCGCCCAGGTCCGGCACGTCCGCACCGGCAGCCCGGCTGCCTCCAGCGCCGTACCGATGACGTACGGGCCTTCCTGCGGCGCGTGTTCGACGACCAGGACGTCCGCGGTGGGATTTGGGCTCACTCGGTTCCTTCCGTCACGTCCACGCGGGGTAGCCACCGTCCACGCGGATCGCGTTGATCCCGCTGATGTGCCGTGCTCCGCAGCGGTCCTGGGGCAGGACGAGCTGAGGGCCGGTGCGGTCGAGCGGGGTGCCATCGATGGTGACCGCGAGCAGTACGGGTGCGCGGCCGAAGTCGGGGTCGATCTCCGCCCAGGACAGCAGCGCGTGGTGGCCGTCCGTGCCGGACACCGCGATCAGGAAGCGCAGGCGGTCCTTGCGTCGGGCGGGGGCGAAGCCGGGTCCTGCGGCCGCGAGGACGTCGTGCAGCAGCGGTCCGGTGAAGCGGTGGTGCCGGATACCGCTGGTGGCGCACTCAAAGCTGACCTCGGCCTCGTGCTGCGGCCAGGCGAGCAGGTCGGGCACGGTCAGCCGGGCAGGACGGATCAGATCGCCGGTGAGGGCGAGTTCCGCCAACAGGCCGGCGGCCGTACCGGCAGCTGCGAGGTCCTGACTCACGGGCTACCACCTCCCGAATGACCGTACCCGAACCCACGCCCCACGCAAACGCATATGCCGTCAACGTCGGTCACACATCCGGCTCATGCGAAGCGAAAGAAGACTTTCCCCTCGCATCTGCGGCAGCATCATCACCGCACGCACACCTACCGGATCGGGGACGCTACCGCCTTGCTCGGTGTCAGCGCCAGAAGGTCCTCACCGAGGCCGGGTTCCTCAACCGTGATCCCGGTCGACAAGTCCGGCGCCGCGACCGAGACCTCCAGGGTGGGCCGCGGCGTCGGCGCGTCCCACGCCCAGCGCGCCCGAGAACACGCACGGGCCGGGCTGCGTCCACGGCCTGCGAGGCACCGCCCGCTCCATGCATCGCAGATGCGATGGTGTCGAAGCCGACCCTGTCCAGCCCCGACTACGGTGGGCCACAGCAGGATCCGAGCGCGACAAATCAACCCTTGTTCCGTGAGGTGTTCCGTCATGAGCCTGAGCATCCGCAACCAGATCCCCGGCACCGTCACCGCCATCACCGTCGGCGAGGTCATGGCCACGGTCAAGGTCCGCCTGGACGGCGGCCAGGACCTCACCGCGGCGATCACCCGGGAGGCCGTCGAAGATCTCGGCCTCGCCGAGGGTTCCGCCGTACGCGCCCTGGTCAAGTCCACCGAGGTCGCCCTGGCCACCGGCGTGGTAGACGGCCTGTCCATCCGCAACCGGCTGCCCGGCACCGTCACCGACGTTGCCACCGGCGCCGCCATGGCCTCCGTCAAGGTCACTGTCGACGGCGGCGAACTGACCGCAGCGATCACCAAGGAGGCCGCCACCGACCTCGCCCTTGCGGCTGGATCATCCGTCGTCGCACTGATCAAGTCGACCGAGGTATCCCTAGCCGGGGCGTGAGGTAGCACCGGGCGAGAACACGAACGCACGGGCGTGCCGCGGCCCGGGGTGCCGCCACGCACGCCGTACGCAGCCCCGGCCTCGGCACCACCACGCGTGAACGCTCAAGCTGCTCGGACCACAGACGTGGCAGGAGCCGAGAGGGAAGCCGCCAGGACGAAGATCACGGCGAGGCCGCCGAGGAACTCCGCGGCGGTGAACTGCCAAGCCATCAGCAAGGCGAGGATGGCGCCGAGTTCGACCATCAGGCTGGCGGAGGCGGATCTCGAAGGCCATCGCGAATTGGAGCTGGTGACCACCCGCAAGGAGGGTTGCCGGGTGATCTATGGCGGACAGGCATCTGTGCCGTTCGTCGCGGAGGCGCTCGATGTGGCGGACCACCCGCTGACCGGGCGCGCACCCCACGCAGGAGGCCAACGCCCGGCCAGTGGTCTCACGTCGCAACCGGTGCCGGTGCTGCGGCCGGAGCGGGTCGCAGATGGCCGGTGCGGCGAAGCCCTGTCAAGGCTGCGGCGCAGGCGAGTCCGAGTGCGGTCAGTGCCGTCCAGGGCAGCCAGGGGGCATGCGCGCTGACAGCGAGGTCGAACAGGGCGCCCACGGCGAGGTTCCCGCCGGCGACGGCGATGCCGCCCACGGTGCTGTAGGCGCCGTAATAGGTCGCGACCAGGCGCTCGCCCGAGAGTCGGACCAGGGTGTCCATCTCGAACGGGTACAGCAGAACGGAGCCCGCCGCCAGCAGCGCCGCGCAGACCACCAGGCCCGCGAGCCCGAGCACCGCAGCGAAACCGTGGGCGGACTGGTGAGGACCGGGCAGCAGCGGCAGGAACGCCGCACCCATGACAGCCAGACCGATCGCGATGGCCTTCGGCGGATCCAGGCGATTCCTTGCCCAGTTGGTCAGCCGCAGCTGGCCCGCGACCGCAACCAAGGCGGAGACGGCGAAGACCACGCCCATCGCGGTGCCGTTGCCGTCACCGAAGAGAGCGCGGGCCTGCAGCGGCAGGGCGAGGTAGGTCTGGAAAGCCAGCAGATAGGAGCCGGCCATCGCGGCGGAGAACAGCACGAAGGGCCGGTTGCGGCCAATCGTCCGCCAGTCCGCTGCGATCCCCCGCCACCCGCTCGTGCGCTGCAGATCCGGTGCCGGGCGCCGAGCTGGGAGAGCGCGGGTCTGCACGATTGACAGGGCCGCGAAAATGACGGCCGAGCCCGCGCACACCATGCGGAAGTCGAAGGTGAGCAGGGCCAGTCCGGCGAGCGGGCCGAGCAGAATGCCTGCCTGGTAGAAGACGTTGAAGCAGGCGAACGCCTCCACCCGCCGTTCCCCGGCCCCGTCCGCGAGGTAGGCGCGTACCGCTGGGTTGAACAGTGCCCCGGCGAACCCGGTGGCCGCGGAGGCGATGATCAGGGCGGGCAGGGTGTCGGCGAAGGCCAGCAGTGCGAATGCCGCGGTCCGCAGGACGCATCCGGTAAGGATCATCGGCTTGTAGCCAATCCGGTCGGCCAGGGTTCCTCCCAGCCAGAACATGCCCTGCTGGGAGAGGTTGCGTACGCCCAGCACCAGGCCGACTGCCCACGCGGCGAGGCCGAGGCCGTGGGCGAGGTGGTCGGCGAGGTAGGGCATGAGCATGTAGAAGCCGAGGTTGATGCCGAACTGGTTGACCATCAGCAGCCGGACGCCGGGATCGAAGGAGCGCACCTGGGAGCGCAGTCGCCTCACCGGGCACCTGCCAGGACGGCTCGGGCGGCGGCCGGGGCCGGGTCGGTAACCGTGGTGCAGCGCGTCCAGGACGTCACCGCCCGCTCCCCGGGCTCTTTGATCTCCTCCGGCTCGATCGGGGGCGGTGTGCCGAGCAGGTTGTGTCCGCGGCACCAGCCGTCGTTGTAGATCGTGTCGAGGTAGCGGTGGGGTCCGTCGGGGAAGATCGCGACGATGCGGGTTCCGGGCGGCCAGGTACGGGCGGCCCATCCGGCAACCAATGCGACCGCTCCCACGCTCCACCCGCCCGAGGCGTAGTGGCGGCGTGCCAGGGCACGGCATGCCCACACCGCCTCGGCGGGTGCGACCCAGTGGACCTCGGCGAAAGCGTCGTAGGCGACGTTGCCCGGGTGGATGCTGGAGCCGAGTCCCCGCATGAGGCGCTGTCGCGCGGGCTGTCCGAAGATCGTCGATCCGATCGCATCCACCCCAATCAGGGCCAGGTCGGGGAACGTCCGCCGCAGCGCGGCTGAGATTCCCGCCGAGTGACCGCCGGTGCCGACGGAGGCGACCAGGACGTCGATGCGGCCCAGCTGGGCGACGAGTTCGGCGGCCAGTGGGGCGTAAGCGGCTGCGTTGTCAGGGTTGTTGTACTGATCCGGACACCACGCGCCCGGCTGTTGGGCCATCAGTTCGGCCACCTTCTCGCGCCGGGCCTGCTGCCAGCCTCCAACGGGGTGGGCTGCGGTGACGAGTTCGACGCGGGCGCCATAGGCGGTCAAGGCCCGGCGGATCGCGGGTTCGAGGCCGGGGTCGGTGACCACGGTCACCAGGTGTCCAAAGGTGATGCCAGCCAGGGCAAGGCCCAGCCCGAGAGTGCCGCTGGAGGATTCGATGATCGGCGCACCGTCGGCCAGGTCGCCCCGGGCTCGGGCCCGGGCCACCATGTGCAGGCCGGGGCGGTCCTTGATGCCGCCGGGGTTGGCGCCTTCGAGCTTGGCCCAGAAACCGTGGTCGGCGCTGGCGAAGGGTTCGGCGATCCACAGGACCGGCGTGTGGCCAACCAGGCCAGACGGGCCGCGGGCAGAGGTGGGGGCAGGGTTGTACGCAAGGGGGTTCATGAAGGTGTCACGGCTCCTCGCCCCGGCTGGAATCAGCAAGCTCGGGGCATCGGCGAATCAGGGCGCGGACACACAGGCGCCCAGGACCCGTCCGGCGTCGCCGGACAGCGTGACGGAAGGCGGCTGTGCGGGACCGGTCAGGTCCGCGCCACACACAGGCCTGTGAGAATGCAGCGTCCGCCCACGGCACCCTGGTCTGGGGCCCGGGCGGCCCCGGCACCGGCCAGAGCGGCGGTGGGCGCGTCCGGCCGGGCACCCACCGAGAGCGCGCCGCCGAGTGCCGGCGGGGACGGAGCGTCGGCACGGATCCGGTCCACCGTGTGGTCGCCCGTCTCGGGGCAGCACGGCACGTGTTCCGGAGAGGAGGCCGTGGCCCCGCTGTCAGGCGCGACCACCGCAGCGGCACCCACGGACAGCGTGGTCAACTGATGGTGTTGGCTCTGGAACGCCGGACCGTGGCTGTGCATGCAGCCCAGGAGGTGGAAGGCCACCCAAACCAGCACGACGAGCACGCCGCCGTCCCTGAGGCGGCGATGAGCCGGGGAGAGCGACGCCGCACCGATCATGCACACAAAGTATCGCCATGGGCACCCAAAGTCACATTGCGGCGAGTCGGCCCCGCCGCAATCTGATGGTGGCATTCGGGGACGGATCAGTGTTCAGGAGAGCCCGGCACACGGTCACCGTCTGCCCCGTCTGCCCCGGCTGCTGCTGCCAGAACACCTCCCGCCCCCGCAACCACGCACGCACACGCCGCGAACGCCCGCTGTCGCGTAGCCGTTCGCCCTACTGTCCTCGGCCAGGGTTCTCCTTGCCGCGCATCAATGATTCCTTGGTGATCGCGGTGATGGTGCGAACGGTGCGACGCGGACGGCGTTCGGAGAGATGTCCGTACGAGAAGGGGCGGCCGTCGACGAAGAGTCCGGCTTGCGGGTCACGACTTTCGTCCGGCCTTGAGATCGGAGGTCGCGGCCTCCATGGGCAAGCCACCGGAGGACGGTGGGCACAGCCACGCGGCGCGAAGGAACTGGAGGAGAAGCATGAGCCGCAGACCACGCCCGCTCACCGCGTTGCCGGGGGACAACCAGACATGGCGACGGCCTCAGCCACCGACATAGGCCGATCGGCCCCCAGGCATAGGCCCCTTGCCCCTCGGTTATGGTCGGCAGCGGAGGTAAGCGCGATGATGCAGCAGAACAGACGAGCAGTGGGCGTGGCAGCACGCCTCCTGTTTGTCGTGATGCTGGCACTCGGCGTGTTCATCATGCATACCGTCGGTCACCCCGCCGAGGGTTCCGGCGCGGGGACGTCCTCCTCGACGCACACGGTCGGCATGGGCGAAAGATCCGCGCACGGACGCCAGGCGGATGCCGTTACGGATACGGGCCCGCTCCATGACCTGCCAGCCACGAGCCCGTATGCCGGCCCGGCGCTGACCAGCGCCGCCGTATCGTCGAATGAGCCCGGTACGGCCATGGACATGGCCTCGCTATGCCTGGCGATCCTCGGCACGTGGGCTCTGGCCGCGCTGCTGCGCGCAGTCTTCGTGGGTCGACGCGACTGGTTCGCCAAGCTCGTCACCGGAGTTCTCGCAGCCGTAAGTCCGAACCCTCCGCCCAGGGCGCCTAATCTCGCACAACTGTCGATTCTGCGGATCTAGGCCGGTCTTCCTGCGCAGGGTGCGCCCTCCCGGGCTGCCCGCCAGACGCCTGCCCATCTGCTCATTCGGAATCGATCGCACGAGGTACACAGACATGACCGCCTTCAAGCATGCCGTCAACCGGCCGCTGCGCCGCCGGATGGCGGTGGGAGCCATTGCCACCAGCGCCCTGTTGCTCGCCGCCTGCAGCGACAACAGCGCAGACTCCTCCTCCGCCGCCGCGCCGGAGACGTCCCCCGCCCCGATCAGGCATGTGCACGGGCTCGGCATCGACCCAGCCGATCAGCAGCTGTACGTAGCCGCCCACGACGGGATCTTCACCACGGGCAAGGGCGGCGAAGCCGTGCGGGTCGGCAGGAGCAAGGACGATTTCATAGGCTTCACCGTGGTCAAGGCCAAGACGTTCCTGGCCAGCGGACAACCCGCCCTCGGCACCGGCCCCAGCGACCGTGGGCTGATCGAGAGCACCGATTCGGGGAAGACCTGGAAGACCCGCTCGCTGGCCGGCAAGGCCGACTTCCACGCCCTCAACTACATTCACAACACCATTTATGGCTACGACAGCACCAACGCCCTGCTGCGCGTCAGCAAGGACGGAGCCGCCTGGGACGACCGGGCCCACCTCCAGGCACTGGACATCGCCGTCAGCCCCGACGGCCCGGACACCATGCTGGCCACCACCGCCGACGGCATCGCGAGGAGCACCGACGGCGGAAGAACCTTCGCCGCAGGCCAGCAGCCGGCGATGGCCTTCCTATCGTGGCCAAAGCCCGGCACGCTGTACGGAATCGAAGACTCGGGCGGGCTCAACCGGAGCACCGACGGTGGCGCCACCTGGCAGAAGGCGGGCACGGTGCCCGGCGGACAGGCCCAGGCGCTCACGGCGGTAGACGCCGCGCACATCCTGGCCGCCACCCAGAACGGCGTGTACGAGTCGCGGAACGGCGGCAAGACCTTCACCAAGCGGTTCACAGTCGCCGCCGGCGACAGCCACTGATCCACACAAGCGGAAGACGCCGTCAGGGCAACGACGTTGCCCTGACGGCGTCGGGCGTTCCGCCCTCCGGACACCAAAAGATCAGGGCCCGGTTGCGTTCCCCCGGGCCGGGGCCCGGGTGGGCGCGGCTGCGTCCGTGGGCTGTGACGAGGTGCGCTGCTCGTACTGTTTGCGCTGCCCGTAGCGGGTCCGGCCCTGCGGCTTGTACACCGACAGTGCCGTCGCAACGAGGAGCACCAGCACAGCAGCACCGGACTGGATCACGAGCTGGGTCCTCAAGCCGTCGAGTTCACCACTGGACCAGTCCGCTCCCGCCGCTATACCGGCGATGTAGCTGACCGGCTGCATGTGGACCAGCAGGACGATGGTGGACAGGGCCGTGATCACGAGTTTCACCACGACCCAGTAGTAGCGGACCAGGCCCCAGGTAGTACCCAGGGACGAGACAACCCCGGTCAGCAGCGAAGCGAAGCACAGCGGGACGATGACGAACCAGCCGGTCAGGTCCATCGCGACATACGCGGACCGCGCCGTCTGGGCATCCCGGCTGGTCAGGCCCGCGACGGCGAGCGCCAGGAAGACGGCGACCGCACCGAGCCAGCCCACCGAGGCCGTGATGTGCGCGGTGAGCGCGACCTTGCGCGGGCGCGGCGTCATGGCCATCAGTGGTGGCCCCCCATACCACCGCCGGCCACGTGCACGATCACGAACGCCAGGACCAAGGCGACAGCGACGACGGCGAACACGATCACCCATCGCGGCCTACCCGTGGCCGGAGTGGGACCCGGCCTCCCCGCGTCCGTCCCGTCGCCTGAGTGGGGAGCAGGGGAAAAGTCAGCCATTGGTGTGTCCTCCGCTGTCGCGCGTGGTTACCGAGCCCTTCATGACGGCCACTTTTTGCGATACAGACTGTCGCTGTCAAGTCGTAGTGTCACGGGACCGTCGTCGCGTATATTTGAGGGATGCCGAAGCTCTGGAGCGAGACGATCGAGGCGCACCGCCACACAGTGCGCGAAGCGACCCTGGACGCCGCCGCGGCACTGGTGGCAGAGCACGGTCTGCTCTCCGTGACGATGTCGCGAATCGCCCAGGAGACCGGCATCGGGCGGGCGACGCTGTACAAGTACTTCCCGGACGTCGAATCGATTCTGACCGCCTGGCACGAACGTCAGATCGCCGGGCACCTCGAACATCTCACCGCCGTGAGAGACCAATCCGACGGTGAACGCGAGAGGCTCGAAGCCGTGCTGACGGCATACGCGCTCATGACCCACGGGCGGCACGGACACCACGGCACCGAGGTCGCGGCACTCCTGCATCAAGGCACGCACGTCGCCCGGGCGCACCAGCAACTCAGAGAACTCATCAGCGACTTGCTGGCCGAGGGCGCCAAGGCCGGCGACCTGCGGGACGATGTCGCGCCCGACGAACTCGCCGACTACTGCCTCCATGCCCTCGGCGCAGCCGGCAGCCTGCCCTCCGAGGCCGCGATCCTAAGACTCGTCACGGTCACCCTGGCCGGACTGCGCTCCCCGGCTGAAGCCGGCAGCCCGGCCTCCGTCGGCCGGAAGGCGGTTGACCAGGAACAGCGCCTGCACCACCACCGACGGCACGGCGCCCACTGACCGTCGGCCTGAGGTGTTGCGGCCGCCTCTGACGGGCACGGGTCGTTGTCAGCGCCTACGCGCACTTCCCGCCCGCTTGGGGCGAACGCCCGCACCAGAACTTCCCCGACGATGCACGCCTGGAGATACTTCGGCGAGCAGGCCATGCGGCCCTACCCTGGCCGGGTTACAACCGACACCGAACCCTCAGTTGCCCCAAGGTCCGGACCATTCCCGGGCCAAGACCACCAGGGAAGCCGTTTTCGCCGGTCAACGCGGTGCGGATCGTGTACCACCAGCACACGAAGAATCTTCTGGTGTCGTCACCTTGTCACCGGTGAGCAAGGTGACGGTATGTGAAGTCGCCTGCTGGGTCGCGGCGCCGGTCGAGGACGGTTCCGGGGCCCTGGTCCCTGGGGTGGCAGAGGCCGAGCCCGGCAGCTGGGCCGCGAAAGCGGCCAGCGTCACCCCGGCGGTGGCCAGGGCTACCCGTCTACGGGCGGATATGGATGGCATCGCACTTCCTTGCGCAGATACGGCAAAACGTGTCCGATATGACTGTTCGAAAATGACCGACCGTCAATCACCTTGGTCGGACGACTGAATTGGCCAGAAGATCGGAGGCGCACCGGCCCGCACCGAGCCCAGAGCATGTATGCGGGGCTGACCGAGGCCGACCGGTGCTGAACCGGGGCGTGCGCGTGCTCACCAGTGCACGGCGATGTACTTGCTCTCGGTGAACTCCAGCAACCCGTCGTGGCCGCCCTCGCGTCCGACACCGGACTGCTTGACGCCGCCGAACGGGGCGGCCGGGTCCGAGACGACCGGACGGTTGAGGCCGACCATGCCGGATTCCAGCGCCTCGGACACCCGAAGGCCCTCGGCCAGGTCCCCGGTGTAGACGTACGACACCAGGCCGTACTCGGTGTCGTTGGCCATCCGGATCGCCTCGTCGACGTGGTCGAAGGAGACGACGGGCGCGACCGGGCCGAAGATCTCCTCCGTCAGGATGGGCGCGTCCGGGGGGACGTCGCCCAGCACGGTCGGGAGGTAGAAGTAACCGGCGCGGTCAGGGACCGTGCCGCCGGCCAACAGCCGGGCGCCGGCGTCGACGGTCCCTGAGACGAGCTCACCGACCTTCTTCCGCGCCGCCTCGTTCACCAACGGTCCGACATCCACACCTGCGTTCAGTCCGGGGCCGACCGTGAGCGCCGACATGGCCGAGGCGAGGCGGCGGCCGAACTCCTCGGCAATCGAGGCGTGGACGTAGAAGCGGTTGGCGGCCGTGCACGCCTCCCCGCCGTTGCGCATTTTGGCGACCATCGCCCCGGCGACCGCCTCGTCGAGGTCGGCGCCGGCGAGGACGAGGAAAGGTGCGTTCCCGCCGAGTTCCATGGAGACGTTCACCACCGATCCGGCAGCCTGGCGCAGCAGTTCCCGCCCGACCTCGGTGGAACCGGTGAAGGACACCTTGCGGACCCGGGGATCGGAGAGCAGGACCTCGGCGATCTGGGCGGAGCGGCGTGAGGGGACGACGTTGACCACACCGTCCGGCACGCCCGCCTCCTCGAGCAGCGCCCCCAGCGCGAGCGCGGTCAGCGGGGTGTCGGAGGCCGGCTTGAGGATGACGGTGCAGCCCGCCGCAAGCGCTGGGCCGATCTTGCGGGTGGCCATGGCGGCGGGGAAGTTCCACGGCGTGATGAGCAGTGCGACGCCCACGGGATGGCGCAGCACCATGATCTTGTTGGTGCCGGCCGGTGCTGTCTGGACGGATCCGGCCGCACGCACCGCCTCCTCGGCGTACCAGCGGAAGAACTCCGCCGCGTAGGCCACTTCGGCCCGCGCGTCCGCCAGGGCCTTTCCGTTCTCCCGGACGATGAGTTCGGCGAACGCCTCGGCGCGCTCGGTCATGAGCTCGAACGCCCGACGCAGGATCTCGCCGCGGTGGCGCGGCGCGGTGGCCCGCCAGCCGTCCAGCGCGGCATGGGCGGCGTCCACGGCCGCCACCGCGTCCTCGACGGTGGCGTTGGCGACCTCCGCGAGAGGTTCGGCGTACGCGGGGTCGACCACCTCCAGGGTTCCGCCGTCCTGGGCCGGCGCCCACCGGCCGCCGATGAGCAGCCGGGTGGGGGTTTCCTTACGAGTATTCACGATCGGCCTCCCGGAGCCGGTCAGTCGACGCTCTTGGCGACGGTCTCGACGATGCGGGCGGTGCTGGGCAGGGCCGCGTCCTCCAGGGCGTCGGCGGCCGGCAACGGCACATGCGGGGTGGTGATCCGCACCAGCGGCCCGTCCAGGGAGGTGAAGCCCTCCTCCGCGACGATCGAGACCAGCTCGGCGCCCCAGCCGCACAGCCGGGGGTTCTCCTCAACGGTGAACAGGCGACCGGTGTGCTCGAGGGAGCCCAGCACCGTGCTGACGTCGAGCGGGACCAGGCTGCGCAGATCGATGACGGTGGCGTCTATGCCGTGCTGCTGCTGGAGCTGCTCGGCGGCGGCGAGCGTGCGGGGCACCATCAGGCCGAGCGAGACGAGCGTGACGTCCCCGCCGTGGCGCAGCACCTTGGCCGTGCCGAGCTGGTCGACGATGTCGCCCTCGGGCACTTCGGCCTTGGTGGGGTACAGCCCCTTCGCCTCCAGGAAGACGACGGGATCGGGGTCGCGTACGGCCGCGGCCATCAGGCCCACGACATCGGCGGGGCTGGAGGGGGCGACGACCTTCAGTCCCGGGACGGCCATGGCCCAGTTGGCGATGTCCTGGGAGTGCTGGGCGCCGAAGCGCAGACCGCCGCCGTTGCCGGACTTGATGACCAGGGGGAAGGACATCTGGCCGTTCGTCATATACCGGGACTTGGCGATCTGGTTCACTACGATGTCCCAGCAGACCGCGAAGAAGTCGGAGAACATGATCTCGGCGATGGGCCGCAGGCCCGTCATGGCCGCACCCATCGCGGCGCCCAGGATCGCCTGCTCGGAGATGGGCGTGTCGCGCACGCGCGCAGGGCCGAACTCGTCGAGCAGGCCGGCCGTGGTCTTGAACACTCCTCCGGCGGCGGCGATGTCCTCGCCGAGGAAGACGATCGACTCGTCCCGCCGCATCTCCTGCGCGATGCCGCGGGCGACCGCATCGCGGTAGGTCAGTTGCGCCATGTCGCACCTCCGTCAGCCCATATGTCCTTGAGCACCAGGTCCTCGCCCGGCTGCGGTCCCGCCTTGGCCTCAGCGGTCGCCTCGTCCACCAGGCGGGCCGATTCGGCCTCGATCTCGCCGAGAACGGACTCCGCGACGCCGAGGTCGAGCAGCCACTGCCGGTAGGCGGGGATGGGATCACGCTTCAGCCACTCCTCGACCTCCGCCGCGGGGCGGTACTTGGCCGGGTCGGCCCGGGAATGGCCGCCGTGCCGGTAGGTCTTGGCCTCGATGAGGGAGGGGCCCTCGCCCGACCGGGCACGCGAGAGGGCCGCGACCGCGGCCTCGTGGACCGCCTCGGGGTCGTTACCGTCCACGACGACCGGCTGCAGCCCGTACGCCGCGGCCCGGTCGGCGGCCGGGTTCGGCACGGCGGTCACCGAGCCGATCGCCGTGTACTCCATGTACAGGTTGTTCTCGCACACGAACACCACGGGCAGCTTCCAGACGGCCGCCAGGTTCAGCGCCTCGTGGAAGGCGCCGATGTTGGTGGTGCCGTCGCCGAAGAAGCAGACGGCGGCCTGGCCGGTGCCACGGTACTGGGCCGACCAGGCGGCTCCGGTGGCGATCGGCAGGTGCGCGCCGATGATGGCGTAGGACCCCATCATCCCGTGCTCGACGGACGTCAGGTGCATGCTGCCGCCCTTGCCTGCCATCAGGCCGTTGGCCCGGCCCATCAGCTCGGCCAGGATGCCGGTCATCGGTACGCCGCGGGCGAGGGTGTGGGCGTGGCCGCGGTAGGTGGCGAAGGTGTAGTCGTCGTCGCGCATGGCGACGCCGAAGCCGGCGGCGATGGCCTCCTGGCCGAGGGACAGGTGACTGGTGCCCTTGACGAGGTTCTGCAGGAACAGGTCGTAGGCGCGCTTCTCCATGCCGCGCATCTGCACCATCTGACGGTAGAGCGCCAAGCGGGTGGGCTCGTCGATGCCCGGCGCGGCGTGCCGGGTCTGCGTGGTGGTCACGATCCCGTACCTCCTTTTCCGGTGGTCTAGTAGGGGTTGGCGACGAACAGCTCCTGCGCGGGGAAGAGGGTGAGGACACGTGCGCCGTCGGCGGTGACCACGACCTCCTCCTCGATGCGCGCGGCGGAGTAGCCGTCCGATGCCGGGCAGTAGGTCTCCAGCGCGAAGACCATGCCTTCCTCGATCTCCGCCGGATGCTCCAGGGAGTTCAGGCGGCTGATGATGGGCCGCTCGTGCAGGCCCAGACCCAGCCCGTGGCCGAACTGGAGGCCGAAGCAGTCCATTTCGGTGGCGAATCCGAAGTCGGCTGCCTTGGGCCAGGCCTTGGCGATGACGTCGGTGGTCTGCCCGGGGCGTACGAGCTCGATGGCGGCGTCGATCCACTCGCGTGCCCTGGTGTAGGCGTCGCGCTGCGCCGGGGTGGAGGAGCCGACGTTCAGGGTGCGGTAGTAGCAGGTCCGGTAGCCCTGGTAGGACTGGATGATGTCGAAGAAGCAGGTGTCACCGGGCCGGATGAGCCGGTCGGTGAAATTGTGCGGATGGGGGTTGCACCGCTCGCCCGACACCGCGTTGATGGCCTCGACGTCGTCCGAGCCCTGCTCGTAGAGGTACTTGTTGGCCAGCGCGACGATGTCGTTCTCGCGCACGCCGGGCTTGAGGGCCTCGGAGATCTGCTGGTAGGCGCCGTCGACCATGGCCGCGGCCTGCGACAGCAGCATGATCTCGTCGGGGTTCTTCACGGCGCGGGCGTCCAGCATGACCTGCTGCGCGTCGACGACGGTGAGCCCGGCGTGCTGCATCTCGAAGAGGAACGGCGGCTCGACGATGTCGATGCCGATGGGCGCGTCGGCGACAGTGTGGTCGGCGAGGATGCCGCGCAGTTCGGCGACCGCGCGCCGCATCAGACCCACCTCGGGTGCCACGGCGCCCCGCAGGCCCAGCATTCCGGCGCGGCAGTTCTCCGGCCGCAGCCAGGGCGCGTACAGCTGGTGGTGGCGGGCGGCGGAGCCGAAGTCCCAGACCATCGGCTCGTGGTCACGGGTCAGCAGCGCGTAGCGGGTCATCTTGTCCCGCGACCACTCGCCGATCATCGTGCCGGTGACATAGCGGATGTTGTTGACGTCGAAGAGCAGGACCGCGCCCAGCTCCGACGCCTCCAGGGCGGCTCGGGCGCGGGAGAGCCGGTAGGCGCGCAGACGGTCGAAGTCGACGCGGGTCTCGAAGTCGACGGCGGTGTGCCCGGGGGCCGCCGTCAGCGGGGTGGTGGTCACCATCTTCTCCTGGTCTGTGTGACGGTGGTTCACGAGGCAGGGCTCAGGCCGTCGGAGACATCCGCGTTCTCGGATGCGAGGGTCAGTCCGGCGCAGCCGGCGGCCTCCGAGAGCAGCACGGCGAAGTCGGTGTCGTCGTGGCCCCGGCCGACGGACTGCTGAACGATGTGGTGGGTCAGCGCCGCCACCGGCATGGGGACCTCCAGCTCCCGGGCGGCGGCGAGGCCGAGGTCGAAGTCCTTGCGCAGCAGTTCGGGCGTGAAGGTCGGCGTGAAGTCGAGGTTCACGAAGGCGGGGGTCTTGTAGCGGGTGAAGACCGAGCCGAGGACCGAGCCGTTGAGGAAGTCCAGGAACGCGGCCCGGCTCACGCCTCCCTTCTCGGCCAGCACGGTGATCTCGGCCATGGACTGGGTGACGACGCCGAGGAAGATGTTGTGGGCGAGCTTCACCAGCCGGGCCACATCGTCCGGTCCGGCGTAGGTGACCGAGGGGGCGATCGTGGTGAGCAGCGACTCGGTCTCGTCGAAGGCCTCGCGGGGGCCGGAGGCGACCATCGAAAGCCGGCCGGCCTTCGCCACCTTGGCGTTGCCCGACACGGGGGCGACCAGCAGTGCGGTGCCGACCTGTTCGGCCTCCGCGCGCACCTGCGCCGAGACGTCCTTCGAGACGGTGGAGCAGTCGACGAGGATCGGGGGCTTGGCGGACTGCCGCAGGATGCCGTGCTCGCCGAGGGTGACCTCGGCGAAGTCCTTGCTCGCGCTGACCATGGTGAACACGATGTCGCGGTCGGCCAGTTCCCCGGCGGTGTCCACGATGGTGGCGCCCAGCTCACGCAGCGGCTCGCACTTGCTGCGGGTGCGGTTGTAGACGGTGACGTCGTGGCCCGCGCGCAGGAGGCGGGCGACCATCGCGTAGCCCATGCGGCCGGTGCCGGCCCAGCCGATGGTGGGACGGGGCGTGTGATCGGTCATGAGTCAGTCCTGTGAGGTGGGGTCGCCGTGCGACGACGGGGCGGAGGAGGAGGCGAGAGATGCGGAGGGCCGGGCGCCGGCGCCGAGGTACAGCCGGCCGACCTCCGGATCGGAGAGCAGGTCGGTGCCGGTGCCCGTCAGGGCGACCCGGCCGCCCTCGAGGACGACGCCGGTGTGCGAGACGGCCAGGCCGGAGCGGGCGTTCTGCTCGACCAGGAGGATGGAACGTCCGGAGGCCGCGAGGTCGGCGACGCTGCGGAAGACGGCGGTGCGGGACTTGGGGTCGAGCCCGATGGAGGGCTCGTCCAGGAGGATGAGGACCGGGTCCAGCATCAGGGTCCGCGCAATCTCGACGGTCTTCTGCTCGCCACCGGACAGGGAGCCGGCGTGGGCGCCCGCCCGGTCTGCGACCAGTGGGAAGGAGGCGGCGATGTGCTCCCAGCGCTCGGCGACCAGGCGCCGGTCGCGCAGGACGTAGCCGCCCATCTCTACGTTCTCGCGTACGGTCATCGCCGGGAAGAGGCTGCGGTCCTGCGGCACGTGGACGATGCCCCGCAGGAGCCGTTCCCGGGCACTGAGCCGCGAGATGTCCTCGCCCTGGAAGGTGACGGTGCCAAAGGCCGGCTTCAGCAGGCCCGAAATCGTCTTCAGGGTCGTGGACTTGCCCGAGCCGTTGGGCCCGATGAGGCAGGTGACCTGCCCGGCGGCGACCGTCAGGTCAACGCCCCGCAGGATCAGGCCCGCGCCGTATCCGGCGGTGACGCCGTCCAGGGTGAGCAGCGCCGTCGCGGGTTCGGAGGTGGTGTGGGTCATCATTCCCCCAGATAGGCGTCGAGCACCCGGGGATCGGCCTGGATGTCGGCGGGTCCGCCGGCCGCGATGGGCCGGCCGCGGTCGAGGACGACGACCGGGTCGCACAGCCGCATCACCAGCGGCATGTCGTGCTCGACGATCAGGAAGGTCACTCCCTGCTCGTTCCTGGTGCGTACGTGGCGCTCCATGGTCTCGATCATCACCGGGTTGACCCCCGCGGTGGGTTCGTCGAGCAGCACCATCCGTGGATCCGCCATCAGCACCGCGGCGAACTCGCACAGCTTGCGCTGGCCGTAGGAGAGTTCGGACGCCTTCAGGTCGGCCTTGGCGGACAGCCCGAAGTCGTCCAGCAACTCGTCGGCGCGTGCCCGGTCGGCCCGGGCGGCGCGCGGGCAGAGCAGTGCGGTCCAGCGGTGTCCCGCAGCGGCGATCAGGTTCTCCCGTACGCTGAGCGAGCCGAAGATCCGGGCCTGCTGGAACGTGCGGGTGAGTCCGCGGCGGTAGAGCAGCGCCGGGTCCGGCCGCCGGTAGGTGGTGCCCGCGAACCGGAGCGAGCCGGAGTCGGCGGCCAGATAGCCGGTGATCATGTTGAACGCGGTGGTCTTCCCCGACCCGTTGGGACCGATGAGCGCCGTGACCGAGCCTTCCTCGACGTCGAACGAGCAGTCGTCCACCGCCCGCACCCCGCCGAAGGACTTCGTCAGACCGCGCACTTCGAGCAGCGCCGTCATCGTCCGCTCACCCGCTTCCCGAGCCGGTCCGCGAGCGAAGGCAGGATGCCGCGGGGAAGCACGAGCATGACGACGAGGAACAGGGCCGCGTATCCCACCAGGTGCAGCGAGTTGGCCCCGAGCTGGTAGGCGAGGTATTGCTGCACGGGTACGACGAGGAACGCTCCGAGCACCGGCCCCCACAACGTCCCCCGCCCGCCCAGGTACACCATGAGCACCATGCCGATGGTCACCAGCGGGTCCACCGCGAACGGCGGGTAGACGAAGGACACGTAGTACGCCCACACCGCGCCGACGGCGCCGGTGAGGCCGACCGACAGCGCGAACGCCGCGAGCTTGGCCACCGCCGTGGGGGCCCCGATGCCACGGGCTTTGTCCTCGTCATCGCGGACGGTCGCCAGGATCAGCCCCAACCGGGACCGCATGATGAGGGCGGTCATCGCGACGGCGACGGCAAGCAGGGTCACCAGCACGTAGTAGAAGGGGAAGGCGAAGTAGGCGACGCCGAAGGGGGCCGGACCGATCCCGATGCCCTGCGCACCGCCGGTGAGGGCGCGGGCGTTGAACGCGAGAGTCTGGACGACGAAGACCAGTGTGATCGTGACGATCGCGAAGGTCGCCGTCCGGGTACGCATGGCGATCCAGGCGACCGGCAGCCCCACCAGCGCCGTGCCGACGGCCACGGCCGGCAGCGCGACGAAGGGCTCCCAGCCGGAGACCGGCGGATGGTGATGGAACCAGATCGCCTCGCCGTAGGCGCCGATGCCGAAGAACGCCGCGTGGCCGAGCGAGGGATAGCCGGCGAGGCCGCCCACCAGGTTCCAGGCGCTGGCCATCGTGGCGTACATGAGCGTGAAGATCAGCAGGTTGACGATCCAGGGCTGGCCCACGGTCCAGGGCGCGGCCAGCAGCGCCGCGAAGACGACGACCGGCACGGCAATGCGCCACAGCCTCGGATGGCGTACGAATCCGGAGCGAGGGGCAGCGGACACGGGTGTCGCGGAGAGAGTGGAGGTCACAGCGCCCCCCGAAGCCGTGCCCCGAACAGCCCCTGCGGCCGCAGCAGCAGGACGAGGAGCAGCGCCGCGAAGAAGGTGAATCCGGCCCATGACGGTGACCAGGTCGCGGCCACCACCGCCTCGGCCACACCCATCAGCACACCGGCCACGACGGCGCCGCCGAGGCTGCCGAGTCCGCCGAGCACGACGATGGCCAGCAGCCGCGCGATGAGGTCGTAGTGGCTGCCCGAGTTGAAGGGATAGACGAGGCCGAACACCGCGCCGGCGGCTCCAGCGGTTGCCGTGCCCAGGCCGAAGCCGAGTGCGGAGACGCGTTCGGGGTTGACACCGAGCAGCCGGGCCGCGGTCGGGTTCTGCACCGTGGCCCGCACCGAAGCGCCGAAGCGCGTGTGGTGCAGCAGCAGCCACAGCCCGCCCAGGACAGCGAGGGACAGTCCGCAGGCCGCCAGCCTGGTCACCGGGAGCCGGTAGTCGCCCAGGTGCCAGGCGGCGTCGCGATATGTGGTGTTGATGGAGCGGAAGGTCGTCTTGTAGACCGACGCGAGTACGCCTTCGACGGCCAGGGCGACGGCGAACATCACGAGCAGGCTGAGCTCGCCGTCTCCGCTCTTGAGCGGCCGGAGGAACACCCACTGCACAGCGACCCCGAGCACGAACATCACCGGGGTGACGATCAGGATGCCGAGGAACGGGTCGATCCCGGCCCAGGTGAACAGGGTGTACGACAGGTAGGCGCTGAGAACCACCAGCGCACCCTGCGCCAGGTTGATCACCCTCATGATGCCGAAGACGAGGGTCTGGCCGCTGGCCATCAGGGCGTAGACACCGCCGGTGAGTACGCCCAGGAGGACGGCCTGGAGGAGTGTGTGCACGACCGCTCACTTCCCCCAGGCCGGCTTCGTGGTCAGTGGCCTGGCGACTGCCGTGTCGACCGGGTAGACCGGCGTCAGCCGGTTCTTCTGCCACTGGACGAGGGTGTAGTGACCCTTGGGCTCGCCGTTGGCGTCCCAGGACAGGTCACCCACCGGGATCTGCCAAGTGCCGGAGTGCAGCGTGGAGATGATGGTCTCGTTATCGAGCTTCCCGGTCTTCTTCGCGACCTGCTCGATCAGCGTGCCGACCGAGTACGCCTCGGCACTGGTGGTGTCGATGTCCGTCTCGGCGCCTCCGTACTTGGCCAGGTACGCCTTGACGAACTCGGGAGCGCCGGGCTGCTTGGAGCCGGCGAACCAGTCGCCGGTGGTGAAGATGCCCTCGGTGTTGTCCTTGCCGACCTTGTCGGGGAACTCCACCGGATTGTTGGCGCCGTTGGAGACGAACAGCCAGCGGGGGTTGAAGCCCAGCTGGATCATCGCCTTGACCTGGGCGTAGGCGTCCTCGGACTGCGTTCCGGAGACGAGCAGATCGGGCTTGGCGGAGGCAACCTTGGTGATCACCGGGGTGAGGTCGGTGAGGTTGTCGGGGTAGGTCTGGGCGTACACGGTCTTGATGCCGGCCGCTTCCAGCCGCCGCCGGACGTTGTCGGCGAGCGGGGCGGCGAACGGATCGTCAAGTGAGGCGTATGCGGCGGTCTTAGGGCGCTTGGTCGGCGGCAGAGAGAGCAGGTAGTCGACGAAGATGTCGCCCTGCTTGACGATGGCGGCGGGCTGGACGAAGAACAGGTTGTCCAGGTGCTGGGCGAACACCTTCGGCCCGCCGCCGGCCGGCTCGAGGAAGGCGTAGCCGTAGCGCTTGGCCACCTGCGAGGCCGGGATGGTCAGCAGACTGGAGTACGGGCCGACGACCAGATCGACCTTGTCCTTGGTGATGAGGTTGGTGTAGTTCGTCGTGACCTGGTTCGGGTTGGACGTGTCGTCGACGATCTTGAGGGAGACCTTGCGGCCGAGCACGCCGCCGCGGGCGTTGACATCGGACACCCACAGGTCGTACCCGCGCTTGGCAGCCTTGCCGGGATCGGCGAAGTCCCCCGTCAGGGAGAGCGAGATGCCGATCGTCAGCGTGTCCTTGCCGGGGTCCTTGCCTGCCCCCTGGGCAGGCCCGCCGGTCGCGGGCCCGCAGGCGGTGAGCGCCGCCGCGGTCGTGGCCGCGACGGCCGCCAGGAACCCACGGCGGCACCATCGGTGCCCTCCGACTCTCAATGACAATCGATTGTCTTCCACGGCGAGCCGTCCCTACGCTCGAAGAGGGGGAATTTCATGGCCGTTCAGGGCGCCGCAACAGTGCGCCACACCGTGTCGCGCGCTTGGCTGCGCAATCGGTTGTCGTGAAATTAGGCTCGCGGCCGCGGGGTGTCAAGATCTACGGCAAGCCCTGATGCAATCCATTGTCATCGCGCCTGCCCCGGCATACGGTGTGACTTGTGACGAGGTTGAGCGACGTGGCGCAAGCGGCCGGCGTCCACCCCGGCACGGCGTCGAGAGCCCTGAATCCCGACACCCGCCACCGGGTGTCGGCGGAGACGGTCAGGCGCGTTCTCGCCGAGGCCGAAAGGCTGGGCTACCAACCGAACTCCGTCGCGCGTGCCCTGCGCACCCGGCGCTCCCGGATGGTCGCGATCCTCATCCCCGACCTGACCAACCCCCTCTTCCCGCCCATCGTCAGGGGCGTGGAGGAGGCGCTCGCCGTCGAGGGCTACTCGGCGCTGCTGGTCAGCACGGACAACGACGAAGACAAGGAAGCGCGGCTCTTCGCGGAGTTGCGCGGCCGTCAGTGTGACGGCTTCGTGGTCGCCACCGCGCGCCGCAAACACCCCCTGCTCGAGCGCGCGGCGGCGGACGGGGTCCCGATGGTGCTCGTCAACCGGGTCCTGGACAGTCGGCACACGCCGTCGGTCACGGCGGACGAGGCGGCGGGCGTCGACGCCGTCGTCCGGCACCTCATCGGTCTCGGGCACCGGCGCATCGCACACCTCGCGGGCCCGCAGGAGCTGTCGACCGGCCTGATTCGGCGCCGCGCCTTCCTCGACTCCTGCGAGCAGGCCGGGCTGGACCCTCGGCACACCACCGTCGTCGACGCCACGGCATTCAGCGAGGCCGCGGGTACCACGGCCATGGACAGACTCCTCTCCACGTACCGAGGCACCGAACGTCCCACAGCCGTGTTCGCCGCGAACGACCTTCTCGCTCTCGGAGCGCTGGACGCGCTGGCGGCGTTCGGGCTGCGCTGCCCCGAGGACATGTCCGTGGCGGGTTTCAACGACATGCCGTTCCTGACGCGGATGACCCCGCCGCTGACGACTGTGCACGTGCCCCAGCAGGAAATCGGCGCCGAGGCGGCACGCATGCTGCTGAAGTGCATCGACCAGCCGGGACCGCCCCGGTCACTGCTGCTCGGCTGTGCGCTGGTCGTACGCGCCTCCACTGGGCCGGTGCCGCGGGACTGACGATCCGCTCGCGCTTGCCTGGGCCAGGGCTCTGCGCCGACGGGCGGTTCGCGCTTGCCGGAAGGGTGGTGGCGTCCCGTACGCCTGCTGCCGTGTGCTCGACGGCCCCCTCGGAGCACCGATGACGTCGCTCGATTTCCGGGGCGGACGACGTAGCACGCGTCAGGCTGCGGATGCCGGCAGACCGTGACACTCGAAGTGGCCGACTGGAACGCTCAGCCGCAACCGGCGTGGCCCGCAGCGACAGTTGGCCAGTCGCACTGCTACTGGCCAGTCCGCCGCGGCATCAATGCTGCCCGACGGCCCGGTCGGGCACCCATGATTCATGGGCTGCCGGTGGGGTCAGTCGCCGTCCGCTTCGAGGCTCTCGTAGCTCTGGAACCAGTGGACGTCGAAGTAACGGGCGGTCGAGAAGGGGTGGTGCTGGTCGGTGAGCAAGCGGTGGATGAACTCCGCGGTCGAACCGTCGAATCGCTGCCATGAGTCGGGGATTTCCTCCGACATGACGATGGGCCACTTGTCCGGGTCCGGGCCCTCGGTGAGCCAGTAGAACCGATCCGCCTGCTCGGATCCAGCCCACTCGAGCAGCCCGCCGGGCGCCGGGAACAGGTCGTACGGCTCCCACAGGCTGTTGCCGTGCGCCCGGGCCCACTCGGCCAGCCACTCGGTGTGCCGGACGATGTCGGCGCTCGTGAATGGGGCATCTGGGACGGAGAGCTGGAGGAATCCGTCGAAGGCGCCATGCCCGAAGAGCTCGGCCAGCCGCTTGTAAGCGCTGGGCAGCGCGGTCCCCAGCCGGGCCTCGACCGCTGTCCAGTCGACCGTACGGGCCCGGTCCGAATCCCACCCTGTGACCGCGACGACCCGATCCACCCACGAGGCGTCCTCCGGCAGCCCGTCCGCCGCGGGATCGGGCCGCTCGGCGACGACCACGACAGGCCGTATGCCCTCGCTGGTACGCGTCGCACCGCATCCGATCCACCGGCCGGCGTACGCCCACGCCCCCATCTCAACCAGCCGCTCCCCGAAGGGGACGAGAAGCGGCAGCCCGGTCCGCTCGGTCACCGCCGGATCGACGTGCCCGCCCACGGCAAGACCGTGCGGCTGCCCGTACCGGCCGCTGAGTTTCTCGGTCAGCGACGAGAGGCCGACCTCGTCGGAAGTCGCCAGGCACACGTGCCCTGCCGAGTGCCCCGCCTCCGGGCACTCCAAGGCTCCCGTGCCAGGCCAGAGCAAGCCGTGGACAGCTGCGAGCACTTCCTCTTCAGTCATGGCAGACAGTGAAACGTACGCCACTGACAACAGGGTCCAGCCGATGGCGGTCCCGAGGGGGAGCCCGCGCCGGCGATTGGTGAGCATGCCTGGCAACGTGACTGATTCCTCATGCCGTTCGTCAAGGCGCGAGCGCGTCGGTCGATGTGCTCCGGTAGCACCGTCTGTCTCGGAGAAGGGGCCACAGGACGTTGACGCGGCAGCGAGCATGGGCCAGGACTGCCTGGTCAGGGACGCGGCTGGCCTGACAAACCCAGGGGCGCCTGGATGTTCCGGACCACCACCAACGACGAGAACTCCGACTTCCCCACCGCGGATGGAGACTCCAACTCCGGCCCGGTCGGCACCTGAACCCACCTCGTCGCCGCCTACCGCGCACCGGTCACCGGTCACCGACGACCCCAGCAACGGCAGCACGGCCCTCTACCAGAACGGCACCCTGATGGGGGCCTCCACCGACCTCGGCCCTCAGTACGACTCCTGCATACCCCTCACCATCGGCGGCTGCGTCAACAGCCCCTCCGCCACGACCCCGTACATGGCGTTCCCCGGCTCCGTCGCCGATGTCCACGTCTACCCGTGGACCTTGTCGGTCGGAACGCGTCATGTCCGTCTGGCGGAGGGGAGCCAGCGCCCAGCCGCAACGGTCGGACTCCGCAGGGTCCACCGGCGGGGAGACACGCCGCCACCACGCAATGCACCGCCATTCCGTCGACGGCCACTCCCGGTTTCGGCACCTCTGCGACCAACCGCGCGCCTCACCCTGGAGTGCACCGGCAGAGTCACGGGGGGGGCCAGCCGGGCCAATCGTCTGCATCGCGAAATGCCCGCTGATCACCGGGCCAGCCTGTCGCCTGGGGAGCGCTGTCCGGCATCGCCCTCGGCCGGAGGTCGCTCATCGCCCCCTCCCCACCCAAGATCCGGACCAGTCACGGGCCAAGGCACTGCGCAGGTTCCCTGACGTGCCCCATCAGTGAAGGTCAGAAGGCATCACGCTCGTGCACCACCAGCAGACGAAGAATCTCCTGGCGAGATCAGCCCCTCGCCGGGATCAGGTTCTGACTGCGGTTGCAGTAGCCAGGGACTTCGCGTCCCTGCAGCGCCAGTCCCGCGGAAAATGGGATGCCTGGGGGACTGTCCACCCGAAACTCCTGTCTGGACGACGGCATCGGTGAGCTCGTCACACTCCTGGACCTGCTGGCGCCCCACGTCGAAGACTCCGGAACGGCGGATTCATGCGCGAGGAGCACGACTGCAAGCCGTCGATCTTCACGTTCCGCGACGGAGCCTACGACCTGGAGACGGACTGACTTCGGCCCTCGATCAGGCATGGCGCCACGAACGTCACGCGGCGGCTGTGTGATCCAGCCGGCCTGGGTGTGCGCTGTGATTGGCCCGCAGGTGTGATCTTCGGCGCTGGTTCAGGCACCGGAGGCTCGGGCCGAGCGGAGTTGAGTGCGCAGGGCAGGCAGCCGGGCGCAGTCCGCGGATTCGGCCAGGCCTTCACTCAGGGCCAGGAGCGAAAGGAGCTGTACCGGGCGACCAACTGTGGCCGCGGCCTCCAGTTTATGGTGACCGTCGAGAAGGAAGTGGGTCAGGCCCCAGTGCTGGTAGTGGTCGGTCTGCACGCCAGTGGCGGGTTCGCACACGTCCAGCGTTGAGACCGCCACGGCCGTCGGGACCGTTCCTCGGCCCATGAGTTCGACGTACTCCTCGACGCGCTCGCTCGCGTTCCACGTCGGGGGAACCATGGGCACGACGAACTCATAGAGGTGAGCGGACGCGTCGACTGTCGTCTCGAAAGTCCGGTAGTACGGCGTGTACGGGTATTCCGGGAGGCCCCAGAACTGGTCGAGCCCCCACGTGGCCACCTGCTCGCCGCTGAAGTAGCCGCCTTCCTGGCCGGGGACGACCAGGCGGGACTCCACGCGGAGCAGCACCGGAAGGTACTCGCCCTCTGGCAGCAACGCGCCGAACGCTTCGATCACGCCGCCGTCGCCCGGATCGGCCAGCGTGCCGGTGAGCCGCTCCTGCACGCTGTCCAGTGACAACGTCTGCCGTGCGGTCTCCAACCGGCGGAACAGGAACGGGCATGTTCCGCACCAGAAGCTGAGTTCGAAGGCGGGTTCCCCGTCGACCAGGAGCAACCTGCGCCCTGGCCCGCCCCCGGTCTCCCGCCGCTCCGCCTCGAAGCGCAACCGCGCCTCAGGGGCCGAGGCACCGAGCCTGCGCGGCTCGCCCAATTTGATCATCACGGACCGACCGTATGGGACGCTGCGGATCGGCACCACCGACTATTGAGCGCGTATCTGGCCGATCGGGCCAACCACGTCGCTCAGTCACAGGCCCCCTTGTGACTCGGCACGCCAACTGTCGCGTTTGGCTGTGTCACCTTCTCCGGGAGGCACATATAGCCGTCTTCGGGCGTCACACATCGCTCTTGGATGCGATCGATATCGGTGAGAACTGAAGTCGCTCACGCGTGCGAGCGCTCGTGCCGGTATGGAGGAGTAAGACCGTAGAGTAGACGCCTCAACAAGGTGGTAGGAGCAAGGCTGTGGAGATCACTGTCCAGTGGATCCGGACGACCTGGACGAAGGAATCTCGGGGAGGGGACGCTGCGGCTCGAAGGAACGCGGCCCCGGTCGGCTTCACTCTCCCGCATGAGGCGGCCCCCCTCGCGCATGTGATCCGGATGCACGAGCGCGACGGCTTCGAGCCGTATGACAGCCGGGAAATCCTGAGCAAGGTCGATGTCCAGCTCCGTGAAACAGGTGATCGACTGCGGGTAATTCCGCGAGTGCAGCCCATGTTTGCCTTGCCGCCTCGGAAGCGGCGGCCACCGGCTGTCCGGCTCGTCCCTGGCCAATGGGTCCGCTGGCAGCTCAACTACCGTTTCAGCAGTGCACTGGGGATTCGGGGCTGGACGTACTGGCTGGACACGTTCAACATCGCATACGGCCCAGTGAATGACGATGTGTTCTTGTCTGCACCCACCGTGTTCATCGATGAGCGCGGATCACTCCGGTAGTCCGAGTGGACGTGGTCATCCGATGGATCGTTCGGCCTGGGCTTTGGTTTGGGCGAGGCGGTAGGAGTCGGTGCCGGTCTCGATGATGTTGCCGCCGAAGGAGATGCGGTCGACGATGGCCCCGCAGGGCCTGGGATCGGTGAACGTCTTCGTCCACCTGCCGAACGACTCGTTCGAAGCGATCGCCACAGAATTCATTTCCTCACGCTCCGTCAGAACCTGGAAGGGGAGTTCGGCCCCTCGGCGGTCGAGTTCCATGTAGCCGAGTTCATCAATGCATAAAAGATCGACGCGCCCATAGCGGGCGATGGTCTTGGCCGGCTGCTTCTCGTCGGCGGCCTCGACCAGCTCGTTGACCAGCTTGGTCGCCAGGACATACTTCATCCGATATCCCTTCATCGCGGCCTCAGTCCCCAGCGCAATCAGCAGATGGGACTTGCCCGTGCCCTACTCACCTACACAGCCACGCGTTTGCAGGACGACTGTCATGTGCCCGCGGCGCGCCGCGACTGCTGAGACTGAGCACCGGTGTTGGTCCTTTCGGCCTCTCCTCGCCCCCGCTGAGTGCCGCGGTTCCCCACGAAGACGGATGAGCCGCAACCGTGATCTGCGGGTCGCCGTGTGTCTAATTCCCTCGACAGAGCGCGAACCGGACTGGCAGGCTGCGCGCATGACCTACGGAATCGAGTTCCACCTTGCCCGGTGAGCGCCCAGGAAGAGCGCGACGCGCTCACCCTCCCGCCCGCACTGTACGACCGCGCTCTGCATTTGCTGCGTGAGTCCCCCGACGGGGTCCCGCCTCGGCGCGGTTTCTCCCTTTCTCAGCGGCCCGAACCGAGTGAGGTTCCGCTGTCCCGCGAAGAGGCGCAGAGCGCCATCCGGGAAGCGCTGAACCCTCTGCCGGACGACTCAGCCACCCTGCACCGCCGCTTCGCCCCGCTCGGCATGGGCCGCCGCCACATGCACCTGATTCGGTCTGCCGTCGCCAACCTGCCGCTGCCAGACGATCAGCGGGAAGCGGCCCGATCCCTGGGTCGGCACCTCACCCGGACCGGGACCACGGGGCCCGCCGTCACCGCCGGCCTTGCCCTGCTCATCCGCCTCGGCGAGCCAGAGGACACCCCGTATCTCTCTGTTCTCGGCTTGTTCCGGGAGTTCACCCTCCTGGCTGTCGACGCCCTCGACACCCTGGATCGCCAGCGCGCAGCCGCCGTCTGGCTCGCCGTATACGCGCGCCGCGATGAGCTGCGGCCACTCGTCCGCGTCCTGTGGACGGGGGACCGGCAGGCCATCTGTACGGAGCTGGTCGCGTTCCCCGCTGAACCCCGATTCCTCAGCACCACGATCGCCCGCCGGATCGCAGAGGCTGCCCGTCTACCCGACCTGCTCGATCAGCACCCCTCCGACACGGCCCTGCTCGCCCGGGCGGGCAGGCTCCTGGCCCGGACGGGGTGCTCGCACGACGATCCGACCGACCTCCTCGCCTACCGCGACGCGCTCATCTTGTACGAGAGGGTCGCGACACGGGCCGGCCTCCTGCCGCCCGCGCTCGACAACCACGCCACCCTGCTCTCGCTCGCCCTGGACATGAGCAGCGGTCCCGGTGTGCTGCTGGACTGGCCTCCTGGACGGCGTGTGACGCTGTTGGAATCACTTGGACGGCTGCTGGCAGAGCCCCAATGGGCCTCGCTGCCGGACACCGACGCAGGCGAGACTGACCAGCGGCTGCGGGCCGGGTGGATCCGGCGCACCGGTCGGCAACCTTTCGGGCGTCCGGCGACGCCCGGCGGGCTGCGTGTCGAGGTGGTGGCGGGCGATCCCGTGGACCGGGAACCCGTCGAGACCCGCATCCTCCTCGACGGGCGTCCCGTGGTCCCGGCGTTCTTCGCCCGCGGTCCCGCTAACAGCCCCGAATTCCTGCTGGACGACGGCCAACTCCGGGCCGGCTCAGAGCCCAGCGAGGTACAGCTCGCGGAGGCATGCTGCACCGAGGGGTGCTGCGGGGCGCTCTACGTCACCATCCGACGCGATGGAGACCAGGTGGTATGGGAGAACTGGCGGCGGCCGTCCACCATGCCGGGGTCCCGGGAGCCCGCCTCCGAACTGGCCGCCTACCGGTTCGACGCCGTGGCTTACGACACGGAGATCGCCCGTGCCGAGACCGACCGCTCCTGGTCCTGGCCGGCCCGCACCACGGCCCGTCTGATCAAAGCCGGACTGGTTGAACGGCCAGATCTACTGAGCCAGTGGGACGCGAAACGAGGCTGGATCAGCAGCGGCTTCGACGACCCCGACACCACCGTGGTGACCTTCGGGTACGCGCCGGGACTCGGCTCCGGGAAGCCGGACGGCATTCCCCTCCAGTTCCGTTGGGTCGTGCCGGACGACGGCACCCCACCTGAGACACAGGCAGCCGCCGCCCTGCACCGGCTGGCCAAGGAGGACCCGAAAACCTACGGCCAGGTGTGCGGCGGCAACCGCGAGCGCGCCGAGGAACTCGGATTCTCCTGGCCCGATAGTGCCTGAGCCCCCGGCCACAACCTCCCGCAGATCCCAACGACACACACCGCTAAAACGTGGCACCGCGGGCGACCTTGGCCAGTCACCGGCCAAGGTCGCCCGCGGCTTCGGGCGGCAATCCACCACTTGAAACGCACAGTCAGAGGCGCGTCTCAAGCCGGGGTGCTCCCGCGAGAGGGGACGGAGGCTCGTCGCGTGGCGCGGAACTGATAACTGAGTTTCGCGCTGACGATGTTGGAGCGATCGATTGCTGCCTTGAGTGTCTCGACCGCGGTCTCTTCTTCAGGTGATTGCCTGCAAACACGCGCTACGCGACAACATCCCTGCCAATCTGGCGACAGTTAGCGTGCCGATCCCGCCTCAAACCCGCAGGTCGCCGTGTACGTGTGACGACACCTAACGTGCCGAGTCACACTACTTGTGACTGAGCGCGCTGCCTGGCGGGAGCCACGGAGCGCGCTCAGGCTCCTGACTCGCTAATCGCAGGTGTGGAACGTGCAGAGGCATAGATCGACGACCCCTGGTAGCCGCAGGGTCTGCTCCTTGAGCCTGTCCTGGCTCTGCCCTTCTGCGAAGCAGTCGGGCATCCCCACTGTGAGTACGGTACGACTGTGCTGTACGCCTACGGCAACTCGGTGGTCCTGCCGCTCCGGCGAGGACTCCCCCGATGGATCACCCAGAGGCTGACCAGAACCAAAGCCGCTCCGCCAATTGGCCAGCCCACGGACCCGCCGTCGCGGTAGTCCCTGATGCCGCCCGCAAGAAGGAGGGCGGACGGGATCAGCCCTGCCCAGTCGAGAGCTCTACTCAATCTCGTGGCAGTCGAAGACTCGTTCACAGCATGATCCTGACAGGCGCTTGCGCCCTCCACCAGATACGAGCGGACTGTAGACGCATCCTCATTGTGGAGGTGCACCGTGCCGGTGATCCAGTTTGGCAGATCCCGTATGTGGATGGGACCTGACCTGGGACGTACCTGACCATCCGTCGGGCAGCCCGCTTCATGAAAAACGCGAGGTCAAGGCTCGGTCGGTAACCGAACCAGTGACACGCCGCTTTTCTGACCTGCAACGCAACCGCCGATCATTCTCCTGAGCTGCGGGGCAGCGGCCGGCAGTTGTCGTTGTAGGGCAACCTCTGTTCACCTCGCACGGCCCAAGGACGGCCCGGGTCTGGGAGAGAGCCCTGGGCGCATGCCTTGCGCACCTGTTGGCCGTGCGCAAAGCGACGGGGCAGTCGTCCGTCCCGGAGGGTTGGTTCAAGTTCATTTTGTCAGGGCGAGGACGTCGGTTGCCCAGTCCATGTGGGCTACGGACGGGACGGAGTGGAACCGCTCTCGCCTCGCCCAGCTTGACCCTTCGCGGCCAAGCAGCAAGTCCCGTTGGGGGGACAGAGCTTGTTCGACCACCAGAATTCCCGGGATGTCGCAAGGTCGTCGGTGGCAACCGCTCGGCCACGCTCCGCACGAGTTCAAGTGCGTTAGCCGCACGCAGTCAGGTGAACGCCTCAAGGCGACGTCGAGTCCTGATCCACAGCCTGAAACAGGGGCGTACCAGCCGAGCTGGAAGCGGATGAGGTGCTGCCCAGCAGTTGTGAACCCCGGCGGTGGATCCCCCGGCCTCTACAGCGTCGGCGGCGGGCCCGTCCCGGTCGCAACCGTCCAGGACCGCCCCGAACACCCAGTGTGCTGCCATGCGCGACGACACGCCTGACGAAACGTGCCGTGTCCATGGGGGCGGCGCTTGGGAGGCTGAGTGTCCGGGCCACAGAGCTTGGGCGTGTGCGGCCGTTCCATCGGGGCCGGCTGCCGCGCCGATCAGGCTGTCGGTCGGCCGAGTAGAGAGCGAGGCCGCGAGTCCAGAATCGCTTCGGCCTCGTCGCTGATCGCGCGGACCACGTCAGCGGCCGGGTGCACGCCATCGACGAAGGACGCCGACTGGCCGTAGATAATCTCGCTCGTATCGGGGTCGGGCGGGGCCTCGAAGGGGTTGGCACCTTCCGCAGGCCTGAAATCCTCCGCGCGGTCCCGCAGCGTTGATTCGCGCTCCGACCACTCGTCGGTGAACCGGTTGCGGCGGACGCGTTCGCCGATGCCGGTCGGCCAAGGCAGTCCTGACACGATGTCGTAGGCCCGTGTCCACACGGTGTCGCCGCCGTCGCTCTCGACGATCATGCGCTTGTGGACGTCGTGCACCTCGACCGCTTCCGGTGTGGCAAGGAATGCCGTGCCCAGCCAGGCACCGTCCGCACCGGCGGTGAGGACGGCCGCGAGCGTTCGTCCGTCCCCAATGCCGCCTGCGGCCAGCACCGGGACATCGGGGTACCTCCGCACGATCCCGGTCAGGAACGGCAACAGGCCCATCATCCCGGTGTGACCGCCGGCCTCGTTGCCCTGCGCCACGAGGACATCAGCCCCTGCGGCAACCGCCGCCTCGGCGTCCTTGTAGTTCTGGACCTGGCACATCACCCGGGCTCCCGCGTCCTTGGCCCGGGCAAGCCACGGCTGGGGATCGGCGAACGACAATGCGACGACCTCTGGCCGCTCCTCCAGCGTGGCGTCGAACAGCGGCTCGGTGAAAGGAAGGAACGGCGTGATGAACCCGACCGCGAACGGCCGGTCCGTCGTGGCACGGATGGTCGCGATCTCAGCACGGATCCAGTCGGGCCCCTTCCAGGGATGCGTACCCCCGAAACAGCCGAGCCCTCCGGCGGCGGAGACCGTGGCAGCGAGCGTCCCGCCGCTGTGCAGGGCCATGGGGGCCGACATCACCGGATGTACAAGCCCGAACATCTCGGTGAATCTCGTCTGCAACATGAACAAACACTAGCGGATTGACGAAACGGCGAGCGCGGCATGTCATGAGGACCGTTGGATGCCTGTCGAATGCGACCCATCGGACACGCCCGAGGGCACACCGAGCCCACGACGCTGCTGCGGGCTGACCCGACCGGTTCAACCGAGGGCTCCTCTCAACCGTTCACAGACCCGCTCTACCTCCGCTGCCTCGGGGAAACAACCCGCCTCGCCCATAGCCACCTGCAGCGCGGGACCGAATGCGTCGAACCTGGCCATGTCCTCTTTTCCAGCCGGCTGCACGACGAAATGGATGTGGCCGGGAACCCCGGCAGCATGCGACCACAGACACACATACACCTGCTCCGGGGCCATCACCTCGGTGACGGCGGCGCTCACCCTCTGCACCAGAGGCCCCAGCTCGCTCGACTCCTGCGCCGTCAGCTCGGCCACGTGCACCACATGCCGAACCGGCTTGACCACAACGGTGCCCAGACCAAGCGGCCCGACACAGTGCTCGACAACCCATGACTCGGTTCGCAGCACGTTTCCACCCGGCAGCGGAGCCTTGCCAACCATGAGGTCGCACGCCAGACACCCGCCATTCACACCGGAATCCTCAATCACCGACGCTCCCCCCCCCCAATCCCAGACAGCCCCATGACTCCCGTTCAGCATTTGAGCACAGGGGGAGGCCCCCCGGTCAGGGCCGGATTGGTGAGCATCATGGTCAGGTCCGGGTCGATCCGGTGGCCGACTGCCAGCACCTCTGGCGTTCGAGGTGGGACAGGAGCCAGTGAGTAGTTCCAGTCGCCGTGGAAGGCGTCGGTTGTGATCGCCAGGGCGTGGAATTCGGCGGGTGTGACACTGACGCCCAGGTCGTAGCTTCCTGTGTCGAGCTCGGCCCCGATGGCCAGCCCGGTCTTGGTGGTTGTGGCGGCGATGGTCTCGATGACGACCTGGTAGCTGGTCAGCGGTCGCCCCCGCCAGTTCGCGGTGATGTGGCAGAACATTCGATGCTCTATTTTGTTCCATTTCGACGTCCCGGGAGGTAGGTGGCAGACCGTGATCTCCAGGCCGCTCTCCCGTGCGAATGCGGCCAGGTTGTTCTTCCATGTCCAGCGGCGGGGGTCGTTGGAGCCGCCGGCGTCGGCGGTGATCAGGAGCCGGGTGGCATTCGGGTGGTCTGCTCGCCCGCGGTTCTGCCACCAGCGGCGGATGGATTCCACCGCGAACTCGGCGGTGTCGTGGTCGGTTCCGACGTTGACCCATCCGGTGTTGTTGGCGACGTCATAGATCCCGTAAGGGATGGCCATCGGCTGGTCGTTGGTGGTGAACGTGTGGCAGTCCACCTTGATGGCATCTTTGCCCGGACGCCAGGTGCGACCGGGCCGGTCACCGTTCCCGAGCCATTCCTTGGCCTTGGTGTCGACGCTGATCACCAGCTGGATGTCGTTGAGGAAGGCGGTGGCGGTGGCGTTCAAGTGGGCGAACTGGGCATCGCGGTCCGGATGCCTGACGCCCTCGGTCGTCTTCGCGGTTCCCTGCAGGCTGTAGCCCATGGCGTGCAGCAGGTGCCCGACAGTTGAAGCGCTAACCGGGTGGCCCTGTGCAGTAAGGGTCGAGGCAAGGGCTCGAAGTGACAAAGTGGTCCAGCGCAACGGAGAGACGGG
Source organism: Streptomyces sp. NPDC002206 (assembly GCF_053593595.1). Classification (NCBI taxonomy): domain Bacteria; kingdom Bacillati; phylum Actinomycetota; class Actinomycetes; order Kitasatosporales; family Streptomycetaceae; genus Streptomyces; species Streptomyces sp. NPDC002206. The sequence goes on from NZ_JBSFCW010000037.1 coordinate 63,410, forward strand.
ATCACCTCGGGTGTGCGGCTCGATCAGTACCTCCAG
>NZ_JBSFCW010000038.1:0-63394 GCF_053593595.1 Streptomyces sp. NPDC002206
CGGGGCGGGGGGGGGGCCCCGCCCCCGGGCCGGGGGGGGGGGGGGGGGGGGGCCCCCCCCGGGGGGGGGGGGGGGGGGGGGGGGGGGGGGCCCCCCCCCCCCCCCCCCCCCCGCACGGCCCCACCCCCACTGTCAGTCCCACCTGCCAAACTCAAACGCATGACCGAGCGCTGGGCTCTGACCGCCACAGAGACCGGCGGAGCCCACCTCGCCCCGCTGGCCCCCACGGGCCTGCCCGCGGCCCCGTTCCACACCGAGCCCGACCTGGTGGAGGCCGTCCGCTCCCGCCCGGACGTCACCCGCTGGGTGTGGCGGTCGACCGCCGAGATCTACCCACGCCTGCTCACAGCGGGTGTACGGGTCAGCCGCTGCTACGACATCGAGGTCGCCGAGTCGCTCCTCCTCGCACACGAGGGCCGGCTGGGCGAGCCCCGCTCCGCCGCGGCCGCCCATGCCCGCCTCCGTAACGCCCCCGTGCCTCCGGATCCCCCGTCCCGGTCCGCCGAACCCGGCTCCCAGTCCTCCCTTTTCGAGCCGCCGTCCGGCACGGACATCCCATTCGAGGCGCTCCTCCAGGTCTACGCGGAACAGCTGCGCCGCCACGACGCCACCGCGCACCCCGGCAGGATGCGCCTGCTGACGGCCGCCGAGTCGGCCGGCATGCTGGTCGCCGCGGAGATGAACTGGGCCGGCCTGCCCTGGCGGGCCGACGTTCACCGGGAAGTGCTGCACGACCTGCTGGGCGACCGCTATGCCGGCGGCGGCGAACCCCGCAGACTGGCCGAGCTGGCCGACGAGGTGTCGGCGGCGTTCGGCCGCCGTGTCCGCCCGGACCTCCCCGCCGACGTGGTGAAGGCGTTCGCCCAGGCCGGCATCAAGGTGAAGTCGACCCGCCGCTGGGAGCTGGAGGAGCTGGACCATCCGGCGGTGGAGCCACTGATCCAGTACAAGAAGCTGTACCGGATCTGGACGGCGCACGGCTGGAGCTGGCTCCAGGACTGGGTGCGGGACGGCCGGTTCCGCCCCGAGTACCAGCCGGGCGGCACGGTCAGCGGCCGCTGGACGACCAACGGCGGCGGGGCGCTGCAGATCCCCAAGGTGATCCGGCAGGCGGTCGTCGCCGACGACGGCTGGCGGCTGGTCGTCGCGGACGCCGATCAGATGGAGCCGAGGGTCCTGGCCGCAATCTCCCGCGACCGCGGCCTGATGGAGGTGGCGGGCCACGGCGGCGACCTCTATACGGCACTGTCGGACCGCGCGTTCCATGGCGACCGCGACCATGCCAAGCTCGCGCTGCTGGGTGCGATCTACGGCCAGACATCGGGCGACGGCCTGAAGAATCTGGCGGCGCTGCGGCGCCGGTTCCCGCTGGCCGTGGCGTATGTCGACGACGCGGCGAAGGAGGGCGAAGAGGGCCGTCTCGTACGGACATGGCTGGGCAGGACCAGCCCGCCGGCCGCCGGAACCGGGGACGACGACGAGGCGGGTATCCCGCAGGAGAGCGACGAGCAGTCGTCCGGCGACGGCGACTTCACCCCCGGCTATGCCTCGTCGAACGCCCGCGCGCGGGGCCGCTTCACCCGTAACTTCGTGGTGCAGGGCAGTGCCGCGGACTGGGCACTGCTGTTCCTGGCCGCGCTGCGCCAGTCCCTGACGGCCGCCGGTCTCCGGGCCGAGCTGGTCTTCTTCCAGCACGACGAGGTGATGGTGCACTGCCCCCATGAGGAGGCGAATGCGGTGGTGGAGGCGATCCGGGCGGCAGGGGAACGGGCCGGGCGGACCGCCTTCGGCGAGACGCCGGTGCGTTTCCCTTTCACGACGGCGATCGTGGAACGCTACTCCGACGCCAAGTAGGGCCAATCAGGAGAGGTCACTCCCCGGAACCGGAACCACCGGGCCGATCGGCCGCCCGGGACTCGCCCTTCCGCAAGGACTGCGTGGGCTGCACGGTCTCCACCGGCGGAACGACACGCCCGGTACCTGCACCCGGCCCCCCGAACCCGCCGAACCCGGCCAGACCGTGGTCGTAATGCACCGCTCGCAGATGCTGATGCCGGTGCCGCCTGTTGAGCAGATGAATCAAGAACGCGGTCAGCGCGATCATCGCCAGGACGACCGCCGCCATGATCAAGGTGTCCATAAGAGACGGCCCCCTTCGAACGCGCAGGCCGAAAGAACAAGAAGCGCCGGGAACGACGCAGACCGACGAACCGGCGTACGGAACGTTCTCGACATTTCCAGGCTACTCCGCGGAAAAAGCCCGGGCCGGGAACGCTTTTGTCCCGGCGCCGGGACATGGAAGAGGCGGGATAGCGGGGTCGGCGGACGCGATGCCGGACGTGACGTCAGCCCGGCAAGCACAAGCGCGTCGGCGGCGGTCGAGGCGGCCGGGGGAATTGCCGACACGGCAGCCACGCACCCGACACCTTCAGGAGATCTCGGCCGCCCCTCACTTCGCCTCATGGGCCCCTCCGATATGCGTGCGAGATCTCCCCGGCCGAGGACCGCACCAGTAGGTTCCCCTCATGCGAATAGGCCAACTGCTGGGTACGGGACGATCTGCCGACGTGTACGCGATCGACGAGGCCTGGGTCCTGCGCCGGTACCGCGACAGCAGCGATGCCACACCGGAGCTCGCCGTCATGTCCTACCTCTCGGCGTGCGGCTACCCCGTCCCCCGCCTCGGCCCGAACCCGGCCACCGCCACCCCCTCCGACCTGGTACTGCAACGTCTGACCGGCCCGACGATGCTGGAGTCGCTGCTCTCCGGTGCGCTCGCCGAGGACGAGGGCGGCGCCATACTCGCCGGACTCCTCACCGACCTGCACACGATCCCGGCCAGGGTCTCCCAGGACCCGGAGGACCGGATCCTCCACCTCGATCTGCACCCGGACAATGTGATGCTGACACCCGACGGCCCGGTGGTGATCGACTGGCGGACCACCGCGGAAGGTCCGCCGGCCCTGGACCGGGCCATGTCGTCGCTGATCCTGGCCCAGGTGGCGGTGGACCCCGCATCGCCGTCGGCAGCGGGCGCCCGCTCACTGCTCAAGGCCCTGCTCCCGCACCTCGCCGACCAGGGAGGTATCCCCACTCCCCACCTCGCCCAGGCCAAGCGGCGCCGCGCGACGGACTCGAACCTGAGCCCGGACGAACTGGCCCTCATCGACGAAGCGGCGGACCTGATCAGCGAACTGGATCCCGGCGGCCGACCCCGGGCATGAAAAAGCCCGGATCACGGCGAGTGAGTTCTGGGGGCTGCTGGTGATCCGGACCGCACAAACGGTGGCCCCCGGTGCCCCATATCGGTACGTAAGCGTCAGTCGTCGCTGACGACTCCGATGCCGATACGTAGCTCTACCGGGAGCCTAGCCAGTGGCCGAGGTGGGTGTCACTCGGGTCGATGAACGTCTTCATCGGCGGTGCGGCTCTCACCGGTTGCCTGGTGTATTAGCTAGCTTCCTCCTTATTTGTCCGTAGTCAAGAGAAGAAGCGGGTAAGAATCAGTCGCTTTCGTCCCCTTGCGGCGGCCACAAGCGAGCCGGACGCCGACGTCGGGTCCAAAAAAGGAAAAACCCCAGGTCACGGCGAGTGAGTCCTGAAGTTTCTCTGAGCCGCCCTTGCGTCGGTGAGAAACGCGTCGAGAGCGGCAGCGTCGAGGAAGCGCACACTCACGCGATGGACGCGGAGAGCCGTGCCGTCAGGCTCGGCCGTCGTCCCGTCGAACGTCACCACATCGCCGATGACAGAGTCGACCTCGCGCCGGACCGGAATGTGACGGCCGACACCGTCGACGAGATCGTCCGGGTAGGACGGAGTCCACTCCTCCCGGGCCCGTGCTTGGGGATGGCGCGGCTCGAACGCGACACGTCCTCCTTGACGCCATGTCGTGGATCGCGGTGAGCGAGGCGCGTACTTCCTGGTCGGTGACGAGGAACTGCAAAGCGTGACCAGTCATCGTCGCCTGCGGCCTGACCGCCCGGCTTTCAGCGGTCGCAGGTGACGTGGAGGCGGGCCCAGGCGTTGTTGGCGTAGCCCTTGGGGTTCCAGACCGTCGCTGGGGACTCGGGCTGTACGGCTGCGGCGGAGTCCCAGGCGCGGGCGAGGAGTTCCGTCTCCCCTGCCGGGAGGATGAGCGAGGTGCGCCAGTGCTGCCACGTCCATGGGTTGTCCGGTGCGTTCAGATCGGCGTGGACCCACGTGGTGCCGCCGTCGGCGGACACGTCCACGCGTGTCACCGTGCGGTCGTCGCCGGCGAAGGCCACGCCGGTGACCTCGGTAGGCCCGGACGGCAGTCGAGCGCCTTTGCCGGGCCGCAGGATGGCGCTGTGAATGACGACCGGCCCGAGCGTGATGCCGTCGCCTGGTCCTGCCTTGTGGGGGTCGGCCTCGGGAGGCAGGAGGCTGTACTCCCACTGGAAGTAGTTGTCGGACGGTTCGGTCTGTGCGGTGATGCGCTGGAGCCATTTGACGCTGCGGGCGCCGATGTAGCCCGGGACGACGGCGCGCAGCGGGGCGCCGTGTGCGACGGGAAGAGCCTGATCGTTCATCGCCCAGGCCAGGAGCACCTCGCTGGAGGTGGCCTTCGCCGCCGGTACGGAGGCGCCGAAGGGCTGTGGCGGGTCGGCGTCCTGTGACACGTCGGCGCCGGTGAAGGTGATGTGGGCCGCTTCTGCCTGCAGCCCTGCCTCGGTCAGTACATCCGCCAGGCTCACACCGGTCCACCATGCCGTGGATATGGCGCCGGGGCCCCAGGGGACCTGGCCGGGTATGTCGCGGAACTCCACGAGGTCGGCGCGGCGGTTGCCCGCGCACTGCAAAGTGGCGAGCACTTTCCGTTCGGGGAAGCGGCGCCGCAGTTCGTCCAGCGACAATTCCAGCGGGCGATCGACCATGCCGTTCACCCGCAGCCGCCAGCTCGCCCCGTCCACGCGGGGGATCGGGGCATGGTTGCGGCCATAGAAGGTGTCCAGAGGGGTGACCGGGTCCACGAGCGCGCCGGGAGGTGGTTCAGCGTTGTAGGGCTCGGTCTGGTGCACGATCATGTCGTCTCGTTTATCCCATATGCCCATACCGCCACTATGCTCAAAGTCCTCCCAAGCGGCACTTTCGATCCCGCTCGGTTTCGGCGACGGCGGCAGAATGCGCATCGCGGGCGGCCTCCAGCAGGAGAGCGAGTCATGGGCAAGGAACGCCCCGGGGATGACACAGATCCATCCCACGCCCGAGATCATCTGGCGAACGAGCGCACCTACCTCGCATGGCTGCGCACATCCGCGAACGTGATGGCGCTGGGGCTGGCCGTGGCCAAGTTCGTCGAAGCCAGCCGTACCCGTTCACTGGCCGCAGGCGCTCTGCTGATGGCTGTCGGAGCGGCTGGGCCGGCTTACTCCGCAGTGCGCTACCGGCACGCCGCAGCCGATATCAGGCACGAACGGCTTCGCGCCGCCGGCCGAACCGGAGGACCACTGGCCGCAGGCGCCGTACTGACCGTCGCACTCGCTGTCGCCCTATTGCTGCTCTGGTGACGCCAGTACGGCCGGGCCGAATGACGGCCCGCGGATGGCCTCGGGCCCACCTACGACACCGCGCGTTTGCTGATGGTCCGAGGTGTTACGTGAACACGGCACCCGCCACCGTGTAGGTGCCGCGCGATCCCCACCTCCGTCCGGCGCCCCTGGGGCCGGCTGGCCCCGGCCGCCCGCACCCGGTTCCGCAGCGTCTCCGGGTGGATTCCCAGATCAGTGGCGACCGACCGGATCGTCGCTCCGGGACGCGACTCGTACAGCGCGACCGCGTCCGACGTCGCCGCCGCGTCCGACAAAAGCAAAAGCCCCAGGTCACGGCGAGTGAGTCCTGAGGCTTCTACAGAGCCGCCTTCGGGATTCGAACCCGAGACCTACGCATTACGAGTGCGTTGCTCTGGCCAACTGAGCTAAGGCGGCACGCCCCGTCGCACCATGGTGCGATCAGCGGCGTCGCCAAGTCTACACAGTTTCGGAGAGTGCTCCGTACCGCCCTCCCCCGGAGCCGTATCCGCTGGTCAAGGGGGAGGTTCGGCGGATCGGGGAGTCAGGAGCACCTCTTGTCGGCGGCAGGCGGGGTGCCGTTCAGGAGGTACGTGTTGATCGCCGTGTCGATGCAGTCGCTGCCGCGGCCGTACGCCGTGTGGCCGTCACCCTCGTAGGTGAGGAGCCTTCCGGAGGAGAGCTGGCCGGCCAGGGACTGGGCCCACTTGTACGGGGTGGCCGGGTCGCGGATGGTGCCGACCACGACGATCGGGGAGGCGCCCTTCGCAGTGATGCGGTGCGGGGTGCCGGTGGCGCCGACGGGCCAGTCGGCGCAGTTCAGGGAGGCCCAGGCGAGAGGTTTGCCGAAGACCGGGGACGCCTTCTCGAAGCTCGGGAGGGCCTGCATGACGACGCTCGGGCCGGTGAAGGCCGGGGGCGAGTCGAGGCAGTTCACGGCTGCGTTGGCAGACATCAGGTTCGCGTACGTGCCGTTCGGCTGACGCTCGTAGTAGCTGTCGGCGAGGGCGAGCAGGCCGGAACCGTCGCCCGCCTGGGCGCCCGCGATGGCTTCACGGAGCTGGGGCCAGGTCGATTCGTCGTACATGGCGGCAACGACGCCCATGGTGGCGAGGGACTCGCCGAGCTTGCGGGTCTCGCCGGTGGGGATGGGCTTGGCGTCGAGGTCGGCGAAGAGCTGCTCGAGGTGGGTGGCGGCATCGGCGGTGGAGGTGGTGCCGAGCGGGCAGTCCGACTTCTTCACGCAGTCAGCGGCGAAGGACTGGAATGCGGTCTCGAAGCCCGCGGTCTGGTCGCGGTTCATCTCGATCGACGAGAGCGACGGGTCCATCGCACCGTCGAGGACGAGGCGGCCGGTCCGGGCAGGGAAGAGCTCGGCGTACGTCGCACCCAGGAAGGTGCCGTACGACGCCCCGACATACGTCAGCTTCTCGTCACCGAGCAGGGACCGCAGGATGTCCATGTCGCGGGCCGCTTCGACGGTGGAGACGTGCGGGAGGATCTTGCCGGAGCGCTGCTCGCAACCGTCCGCGAACTTCTGGAAGGAGTCGCTCAGCTGCGTGACCTCGGCGTCGTCGTCGGGGGTCTGATCGACCTGGGTGTACGCGTCCATCTGCGGTCCGGTGAGGCATTCGACGGGTTCACTGCGGGCGACGCCGCGCGGGTCGACGGCGACCATGTCGTAGCGGGCACGGACCGGGGCGGGGTAGCCCGCGGCCGCGTAGCTCTGGAGGTAGCCGATGGCCGAGCCGCCGGGGCCGCCCGGGTTCACCAGGAGGGAGCCGATCCGCTTGCCCGGGCCGGTGGCCTTCTTGCGGGAGACGGCCAGCTTGATGTCGCCGGCACCCGGCTTCGCGTAGTCGAGCGGCGCCTTCATGGTGGCGCACTGGAATCCGGAGACGCCGCAGTCCCGCCAGCTCAGATGCTGTGCGTAGTACGGCACAAGCTCCGGGGGCACGGATGGCGCGGAACTCGACGCACTCGTCGTCGAACTGCCGCTGCTGCAGCCGGAGATGAGTAGGCCGGCAGTGCCGAGCAGGGTGCCGAAGGTACGGAGCAGGCGCCTGGTATCCATCCCCGGAGCGTAGCCGCCATGCGACGACTCGCCCGATTCGTTACCCAATCGGGTGAATCAGCGATCCGTGTCGGCGATCCATGTCGGAGCTTCGTATCAGAAATCCGTGTCAGCCTGCGCGTAGTGCCATCGTCATCGCCTCCACCGCGAGCAGCGGCGCCACATTGCGGTCCAACGCCCGGCGGCAGGCAATCACTGCCTCTATCCGGCGCAGGGTGCGCTCGGGTGTGGAGGACCGGGCGATCCGGTCGACTGCGTCCCGGACATCGACATTGGAGAGCGCGATCTGCGAACCCAGTTGGAGCGCCAGTACGTCGCGGTAGAAGCCGGTCAGATCGGTGAGCGCCAGATCCAGGCTGTCGCGCTGGGTGCGGGTCTTGCGGCGCTTCTGCCTGTCCTCCAGCTCCTTCATCACCCCCGCCGTGCCGCGCGGCATCCGGCCTCCGGCGGCCGCGCCGAGCGCGGCCTTCATGTCCTCAGTCTCCTTGACGTCGACCTCTTCGGAGACCTGCCTCGCATCGTCGGCAGCGGTGTCGATCAGCTCCTGGGCCGCCTTCAGACAGCCGCCGATGTCCTCGATCCTGAGCGGAAGCTTGAGCACAGCCGCGCGGCGCGCGCGGGCCTTCTCGTCGGTGGCGAGGCGGCGGGCCCGGCCGATGTGCCCCTGCGTGGCGCGCGCGGCGGACGCGGCCCGCTCCGGATCGATGCCGTCGCGCCGGATCAGCACATCGGCGACGGCGTCGACCGACGGGGTGCGCAGCGTGAGGTGACGGCAGCGGGACCGGATGGTGGGCAGCACATCTTCGAGGGAGGGGGCGCAGAGCAGCCACACCGTGCGCGGCGCGGGCTCCTCGACCGCCTTCAGCAGCACGTTCCCCGCGCCCTCCGTAAGCCGGTCGGCGTCCTCCAGGATGATCACCTGCCAGCGGCCCACGGCCGGGGAGAGCTGGGCGCGGCGGACCAGCTCGCGGGTCTCCTTCACACCGATGGAGAGCAGGTCCGTGCGGACCACCTCGACATCGGCATGCGTACCGACGAGACTCGTGTGACAGCCGTCGCAGAAGCCGCACCCCGGTGCGCCGCCCAGGGCGCGGTCCGGGCTGGTGCACTGGAGGGCGGCGGCGAAGGCGCGGGCGGCGGTGGACCGCCCGGAGCCCGGCGGTCCGGTGAACAGCCAGGCGTGGGTCATCCTCGACCCCGGCGGCACCCGCTCCCCCGCAGAGACTGCGGTGACCAGCGCATCGGCGTCCTGAGCGGCGGCACCGAGCTGCTCCTGCACTCGGTCCTGGCCGACCAGGTCGTCCCATACGGACATGGGTCACCGCCCTTCCGGTGGTCGTGTACGGCTCCGGCTTCCCATTGTGGGGGAGGGGTCTGACAATCCCGGCGATCCGGTCCGTCCCCGGTCCCGGGACCCGGACACCGGGACCCGGACCCCCGGCCGGGGATCCGGCCGGGGCCCGTCAGCAGGCTCCGCTCAACGGCGCGGGCGGCGGCCGTGTCCGGAGGTGCCGGGGTCCTCGTCGTCACTGTCGTGATCGCCGAGCAGCTCGTCCGCCAGTGTCGGCAGATCGTCCAGCGGGGTCTCCTCGGCCCAGTCCGGACGAGAACGCCGACCGCGCGGCCGCCGGTCCTCGGCGGCGTGCGGGGCGGCATGCCGGCCGCTGACCTGCGGCAGCTCCCGGGTGCGCTCGTTCTCCCGCTCCGCTGCGGCGCCGGCCGGGCGCTCGTCACGGAAGATGCCGCGCGGAACCCGGTCCGCCGGGTGCTCGTCACGAGCCTCCCGTACGTCCCTGACCGGCGGAAGCACCGTGGTCTCGTCCGCGGCGCCCGCAGCGTCCCATGCCGAAGGTCGCTCCGACCGCTGGGAACGGTCTGTCGCGTCGGAGATCTCCGGGAGCATCGCCGTCTCGGCCTCGGGCGACGGTGTGGCAACCGGCGACGGCACCGCCTGGGTCACCTCGTTCGGGCCGACCACCGGCGTCGGCACCGTCAGCTCGTTGTCCGGGACGGACGCGGACCCCGCTCGGGCAGCCTGCGCCGCCGCAGCCGAAGCCGCCTCGGCCTCCGCCTGCCGCCGGGCCGCCTCGGCCCGCAGCAGAGCCTCCTCGGCCTTGCGCTGCTTCTCCAGCCGCCGCGCCTCGGTCTCCTTGCGAAGCCTGGCCTCCTCCTCGGCCTGCCGGCGCAGCCGGGCCTGCTCGGCCTCGCGGGCCTGCTCCTCGGCCTCCCGCCTGACCCGCTCCTCCTCGGCCTGCCGACGGGCTTCCTCCGCCTGTCGTTCGGCCTCGCGCTGCCGCGCCTCCTCCAGCTCGCGGCGCTGACGCTCCTCCTCCTCGGCGCGGAGCTTGGCGAGCTGTTCCTGGCGCTCGCGCTCCAGTCGCTCCTCCTCCGCCTTGCGGGCGGCCTCTTCCTCGGCCTTGCGCCGGGCCTCGTCCTCGGCCGCCTTGCGCGCCTCCGCCTGGGCCTTGATCTCGGCCTCGGAGAGCGGCAGGAGCTGGTCGAGCCGGTGGCGTACGACGGTGGTGATCGAATCCGGTTCCTGGCCTGCGTCCACCACCAGATAGCGGGTCGGGTCGGCCGCGGCCAGGGTCAGGAAGCCGGACCGCACCCGGGCGTGGAACTCGGGCGGCTCGGACTCCAGCCGGTCGGGCGCCTCGGTGAACCGTTCCCGCGCGGTCTCCGGGTCGACATCGAGCAGCACCGTCAGATGCGGTACGAGGCCGCTCGTCGCCCATCGCGAGATCCGGGCGATCTCGGTCGGGGACAGGTCGCGGCCGGCGCCCTGGTAGGCGACGGACGAGTCGATGTAACGGTCGGAGATGACGATCGCGCCGCGCTCCAGCGCCGGACGGACCAGCGAGTCGACGTGCTCGGCGCGGTCGGCGGCGTACAGCAGGGCCTCGGCCCGGTTCGAAAGACCGGCCGACGACACGTCGAGCAGGATGGAACGCAGCCGCTTGCCGACCGGGGTCGCCCCCGGCTCGCGGGTGACGACGACCTCGTGGCCCTTGGCGCGGATCCACTCGGCGAGCGCCTCGACCTGGGTGGACTTGCCGGCCCCGTCGCCGCCCTCCAGGACCAGGAAAAAGCCCGTGGCTGCGGGCGCCACGGCCGGTTCGCCGCCGCGCAGGGCCTCGCGCAGATCGCGGCGCAGCGGCACTCCGGACCGGTCGTCCGTCCTGGCGAGGACGATCGCGGCGACCGGCAGCAGCAGGGCGCCGATGAGCATCAGGGCGAAGGCGGCGCCGCCGTGCGCGAAGACGAAGTCACCGGCGGTCAGCCGGTGCGTGCCGATGGCAGCAGCCAGCAGCGGGCCCCCGACCGCGCCGAGCGCGATCAGGACCCGGACGAGGGCCTGGAGGTGCTCGGTGGTCCTGGCCCGGCGGACCTCCTCGGTCTCCTGGTCCACGAGAGTGTGCCCGGTGTACGCGGCGACACCCGCCGCGTATCCGGCGAGAACCGCGATGAACACCACGGTCGCCGTGTCCGGCACGAGGCCCATCGCGAGGAGCGCGACCCCGGTGACAGCTGTGGCGAGGGCGAGCAGCCGGCGACGCGACAGGGTGGGCAGCACCTTCTCGGCGGTTCGGATGCCGGTCCCGGTGGCGCCGGTCAGAGCGAGGATCAGCAGGGCGAAGGTGACGGGGCCGCCACCGAGGTCGGCCGCGTGCAGTACGGCGACGGCGGCCGCGGCGGCGATCGCTCCGGCAACCGCGGCGCAGGCGCCGACGATCAGCGGGACGGCGCCGGTACGACCCCTGTCCGGGCCGCCGGCCGTGGACGGCCGGCGCAGGCCTTCTAGGGGCGAGCGCGGGCGGGGCGTCGGCGAACCGGGCAGTTCGAGGAAGTACAGGGTGGAGATCGAGGCGGAGAACAGCCCGGCCGCGACGTACGAGCCGAGGGCCGCCTGATGGAAGGAGAACCACTCCAGCCCCGAACCCAGCAGATTGCCGATGAGCGTGGCGATCAGCAGGACGGCGGCCGCGGCGGGAATGGCGGCGAAGTCCGTACGGAGGGAGAGCCGGCGCAGCGCGTCGAGGTGGTCCGGCAGCGGGCGTACCGCGGCACCCTCCGCGGGCGGGGCGGGCAGCAGCGCGGGCGCGGCGCTCTCCTTGGCGATGGTCCACAGCCGTTCGCCGACGCCGGTGACGAAGACTGTGATGAGGATCATCATGAGCGCCTTGTCGGGCATCCAGTCGATCCACAGCGGTGCGACGACGAGCAGTGCGAGCCGCAGCCCGTCCGCTCCGATCATCAGCCACCGCCGGTCCAGCGGTCCGCCGGGCGCGGTGAGCGTCGTCAGCGGCCCCAGGAGTACGGCTCCGAAGAGGAGCGTGGCAAGGATTCGGGCACCGAAGACAGCGGCGACGGCAAAGGCCGCCCCGCGGTATCCGGATCCGAATGAGCCCTCAAGGACCGCCGCTTGCAGCGACAGCAGCACCAGCACGAGAAGGGCGAGTGCATCGCCGATTCCGCCGACGAGCTGCGCGCTCCACAACCGCTTCAGCGGGGGAACATGCAACAGGGCTCGTACGGCGCGCTCGCGTGAGTCTGCGGCAAGTGTGTCGGAGGTGGGGCTCACGACCGTTGGCTGCTCGGCTCGCGTCATCCGCCCAGCCTATCCGCAGCGGCGCGGTCACCGGTGACCCCATCCGAACATATGGGCGCCGGGCGCAGGGGGTGGGGCGGGGTTCGGGCGCCTGCGGCGGGCTTGTTCCCCCACTCGCCCCTTCCCGAAACCGGGGCTCCGCCCCCGCTCCTCGGACGCCGGAGGGACCGAAAAACGCAGGACCCGGCACCTGGAGAGGTGCCGGGCCCTGGCGCTCAGACGTGCTCGGCCGTCAGCCGAGTGCCATCAGTCCTCGGCGGGGGACGCCGCAGTCGCATTCTTGGCCACGGCCTTCTTCGCCGTCGTCGCCTTCTTCGCGGTCGTCGTCTTCTTCGCCGCGGTCTTCTTGGCCGCCGTCGCAGTCGTCTTCTTCGCGGTCGTCGTCTTCTTCGCCGCGGTCTTCTTGGCCGCCGTCGCAGTCGTCTTCTTCGCGGTCGTCGTCTTCTTCGCTGCCGTCTTCTTCGCCGGGGCCTTCTTCGCCGTCTTCTTCTTGGCGGGTCCCTTGGCGCGCTTCTCCGCGAGGAGCTCGTAACCGCGCTCCGGCGTGATGTCCTCGACGCTGTCGTCGGTGCGCAGCGTCGCATTCGTCTCGCCGTCGGTGACGTACGCACCGAAGCGCCCGTCCTTGACGACGACCGGAGCACCGCTCACCGGGTCGGTGCCCAGCTCCTTCAGCGGCGGCTTGGCGGCGGCCCGTCCGCGCTGCTTCGGCTGGGCGTAGATCGCGAGGGCCTCTTCGAGCGTGATGTCGAAGAGCTGGTCCTCGGAGGTGAGCGAACGCGAGTCCGTGCCCTTCTTCAGGTACGGGCCGTAGCGGCCGTTCTGTGCGGTGATCTCGACGCCTTCGGCGTCCTCGCCGACGACCCGCGGCAACGACATCAGCCTGAGCGCGTCGGCCAGCGTCACCGTGTCCAGCGACATCGACTTGAAGAGCGACGCGGTCCGCGGCTTCACCGCGCTCTTGCCGGTCTTCGGCGTCCCCTCGGGCAGCACCTCGGTGACGTACGGACCGTACCGGCCGTCCTTCGCGATGATCTGGTTCCCGGTCACCGGGTCCGCGCCGAGCTCGTAGTCGCCGCTCGGCTTGGCCAGCAGCTCCTCCGCGTACTCGACGGACAGCTCGTCGGGCGCCAGCTCCTCCGGCACATCCGCGCGCTGGTGGCCCTCGGCGTCCTTCTCACCACGCTCGATGTACGGGCCGTACCGCCCGACGCGGAGCGTGATGTCGTTGCCGACAGGGAAGGAGGAGATCTCCCGGGCGTCGATCGCGCCGAGGTCGGTGACGAGCTCCTTCAGACCGCCGAGGTGGTCGCCGTCGCCGTTGCCCGCGGCGGAGGCCGCGCCGCTGACGGCGTCGTCGCCCTTGCCGAAGTAGAAGCGCCTCAGCCACGGCACGGACTGGGCCTCGCCCCGCGCGATGCGGTCGAGGTCGTCCTCCATCCGCGCGGTGAAGTCGTAGTCGACGAGCCGGCCGAAGTGCTTCTCCAGCAGGTTGACCACGGCGAAGGAGAGGAACGACGGGACGAGCGCCGTGCCCTTCTTGAAGACATAGCCGCGGTCGAGGATGGTGCCGATGATCGAGGCGTACGTCGACGGGCGGCCGATCTCGCGCTCTTCCAGTTCCTTGACCAGCGAGGCCTCGGTATAACGGGCCGGCGGCTTGGTCGCGTGGCCGTCGACCGAGATCTCCTCGGCGGACAGCGCGTCGCCCTCGGCGACCTGCGGCAGCCGCCGCTCACGGTCGTCGAGCTCGGCGTTCGGGTCGTCGGCGCCTTCGACGTACGCCTTCATGAAGCCGTGGAAGGTGATCGTCTTGCCGGACGCGGAGAACTCGGCGTCCCGGCCGTCGCTCGCCCGGCCACCGATCTTCACGGTGACGGAATTACCGACCGCGTCCTTCATCTGGGAGGCGACGGTCCGCTTCCAGATCAGCTCGTAGAGCCGGAACTGGTCGCCGGTCAGGCCGGTCTCGGCGGGCGTGCGGAAGCGGTCGCCGGAGGGGCGGATCGCCTCGTGCGCCTCCTGCGCGTTCTTGACCTTCCCGGCGTACGTACGCGGCTTGTCCGGCAGGTAGTCGGCGCCGTACAACTGCGTGACCTGCGCCCTCGCCGCGGAGATCGCGGTGTCGGAGAGGGTCGTGGAGTCGGTACGCATGTAGGTGATGAAGCCGTTCTCGTACAGCTTCTGCGCGACCTGCATGGTGGCCTTGGCCCCGAAGCCCAGCTTGCGGCTCGCCTCCTGCTGGAGGGTCGTCGTACGGAACGGGGCGTACGGGGAGCGGCGGTAGGGCTTCGACTCGACGGACCGTACGGCGAACGCGGAGTCGGCGAGCGCGGCGGCCAGGGCCCGGGCGTTCGTCTCGTCCAGGTGCAGCACCTGGCCGGAGCCGGACTTCAGCTGCCCGTCCGGACCGAAGTCGCGGCCCTGGGCGATCCGGCGGCCGTCGACCGCGCTCAGGCGGGCGGTCAGCGTCGACGGGTCCGAGGCGTCACCGGTTCGGCCGGTGGCGAACGTGCCGGTCAGGTCCCAGTACTCGGCGGAGCGGAAGGCGATGCGCTCGCGCTCCCGCTCGACGACGAGGCGGGTGGCGACGGACTGGACGCGGCCGGCCGACAGCCGCGGCATGACCTTCTTCCACAGGACCGGCGAGACCTCGTAGCCATAGAGGCGGTCGAGGATACGGCGGGTCTCCTGGGCGTCGACCATGCGCTGATTGAGCTCGCGCGGGTTGGCCACCGCCTCCCGGATCGCGTCCTTGGTGATCTCGTGGAAGACCATCCGGTGGACCGGAACCTTCGGCTTGAGCACTTCCTGCAGGTGCCACGCGATGGCTTCGCCCTCGCGGTCCTCATCGGTGGCGAGGAAGAGTTCGTCGGACTCGGCCAGCAGCTGCTTGAGCTTCCTGACCTGCGCCTTCTTGTCCGCGTTGACGACGTAGATGGGCTGGAAGTCATGCTCGACGTCGACGCCGAGCCGACGGACCTCGCCGGTGTACTCGTCCGGCACCTCTGCGGCGCCGTTCGGCAGGTCACGGATGTGCCCGACGCTCGCCTCGACGACGTATCCGGGGCCGAGGTAGCCCTTGATCGTCTTCGCCTTGGCAGGCGACTCGACGATGACGAGTCGGCGGCCGCCCTGTGCGGTCTCGCTGGTCGGGGACAACTTCGCTCTTCTCTCCGGTCGACACTCAGTGGGCATCCGGGCAGCGCGATAGCGCTGCCGACGGTGCTGTCGCTGCGGAGTGTGACGGTACAACCCGCCCCCGTGTCAAACGGCAAAAGCCCGCAACGGCCACTCGAACGGTAACCCGACTTCCGCCATTCCTGCCGCCCGGAGTGCCCGTTACGCGGTGCGCACGGTCGCTGCCTGCGGGTTTAGGGGCCCGGTGGCCGCGCTGTGATCGCCGAGGGAGAGAGGCGGTGCGCCGGGCGTGTTCGCGGGTCCGGACCCGGTGGCCGCACGGTCGAGGGGGCGGTGGGAACCCGGTGGCGCCGGGCGGGGGAATGGATCAGATGTGAGTGAAGCACCACACGCCGAGGGCGAGGAAAAGTACACCGAACAAAGTGGCGAGTGCGGTGGAGACGACGGGGCTCACCCCGTGCGCGACCGGCGCGCGATGGACGACGCGCGCCCCCGTCCATACCAGCAGCGCGGCCCCGAACAGCGCAAACGCCGTCCCGGCGAAGATCGCAGGTCCGCTCTCCATGTCCGTACGCCTCTCTGTCTGCGCCCGGCGCGCAGCCGGTGCCCGCGTCGAGTCGCCTCGCCAGGGGAGGCTGCCACGCACGGGCGTCGTCGACACGAACCCCGGGTGAACTCCAGCACCGCCGCCCGTATCGGTGGCCGTCGGGTGCGGCCGCGGCAACGGTCGCAGCCGCAGCCGCACCCGACGGCCCTGCGTGACGGCCGTGTGTGACAGTCGTGCGTCGTGGCCGTGCGTCGTGGCCGTGCGTGATGGCCGGATTCACATCACGTCGAGCGTCGCGCGTCGTCTGCTGCCGCGTTCGAAGAGCGCCAGCAGGACGACGGCGAGCACCGCATACCCGGCCCCCGTCGCCAGCTCGGCACCGAGCCGCCCCCGGTCGAGCCCGCCCCCCGTGGACAACTGCCGGGCGGCCTCGGTGGCATGGGTCAGCGGGAGTACGTCCCCGAAGGCCCGCATCCACCCCGGCAGGGTCTCGCGCGGCACATTGGCGCCGGTGAGCAGAAGGAGTACGGAGCTCGCCACGTTGGACACCAGGAACACATCACGGAACCGCAGGCCGAGCGCCCCCAGGGCGAGCCCGAAGGCGGAGCAGCCGGCCGCGGCGGCGACGAGCACCGCGCCGAGGCCGGGCAGCGAGCCAACCGGAATCCGCAGTCCCAGCAGGAGGCAGGCGGCAGTGAGCGTGAAGACGCTGATGAGGAGGCCGTTCAGTACATAGGGCAGGGCGCGCCCGAACCAGAGCGGAGCCCGGTGCCGAGGGCTCAGCAACACCGCTCCGAGGGTGCCGTAGCGGCGCTCGTTGGCGATGGCCATCGTGCCGCCGTAGACGCAGGCCGTGGAGGCGGCGACAACGGCGTTGCCCAGCAGGTAGAAGCGGTCGTCGGCGACACCGAGCTGTCGCCCGAGGAAGACGAAGAACAGCAGTTGCAGCAGCGGGCCGACCAGCAGCGTGCCGATGAACATGGGCGGTGTCGTCCAGTTGAACAGTGCCCGGTACGAGAGGGCACCACCGATCACGACGAGTCGCAACGCGCGGACGATGCGTCGAGCGAGGTGGGGAATCCGGTAGAGCATGCGTCGAAACTCCTGGACTTCAGGCGAGGGAGAGGGTGGCAGCGGCCCGCGCACGGCGTTCGACCCGCCCCAGGACGAGCACGGCAGCCAGCGCGTAGACCGCGCCGAGGGCGAGGGCGACGGCCATCGGGGTCAGTACCTCACCGACGGCCGCACCACCCGATGTCGCCGCGTGCACGGCCCGCGCACCCCAAGTGGTGGGCAGCGCCCAGGAGACCGGACGCGTCCAGTCCGGGAGCACGGTGACGGGCACGAGCAGCCCGGACAGCAGCCACACGGGCGCGTCGAGCGGGTTGGCGAGCGCGTTGGCGTTGCGCAGCAGGACGAACGTGGCGGCGAGCAGCAGCCCCATCATCCCGAGCGACAGGACGCACACCGGTACGGCCACCAGAAAGAGCAGCGGGTGCGCGAAGTCGAGGGGCACGTCGAAGAGCACGACGCCCCAGACCACGGTCGCGCCCATCGCGTACGTACCGATGACGGCCGTGGCCAGGGTGATGGGCAGAAGGACGAGGGAGAGCGGTGTGGGCGAACTGACCAGCGTCTCCAGCGTGCCGAGCCAGCGCTGGTTCTGTACAGCTCCGCCCGACCCGAAGAGCACCGAGGACCAGATGCCCATCAGCCCCGCGCCGACGACTGCGGTGAGCGGCTGGCCGGGGTCGTCGGCGGCGCGGAAGAGGTAGACGGCGAGGGTCGCGTACACCAGGGGCACGAGGACGGCGAAGGTGATTTCGAGCGGTGAGCGGCTCATGTACGAGACATGGGTCCGCACCCCGACGACGGTCAGGCGAAGGGCCCGCGACACGGTCATGCGGCGGCCTCCTCGACCCGGCCGGCCGTCGCGGCGCAGGAGTCGTCGCTCGCACTGCCGTCCGTACCGGCGTCCGCGCCACCGGCCGTACCGATCCCCGCCACCTCGGCTTGCTCAGCCTCCTCGACGATCGCAATGTACGCGTCCTCCAGGGTGGGTTCCCGGGTGACGACCCGTCCGATCCGGATCCCGTCGAGCGCCGTCAGGACCTGCGCGTGCAGCTCCGCCCCGCGTTCCGTCTGCACCATGACGGCCTGCCGGCTGCCCCGGTCCTCGGCCGCCACCCCGCGCACTCCCGGCAGTTCCCGGATGCGGTCGAGGTGCTCGTCGGCCGCCCCGTACGCCTCGATCTCCAGGATGTCGCGCTCCTGCACCCGGGACTTGAGCCGGTCCGGGGTGCCGAGCGCCCGGATCGTGCCGCCCGCGATCACCGCGATCCGGTCGCACAACTCGTCGGCCTCGGCCATGTAATGGGTGGTGAGCAGGACGGTGGTGCCACCCGTCCGCAGATCGGCGACCGTACGGCGCAGATCGCGCGCCGCCACCGGGTCGACACCGATGGACGGCTCGTCGAGGAAGAGGACGTCGGGCTTGTGCAGCAGACCGCGGGCGATGTGCAGACGCTGCCTCATCCCGCGCGAGTAGCCCTCGACGCGTTCCCTCTCCCGGCCGGCCAGGCCGACCAGGTCGAGGAGTTCGGCGATCCGGCGCTTCTGCTCGCGTGGCTCGACCCCGTACAACTCGGCGAAGTAGCGCAGGTTGTCGAGAGCGGAGAGCCGGTCGTACAGGCCCCGGTCGCCGCCGAAGACGTAACCGATCCTGCGGCGTACTGCCACGGGGTCGGACGCCACGTCATGGCCGAGGACACGAGCCGTGCCGGAGGTGGGCAGCAGCAGGGTGTTGAGCATCTTGATGGTCGTGGTCTTGCCCGCGCCGTTGGGGCCGAGCAGTCCGAACAGCTCGCCGCGCACCACCTCGAAACTGACGCCGCGCACGGCCTCGGTCGCGGTGCGGCGGGGGCGCAGAAAGCCGGTGCGGCTGGTGTAGGTGCGGCGGAGATTCTTCGCCTCGATCGCAAGCATGGCGGGGACGCTAGGCCCGCCCGCACCGCACCCGCCATCAATTCGGGGGCTGCCGAATCGTCGTTCCCGTACCGGTCCGGTCAGGACACGGCGCGCAGCACGTCCTCGCCCGACAGCAGCGCGAGCAACGCCCGGCCGGTGTCGGTGAGCTGGTAGTAGACGCTGCGTCCGACCCGGTGACGGGTGACGACGTCCGCGTCGGCGAGGACGGACAGATGTTCCGAGACCGTACTCGGTGCGAGGCCGAGCCGGTCGGCTATCCCTGCAGTCGTGAGCGGTCCGCCGAGCTGGCGCAGGACCGATGCCCGGCCCCGTCCGAGCAGCACACCGAGCCGGTCGGTGGGCTCCGGCCCGGCCGCGGCCCGCTCGCGCAGCGCACCCGTACCCCGGGCCTGGAAGGAGACGGCGAGGACCTCGGGATCGTCGGTGGAGTAGAGCCGGCAGCCCTCGGCGAAGACGAGCGGCACGAGCAGGAGCCGCCGCTCGCCCGCCCGGTACTCGGCGTCGATGTGCTTCGTCAGTTCAAGGACGGGCGGCGTCCACTTGGCCCGTGCCTCCAGCCCGGTGAAGAGTGCGTCGATCCCCTCGGTCGCGAAGGTCCGGGCGCGGATGAGGACTTCGTCCTCGACCAGGCGGCGCATGGTCGGCCAGTGCTGCTCCAGTGCGCCTTCCCAGTACGCGGCGTACGCATCGGCGAGTGCGGCGCAGGCCGCCTCGGGGTCGTCCAGGTAGGGGCGGACACGGGGATGGTCCTCCAGCCCCGGGTAGTGCTCCTCGACCCCGGCCCGTACAACCTCGGGCGGCGTCGCCCGGATGGTGTCCAGCTCCGTCTCGACGGACGAGGCCCCGACCGGAAGCGGAAGCAGGAAGTCCGGGAAGTTCGCCGGACCGTCGACCAGCAACTGCAGTGCCGCGGTCCGGTCGTCCTCACGCAGCACCTCGCGGGCCCGTACGGCCCACTCCTCGTACGGCCAGGAGGGCGTGCGGTGCGGCCGGGCCAGATGCAGGCTGCAGAAGGCCTCCCACAGCGGGCTGATGGCGATCCGGGTCGCGCCGAGCGTCGCCTCGTCCAGTTCGATCCGGATCACCGCGCCCCCACCGTCCCTTCCGGCCTCATCGATTCTCCCCACCCGTCGACGTGCACCCGATCAGGCCTGCCCCGCCGGTTCCAGGAACCCCTCCCCCACCAGCAGGCGGATCGCCTGCGGGGTGCGATCGCGCAGCAGCACCGGGTCCTCGTTCATCAACTGGGCGATCGCGTCCAGGATCCGGCCCGCGGGCAGTGTCCCGTCACAGACGCCCGCGAAGCCCGCACCGACCGCGTCGACCTTCGTCGCGCGCCGCATACCGCGGTTCTGACGCAGCACCACATGCTCGGGGTCCTCCGCGCCGGGCAGCCCGACCTGCTCCTGCATCACCTCCGGCGCCAGAGTGAAGTGATCGGCGAGGAGAGCCGCGTCGTCGTGGGTCCGCAGATAGTCCTGGCGCGCGAAGTGGGCCTCCACCGCCTCGCCGAGCGGCTGCTCCACCGGATGCGGCCACTCCTCGATCACGATCGACGGGTTCTCCGCGGTCGATTCCGACTTCCGCAGCGTGATCCAGCCGAAGCCGACCCCCTTGGTCTTGCGGGCCTCGAACTCGTCCAGCCAGGCGTCGTACCGCGCGGCGTACTGCGCGGGGTCCGTACGGTGGTCGCCGCTGTCGCGCAGCCACAGCTCCGCGTACTGCGTGATGTCCTGCATCTCGCGCTGGACGATCCAGGCGTCGCAGCCGCGCGGCACCCAGGAACGCAGCCGGTCATGCCACTCCTCGCCGTCGACGTGCTGCCAGTTGGCGAGGAAGTGTGCGTACCCCCCGTCGTTCAGCCGGTCGCCGGCCTGCTGCACCAGCGTCCGGCACAGGTCGTCGCCTCCCATGCCACCGTCGCGGTACGTGAGGCGGGCGCCGGGCGAGATGACGAACGGCGGATTGGAGACGATCAGGTCGTACGTCTCGGTGCCGACCGGCTCGAAGAGGGAACCCTCGCGCAGATCGGCCGGGGCGGCACCGGACAGGGCGAGGGTCAGCCGGGTGAAGACGAGGGCTCGGGGGTTGAGGTCCGTGGCCGTGACCCGGGTGGCGTGCTGCGAGGCGTACAGCGCCTGGATGCCGGAGCCCGCACCGACGTCGAGCGCGGAGGCGACCGGCGTACGGACGGTGATCCCGGCGAGTGTGCTGGACGCCCCACCGACACCGAGGACGACCCCCTCCTCGTGCGAACCGATGCCACCGGCACCGCCGACCGCACAGCCAAGATCGGAGACGATGAACCAGTCCTGGCCCTCCGGTCCGCTGTACGGCCGCACATCGACGGTGGCCCGCACCTCGTCGCCCTCGCGGATCACCCAGCCGTCCTCGACGCACTCGGCCAGCGGGAGCGCGGTGCGGGCCCGCTCGTACGGGACGGGGCGCTGGAGCAGGAAGAGCCGCACCAGCGTGTCGAGCGGCGAGTCGCCACGGGTGGCACGCAGCGCCGGAACCGTCTCGCTGCGGGCGAGCGCGGCGTAGGCGGGCGCACCGAGCAGGTCGAGGAGCCCGTCGGCGGTGAAGGCGGCGGCAAGCAGGGCTTCGCGGAGCCGGGGCGAACGGTCGGGCGCGGGGAGGCTGGTCGTACTCACCCGCCCATTGTGGCCGCTCCCGCTGACAACGGCACCGGCCCGGCAGCCACCTGGGCCGCCGGGCCGGTCGTACGGCTGCCGGTTACGACTTCTTGCTGGGCGAGGCGGATGGCGCAGGAGCGGTCGGCGCGACCGAAGCCTTCGGCTTCTGGCAGCCGGGCTGCTTGGCCATCGCGGTGCCGACCTCGCCGGACTGGAGCTTCCTCAGCGCCTCGTCACCGCTGGTGCTGATCTTGTTCAGCTCGTCGGCGATGCCCTTCAGACCGTCGGCGAACTTCGCCTGGTCCTTCGTGTTGAGCTCATCGACCTTCTTCTGCAGGTTCGCGTACGCCGCCGAGGAGGCGTTGAGCTCCTTCACGGCCTCCTTCTGCGTGGCCTCGCCGCCATCGACCGGCGGTGCGCCCGCGGATTCCACCGCTGCGCCCAGCGCCTTGTACGCCTGCGAGATCTGCTGGAAGGCGGCCGAGTCGGTCTCCTGGACGTCGGCGGGCTTGCTGTTGTCGGCGGTCTGCTGCTGGATGGCGGCGTTGGCGTTCGCGATCTTCTGCAGCTGGGGCTTGACCTGGTCACAGACTTTCTTGGCCCAGTCGTTGACCTTGTTGTCGCTGCTGCTGTCGTCGCTGCAGCCCGACAGCGCGAGTACGAGTACCGCACCGCCGGACAGTGCGGCTGCAAGCTTCTTGTTCACCGGATCGGTCCCTTCCAAGGCTCTCGGCCCCGGAACTTACACGCCGGAAGACCTCCATCCGGGTGCCGAGCGTCCAGTGCATGACCTTTTGCAGCCATTTGCACCAAGGGAAATGAGGGAGATACCACTCGCATGCGAACGGGTGAACAAGTCGAACAGGCGAACGCCACGAACAGATGGAGGGGCGGGCGGCACATCCGATGTGCCGCCCGCCCCTCCATCCCTCATCCCTCGGCCAGCTGCCGCCGACGGACTGATCGGCTACCGATCAGCCGCTGCCTGCGGGCTGCCGCGCCGTTTCCGGCGTCCGCCTCACGAAACGGCCGCCGGGTCGGTCGTCTCGGCGGTCCTGCCGCCGTCCTCGTCGTCGTCGCCGCCGGAATCACCCTCCTCGCCCACGGCGATCCCACGGCGCTTGGAGACATAGACCGCGCCGACGATGACCGCGATGGCGAGCACCGCCACCACCGTCCGCACACCCGCACTCGCGTCCGCCCCGTAGCTGAACTGCACCACCGCGGGGGCGATGAGCAGCGCCACCAGGTTCATCACCTTGAGCAGCGGGTTGATCGCCGGTCCCGCCGTGTCCTTGAACGGGTCGCCGACCGTGTCGCCGATCACCGTCGCGGCGTGGGCGTCGCTGCCCTTGCCGCCGTAATGACCGTCCTCCACGAGCTTCTTGGCGTTGTCCCAGGCGCCTCCGGAATTGGCGAGGAAGACCGCCATCAGCGTCCCGGTGCCGATGGCGCCCGCGAGATACGAACCGAGCGCCCCGACGCCGAGGGTGAAGCCGACCGCGATCGGTGCGAGCACCGCGAGCAGTCCGGGCGTGGCGAGCTCACGCAGCGCGTCCTTGGTGCAAATGTCGACGACGCGTCCGTACTCAGGCTTCTCGGTGTAGTTCATGATCCCGGGGTGCTCGCGGAACTGCCGCCGCACCTCGTAGACCACGGCCCCCGCGGACCGGGACACCGCGTTGATGGCCAGACCGGAGAAGAGGAAGACGACCGCGGCACCGAGGATCAGCCCCACCAGGTTGTTGGGCTGCGAGATGTCGAGGCTCAGCCCCATCGCTCCGGCATTGGCCCCGACGTCGTCGACCGCCGTGGCGATGGCGTCGCGGTACGAGCCGAACAGCGCCGACGCCGCGAGAACGGCGGTGGCGATGGCGATGCCCTTGGTGATCGCCTTCGTGGTGTTGCCGACGGCGTCCAGGTCGGTGAGGACCTGGGCACCGGCGCCGGTGACATCACCGGACATCTCGGCAATGCCCTGGGCGTTGTCGGAGACCGGACCGAAGGTGTCCATGGCCACGATCACCCCGACGGTGGTGAGCAGCCCGGTGCCGGCGAGGGCCACCGCGAAGAGCGCCAGCATGATCGACGTACCGCCGAGCAGGAACGCCCCGTAGACACCGAGGCCGATCAGCAGCGCGGTGTAGACGGCGGACTCCAGACCGATGGAGATACCGGCGAGCACAACGGTCGCCGGTCCGGTCAGCGAGGACTTGCCGATGTCCCGGACAGGGCGCCGGTTGGTCTCGGTGAAGTAGCCGGTGAGCTGCTGGATCAGCGCGGCCAGCACGATGCCGATGGCAACGGCGACCAGGGCGAAGATCCGCGGGTCGCCGCCGTGCGAGGTGATGGCGCGGTCGGTGACGCCGTTCAGGTCGGCGTACGAGGACGGCAGATAGACGAAGACGCCCACCGCCACCAGGACGAGCGAGATCACCGCGGAGATGAAGAAGCCGCGGTTGATGGCGGTCATCCCGCTGCGGTCGGCGCGCCGCGGGGCGACCGCGAAGATCCCGATCATGGCGGTGATCACACCGATCGCCGGCACGATCAGCGGGAAGGCCAGTCCGGCGTCGCCGAAGGCGGCCTTGCCGAGGATCAGCGCGGCGACGAGGGTCACGGCGTACGACTCGAAGAGGTCGGCCGCCATGCCCGCGCAGTCCCCGACGTTGTCGCCCACGTTGTCCGCGATGGTGGCGGCGTTGCGCGGGTCGTCCTCCGGGATGCCCTGCTCGACCTTGCCGACGAGGTCGGCACCGACGTCGGCGGCCTTGGTGAAGATGCCGCCGCCGACCCTCATGAACATGGCGATGAGCGCGGCACCGAGACCGAAGCCCTCCAGCACCTTGGGCGCGTCGGCGGCATAGGCGAGGACCACGCAGGAGGCACCGAGCAGCCCGAGCCCCACCGTGATCATGCCGACTACGCCGCCCGTACGGAAAGCAATCTTCATCGCCCGGTGCGACACGGCGGTGAGATCCTTTTCCGGTTCACCTTCAGCCGGCGTCGCCTCGCGGGCCGCGGCGGCCACTCGCACATTGCTGCGTACGGCAAGACGCATGCCGATGTATCCGGTGGCCGCCGAGAAAAGCGCACCCACCAGGAAGAACACCGAACGGCCTGCACGCTGCGACCAGTTGTCGGCCGGCAGCAGCAGGAGCAGGAAGAAGACCACGACGGCAAAGACGCCGACGGTCCGCAGCTGCCGGGCCAGATAGGCATTTGCGCCTTCCTGGACGGCTGCCGCGATCTCCTTCATACGGTCGGTGCCCTCACCGGCCGCCAGCACCTGGCGTACCAGCAGCCTGGCAACGATCAGTGCGGCGACGGCCACGGCGGCAACGACGATCACGATGACGCGGTTGTCATCGGTCAGTACCGCGGCCGCGAGTGAGGTGGGCCGGTCGGAAAGTGCGGAAACTTCGGGCAGTTCTGCCAGTGATGTGTTGAAGAACCCCGCCATACGTCCTCCTCGACGCTCAGCGCTCAAGACGTGGACGGATTGTAGGGAGCGGAACCTGATCAAAACAGTGCGCGGTAAATCTAATTGACCTTCTACCCCAGATCGGCAAAAGATCGCATTCTCAGATTGAGCCGAATGCAGTAATGGGGCAGACACATTGTCCGTTGATCGTTTATCGATCACAAATGAAAAAGGCCCTGCTCAGCAGGGCCTCGAAGAACGGATCAAGCGTTGCGCACCGGGTGGGCCGGGACGGGCCGACCGGCCGTCGCGCCTGCGGCGCCTCAGGGAGTCAGCGGTGCGGGCGTCTTCGGCCAGCTCATCCGGATCACTCCGCCGTCGGCTGCCGATCTGACTTCCACATCATCGACGAGGCCGCTGATGACCGCGAGACCCATCTCGTCCTCGCCGTCCGCGTCAACCTCGGATTCCGGCTCATCGAGCCCCCCGCCGGGCGTGGCGCCGCGTGTCCCGGACGCTGTGGCGGACCCGGCTTCGCCGCCCGGGCCGGGCACCTCGTCGCCGACCTCGATGGAGAAGGACTTCTCCTCCTCGGTCAGGACAACCTTGATCGGAGCGGTGATGCCATGACTGCGGTGCAGCCCGACAGCGCGGCTGCAGGCCTCACCTACGGCGAGTCTGACCTCGTCGAGCGCTGCCTCGTCGACCCCGGCCCGGCGCGCCACTGCGGCCGCCACGAGGCGGGCCGTTCTGACGTGTTCCGGCTGGGCACTGAAGCGGAGTTCAACGGTGGCCATGTGATCCCCCTCAGACGTACGGGCGTGCATCTCAAGGGCCCGGGCGTGCCGCCCGGTACCCTTGGCTCTCTTCCTCCGGGACCCGGCGGAGCCACCGGCCGACCAACAGCCGACAGCTTGCCGCCGAAGCCCCGGTCCGGCCACCGGCCAACGGCAGCCGACGGCCCGGCCCGGCGGACCGACGGCCCAGTGGACCGCCTGTCCGCCGAACGGGCTGCCTGCCGGACCGACCTTCGGCCGATCCGGCCGCGGACCGACCTCAGTCGGTGGCCGCGACAGCCTCGTCGACCGTGGTGTGAATCGGGAACACCTTGGTCAGACCAGTAATCCGGAAGATCTTGAGAATGCGCTCCTGGTTGCAGACCAGGCGCAGCGAGCCCTCATGGGCCCGGACACGCTTCAGGCCGCCCACAAGCACGCCGAGGCCGGTGGAGTCGAGAAAGTCGACACCTTCCATGTCGACAACCAGGTGGTAGCTGCCGTCATTCACCAACTCGACCAACTGCTCGCGCAGCTTGGGCGCGGTATACACATCAATCTCGCCACCGACCTCGACGACCGTACGGTCGCCACCAGGGCCGGACACATTGCGAGTCGACAAGGACAGGTCCACGGATCCTCCAGCACCTTGCTATCGAGCGGTCGCCCCTCGGTCTCCCCGACGGAGCCAGGGGACGGATCGCCAGCCGCGATGGCATTCAATCACTTACCAGCAGCCATGCACGACGCCTTGGGACCATTGTCCGTCACGGCGGTGACACACTCGGTGCTGATGGCCAAGAATCACCGCCCCAGTCGACCACCCGTGAGCGGGGACTCCCGCCCCTCTCCCGCCATGATCCTCCACCGGCTCGCCGCAGGGGCGGGCCGGTCCGCGCGCATCACTCATACGGAGCACTTGCCCCCGCGCACGGGAACCCATGCCATCTGGCCGGATCGCATCCGGCCAGAAGTGATCGCCGCCATCCAGAAAGCCGGCATCGACCACCCGTGGGCGCATCAGGCGGCCGCTGCGGAGCACGCCCTGGACGGCGAATCCGTCGTGATCGCCACCGGAACGGCCTCCGGCAAGTCGCTCGCCTACCTCGCCCCGGTTCTCAGTGCCCTGCTCGACGGCTCGGAGGCCCCCAACGGCCGCGGCGCGACCGCCCTGTATCTCGCACCCACCAAGGCCCTGGCCGCCGATCAGCGACGTTCGGTCAAGGAACTCGCGGCGCCGCTCTCCAACGGGATCAGGCCAGCGGTCTACGACGGCGACACCCCGGTCGAGGAACGCGAGTGGGTACGCCAGTACGCCAACTACGTCCTGACCAACCCCGACATGCTGCACCGCGGGATTCTGCCGTCCCACCCCCGCTGGTCCTCGTTCCTGCGTGCCCTGCGCTTCGTCGTCATCGATGAGTGCCACACCTACCGCGGCGTCTTCGGCTCGCATGTCGCCCAGGTGGTGCGCCGGCTCCGCCGCCTCTGCGCCCGCTACGGGGCCGATCCGGTCTTCCTGCTCGCCTCGGCCACTGCGGCGCAGCCCTCGGTGGCTGCGGGCCGTCTCACCGGTCTCCCTGTCAGGGAGATCGCCGACGACGCCTCGCCCCGCGGCGAAATGGTCTTCGCCCTGTGGGAGCCACCGCTGACCGAGCTGCACGGCGAGAAGGGCGCCCCCGTACGCCGTACGGCCACCGCCGAGACCGCCGACCTCCTCACCGATCTGACCGTCCAGGGCGTCCGCTCCGTCGCCTTCGTACGCTCCCGGCGCGGCGCCGAGCTCATCTCCGTCATCGCCAAGGAGCGACTCGCCGAGGTGGACCGCTCACTGCCCGCCCGGGTCGCCGCCTACCGCGGGGGATACCTCCCCGAGGAACGCCGCGCCCTGGAGCGCGCCCTGCACTCCGGCCAGCTGCTGGGCCTGGCCGCCACCACCGCCCTCGAGCTCGGCATCGATGTCTCGGGCCTGGATGCCGTCGTCATCGCCGGCTATCCCGGCACCAGGGCGTCGCTGTGGCAGCAGGCCGGCCGAGCCGGACGCGCCGGGCAGGGCGCTCTGGCCATCCTGGTGGCCCGCGACGACCCGCTGGACACCTTCCTCGTCCACCACCCCGAGGCGCTGTTCCAGCAGCCTGTGGAGTCGACCGTCCTCGACCCGGACAACCCGTACGTCCTCGCCCCCCATCTGTGCGCGGCAGCCGCGGAGCTTCCGCTCACCGAGACCGACCTGGAGCTGTTCGGGCCCGCCGTGGGCGAGCTGTTGCCGCAGCTGGAGGCCGCGAAACTGCTCCGCAAGCGGGCGTCGGGCTGGCACTGGACCCGCCGCGAGCGGGCCGCCGATCTCACCGACATCCGTGGCGAGGGCGGCCGCCCGGTCCAGATCGTCGAGGAGGGAACCGGCCGGCTGTTGGGCACCGTCGACGAATCGGCCGCACACACCGCCGTCCACGACGGAGCCGTCCACCTCCACCAGGGCCGCACCTATCTGGTCCGGAAACTGGATCTGGAAGACTCGGTTGCCCTGGTCGAACAGGCCGACCCGCCGTACTCGACAACCGCCCGAGACACCACCTCCATCGCCGTCCTGGAGACCGACACCGAGATCCCGTGGGGTGACGGACGGCTCTGTTACGGCTCCGTCGAAGTCACCAACCAGGTCGTCTCCTTCCTGCGTCGCAAACTGATCACCGGCGAGGTCCTCGGCGAGACCAAGCTGGACCTGCCGCCCCGCACGCTGCGCACCCGCGCCGTGTGGTGGACGGTCACCCAGGACCAGTTGGACGCCGCCCGCATCAACCCGGAGATCCTGGGCGGAGCGCTCCATGCCGCCGAGCACGCGTCGATCGGAATGCTGCCCCTCTTCGCCACCTGCGACCGCTGGGACATCGGCGGTGTCTCCGTGCCGCTCCATCCGGACACGCTGCTGCCGACCGTCTTCGTGTACGACGGCCATCCCGGCGGTGCCGGATTCGCCGAGCGGGCCTTCCACACCGCCCGTGGCTGGCTCACCGCCACCCGCCAGGCCATCGCGTCCTGCGAGTGCGAGGCGGGCTGCCCGTCCTGCATCCAGTCCCCCAAGTGCGGCAACGGCAACGATCCGCTGCACAAGCGAGGCGCCGTCCGCCTCCTCGGCGAACTCCTCAGGTCCGCCCCAGCGGACCCGGAAGAGCCGGGGGAGCCGGGGGAGCCGGAGAACCTGACCCCGGAGCGGTCCACGGAGAGCCGAACGGATCCGGAACGGCCTCCGGAGGGCCCGCCCGGGACCTGACCGTCGGCGTGTAAGGCCCGAACCGCACCCGGGCCGCCACATCGGCGATCTCCCCCTGCACTGCACACCGCACCAGCACCGCCCCCTGAGCCCCGGCCACCTCCTCGGCCGCCCGGCACGCCGCCTCCGTCCCCCGCAGGGCCCGGTCGGCGGCTGCCAGGGCCGCCAGGTCCGCCGCCCCACCGGCCCGGTGCCGGGCGACCACCACTTGTCCGAGAGCAAGCACGATCGCGAAGACCGCACACAGCGCGGCCGTGGTCATCGCAACCCACACAGTCGCCACTCCCCGGTCCCCTCCCCCGCACCGCCGCGACCCCGACAAGCGCCGCACCCGCCGCATCTGCCATGCCCGCCACGCCTCCCGCATCCGCCGCCGGGCCGCCTGCCCCGAACCGGCATCCTCCCTAGTCACGGCGCCACCCCCACCGTGTCCTCGGCCAGCGCTGCCGCCTCCGCGCTCAGCGTCAGGGTCAGCGAGCCGGGTCCGGGCGTCTGTGCAGCGACCCGTACCCGCCACAGCTCCCCGGCCCGTTCCAGATCGACCCGAGCCCGGTCGGGTGCCGCCGAACGGGCGGCTGCCAACACCTGCGCCTCCGGTTCGGAGCGGGCCGCCGCCCGAGCCCCGGCCCTCGCCGCATCCACACACCGGATCTGGGCGGAGGCGGCCATCAGCGCCCAGACAAGGGCCAGGGCGAACAGCGCCAGTACCGGAATCACCATGGCCGCCTCCGCCGTCACCGCGCCCCGGTCGCCTCCCCCTCCGCCACCCCTGGCCTCGCCGTTCCCGCTGCCGGGACGTCGCCTCTCAGAACTTCGCATCGAGCGCGTCCTTGAGAAGCGACTGCAGCGCCGTCATGACAGGCGGACTGGTGACCACCTTGTAGAGCACCGCCGCGAACGCGCAGGCCGCGATCGTCCCCACCGCATATTCGGACGTCGTCATTCCGCCGTCCGACCGGGCTCGGCGCACCATGCCCCGCACCCAGCTCCTGATTCGCTGTGCCATTTCAACCCCCGAGAATTGTTCGATTTGAATCGAATGAATACCTATTGCCACCTTTGTCTCAGCCGGTGTGCAGCAGTCCGGTCGCCAGGCCGATGACCACCGGCGCCACCCCGACCGCCAGAAAGGCGGGCAGAAAGCAGAGCCCCACGGGTGCCGTGATCAGTACGCCGGCCCGCTGGGCGCGCGCCACGGCCGCACTCGACCGTTCCGCCCGCATCGCCTCGGCCAGGCGGGAGACCGGCTCCGCCGCGGGAGCCCCGGTCGAGCCCGCCCGCTCCAGACAGCGGGCCAGTGCACCGGCGCCCGGTATCTCGCCGAACCTCCCCCAGGAGACGGCCGGTTCGCCGCCCAGCCGGATCTCCGCGGCCGTCCGCGCCAGCCGCTCGCCGACCGGACCGCCCAGCGACTCCCCCACCGCCTCGGCCGCCTCACGCGGCCCGGCTCCGGCCGAGATGCAGGCCGCCAGCAGATCGGCTGCCAGCGGGAGCTGCTGTGCGGTCTCCGCCGCCTCCGCTGCGGGCACGCCGGGTCTGCGCCGATCGCGCGTCCGCTGCCACCGCCAGGTGCCGTACGCGGCCGCCAGGCCGGCCGCGCCCCCCAGCGGACCGCCGACCAGAATCCAGCCGGTCACCACAGCACCCAGCAGCGCGGTCAGATCCCTGACCCGGGCCCCGGACACCGACCGCCAGCGCCGCCGCTTCCCAGGGTCGACCGCCAGCAGCAACGCGCCCCGGCGAAGCACCGTCCGCTCTCGCCGCCGCCCGGCCAGGGCGAGAGCCGGATACGCGACCGCGCCCAGGACCACCCCCAGCAGACCCAACCCGTGAACAAGGTGCACAACCTCGCCTGCCACCCGGCTCATGCGGCTTCCCCCGCCCGAACGATCCGGCCGGCCCAGAGGAGACCGGCCGTCTCCAGCAGGCCGCCGACCGCCAGGCAGACCAGCCCGGCCGGACCGTGCAGGAGCACCCGCAGCGGGTCGGCCCCGAGCGCCGCCCCCAGCCCCAGACCCAGCACCGGCAGCAGCGCCAGCACGGCCACCGTCGACCAGGCACCCGCCAGCTGCGCCCGCAACTCCTCCCGCCGGCGCCGCTCGGCCCGTAGCGCTCCCTCCAGGCGGTCCAGACCGGCCGCCAACCCGGCCCCTCCGTCCACCGCGACCCGCCAGCACACCGCCACCCCGGCGAGCCCTTCCAGGCCCGGCTCACGCGCCGCCTGCCCGAGCGCCGCCGGCACATCGCCACCGAACCGTGCAGCAGCCGACACGGCGGCCTCCGCCGTACCCATCGCGCCGGTGCTGCGCACGGCGACCAACAGCGCCTGCCCCGGCTCGCGCCCGGCCCGCAGCTCACCCACCACCGCACCGCACAGCGCCACCACCGCGTCGGCCCGGCGCTCGCGCTCCCGCCGCCCGGCCCGCCTGCGCAGCCACCGCCGTACCAGCGGCACCGCCACCGCCCCCGCGACCACCGGCAGCAGGGACTCCCCCAGCACGGCAAGCACGAGCGCCACCGGCAGACAGAGCCACTCCGTGCGCCCCCGGAACATCCCGCCGCACCGCTCCAGGACCCGCTCCCAGCAGCTCCGCGACGCCGGCTCACCCACCCCGTCGACGAACAACACCCTGGCCCGCCGCAGCCCTTGGTCCTGCCCCACCGCCAACCAGGCAGCCGCCCCCACACACACGGCCATCGTGTACGTCGCGTACTCCGCCGCCCCCGCCGACAACCCACCGGTCACATCGCACCCCCGATCAGCGACCGCAGTCGCTCCCAGCCCCGCTCCCGGACGAAACCGTCGGCGCCCCAGCGCAACGCGGGTACCGTTACCACCAGACCGGCCGCATCCCGCTCCAGCACATGCACCTCGGCGATTTTTCGCAGCCCGGCCCGGTCCCGTACAAGATGGACCACCACCGACAGTGCCGCCGCCAACTGACTGTGCAGCGCCACCCGGTCGAGTCCGGCCGCCGTGCCGAGGGCCTCCAGACGGGCGGGGACATGCTCGGCGGCGTTCGCGTGGACCGTGCCGCAACCGCCCTCGTGGCCCGTGTTCAACGCGGCCAGCAACACCGTCACCTCGGAACCACGCACCTCCCCCACCACCAGCCGGTCCGGCCGCATCCGCAGCGCCTGACGCACCAGGTCCTGCAGGGTCACCCGGCCCGCCCCTTCCTGGTTTGCAGGACGCGACTCCAGGCGCACCACATGCGGGTGGTCCGGCCGCAGCTCGGCCGAGTCCTCGGCGAGCACGATCCGCTCCCGCTCCCCGACGGCGCCCAGCAGGCTCGACAGCAGCGTGGTCTTCCCCGCGCCCGTGCCGCCACTGATCAGATACGAGACCCGGGCCTCCACCAGCGCCCGCAACACCCGGTCCCCGCCCGGCGGTACGGTCCCCGCCGCAACCAGCTCCGCCAGCGAGAAGGCCCTGGGGCGCACCACCCGCAGCGACAGGCACGTGGAACCGACGGACACCGGCGGCAGCACCGCGTGCATCCGCGTCCCGTCCGGCAGCCGGGCGTCCACCCAGGGCCGGGCGTCGTCCAGCCGCCGCCCGGCGACCGCGGCGAGCCGCTGCGCCAGCCTGCGCACTGCCGGGGCGTCCCGGAAGGTCACCCCGGTGAGTTCGAGCCCGCCTCCCCGGTCCACCCACACCCGGTCCGGCGCGGACACCAGCACGTCCGTGACCGCGGGATCGGCGAGCAGCGGTTCCAGCACCCCGGTGCCGACCAGTTCGCCGCGCAACTCCTCTGCGGCTCCGAGCACTTCGGCATCGCCGAGCAGCCTTCCCTGTGCCCGCAGCGCGGCCGCCACCCCGGCCGGGGTCGGTGCGGCGCCGCTCTGCGCCAGCCGCTGCCGCACGGCGTCGAGCAGTGCGTCGGTCATGACACCGCTCCCCCGGCGACGCCTCCGGCAAGCGCCCGCTCCCAGAACGCCGTACAGAACCTGGCCAGTGGGGAGCGGGCGCTGCCGCCGGGCGGCGTCCCACCGTCCTGAGCAGCGAGCAGCCCCGGCTCCAGCGGGAGTTCGCCGACGAGCGGCAGCCCCAGCGCATCCGCCACCCAGCGCTCGTCCAGACCCGCCGCGTACGGACCGCGTGCCATCACCCTCAGATCGCCCAGGATCATCCCGGCCATAGAAGCCACCCGCTTCGCCGCCGCGACCGCCCGCAACTCGCCGGGGACGATCAGCAGCCCGAGGTCCAGCTGGGCAAGCGCCTCGGCCACCGACTCGTCGACCCGGCGCGGCAGGTCGACAACCACCACCCCACCGAGCCGGCGCGCGGCCGCCAGCACCGCCGCCATGGCCGGTGGCGGAACGACCACCCAGTCGTCGCGGCCCCAGCTGAGCACCCGCAACCCGTGCAATGCGGGCAGCGACTCCTCCAGGGCGCCGCCGCCCACCCGCCCTTTGGAATGGGCGAAATCCGGCCACCTCATCCCCTCGGCGCGCTCGCCGCCGAGCAACACATCGATGCCGCCACCCAGCGGATCGCCGTCGATCAGCATGGTCCGCCGCCCGCTCCTGGCCGCGGCGACGGCCAGCGCGCAGGCCAGTGTCGACGCGCCGGCTCCGCCCCGCCCGCCGATCACTCCGACGGTGAGCGCGGGCCTGCCCACGCCCTCCGCCGCATTGGCGATCTGATCGACGAGCCAGCTCTCCGCGTCGGGCAACCGCAGCACATATTCCGCCCCGATCTCCACGCCCCGCCGCCAGACGTCCGGGGCGTCCTGGTCTCGCCCCACGAGCATCACGCCCTGTCTGCGCGCGACTCCACGGCATCGCGGGGCCGCGTCGTCGCCCACCAGAACCATCGGAGCCCGCTCCCAGCCGCCTCTGCCTTCCGGCGGCGTGTGGTGAACCTCAGGCTCCGCTCCGGCGGCCGCGCACAGCCGCAGCAGATCGTCGAGCAGTTCCACATCCTCGGTCACGATCAGCGGTCCGCCGCTCCGCTCTTCGGCGACCGGCAGACGATCCCGTGCGATGGATTCGGCCACGATCTCCGCCCCCTTCTCCCTGCACCTTCACCGCGGTTTCGCGGCGATCTCGGATCCTTCCGAGATCGGCGATATCCGGAACCCGCGGACTTCGCGGGTGGAATCACCGTGCAACGCTTCGGGAAATCGTGTGGATCTTGCTCAAAAACTGTGGACAACTCCACCGCTGTGAATATCTCCGTCACCCATACCGGCGACTTCCGGAGAGCAGCGCTTCCGCTACACACTGTGACGAGTCATGGTGGTTCGAGAGCGCGGAAAAAAACGGGCCGTCGCGGCCGAGAAGGAGACAGAATGCTTGATTCCGAGCGCCAGAAATGCGTCCGGACATGCGACGACCCCCGCCGGGGGGGAGAGCGGGGGTCGTCCCCACGGCCGACTCGGGGGGGGAGGAGTCGGACCGGGTTAGCACGGTCGCGAACGATCCGTGACTTCCATGGTGTACCCGAGAGCCTTCTCAGGCAAACCCACGCACCAGAGTTTACGCCGAATGGTGGGCCCCTATGCTCTGCCTTGTGGAAAACCACTCCTTGCCGCGCACAGCAGCCTTCTTTGACCTGGACAAGACGGTCATTGCGAAGTCTTCGACTCTGACCTTCAGCAAGTCCTTCTACCAAGGCGGACTGATCAACCGCCGTGCCGTACTGCGGACCGCGTACGCACAGTTCGTGTTCCTCGCCGGGGGCGCCGATCACGACCAGATGGAGCGGATGCGCGAATATCTCTCCGCGCTCTGCAAGGGCTGGAACGTCCAGCAGGTGAAGGAAATCGTCGCCGAGACCTTGCACGATCTGATCGACCCCATCATCTACGACGAGGCGGCGACCCTCATCGAGGAGCACCACACCGCCGGACGCGATGTCGTCATCGTTTCCACCTCGGGCGCAGAAGTCGTCGAGCCGATCGGCGAGCTGCTGGGCGCCGACCGGGTTGTCGCCACCCGAATGGTCGTCGGCGACGACGGCTGTTTCACCGGCGAGGTGGAGTACTACGCATACGGGCCGACGAAGGCCGAGGCGGTGCAGGCACTCGCCGTCTCGGAGGGATACGACCTCTCGCGCTGTTACGCCTACAGCGATTCCGCGACCGATGTGCCGATGCTGGCGGCCGTCGGCCACCCGCACGCGGTCAACCCGGACCGCGCGCTGCGGCGTGAAGCAGCGCTCCGGGAATGGCCGATTCTCGTCTTCGACCGCCCGGTTCGGCTCAAGCAGCGGCTGCCCGCGTTCTCGATGCCACCCCGCCCGGCGCTGGTCGCCGCCGCAGCAGTGGGCGCAGCAGCCGTCACCGCGGGACTCGTCTGGTACACCTCGCGCCGGCGCGCGGCCGCGACGACCGCCTGAGACCCTGCACCTGCACCCGCGCACCGGGGGACCTCGGCCCTCGCCGCGCGAAGCCCGCCGCCCGGGGCACCACCCGACCGCTGCCCGGAGCCTGCCTCCGGACGGCGGTCCCGGTCCGCGTCGAACGGCTCCGTCGTATGCCGAATTCCGGCCCCGACCAGCATGTTCGGATCGTCCATATTTGAACCCAAAAGTAAAGAAGCATGGCCAGCACTACCGCTTACCCCAGGTGTGGAGTACAAAGGAGTCAACGGCCCGCGAGACCAAGGACATCCGAGAGGATTACCTGTAACGCAGAGAAGGCCCCACGGACCGAGCATGAAAACCGAGCACCCACGCGACGTCGACCCGTCGATTACGGGCCAGCCGCACCAGGTACGGGCTGAGTTCCCGACCTGATGGGCATGTATCGAGGACGCATGGTAACTGGGTGGACGTGCCAGCGGCGGTACCGAGGACGGTACCGCCGCAACCCTTTGATCGGGCAGTGAAGTCAGCAGTCGGGCCGGGGAGTTGGTGGCCGAGCTGATGGACGACCTCTGACGGACGAGCCGCCGGGCGGGAGCTAAGCGGCCCCGCGCTGCAGCGCCTCACAGACCGCCGTCGACTCCCTGACACCGAGCTCCACCGCGCGCCCGCAGTGCGCGATCCAGGTGGCCATGCCGTCCGGCGTCCCCGACAGATAGCCCTCGAATGCTCCGACGTACGCCGCCCGGCCCTGTTCCGCATGGCCGACCTCGGCGGGGCAGATGGACTTCGGGTCCAGCCCGCTCCCGATCAGCACGATCCGTTCGGCGGTCCGCGCGACCAGCCCGTTGTACGAACCGAAGGGGCGCAGCGCCAGCAGTTCTCCGTGTACGACCGCGGCCGTCACCAGCGCGGGCGCCGCACTCCCTGCGAGGATCAGTCCGGAGAGACCTTCCAGCCGCCCGGCGACCTCGTCCGCGTCCGGCAGCGGCGCTTCGATCAGCGGCTCGTCCACCGGCTCGCCCGCCAGCCGAGGCCGGCCGACCGTGTCATCGGGCGCGGCCCCGCCGGCCGCCACGAGATGCAGCCGGGCAAGGACCCGCAGCGGCGACTGCCGCCAGATGGAGAGCAGTTGACCTGCTTCCGCGGCGAGCCGGAGGGCGGCTCCGATCACCTGCGACTCGTCGTCGCCGCTGAAGTCGGTGCGCCGGCGCACCTCCTCCAGGTTCCAGTCGGCGCCGGAGAGCGCGGCGGATCCGCGGGCGCCGCGCAGCGCCGCCTCCGCGGTGACCTCGTTGCTGCGGCGCCGCATGACTCGGTGGCCGTAGACGCGGTCGACGGCCTTGCGTACGGAGTCCACCGCGTCGGCAACCCCCGGCAGGGCGCCCAGGGCGGCAAGCGGGTCTGGGGCAGTCGTACTCATAGGTAGCGAGGCTACGCGCCCCCTACACCCATACCGCCCCGGAGTGGCCTTCTTCACGAAGTTCGACAGCGGAGCGCAGTTGTACAGCTACCCTAGGTGAACATGAAGATCGCTTTCGTAGGGAAGGGCGGCAGCGGCAAGACCACGCTGTCCTCGCTCTTCATCCGCCACCTTGCCGCCAATGAAGCCCATGTCGTCGCGGTGGACGCCGACATCAACCAGCATCTGGGGGCCGCACTCGGCCTCGATGACGAGGAGGCGGCGGCGCTGCCTGCCATGGGTGCGCAACTGCCACTGATCAAGGAGTATCTGCGAGGCAGCAACTCCCGTATCGCCTCTGCCGAGACAATGATCAAGACGACTCCACCCGGCGAGGGCTCGCGGCTGCTGCGCGTCCGCGAGGACAACCCGGTCTACGACGCGTGCGCCCGCACGATCACGCTGGACGACGGGGACATCCGGCTGATGACCACCGGACCGTTCACCGAATCGGATCTGGGGGTGGCGTGCTACCACTCCAAGGTCGGCGCGGTCGAGCTCTGCCTCAACCATCTCGTCGACGGTCCCGACGAGTACGTGGTCGTCGACATGACCGCCGGTTCGGACTCCTTCGCGTCAGGAATGTTCACCCGCTTCGACATGACGTTCCTGGTTGCCGAGCCGACCCGCAAGGGTGTCTCGGTCTACCGCCAGTACAAGGAGTACGCACGGGACTTCGGGGTCGCCCTGACGGTCGTCGGCAACAAGGTGCAGGGCCAGGACGACCTGGACTTCCTGCGGGCCGAGGTCGGTGACGACCTGCTGGTCGGCATCGGTCACTCCGACTGGGTGCGGGCGATGGAAAAGGGCCGGCCGGCCCGCTTCGAGCTACTGGAGGCGGACAACCGGATGGCCTTGCAGGCTCTGCAGGACGCGGCGGAGGATTCGTACGGGCAGCGCGACTGGGAGCGCTACACGCAGCAGATGGTGCACTTCCACCTGAAGAACGCAGAGAGCTGGGGCAACGCGAAGACGGGCGCCGACCTGGCTGCCCAGGTCGACCCCTCCTTCGTGCTCGACGAGCGGAGCGCGCAGGCCGGCGCCGCTCAGCCCGTGTGAACGGGTTGCGACGCCGCACCCCCTCCTCGCTCGGCCCCTTGATCCGCCCGGCCCCTGATCTGCGATCCAACCGGTCGCCCACCACCCGGCGACCGGCGCGGTGACGGGGCCGGTCACCCCCGGCGCTCCGCCCACTTGCCGTCGGACTCGTCCGGGACCCGGGGGCGAGGCGGGCCGCCCGCCCCTCCCCACGGCGTCCCGCCGACGCCGAGTGCGCCCTCGCTCGCGCCGACCCAGGAGAACACCACGCACTGCGGCGGCTTCTGACCAGGCGACAGGCGCTCCGGCCTGGGCCGCTTCGGCCGACTTCGGCGAAGATGTGGTGGAGCCGTCGCCGGCGAGGCGGAAGCGACTCCTGGGGCGGTTTCGGGGCGCGTTCCGCTCGGGCCCGGCAGTCCCTTTCATGGCGACCATCATCCGCCCACCTTCTTCTTTTCAGATAATTTGTACGGAATCTGTCGACGCAACGCGGCCGAGGTCGCATGCAGCCCGAAAGCATCGGCATGACAGACCGTGCAAAAAGCTGCCTATTCACTTGAATGAGTGATTGAATAGCCCATTTGCCCTAAATCATGGACACAAATCTTTACTCTCCATTACGATTCATTTACTGAGAGTTGAGAGATCCCGCCGCTGCACGCCGTGACCCACGGCCGCGTCCCCACGTTCCGCGACCGCGCTGCCCCGGAGGAGACGGGAACATGTCTGCTTGCGTCCGCATCCGTCATGACCACACAGCCCGCAGTTCACCACCTTCCCCGGCCTCGGGAATCAAGCGACCACACAGCCCTCCACCGCCGCGCCGCGGCGGGCGATTCCGCATCGCGGGCGCCGACCTGTCCGCATCGATCACTGTCTTTCTCATCGCCGTCCCCATGTCGCTCGGCCTGGCCGTCGCCATGGACGCCCCGCTGGAAGCCGGACTCATCTCCGCCGCGGTCGGCGGCATCGTCGCCGGGCTGCTCGGCGGCACCCCCCTCCAGGTCAGCGGCCCGTCCGCCGGTCTGACCGTGGTCACAGCCGAGTTGATCCAGATCTACGGCTGGCGCACCACCTGCGCGATCACCATCGGCGCCGGACTTCTGCAGATCCTGCTGGGCTCGCTGCGAGCGGCGCGCGGCGCCCTCGCTGTCAGTCCCGCCATCGTGCACGGCACCCTCGCCGGTATCGGCGTGGCCATCGCGCTCGCCCAGTTGCACATCGTGCTCGGCGGCTCGCCCCTGAGCTCGGCGGCCGCCAACGCCCTTGCGCTTCCGGAACAGTTGGGTCGGCTGAGCCCGGCCGCGCCGCTGATCGGTGCACTGACCATCGCCGTACTGGTGGTGTGGCCGCGGCTCCCCGGGCGGATCGGGCGAGCGGTGCGACGGCTGCCTGCCGCCCTCGCCTCGGTGGCGATCGCAACGGCGGTGGCCGCGGTCGCGGCGCCCGGGATCGCCCGGGTGGACCTGCCCTCCTGGCGCTCGCACGCCCTGCCCGAGCTGCCGCAGGGACCCGTCCTGGCCCTGGCCACCGCCGTGTTCACGGTGCTGCTGGTGGCCAGCCTCGAATCGCTGCTCGCCGCGGTGGCGGTGGACAAGCTGACCGCCGGCCGTGCCAGCGGGCGAACCGCCGACTCCGCCACTACTGCCCCGGCCATCCCTGCCGCCCCGCCGGTCCAGCGCTCCGATCTCGACCGCGAACTGCGCGGCCAGGGCATCGCCAACGTAGTGTCCGGGTTGCTCGGCGGGCTGCCGGTGTCCGGTGGCGCGGTGCGGAGTTCGGCGAACGTACGGGCCGGGGCCACCGGCCGAGCCGCCACCGTGCTGCACGGCGTCTGGGTGCTGCTCGCCGCCGGACTGCTGGTCACGGCCCTGGAGTGGATCCCGCTGGCCGCGCTGGCCGCTCTGGTGATGGTGGTCGGCTTCCAGATGGTGAGCTTCGCCCACATCCGCAATGTCCACAGGCATCGCGAATTTCTGGTGTACGGGGCGACGATCACCGGGGTGGTGCTCTTCGGCGTGCTGGAGGGTGTGGCCATCGGTATCGCCGTGGCCGTTGCCGTCGCCCTGCACCGGCTGGCCCGCACCAGGATCACGGTGACCGATCAGAACGGCCAGCATCTGGTGGTCGTACGAGGGCAGCTGACGTTCCTCGCGGTGCCGCGGCTCAGCCGGGCGCTCGGCCAGTTGCCCCGAGGCGGGGACGCGGTGGTCGAGTTGGACGGATTCTTCATGGACCACGCGGCGTACGAGACGATCCAGCACTGGAGCGATGCCCAGACCGCGCAGGGCGGCCGGGTCGTTTTCACCGGCAGATCCGGTGGCCGGATCGCCGAGCCCGCCTCGGCGGCCCACTCCTGCTGCCGCCCCTGGACACCGTGGCGCAACCATCACTGCCACGACCAGCCCGGCCGGCCGGTCGACGCCCGCCGTGCCGCCGCCACCTGGGCGACCTTCCCCTCCGGCGACCACCCCACCGCCGACCAGGAACCCACGGGCTCAGGCCGCGCCGAGGCCGCCCCGGGGGCCAATGCCGCCGCCACCGCCGGCCCCACCGGCCGGTTCGACACCCCCGGCGATGGAGCCGCCGCTCCGCGCAGGACCGGCGCGCACCGGCTGGCCAGCGGGCTCAGTTCGTTCCAGCGCAATACGGCTCCGCTGGTGCGCGACGAGCTGGCCCGGCTGGCCCGTGAGGGTCAGCGTCCCTCTCAGCTCTTCATCACCTGCGCGGACTCCCGCCTGGTCACCAGCATGATCACGGCGAGCGGCCCGGGCGACCTGTTCACCGTTCGGAACGTCGGCAACCTCGTGCCCCCGCCGGGCGCGGAGGCCGGTGACGACTCGGTGGGCGCCGCGATCGAGTACGCGGTGGATGTGCTCAAGGTCGAGTCCATCACCGTCTGCGGCCACTCCGGCTGCGGCGCGATGCAGGCGCTGATGAGCACCAGGCCGGACACCCCGCAGACGTCCCTGTGGCGCTGGCTGCGACACGGCCTGCCGAGCCTGGAACGGATGAGGTCCCGGAATCATGCCTGGGCGCGGATCTCCGGCCGGCTGCCCGCCGATGAGGTGGAGCAGCTCTGCCTCACCAACGTGGTCCAGCAGTTGGACCATCTGCGGGCCCATGAATCGGTGGCGCGGAGACTCGCCGAGGGTGCACTCCAGTTGCACGGGATGTACTTCCATGTCGGCGAGGCGCAGGCGTATCTGCTGGCCGAGGGTGCGAGTGCCGGTAGCGGGATCGACGAGGTCTTCGACCGGGTGGGCCCCGGCGACCCGAACCACGCCCGCCCGTACGACATCACCGACCTCAGTGATCCCGCCAGTCTCAGTGATCCCGGTGATCACGCAGCTGTTTCCGCCCCCACCGCTGCGGCCGACCCCGCCGATCCCTCTGGGTCCGGCGAGTTGGAACGTACGAGCGCCTGAACCACGTACGCCTGAACCACTTGCACCTTGGGTCCGTGAGACCTTGTGGTCGTTCCTCCATACACGAAACACAGGTCTAAACCAATTCCCGGCAGACACTTGTCACCCGGCCCTTGGCCTGATGAGCTATGCCCCGGGACACAACGGACACCCTGGGAATGGGAGATGTCGTGAGCAACGAAAGCTTGGCCAATCTGCTTCGGGAAGATCGTCGGTTCGCACCACCCGCCGATCTGGCCGCCGACGCCAACGTCACAGCCGAGGCGTACGAGCAGGCCGAGGCGGACCGGCTGGGCTTCTGGGCCGATCAGGCCCGGCGCCTGACCTGGGCCACGGAGCCGACCGAGACGCTCGACTGGAGCAACCCGCCCTTCGCCAAGTGGTTCGCGGACGGCAAGCTGAACGTCGCGTACAACTGCGTGGACCGTCACGTCGAAGCGGGCCACGGCGACCGTGTCGCCATCCACTTCGAGGGCGAGCCCGGCGACAGCCGCGCAATCACGTACGCGGAACTGAAGGACGAGGTCTCCCGCGCGGCCAACGCCCTCGCCGAGCTCGGTGTCGGCAAGGGCGACAGGGTCGCCGTCTATCTGCCGATGATCCCCGAGGCCGCCGTCGCGATGCTGGCCTGCGCCCGCATCGGCGCCGCGCACTCGGTGGTCTTCGGCGGCTTCTCCGCCGACGCCATCGCCACCCGCATCCAGGACGCGGACGCCAAGGTCGTCATCACCGCCGACGGTGGCTACCGCCGCGGCAAGCCGTCCGCGCTGAAGCCCGCCGTGGACGACGCCGTCTCCCGTCTCGACACCGTCGAGCATGTCCTCGTGGTGCGGCGCACCGGCCAGGACACCCCGTGGACCGAAGGCCGTGACGTCTGGTGGCACGAGATCACCGGCCGCCAGTCCGCCGAGCACGCCCCCGAGGCGTTCGACGCCGAGCACCCGCTCTTCATCCTCTACACCTCGGGTACGACGGGTAAGCCGAAGGGCATCCTGCACACCTCCGGCG
Organism: Streptomyces sp. NPDC002206; assembly: GCF_053593595.1. Taxonomy (NCBI): domain Bacteria; kingdom Bacillati; phylum Actinomycetota; class Actinomycetes; order Kitasatosporales; family Streptomycetaceae; genus Streptomyces; species Streptomyces sp. NPDC002206. Next base: position 42,244 of record NZ_JBSFCW010000038.1, read on the forward strand.
GCTACCTCACGCAGGCGGCGTACACCCACCACGCCGTCTTCGACCTCAAGCCGGAGACCGACGTCTACTGGTGCACCGCCGACATCGGCTGGGTGACCGGACACTCGTACATCGTGTACGGACCGCTGGCCAACGGCGCGACGCAGGTGATGTACGAGGGCACGCCCGATACCCCTCACCAGGGGCGCTTCTGGGAGATCATCCAGAAGTACGGCGTCACGATCCTCTACACCGCGCCGACCGCGATCCGTACGTTCATGAAGTGGGGCGACGACATCCCCGCCAAGTTCGACCTGTCGTCGCTGCGGATTCTCGGTTCGGTCGGTGAGCCGATCAACCCCGAGGCGTGGATGTGGTATCGCAAGCACATCGGCGCCGACAGGTGCCCGATCGTGGACACCTGGTGGCAGACCGAGACCGGCGCGATGATGATCTCGCCGCTTCCCGGTGTCACGGAGACCAAGCCCGGTTCGGCCCAGCGCGCCCTGCCCGGTATCTCTGCCACCGTTGTCGACGACGAGGCCAACGAGGTGGCGAACGGCGGGGGCGGCTACCTCGTCCTCACCGAGCCGTGGCCGTCGATGCTCCGCACCATCTGGGGTGACGACCAGCGCTTCCTCGACACCTACTGGTCGCGCTTCGAGGGCAAGTACTTCGCGGGCGACGGCGCCAAGAAGGACGAGGACGGCGACATCTGGCTGCTCGGCCGGGTCGACGACGTGATGCTCGTGTCCGGGCACAACATCTCGACCACCGAGGTGGAGTCGGCGCTCGTGTCGCACCCGTCGGTCGCCGAGGCCGCCGTGGTCGGCGCGGCCGACGAGACGACCGGCCAGGCCATTGTCGCGTTCGTGATACTGCGCGGTTCGGCGTCCGCCTCCGACAACCTCGTCGCCGATCTGCGCAACCACGTCGGCGCCACACTCGGCCCGATCGCCAAGCCCAAGCGGATCCTGCCGGTCGCCGAGCTGCCGAAGACGCGCTCCGGCAAGATCATGCGCCGCCTGCTGCGCGATGTCGCGGAGAACCGCGAGCTGGGTGATGTCACCACGCTCACCGACTCCTCGGTGATGGACCTCATCCAGACACAGCTGCCGTCGTCGTCCTCCGAGGACTGAGGCAATAGGCACGAGCAGATACGACCCCGAGGGGCATCCGGCAACGAGCCGGGTGCCCCTCGGGCATTTAAAGTGAAGATCGCCTGATACGGCCCCGCACACCCCGGGTACAGTGGCAGCTGCATCAATAACTCATCAAAAAATCTCCACAGGGTGTGCCGGGAAGTCTGGTCGGCAAGTGCATCAGCCATGCCATTGCTGCCGTACCGACCCGGAGGTCTCCACTCGTGGCCGCGCCCGCCCCCACACCCCCCTCTCCCTCCCGCCGCACCTTTCTCGGGCGTCTCTCCCTCCCTGAGCGGAACTACCTCGCGGACGCCCTGCGCACCGAGACCGTCGGCGGAGTCATCCTGCTGGTGGCCGCTGTCGCCGCGCTGACCTGGGCGAACACTTTCGGGTCCAGTTACCGCGCCGTCAGCGACTTCCACCTCGGGCCGCACTCCCTGGGGCTGGACCTCTCCGTGCAGCACTGGGCGGCCGACGGGCTGCTCGCGATCTTCTTCTTCGTCGCGGGTGTCGAGCTCAAGCGAGAACTGGTAGCGGGTGACCTGCGCGACCCCAAGGCGGCCGTTCTGCCCGTCATCGCCGCCCTCTGCGGCATGGCCGCGCCTGCGATCGTCTACACGCTGGTGACTGTGGTCGGCGGCGGTTCCACGGACGGCTGGGCCGTCCCCATCGCCACCGACATCGCCTTCGCGCTCGCCGTCCTCGCGGTGATCGGCACCTCGCTGCCGTCCGCGCTCCGCGCCTTCCTGCTCACCCTTGCCGTCGTCGACGACCTCTTCGCGATCCTGATCATCGCCGTCTTCTTCACCGAGGACATCGACTTCATGGCGCTCATCGGCGCCGTCGTCGGCCTCGCCGTCTTCTATCTGCTGCTGCGCAAGAACGTACGCGGCTGGTATGTCTACGTACCGCTCGCCCTGGTCGTCTGGGGACTGATGTACAACAGCGGCATCCACGCCACCATCGCCGGTGTCGCCATGGGCCTGATGCTGCGCTGCACCCGGCGCGAGGGCGAGCAGCACTCCCCCGGCGAGCACATCGAACACCTGATACGCCCGCTGTCGGCCGGTCTCGCCGTGCCGCTGTTCGCGCTCTTCTCGGCCGGGGTCTCGCTCTCCGGCCACGCGCTGGCGGGGGTCTTCACCCGGCCCGAGACACTCGGTGTCGTACTGGGGCTCGTCGCCGGCAAGACGATCGGCATCTTCGGCGGCACGTGGCTGGCCGCCCGCTTCACCAAGGCGGAACTGAACAAGGACCTGGCATGGGCGGACGTCTTCGCGGTCGCCGCGCTCGCCGGGATCGGCTTCACCGTCTCGCTGCTCATCGGCGAGCTCGCGTTCGAAGGGAACGCCACCCTCACCAACGAGATCAAGGCCGCGGTGCTGATGGGCTCATTGATCGCGGCCGTGTTCTCCGGTGCATTGCTCAAACTCCGGGTACGCAGATACCGGACGCTCTACGAGGCGGAGGAGCTCGACGAGGACCAGGACGGCGTTCCCGACATCTACGAGCAGGACGATCCGGCGTACCACCTTCGAATGGCCGCGATCTACGAGAAGAAGGCCGCGGAACACCGCCGTCTTGCCGAACTGGCGGGGGCAGCGCGCAGCAAGCCGGACAGTCCGGCATGATCTGACACCAGATGTGTTGAGCAGGAGCAGAAGAGGGAGTCAGGGATGAGCGACCCCGGCAACTACGCGGGCAGCGCCGACCGCAGTCTCGGGCAGCTGGTCGCCTCGGCGACCGCCGAGGTGTCCGCACTGGTGCACGACGAGATCGCCCTGGCCAAGGCAGAGGTGCGGCAGGACGTCAAGCGGGGCGTGACCGGCAGTGTGGCGTTCATCGTCGCAGGCGTGCTGATTCTGTTCGCGCTGCCGGTGCTGAGCTTCGCGGCGGCGTACGGAATCCACAACCTGGGACTCGGGCTCGCGTGGTCGTTCCTGATCGTGGGCGCCGCGTTCATTCTGCTGGCGATCGTGCTCGCGCTGATCGCCATCGCCAAGTTCAAGAAGGTCAAGCCGCCGGAGAAGTCCATCGCGTCGGCCAAGCAGACGGCGGCCGTGCTGCAAGGCGTCAAGCCGCATCCGCGGCCCGCCGTCACCGCGGGTGCGAGCCGTCCGGCCGTCACGGCCTCGGTCAGCACCCCGGCGGACAAGGCCGTGGTGAAGTCCGCGGTCCAGGACAAGGCGTCCGCTGTGGCACGCTCGTCCACATGACCGTCCCCGATTCCAGCGCATTCGGCCCCACAGGCCCCGGCTCAGGCAGTCCTGTACGCCTCGACGGTCCCTGGACCCACCGCGACGTGGCGGCCAACGGAGCGCGCTTCCACATCGCCGAGCTGGGTGACGGGCCGCTCGTACTGCTGCTGCACGGCTTCCCGCAGTTCTGGTGGACCTGGCGCCATCAGCTGACCGCGCTCGCCGACGCCGGTTTCCGTGCCGTCGCGATGGATCTGCGCGGGGTGGGCGGCAGCGACCGTACGCCGCGGGGTTACGACCCCGCCAACCTGGCCCTCGACATCACCGGCGTGATCCGCTCGCTCGGGGAGCCGGACGCGGCGCTGGTCGGCCACGACATGGGCGGCTACCTCGCCTGGACGGCCGCGGTGATGCGGCCGAAGCTGGTGCGCCGGCTGGTGGTCTCCTCGATGCCGCATCCGCGTCGTTGGCGGTCCTCCATGCTCTCCGACTTCGCACAGTCCCGGGCGGGCTCGTACATCTGGGGCTTCCAGCGGCCGTGGGTGCCGGAGCGTCAACTCGTCGCGGACGAAGCGGCGTTGGTGGGCCGACTGATCCGCGACTGGTCGGGCCCGCGGGCGGCGGAGTTCCCCGACGACGCGGCGGTGGACGTCTACCGGCGCGCAATGTGCATCCCGTCGACGGCGCACTGCTCGATCGAGCCGTACCGCTGGATGGTGCGGTCCATGGCGCGCCCGGACGGCATCCAGTTCAACCGCAGGATGAAGCGTCCGGTGCGGGTGCCCACGCTGCATCTGCACGGTTCGCTCGATCCGGCGGTCCGTACACGGAGTGCAGCGGGGTCCGGCGAGTATGTCGAAGCGCCGTACCGTTGGCGACTTTTCGATGGTCTGGGACACTTCCCGCACGAGGAGGATCCGGTCGGGTTCTCGACCGAGCTCATCAACTGGCTCAAGGATCCTGAGCCTGACCGGTAGCCCCGGCAGCCCCGCGCCCGGCTCTGCGGGCGGCCGGGCCGGTGCCCCGGCGCGGCCAACCGGTGGCCGGAAGAGCACAGTTGTCCGACGAACAGCCAATTGCCCGGCGCATAGGCCAATTGGCTGAGGCATGGGCGATTACCGACCATGAGGCACGGGCAGACGTCGGGGTATGGGCTGGACGCACGACTTCGGTGACGCACGCAATCGACGCTCGACCGCTACGGCGGATCCGAGCACTCATGAGGGGGACGGCCCCCAGGGTCGGGTGCGTAGTGCGCATGATCTGCATGATCCCCGGCTGGGCATTCCGCGCATCCTCCGCCGCCGGGCCCGCTGGGTCTCGGCGCGGCTGCGGCATCCCCGCGGATGACGCGCCTCTCACCCGATCACCCGGAGAAAGACCTCAGGGGGTGAGTGCGGGGCGGCTGCCCCGCACTCCCTCGCCTTCTCCGTGGCCTACAGCGCGCACGCCTGGCTGTCGACCTGCTGGTTGGCGGTGCGACCGGTCGTGATGTCCTGGCGGATCTCGTCGGCCGTCAGGGCGTATCCCGTCTGGGGGTCGTCCAGCGACTTGGCGAACACGACTCCGTACACCTTGCCGTCGGGGGTCAGCAGCGGGCCGCCGGAGTTGCCCTGACGGACCGTCGCGTAGAGCGAGTACACGTCACGGCGGACCGTGCCCCGGTGGTAGATGTCCGGGCCGTTGGCATCGATACGGCCGCGGACGCGCGCGGCGCGTACGTCGTAGGAGCCGTTCTCCGGGAAGCCCGCGACGATGGCGCTGTTCCCCGAGGCCGCGTCATGGTTGGTGTCGGTGAACTTCAGCGGCTTCACGTCGAGGCCCGGAACGTCGAGTACGGCGATGTCGCGCTGCCAGTCGTAGAGGACGACCTTCGCGTCGTACAGCCGCCCCTGGCCGCCGATCTGGACGGTCGGCTCGTCGACGCCGCCGACGACATGCGCGTTGGTCATCACCCGGCGGTCGGAGAAGACGAAGCCGGTGCCCTCGAGGACCTTGCCGCAGCTCGGAGCCGTACCGACGACCTTGACGATGGACTGCTTGGCGCGCTTCGCGACCGGGCTGCCGGCCAGAGCCGGGTCCGGGGCCCTGACCTCGGTGATCGGCTCGTTGGCGAAGGGGCTGAAGACCTGCGGGAAGCCGTTCTGCGCGAGGACCGAGGAGAAGTCCGTGAACCAGGTGGAGGCCTGGGAGGGCATCACCCGGGAGACGCCGAGCAGCACCGAGGAGTTACGGACCTCCTTGCCCAGCGTCGGCAGCGACGTACCCGCGAGGGCAGACCCGATCAGCCACGCCACCAGCAGCATCGCGACCACATTGACCAGCGCGCCGCCGGTCGCGTCGAGTGCGCGCGCAGGCGACCACGTGATGTAGCGGCGGAGTTTGTTGCCGAGATGCGTAGTAAAGGCCTGACCGACGGACGCGCACACGATCACGATTATGACCGCGACGACCGCGGCGGTCGACGACACTTCGGAGCTGTCCGTCAACTGGTCCCACAGGACCGGCAGCAGATAGACGGCGACAAGGCCGCCGCCGAGGAACCCGATCACCGACAGGATGCCGACGACGAAGCCCTGGCGGTAGCCGATCACTGCGAACCACACGGCGCCGGCCAGCAGCAGGATGTCCAGCACGTTCACCGTCTATTGCCCTCGCAGATTCGTCGCCGGACCCGTTCGTTCGGCTGGGGCCGGGCGGGCCCGGAAGGCCCGGCACGGACGTCAGCCTGTCATGCGCGCCAGTCGAGCGGCACCCGTCTGGACCTGTCCCAGGGGCGCTCCCACCCTGCGAAGTGCAGAATGCGGTCGATGACCCCGGCCGTGAAACCCCAGACCAGGGCGGATTCGACCAGAAATGCCGGGCCAAGGTGACCGCTGGGGTGCACCGTCGTCACTCTATTGGCCGGATCCGTGAGATCCGCCACGGGAACCGTGAAGACCCGGGCCGTCTCCGCCGGATCGACGACTCCGACCGGGCTCGGCGCCCGCCACCAGCCGAGCACCGGCGTCACCACGAAGCTGCTCACCGGGATGTAGAGCCGGGGCAGCACACCGAAGAGCTGGACGCCGCCCGGATCGAGGCCTGTCTCCTCCTCGGCCTCCCGCAGAGCGGCCCTCAGCGGCCCTGTGGTCGCCTGATCGCCGTCCTCGGGGTCCAGGGCGCCACCGGGGAAGGAAGGCTGCCCCGCGTGGGAACGCAGGGATCCGGAGCGCTCCATCAGGAGCAGCTCGGGGCCGCGCTCGCCCTCGCCGAACAGGATCAGCACCGCGGACTGGCGCCCGGCGCCGTTCTCGGGCGGCAGGAAGCGGCTGAGCTGACGGGGCTCGATGGTCCGCGCGGCGCGGACGACAGGGTCGAGCCAGCCGGGCAGCCCGTCGGTCGTGACGGCGATCGCTTCGTCACGGCCCGCGGCGGCGGTGTGGTTGTGTTCGCGCTTCTCCACGTCGCTCCGGTCGGGCGTCTGCCCGTCCGTCCGGACGTGGCTCTGCTCGTGCGTCTTCATAGGCACCCCTCGTCGTCCCACAACGCCTGTCGCCACGCATTTCGTTCCGGAGCGGGCGCCCCTGTCAGCCGGCCCCCGCCTCCGTCACCCGGCTCCCAGCGCGGGCGCGGGCCTGCCCGGGTAGTCCGGCGGCGGGCTGAGCCGCTGGCCCGGCTGGCCGCCCATCTCGTACTTCAGGAGCTTCCGCGCCTTCTCCGGGTCCGTCTCGCCCTCACCGTACGAGGGGCAGAGCGGGGCGATCGGACAGGCGCCGCAGGCGGGCCTGCGGGCGTGGCAGATGCGGCGGCCGTGGAAGACGACGCGGTGCGAGAGCATCGTCCACTCGCTCTTGGGGAAGATCGCCGCGATCTCCGCCTCGACCTTCTCCGGGTCCTCCTGCTCCGTCCACTTCCAGCGGCGGACCAGCCGGCCGAAGTGGGTGTCGACCGTGATGCCGGGGACGCCGAAGGCATTGCCGAGGACGACGTTGGCGGTCTTGCGGCCCACGCCGGGCAGCGTGACGAGATCCGCCAGCCGGCCCGGCACCTCACCGCCGAAGTTGTCCCTGATCGACGCGGAGAGGCCTATCAGCGACTTGGCCTTGGCCCGGAAGAAGCCGGTCGGCCGGATGAGCTCCTCCAGCTCCTCCGGAACGGCCGCCGCCATGTCCTCGGGGGTGGGGTAGGCGGCGAACAATGCGGGGGTGGTCTGGTTGACCCTCAGGTCGGTGGTCTGGGCGGACAGGACCGTGGCGACGAGGAGCTCGAAGGGGTTCCTGAAGTCCAGCTCCGGGTGGGCGTACGGGTAGATCTCGGCGAGCTCGCGGTTGATCCGGCGGGCACGGCGGACCATCGCGAGGTGGGATTCCGGCTTCCCGGGCTTCCCCGACTTCGCCGCCTCGGCTGCCTTCGCGGGCTTCCCCGACTTCACCGGCTCCCCCTGTTTCACCGGCTCCCCCGAGGGACGTTTTGTCGCTTTTGCCGGGCGACTGATACCCTGTTCGCCCACAGCGGAATTACGGCCTTCCGGCACCCCATCAGCCCCCTTGGCCTGCGCTCTCACCGGCGATTTGGACACCCGGCCAGCCTAGAGCCAGGCACTGACATCCGCCCCGGTCACTGCGGATCCACCCCCAATCGGCCCCCTGCCGCACGGTGAGCTGCGCCCGTGCGTCAAACTGGTTTGTGATTGATCGCACTGTTTTACCGTCCGGCATGATGGGGACCACGGTTCCCTGAACAGGCCGACAAGGAGAGAACTCGTGGACGACGTTCTGCGGCGCGCCCCGCTTTTCGCGGCGCTCGATGATGAGCAGGCCGCGGAGCTCCGCGCCTCGATGAGTGAGGTGACCCTCGCACGCGGCGACGCTCTCTTCCACGAGGGCGACCAGGGTGACCGGCTGTATGTGGTCACCGAGGGCAAGGTGAAGCTCCACCGCACGTCCCCCGACGGACGCGAGAACATGCTCGCGGTCCTCGGCCCCGGCGAGCTGATCGGCGAGCTGTCGCTCTTCGACCCGGGCCCTCGCACCGCCACCGCCACCGCGCTGACAGAGGTCAAGCTCCTCGGCCTCGGCCACGGCGACCTGCAGCCCTGGCTGAACGCCCGCCCCGAGGTGGCCACGGCCCTGCTGCGCGCGGTCGCCCGCCGACTGCGCAAGACCAACGACCAGATGTCCGACCTGGTCTTCTCCGACGTGCCGGGCCGTGTCGCCCGCGCCCTCCTCGACCTGTCGCGCCGGTTCGGCGTCCAGTCGGAGGAAGGCATCCACGTCGTCCACGACCTGACCCAGGAAGAGCTGGCCCAGCTGGTCGGCGCCTCCCGCGAGACGGTCAACAAGGCGCTCGCCGACTTCGCGGGCCGCGGCTGGCTGCGCCTGGAGGCGCGCGCCGTGATCCTGCTGGACGTGGAGCGCCTGGCGAAGCGTTCGCGCTAGCCGGACACCATCTCCTCACGACGTGGAGGGCCCCGCCGCCCGGCGGGGCCCTCCACGCGTATCAGGGCCGCGTATCGGGCCCGCGTACGACCGCATCGCAACCGCGCGTCAGATCAGCCCGTGCTCGCCCAGGTACTCCAGCTGAGCCAGCACCGAGAGCTCCGCCGCCGGCCACAGCGTCCGGTCCACGTCCGCGTAGACCTGCGCCACCACCTCCGACGCCGTACGGTGCCCCGCCTCCACCGCCGTCTCCACCTGCGCCAGCCGGTGCGCACGGTGCGCCAGGTAGAACTCGACCGCGCCCTGCGCGTCGTCCAGCACCGGCCCGTGCCCCGGCAGCACCGTGTGCACCCCGTCGTCGACCGTCAGCGAGCGCAGCCGCCGCAGCGAGTCGAGGTAGTCCCCGAGCCGCCCGTCCGGATGCGCGACGACCGTCGTGCCTCGCCCGAGGATGGTGTCGCCCGTCAGTACCGCCCGGTCGGCGGGCAGATGGAAGGAGAGCGAGTCCGCGGTGTGCCCGGGGGTCGGCACGACGTGCATCTCCAGGCCGCCGACCGTGATCACATCGCCGGTGGACAGGCCCTCGTCGCCGAGGCGCAGCGCCGGGTCCAAGGCGCGCACCTTCGTGCGTGTCAGCTCGGCGAAGCGCGCCGCGCCCTCGGCATGGTCGGGGTGTCCGTGGGTGAGCAGGGTGAGCGCGATCCGCCGGCCCGCGCGCTCGGCGTAGTCGATGACGGCCCGCAGATGGCCGTCGTCCAGCGGGCCCGGATCGATGACGACCGCGAGGTCGGAGTCGGGTTCGGCGACGATCCAGGTGTTGGTTCCGTCGAGCGTCATCGCCGATGCGTTGGGGGCGAGGACGTTGACGGTACGGGTGGTGGCGGGGCCGGACAGGACCCCGCCGCGCGGCTGTCCTGGAAGGGCTGCTGCCTCGCTCATACGGCCTCACCACCCGCGCTGCCGGTCGGAATGTGTTTGGTGAACTCGTCGTGCCCCGGCCAGCTCAGCACCAACTCGTCGCCGTGGAGCCGGGCCTGTGCGAGTACGGGGGTGAGGTCCTGGGAGGACGCGGCCTTCAGGGCCTCGGCGGCGGTCCAGTACGGCCGCAGCTGACGCAGCGTCGACACGGTCGGCGGCATCATCAGCAGCTCGCCCCGGTCGTACCCGTCGGCGGCGTCCCCGGCGGCGATCCACACCGTTCGGTCGGCCTCAGTGGACGCGTTGCGGGTGCGCTGGCCCTCGGGGAGCGCGGCGACGAAGAACCAGGTGTCGTAGCGGCGCGGCTCGAACTCGGGTGTGATCCAGCGCGCCCACGCCCCGAGCAGATCGGACCGCAGCACCAGACCCCGCCGGTCCAGGAACTCGGCGAAGGACAGCTCGCGGGCGACCAGGGCCTCGCGGTCGGCCTCCCAGTCGGCGCCCGTGGTGTCGCTGACGACCGTGTCGGCGGTCGGCCCGGCGAGGAGGACGCCTGCCTCCTCGTACGTCTCTCGAACGGCCGCACAGACGATGGCCTGTGCCTCGGCCGCCGAGCCGACGCCGAGCCGCTCGGCCCAGCTCTCCAGTGCGGGTCCGGCCCACTCGACGAGGCGGTCGTCGTCGCGCGGGTCGACCCCGCCCCCCGGATAGGCGTACGCACCCCCGGCAAAAGCCATGGAGGCGCGGCGACGCAGCATGTGGACGTCGGGCCGGCCGCCGGTGTCAGCGGGGTCCCGGAGCAGCATCACGGTGGCGGCCCGCCGGGGAGTCGTGGCCGTCAGCTCGCCCGCGGCGAGCGCCCGGATCCGATCGGGCCATTCCGGTGGGTACCACTGACCATTGGACATGGCCGGAGGCTATCCGGAACCGCGCCGATGTTCGAGAGGTGCCGATCACGCATCCCGCGATCCCCCCGGGCAGGCCCGCATTCCGGCCCGGCACATCCCTGCCCCGTACGCGCACCGCCCACGATCCGGCCCCTACGTACGATCCCGCCCGGTCGCATCGACCGGACGGGATCACGGAAACGCTCGTCCCACGCTGTGGCTGCCGCTCAGGCCCCGGTCAACTCGACCTGGACCTCGACCTCGACCGGTGCGTCCAACGGCAGCACCGCGACGCCCACCGCGCTGCGCGCGTGCACGCCCTTGTCGCCGAGCACCGCACCCAGCAGCTCACTCGCACCGTTGATCACGGCGGGCTGCCCGGTGAAGTCGGCGGCCGAGGCGACGAAGCCCACGACCTTCACGACCCGCTTGATCCGGTCCAGGTCGCCGGCGACCGACTTCACGGCGGCCAGCGCGTTGAGCGCGCAGGTCTTCGCCAGCTCCTTGGCCTCGTCCGGCGTGACCTCCGCACCGACCTTGCCGGTGACCGAAAGCTTGCCGTCCACCATGGGCAGCTGGCCCGATGTGTACACATACACCCCGGACTGGACGGCCGGCTGGTACGAGGCGAGCGGCGGAACGACGTCCGGCAGCGTCAGTCCGAGTTCGGCGAGCTTCGCCTCTACGGCGCTCGCCACTACGCCTTCTCCCGCTTCAGGTACGCCACGAGCTGCTCGGGGTTGTTCGGGCCGGGAACGACCTGGACCAGCTCCCAGCCGTCCTCGCCCCAGGTGTCCAGAATCTGCTTGGTCGCGTGCACGAGAAGGGGCACGGTCGCGTATTCCCACTTGGTCATAGGGCGACTGTAATGCCTTGCACACACGGCCTCGTGCGTAGCCCACGGCTCGACTGGTTAGGCTCGAATACGTGAGCAGGTTCCAGGTCGTCAGCGGCAAGGGTGGTACCGGTAAGACCACGGTCGCCGCCGCACTCGCGCTCGCCCTCGCGACCGAGGGCAGGCGCACCCTCCTCGTCGAGGTCGAGGGCAGGCAGGGCATCGCCCAGCTCTTCGAGGCGGAGTCCCTTCCGTACGAGGAGCGCAAGATCGCCGTCGCACCGGGCGGCGGCGAGGTGTACGCCCTCGCCATCGACGCGGAGCGCGCGCTCCTCGACTACCTCCAGATGTTCTACAAACTCGGCAGCGCGGGGCGGGCGCTCAAGAAGCTCGGCGCGATCGACTTCGCCACCACCATCGCGCCCGGTGTGCGGGACGTGCTGCTGACCGGCAAGGCTTGCGAAGCCGTACGCCGCAAGGACAAGCAGGGGCGGTACAGCTACGACTACGTGATCATGGATGCGCCGCCGACCGGTCGCATCACGCGCTTCCTCAACGTGAACGACGAGGTGGCGGGGCTGGCCCGGATCGGCCCGATACACAATCAGGCGCAGGCCGTGATGCGGGTGCTGAAGTCTCCCGAGACGGCGGTCCATCTGGTGACGCTGCTGGAGGAGATGCCGGTCCAGGAGACCGCGGACGGCATCGCGGAGCTACGGGCGGCCGAACTGCCGGTGGGCAGGGTCATCGTGAACATGGTGCGGCCGCACCTGCTGGACGAGGATGCACTGCGTACCGCGTCGGGCGGCCGCCGCAGGGAGATCGCGAAGGCGCTGACCCGGGCCGGTGTGACCGGTTCCGCGGCGCTCGTGAGGCCGTTGGTCGAGCAGGCCGCCGAGCATGCCCAGCGGGTGGAGCTGGAGCGCGAGCAACGTGCGGTGCTCGCGGATCTCGATCTGCCGACGAACGAACTCCCGCTGATCGGAGAAGGCGTGGACCTGCCCGGGCTGTACGACCTGGCGGTCGAACTCCGCAAACAGGGCGTGGGCGAAGGGGCGGGGCAAGGGGTGGGTTCATGACAGCGAGCACGAAGACGGGTGCCGTCAAGGGCACGGACACCGGCACAGCCGCCGCGCCCGTTCCGGCCGCTCCCGCCCTGGACGCCGACGCGCTGCTCGACGACCAGGACATCCGGATCGTCGTCTGCTGCGGTTCGGGCGGAGTGGGCAAGACCACGACCGCGGCGGCGCTGGGCGTACGGGCGGCCGAGCGCGGCCGGAAGGTCGTCGTCCTCACCATCGACCCGGCCCGCAGGCTCGCCCAGTCCATGGGCATCGACTCGCTGGACAACATCCCCCGCCGGGTGCCGGGCATCGACGGCGAGGGCGCCGGGGAACTGCACGCCATGATGCTCGACATGAAGCGGACCTTCGACGAGATCGTCGAGGCGCACGCGGACGGCGAGCGAGCCCGCGCGATCCTGGAGAACCCCTTCTACCAGTCCCTGTCGGCCGGTTTCGCGGGCACGCAGGAGTACATGGCGATGGAGAAGCTCGGGCAACTGAGGGCGCGCAACGAGTGGGACCTGATCATCGTCGACACTCCGCCGTCGCGTTCCGCACTGGACTTCCTGGATGCGCCGAGACGGCTCGGCTCGTTCCTGGACGGGAAGTTCATCAAGCTGCTGATGGCTCCGGCGAAGATGGGCGGCCGGGCCGGGATGAAGTTCCTCAACGTCGGCATGTCGATGATGACCGGCACCCTCGGCAAGCTGCTGGGCGGTCAGTTCCTGCGTGACGTACAGACGTTCGTCGCGGCGATGGACACCATGTTCGGCGGCTTCCGGACCCGGGCCGATGCCACGTACAAACTGCTGCAGGCTCCCGGCACGGCGTTCCTCGTCGTCGCGACACCGGAACGCGATGCGCTGCGAGAGGCCGCGTACTTCGTGGAACGGCTGGCCGCGGAGGAGATGCCGCTGGCCGGTCTGGTCCTCAACCGGGTCCATGGCAGCGATGCCGCCCGGCTCTCCGCCGAGCGCGCCCTGGCGGCCGCAGAAAATCTTGATGACATCGGCATTGTGGATCAGACGGCCGGGAAGGCTGGACTTCGTGACCCGGCCGACTCGGCAGTCACCTCTCCCGAAGACCCCGAGTCGCCGCCCTCCCCCGCCCGTTCCGCGCACACCGAAGCCCCTGAGCACGCCCCCGAGTCCGAACCCGAGCCCGAGGCTGAAGCCGTCTCCGTGGAGCAGCTGACCGCAGGTCTGCTGCGACTGCATGCTGAACGCATGCAGGTCGTCGCACGCGAGCAGCGCACCCGCGACCGCTTCACCGCACTGCACCCCGAGGTCGCCGTGACCGAGGTCGGCGCGCTGCCCGGTGATGTCCATGACCTCGCAGGGTTGCGGGCCATCGGGGACCGGCTCGCGACCGGTTCCGTCCCGGCCGGAGCTGCATGACCACCTGAAAGGCCTATCCGCCCTCGTCGACTACCCCACGGCGGCGTACGTCTCGTGCAGTTCGTCGTTATCCAGACCGATGGCCACCGGCAGGATGCCCGTGGACCGCTCGTACTCACTGCGAGCGGTCTCCAGCAGCCGGCGCCAGGACGTGACGGTGGGCCGTCTGCGCAACAGTGCGCGACGCTCCCGCTCGGTCATTCCGCCCCACACGCCGAACTCGACGCGATTGTCCAGCGCATCGGCCAGGCATTCGGTCCGCACCGGGCATCCGGTGCACACTGCCTTGGCCCTGTTCTGCGCTGCCCCTTGTACGAACAGTTCATCCGGATCGGTAGTGCGGCAGGCTGCCTGCGCACTCCAGTCGGTTACCCAGCCCATCACGGCGCCGTCCTCTCCCGAATCGAGGCTCCCCCACGGCGGTAGCGGCATATTCACCGCTGCCAGTTGAGGACGTTACGGAAAGTGGTGACAGCACAACACCCCCTTCGGGCCCAATCTTGAATGGCCCGAACGGACTATGCGTACGCGGCAGATCACCCAGGGGAGTGAGGTGGCGACATCCGTGACTATCCCGTCAAAATCGGGACAGTTCGCCTGGGTCACAACGGACGTTCGATGACACACCAGGCGAATTCGGGGAGCGCCTCGGGTCGCGAACGGACCAACGCCGGGTCATGCGCGGGGGTTGATACGGAACGGGACTGCTGTGACAGTTGGGAGCAGCTTAGGCCAACGCATATACGCCTGTCCGGCGAATGAGAACGTAGGCTGCCCCCATGCCAAAGAACCGCTCGGGCGGGGGTCTCACCGCGACCCAGCAGGCCGCCAAGTTTCTCGGTGTCGCCGCACTCTCCGGAGTCGTGCTCGCGGGCATCGCGCTGCCGGCCGCCGGGGCTCTGGGGCTCGCCGCCAAGGGGACGGTCGAGGGATTCGACGAGATCCCGGCCAATCTCAAGACGCCGCCGCTGAGCCAGCGCACCACGATCCTGGACAACAAGGGCGGCGCGATCGCCACGGTCTACTCGCGCGACCGCACCGTCGTCCCGCTGAAGAACATCTCCCCGTACATGCAGAAGGCGATCGTCGCGATCGAGGACGCGCGCTTCTACCAGCACGGGGCGGTCGACCTCAAGGGCATCCTGCGCGCGATGAACCGCAACGTGCAGTCGGGCGGGACCGCGCAGGGCGCGTCGACCCTCACCCAGCAGTACGTGAAGAACGTCTTCGTCGAGGAGGCGGGCGACGACCCGGACAAGGTCGCACAGGCCACCCAGCAGACGATCGGCCGCAAGGTCCAGGAGCTGAAGTACGCGATCCAGGTCGAGGAAGAGCTCGGCAAGAAGAAGATCCTGGAGAACTACCTCAACATCACCTTCTTCGGGCAGCAGGCGTACGGCATCGAGGCCGCCTCCCACCGGTACTTCTCCAAGTCGGCGAAGGACCTGAAGCTGGAGGAGGCCGCGCTGCTGGCCGGCCTCGTGCAGTCGCCGAGCCGCTACGACCCGGTCAATGACACGGAGGAGGCGACCAAGCGTCGCAACACCGTGCTCCAGCGCATGGCGGATGTTGGGGACATCTCGCGGGCCACGGCGAAGAAGGCGCAGTCGACGCCGATCAAGCTGAAGGTCAGCAAGCCGCAGAACGGCTGCATCACCGCCGTCAGCGGGGCCGGTTTCTTCTGTGACTACGTGCGCCAGGTCTTCCTCACCGACCCGGCCTTCGGCAAGACCAAGGAGGACCGCGCCAAGATCTGGAACCGGGGCGGCCTCACGGTCCGCACCACGCTCGACCCGCAGGCGCAGCAGGGTGTGCAGGACTCGATCAGGAGTCACGTCTACAAGACGGACAAGGTCGCCACCGCCGTGACACTGGTCGAGCCGGGCACCGGCAAGATCATGGGCATGGGCCAGTCCAAGCCGTACGGCCTCGGGCCGAACGAGACCCAGTACAACTACTCGGTCAACAAGGACATGGGCGGCTCGAACTTCGGCTTTCCGACCGGATCGACGTTCAAGCCGTTCCTCGCCGCCGCGGCCATAGAGGGTGGCAAGCCGGCGACGCAGATGTACTCGGCGCCGTACGAGATGGACTACCCGGACACGGTCCAGACCTGCGGCAAGCCGTGGGTCAACAACAGCGTGCCGAGGTATCACCTGGAGAACGAGAGCGAGTCGGAGGAGGGACCGTACGCGCTGAAGGAAGCGATGGAGATGTCGGTCAACACCTACTTCGTCCAGATGCTCCAGGACATCGGCATGTGCCCGGTCTCGCACATGACCGACAAGCTGGGTGTGGTGCAGGGCGACGGCACCAAGCTGCCGCAGAACCCGTCCACGCTGACCCTCGGCTCCAACGGTCTTTCGCCGCTGACGATGGCCAGCGCGTACGCCGCGTTCGCCAACCGCGGCACGTACTGCACGCCGATCGCCATCGAGTCGGTGAAGACGGCGAACGGCGACTCCCTCCCCGTGCCGAAGACCACCTGCACGCAGGCGATGTCGCAGACTACGGCCGACACCATCAACACCCTGCTGCGCGGCGTGGTCGACTCCGGTACGGGCCGTGAGGCCGGTCTCCAGAGCCGCGACAACGCGGGCAAGACGGGTACGACCGACGCCCGTAAGAACGCCTGGTTCGTCGGCTACACGCCGAACATGTCCGGTGCGGTCTGGGTCGGCAGCCCGTCCCAGAGCGTCGAGATGGAGCAGATCACCATCGGTGGCGTGTACCGGGACAAGGTGTACGGCGGTGAGGTCCCCGGACCGATCTGGCGCGACGCCATGACGAACGCCCTCAACGGCCAGCCTGCACCGTCCTTCAACACCGTCGACATCCCGGACCCCCCGAGGGGCGACGACGAAGGCAGGGGCAGGGGCAGGGGCCGACACGACAACCGCGATGACGGCAAGAACAAGCCCGGCAACACCAACCCGTTCCCCGGCATCAGCATCACGCCGGGCACGATCGGCGGAAACGACGGGTCCCCCCGCGGCCAGACCAACGGCGGCCAGACCGGCCCCTGACCTCTGGACGCATCACCCGTCCACGCAGAAGACAGAAGGCGGGGTGGGCCGGAACATCCGGTCCACCCCGCCTTCGCGCAGGTACGGAACTGCCGCCTCAGCCCGCGAGGAGCTTCTTCACCGCGGCCGCCACCCGGCCGCCGTCGGCGAGCCCCGCGACCTTCGGGTTCACAATCTTCATGACGGCGCCCATGGCCCGCGGCCCCTCGGCGCCGGCGGCCTTCGCCTCGTCGACGGCCGCCGCCACGATCGCACCCAGCTCGTCGTCGCTCAGCTGTTTCGGCAGGTAGGCGTCGAGCAGCTCGCCCTCCGCCCGCTCGCGCTCGGCCTGCTCCGTCCGGCCGCCCTGGGCGAAGGCCTCGGCCGCCTCGCGGCGCTTCTTCGCCTCCCTGGCGATCACCTTCTGGACCTCGTCGTCGGAGAGCTCGCGCGCCGTCTTGCCGCTGACCTCCTCCTTCGTGATCGCGGTGAGGGTCAGCCGGAGCGTGGACGAGGTCAGCTCGTCACGCGCCTTCATGGCCGTCGTGAGGTCTTCCTTGAGCTTGGACTTGAGCGTGGTCATGTGCTGATTGTGGCAGGTGCGGAGTGCGGAACGCCCGCCGGTTTTCCGCGGACCGCACAGTGTCTGCGACGATGGACGCATGCGCGCACGCTACGGAGTACCCCTGAAAGTCACGGCAGTCGGCGCAGCGGTCGGCGCCGCCGGGCTCGTCTACGCGGCAGGTTTCGAGGCCCGATCGTTCCGGCTCCGCCGCGTCACGATCCCCGTACTCCCGCACGGGGCACGTCCGTTGCGCGTACTGCAGGTCTCCGACATCCACCTGGTGAGCGGCCAGCGCAAGAAGCGGGGCTGGCTGCACTCGCTGGCCGGCCTGCGCCCCGACTTCGTCGTGAACACCGGCGACAACCTCTCCGACCCGAAGGCCGTGCCGGAGCTGCTGGACGCACTCGGTCCGCTGATGGAGTTCCCGGGTGTGTACGTCTTCGGCTCCAACGACTACTACGGCCCCAAGCTCCGCAACCCGGCCCGCTACCTCCTCGAGAAGACCCAGGGCAAGCACGGTCTCAACGGGAATGCCCCGGCGGTCGGCGTCGTCCACAACCCGTGGGAGCCGATGCGTGACGCGTTCGACGAGGCGGGCTGGCTGGGGCTGAGCAACACCCGGGGCCGCCTCAAGGTCGACGGCCTGGAGATCGCCTTCACCGGCCTCGACGACCCGCACATCAAGCGGGACAGGTACGCGGAGGTCGCGGGCGGCCCGGAGACGGGCGCCGACCTCTCGATCGGCGTGGTGCACGCCCCGTACCTGCGCTCCCTCGACGCCTTCACCGCCGACGGCTACCCCCTGATCCTGGCGGGCCACACGCACGGCGGCCAGCTCTGCATCCCCTTCCACGGGGCCCTGGTCACCAACTGCGACCTCGACACGGACCGGGTCAAGGGTCTCTCCTGCCACACGGTCGGCAACCGGCGCGCCTACCTCCACGTTTCGGCAGGCTGCGGCACCAACCGCTACACCCCGGTCCGCTTCGCCTGCCCGCCCGAGGCGAACCTGCTGACGCTGACACCCCGCGACTGACGGCCCACGCCGCCTCCCGGGACGTGGCGCGCGCCGGGGCAGAAACCGGATTTCGTCTCCGGCCGTGGGTGGGCTAAAGTAATCGATGTCGCCAGGACACCGGCGGCGATCGGGGTGTAGCGCAGCTTGGCAGCGCGCTTCGTTCGGGACGAAGAGGTCGTGGGTTCAAATCCCGCCACCCCGACAGCTGAAACACCAGGTCAGGGCCACTTACTCGCAAGAGTAAGTGGCTCTGATTTGTTGTGCGGGGCCGTTCTGGGAGAATTCCGGGAGAAGATCGCGACGGTCGAGCAGCGGCAGCAGGGCGAGGACCGGCCGCAGACCACCCCGGACCGGATCGTTGAGCTCAGCATCGGGGTCGCAGCAGAGACCGCAGCCGTACGCGTACGCCTCGTCCAAGTCCAGGTCCGTGCCGTTGCAGTAGCGCGACCAGCGGGCGTAGCGCTCGCGGCCCACCGGGGTCGGGGCGCCCTCGACCGCCGGCGCGTACACGTCGCGCATCCAGTCCCTCAGCTCGAGCACCGTACCGGTGAGCGGGTCGAGGGCGATGAGCTCGTCGACGTAGCCACCGGGGTGCCGGGTGGCCCCGAGACCGATGACCTCTTCGGCGGCCAGGTCCGGCTCGCCGACTACAACCACAACGGCAAGGCGGACCTGGCCGTCACCGCACCCTTCGAGAACGGCCGCAACGGAGCCCTGTGGACCCTGCTGGGCACCTCGTCCGGCCTCACCGGCTCCGGTTCCACGGTCTTCGGCTCCGACGACTACGGCCTCGCGAACGGATCGCGGCTCGGGGAGTCGCTGCTCGACCGAGCCGGGCGAGCGTTTCCGGTTCGAGCGGCCTGGCGGACTCGCGCGGCCGGCTGTCCTACCGTTCCTTCTCCAGCCCTGACCTCAGTTGTACGAAGCCCAGTTCGGCCGCCCGCACCGCGTCCTCGTACACCTCGTCCGCGCTCTCCCCCGCGTCGATGCGCCGCCAGTTCTCCAACGCCAGGATCCGCTGTACGGCGATGATCTGCCCCGCCGCCAGCCGGTCCGGTACGCCGTCGCCCAGCGCGCGGGCGAGCGCCGCCTCCGAGCGTCCCTGGTATCCGTACATGCGGGCCACCAGCGACGGTGTCCCGTACAGCATCCGGTGGAACGCCAGCACCTGCGGGTGATCGCAGAGCCCGGTCACCGGGTCGCGGCGCTCCAGACCGTCCAGGAAATGGCGGTGCAGGGCGTCCAGCGGCGATTCGTCCTGCCCACGGGCCGCGACCACCCGGGCCGCCTCGTCCTCGTGGTCGGCGAACCGGTGCAGCGCCAGGTCCTCCTTGGCCGGGAAGTACCGGAACAGCGTCGGCTTGGAGATGTCAGCGGCGGCCGCCACCTCCGCCACCGAGACCTTGTCGAAGCCCCGCTCCAGGAACATGGCGATCGCGGCATCGGAGACCGCCTGGTACGTCAGCTGCTTCTTCCGCTCGCGCAGACTGATCGGCGCCTGCGCAGCCGGCCCGGTTCCGGTCTTCTCTCCGCTCATGACCATGAAGGGTACGCCCTTGACCTCAACCGGACTTGACGTCCGAGAGTGGTCGCACGGGTGCCGGACAGGCCGGCCGCCCGGTGACGGAGAGGTGTGATCCGCATGCGTGTGGCGCTGGTCAGGGAGCTGGGCGGCCCGGAGGTACTGGTTCCGGCCGAGATGCCCGACCCGGTGCCGGGGGCCGGCGAGGTGGTGATCGACGTGAGCCACGTTGACACGCTCTTCGTGGAGACCCAGATCCGGTCGGGTGCGTTCAGCGACTACTTTCCGGTCCGGCCCCCGTACGTACCGGGGGGAGGGATCGCCGGGACGGTGCGCACGGTCGGCAAGGGCGGCGACGCGGGGTGGGCCGGCCGCCGGGTCATCGCCTCCGTCGGCTTCACCGGCGGTTACGCCGAGCAGGCGGCAACCGCCGCCGACCACCTGGTGCCGGTACCGGACGGACTGGGGCTGCGCGAGGCCGCCGCCCTCGCGCACGACGGGGTGACGGCCGCCGCGCTGATGGAGGCGACCGCCCCCGTACCCGGCGAGCGCGTGCTGATCCTCGGCGCCTCCGGCGGCATGGGAACCCTCCTCGTGCAGCTGACGCACGCGGCAGGCGCACATGTCGTCGCGGTGGCCCGCGGCGACCGGAAGACGGCGCTGGTACGGGAGCTGGGCGCCGACGACGTGATCGACGGAGCGGACGCGGGGTGGGTGGAACAGGCGCGTACAGCCCTGGCAGCAGCGGGCGGCCCGGCCGATGTGGTCCTCGACGGGGTCGGCGGCGCAATGGGAGCGGCCGCCTTCACCCTGACCGCCGACGGCGGCCGCTTCTCCGCCCACGGAGCACCGACGGGCGGCTTCGCCCCGATCGACCCGCAGGAGGCGGCGCGGCGCGGCATCACGCTGCGCGGCATCGGGGACGTACAGCTGACCGACGCGGAGTACGTACGCCTGGCCGGACACGCACTGGGTGAGGCAGCGGCCGGACGGCTGCGTCCGGTGATCGGGCACGTCTACCCGCTGGAGCGGGCGGCCGAAGCGCATACGGCGATCGAGGAGCGCGGCCTGCTGGGCAAGGTGCTGCTGAGCACACGGGAGGAGTGACCGGTCGGGGCCAGGCAACAGGACGCAGGAGGACGGCACCGGGGGGGGGGGGGGGGGGGCCCCCCCCCCCCCCGGGGGGCCGCGGGCCCGG
>NZ_JBSFCW010000039.1:0-58041 GCF_053593595.1 Streptomyces sp. NPDC002206
CCCCCCCCCCCCCCCCCCCCCCGACGACAGCTCGTGAACCCGGACGACGACAACAACTCGTGAGCCCCGTCCGCCGACGGCAATGTGTGAGCCCACCCGTCGACGGCAATTTGTGAACCCGTCCGGCGACCGCACTGTGAACCCGTCCGCCGACGACAGTTCGTGAGCCCCGTCCCCCGACGACAATTCGTGAGCCCACCCGGCGACGGCAATTTGTGAACCCGTCCGGTCACGGCAATGTGAGCCCGTCCGGCGATTGAGGACAAAGGGGGGCCGGGGGCTCGCCCCCGGATTCGGGAAGGGGCGGGGTGGGGAACGAAAACCCCCACGCACGCGAAAGGCGCGCCCGGTCTCCCGGGCGCGCCCCTCATCCGCGCGAAGCCTCAAACCACGCCTCCGCGCAGGTCACCAACGATCAAGTCAAGACTCGTCGTCGATCCGGTCGTGCGTGCCCCGCGCCGCGTTCCGCGACGTGTTCTGGGCCCTGTCACGCCCGCGCTCCGACGCCTCGGACGACGACCGCTGGCGCGCGTCGCCCTTCTTGTCGCCGACATTCTTCTTCGCCTGGTCGGCGAGCTCCTGCGCCTTGTCCTTGAACTGGTCTGCGATACCCATGCTGTTCACTCCTAGTGGGGTGCTTGGGGGTAGCCCCGTAAGGGCCTCGACCAGACTTACACGGCAGGACATCCCACGCATTTCGATCAGTCACGCTGAGTGCCCGCACCCCGCGCACCCCGCGCACCCCCCGCTCCTCCCACGCCCCGCGCACTCTCGTCCGCCGCACCCCCGGCCCCCACAAGGCCCTTGCTCACGCCCCCCAGCCGCGGCCCGAACCGTTTCATCTCGCGCTGCCCGACCGCCCCGATGACCGCCGGCAGGTAGCCCCGTACCGACTGCATGCCCCTCAGCCACCACTGCGCGTACACATGCGCGGAACGCCGTTCGATGCCGGCCACGATCCGGTCGATCGCCGGGCCCAGCGGATACGTGCGATTCGCCGGCCACGGCAGCCTCTGCCGCAACTCCCGCATGACGTCGTCCTCGTCGGCGCCCCGCACCATGTCGGTGTCCGTCCAGGACAGATAGCCGACGCCGACCTTCACCCCCCGGTAGCCGACCTCCGCCCGCAGGCTGTGGGCGAACGCCTCCACGCCCGACTTCGACGCGCAGTACGCGGTCATCATCGGCGCCGGAGTGATCGCGGCAAGCGACGCAATCTGCAGGAAGTAACCGCGGCTCTCCATCAGTACGGGCAGGAAGGCCCGCCCCGTCACCGCGCCGCCGATCAGATTGACCTCGATGACCCGCCGCCACGACTCCGGGTCGGAGTCGACGAACGGCCCGCCCGAGGCGACCCCCGCATTGGCGACGACGACATCGACCTTGCCGAACCGCTCCTTCACCTCCTGCGCAACCTGCGCCATCGCCACATGGTCGGTGACGTCCGCGTACCAGTGGTCGCTCTCCGAGTGCAGCCGCTGGGAGACCTTCTTCAGCTCGTCCGGCTCCAGGCCGACCAGTGCCAGCTTCGCACCGCGCGCCGAGAGCTTGCGGGCCAGCAGTTCGCCCACGCCGCGCGCCGCGCCGGTGACGACCACGACCTGTCCTTCGAGACTGCGCCTGCCGCTCATACGACCTCCTCCTCAACACTGCCACTGACCGTGCCGGTGACAGGGGTGACATACCCGGCGACCAGTTCCCGGATTTTCGCGGTGACCGCCTCCGGCGCCTCGACCGGTGTCATGTGGCCCATGCCCGCCAGCTCGGTCAGTCCCAGACAGTCGGGCAGCGCGGCCGCGAGGGCACGGGCGTGGACGGGCGGCGTCAGCCGGTCCTCCGTGCCGGCGATCACGGCCGTGGGCACCCGCAACTCCCGTATCCCCGAGTCGAGATCGAGTTCCGCGAGTACATGCCCCCAGGCGACCCGTGACGCCCGCGGACAGGCGTGCACGATCCTGGCACAGGACTCGACCCGCTCCGGCGCCGAACCGGCGCCCATCGTCGCGTACTTGAGAATCCGCTTCGAGACGGGTGTGACCGGCCCGAGCGGGGCCCGCGCCCCGAGAATCGCGCGGGTCATCCGGGTCCGGACGGCGCCGGCCCGCATCGGCAGGACGAGCGACTCGGCGATCAGGCGCGAACTGCCGGTGCTGCACAGGAGTACGGCCGCCGCGTGCTCACGCAGCCCGGCCCGCCGCGAGGCGGCCATCAGCGTCATGCCGCCCATGGAGTGCCCGGCGAGCACCGCCTGCTCGCCGGGGGCGAGAGCGGCGGCCAGCACCGCTTCGAGGTCGTCGGCGAGCGCCTCGGTGCTGTATCCCTCGGGACCGACGGCGGGCGTACGTCCGTGTCCGCGCTGGTCGTAGGCGACTACCCGGTGGTCCACCGCCAGGTCCCGGATCTGCGCGGCCCAGAAGTGGGTGTTGCAGGTCCAGCCGTGCGCCAGCACCACCGCTGGGGCGCCGTCCGGCCCGTACACCTCGACGTGGATGCGGGAGCCGTCGGCGGAGACGGCGGTCAGTTCGCGCGCGGGCACCGGCGGGGCGTCCTCGCGTCGCAGCAGCCGGCTCATCGCGCGACCTCCTCGGCGACGGACTTCCCGACGACGACGGTCTCGGCGGCATCAGCCTTCCGGGGCCGGATGACCTCGTACTCCCCGAGGTCCACCATCCGTGTCGCCCGGCGGAACTCACCTGTCGTTCCCGGCCAGACCGTGGTGTTGCGCCCGTTGGCGTCCAGATACCAGCTGGTGCAGCCACCGGTGTTCCAGACGGTCCGCTTCATCCGCTCCTGGACCCGCCGGTTCCACGCCCCGACCGCCGACCTCCGCGCACCGAGCGCGGCCCGTCCGCCCAGGACGTTCAGCTGGCGCAGATAGTCCGCCATGTAGTTCAGCTGGGACTCGATCATCAGGATCATGGAGGAGTTCCCCAGCCCCGTGTTGGGGCCGATGATCGTCATCCAGTTGGGGAAGCCCGCCGCGGTGGCGCCCCGCAGCGACTGCATGCCGTCCTTCCAGGACTCGGCGAGCGTGATGCCCTCCGCGCCGACGACCCGGTCGGCGATCGGCATGTCCGTCACATGGAAGCCGGTGCCGAAGATGATCACGTCGACCTCGGTCTCCGTACCGTCGGCGGCGACCACGGTGGAGCCGCGCACCTCCGTCAGCCCGGAGGCGACCACATCCACATTGGGCTGGGCGAGAGCCGGGTAGTAGGCGCTGGAGAGCAGGATCCGCTTGCAGCCGATGCGGTACGAGGGGGTCAGCTTGGCCCGCAGCGCCGGATCCTTGATGGCCCGGGCGATGTTGGACTTGGCTATCCTCTCGACGAGACCGAGCTCGTTCGGGTGCTTGGTGAAGGCGCTGACCTGCAACTCCCGTATGCCCCACAGCAGTCCGCGGCGCGCGGCGCCGGTGAACGGCAGCGTGCGGTGCAGCCACCGCTCGGCACCGCTGATGCTGCGGTCCATGCGCGGCATGACCCACGGCGGGGTGCGCTGGAACAGAGTCAGCTTCCCGGCCTTCGGCTGGATCGACGGCACGATCTGGATGGCGGAGGCGCCGGTGCCGATCATGGCGACGCGCTTGCCGGTCAGGTCGTAGTCGTGGTCCCAGCGGGCCGAGTGGAAGACCTTGCCGGGGAAGTCGGCGAGACCGGGGATGTCCGGCATCTTCGGGTCGGAGAGCGGGCCGGTCGCGGAGACGACGACATCGGCGACGATCGTGGTCCCGTTCGCGGACTCGATCGTCCAGTTCAGTTCGTCGTTGTCCCACCGCATCATCGTCACTTCGTGACCCAGCCTGATGTGCGGACGCAGCCCGAAGGTGTCGGCGACACGCTCCAGGTAGGCGCGGATGTGCTCCTGCCCGGAGAAGGTGCGCGGCCACTCCGGGTTGGGGGCGAACGAGAACGAGTAGAGGTGGGACGGTACGTCGCAGGCACAGCCCGGATAGCTGTTGTCGCGCCAGGTGCCGCCGACGGAGTCGGCGCGTTCCAGGACGACGAAGTCGGTGATGCCTTCGCGGCGCAGCCGGACCGCGGCCCCCAGGCCCCCGAATCCGGATCCGATCACCGCCACTCGTACATGCTCGTGCTGGGCCATGCTGCCGCCTCCCGCGGTACGTCACACGACTCTGCCAGCAATCACTGGCATTGTGGGGAGAGTAGAGCAGCTCCGTACCGATGGGTAGGGGTCGGGCAAGGGAAAGTTACCGGCGGTACAACATAGGGTGCCGTTGTGGCTGAAGGACGCGAGCACCGCGAATACCGCATGGAGGAGCTGGCCAGGGCGGCCGGCATCCCCGTACGGACCGTGCGCTTCTACCGGGAACGCGGACTGATCGCGCCACCGCGCCGGGAGGGACGCATCGCCTGGTACGACGACCATCACCTGGCGCGGCTGCGGACGATCGCCGGCCTGCTGGAGCGCGGCCACACCCTCACCGGAATCGCCGATCTGGCCCGGACGTTCGAGAGCGGCCGCGATGTCGCCGAGGTGCTGGGACTGGGCGAACCGACCGAGGAGACCCCGGTCCGCCTCACGCCCGAACAGCTCGCGGACTACTTCGAGGGCGAGGTCACCCCGGAGAACCTCGCCGCCGCACTGGACCTCGGCTATCTCGCCACCGACGGCGACGAGATCGTGCACATCAGCCGCCGCCTCCTGGAGGTGTCGGCGGAGCTGGTACGGGAAGGGGTGCCGCTCTCCACAGTGCTCTCGGCGGGCCGCCGGGTCCGCGAACACGCGGACGCGCTCGCCGAACTCTTCGTCGGGGTGATGCGGGCCCACTCCGCCGAGGCCGAACCGGCCCAACTCCGCCCGCTCGCCCGCGCGGTGGTGGACGCGGAACTCTCGATGGCCTTCGACCGCAGACTGCGCCGCGACGACGACACCCGGCCGAAGCCCGCGGAGCCGAAGACGCCGGAGACGTAGCCCTCGGAGCCGTCGCCCGAAATTGCGTTGCCCGCGCCCGTCCCGTGCGCCAGGCTTCCACCCATGCCTGACAACGATCCGAGCAGTTCACACGGGGTCGCCGCCCTGTTCTCCCGCGGTCGGCTGACCGCGATCCCCCGCAAGCCGGCCCGCCGCGAACAGCTGCTCGTCCACCTCACCCGGACGCTGTTCGAGCCGGACCGCACGTACAGCGAGCGCGAGGTCAACGAGGCGTTGCTGACGGTGCACGACGACTACTCGGCGCTGCGCCGCTATCTGGTGGTGGCGGGCCTGCTGACCCGCCCCAAGGACGGCAGCAGCTACCGCCGCACCCTTACAGGTTGAAGACGGCCGTCACCGGCGCGTGGTCGCTCCACCGCTCGCCATGCGTGGCGGCCCGCTCGACCCATGCCTTCACCGCACGCCCGGCGAGACCGGGCGTGGCCACCTGGTAGTCGATGCGCCAGCCCGTGTCGTTGTCGAAGGCCCGCCCCCGGTAGGACCACCAGGAGTACGGCCCTTCCTCGTCCGGGTGGAGCGCCCGCACCACATCGACGTATGCAGCCTCGTCGAAGACCCGGGTCAGCCACTCCCGCTCCTCCGGCAGGAAGCCGGAGTTCTTCTTGTTGCCCTTCCAGTTCTTCAGGTCGATCTCCTGGTGCGCGATGTTCCAGTCGCCGCACACCAGCACCTCGCGGCCGTCGGCCGCGGCCCGCACCCTGAGTCCCTTGAGGTACGACAGGAAGGCGCCCATGAAGCGCTCCTTCTCGTCCTGCCGCTCCGTGCCGACCTCACCGGAGGGCAGATACAGGCTCGCCACCGTCACACCGGGCAGGTCGACCTCGACGTACCGGCCACTGTCGTCGAACTCCTCGCTCCCCGCGTCCCCGAACCCGCCGAACCCGATCTGCACCCGCTCCGGCGCCCGGCGCGTGTAGAGCGAGACCCCGGCCCGCCCCTTGGCGGCGGCGGGTGCGTGCACGGTGTGCCAGCCGTCGGGCTCACGCACCTCTGCGGCAAGCTGCTGCGGCTCGGCCCGCACCTCCTGCAGGCAGATCACGTCGGCGCCGGTCTGCGCCAGCCACTCGGTGAAGCCCTTCTTCGCGGCGGCGCGGAGCCCGTTCACATTTACGCTGGTCACGGTGAGCATCCCGGCACCATACCGATTAACGGGCGGCGCATACATGTACCATATTCCGCATGCATATCCAGCCGCGGTCCTTCGACCACCCCGACGCCGTCAAACTCAACGACGAGGTGCAGCTCGAGTACGCCGAGCGCTACGGGGACGAGGGCGATGTCACACCACTCGACGCGTCGATGTTCCGGCCGCCGAACGGTCTGTATCTGCTCGCCTACGACGAGTCGGGCGCACCGGTCGCCACCGGCGGCTGGCGCGCGCAGGACCGGAACGACGAGGGCTACTCCGACGGCGACGCCGAGCTCAAGCGGATGTTCGTGACCCGGGAGGGCCGCGGACAGGGTCTGGCCCGCCGCATCCTCGCCGCCCTCGAAGCGGACGCACGGGCGGCAGGCCGCACCCGGATGGTGCTGGAGACCGGCAACCAGCAGCCGGAGGCCATCGCGCTGTACACCTCCAGCGGCTACACCCCCTGCACGAAGTTCGGCTACTACCGCACGTACGAGAGCAGCCTCTGCTTCGCCAAACCGCTCCAGGAGTCGTGATCCAGGCTTCTGTCCTGGTCTAGAGCCTTCCGAGGAGCCCGAGCAGTGCGGCGTTGAACCGCTCCGGCTGCTCCAGGTTCGGCAGGTGCCCGGCGCGGTCGACGACGACGAGCGCGGATTGCGGAATCAGCCGGTGCATGGCCTCGGCGTCCGCGACGGGCGTGTACGTGTCGTCCGCACCCACGACGATCAGCACCGGCACCTCGGCCCCGGCGAGCGACTCCCGGTAGTCGGGCCGCTCGGCCCGGCCCCGCAGAGCCGCCGCAGCCCCTTCGGGAGCGGTCGTGCGCATCATGGTCAGGACGTGCGCGGCGACGTCCGGCAGCCCGGTGACGTTGTACGGGGCGATCATCTTGTCGATCACCTCGTCCGCGTACCCGTCCAGACCCTCGGCGAGCAGCCGGTCGGCCATCCGGTTGCGGAAGGCCTTGCCGTCCTCGGTCTCGGCGACCGGGGAGGTGTCGGCGAGGACCAGCGCGGAGACCCGGGCGCGGTGCAGGTGATGGAACTCCATGGCGATCTGTCCGCCCATGGACAGCCCGGCGACCGCGGCCCGTTCGACACCGAGGTGGTCGAGGAGCGCGGCGATGTCGTCGGCGAAGTCCGCGAGCAGGGCCCGGCCCGGCACGACGGTGCTCTCCCCGTATCCGCGCAGATCCGGCACGATCACCCGGTGACCGGCCTGCTCCACCGCTTCAACCTGCGGGTTCCACATCGTCCGGTTGAACGGATGACCGTGGACGAGAACAACGGCCGGACCGTCGGACGGCCCCCGGTCGTCGTACGCGAGGGTGGTGCCGCTCTTCGTGCTGAACTCCATGCCGATCCCCCTGGGTTCACCGTTCCTTACGCCCTTGCGATCACCCCGGACCGTACCCGGCTCCGGCCATCACGTGGTCGGCATCCGCCTCGACGGCATCCAGGCGGCAACCCCGTTCGACGGCCACGGCGAACTGCTGTGCAGCCGCGCGGAGAAGGCGGTCCGGACGCGTCCGCCGGAGCGCGCCCTCCGCCTCCGGCCGGCACATGACACCGGATCATGACCCGGCGCCGGAGAGCGTCGACACCACCTGTTCCGCTCACTTCACGCGCGCAACACCCACGTAGAAACCGCTCCGTTCATTCTCCGGAGCCGGCTCCTCCTGGTACCACTCCGCGGCCGGCACCAGCCCGGGCGCAATGAGATCCAGACCGTCGAAGAACGGCTCGACCTCACTGCGCGTGCGCATCCGCAGCGCGATGGCGCCCTTCTTGTACGCGGCCTCGGTCTCGGCGCGGAGCTCCGGATGCTGGTCGGCCGTGCCGTGCGACAGGACCAGATAGCTGCCCGACGGCAGGGCGTCCACCAGGGTGCGGGTGATGCCGTACGGGTCCTGGTCGTCGGGCAGGAAGTGCATGAGCGCGATCAGCGACAGGGCAATGGGCCTGTCGAAGTCCAGCAGTTCACGGGCTCGTTCGAGGATCAGCTCCGGCTGCCGCACATCCGCGTGGATGTAGTCGGTGGCCCCGTCGGGGCTGCTGACGAGCAGCGCCTCCGCATGACGCAGAACGATGGGGTCGTTGTCCGCGTAGACGATCCGGGCCGTGGGCATGATCGCCTGGACGATCTGGTGCAGGTTCGGCGAGGTGGGAATGCCGGTCCCGACGTCGAGGAACTGATCGACGCCCCGGTGCGCCAGCCAGGCGGAGGCCCGGTGCATGAAGGCCCGGTTCCGCGCCGCGTTGGCCCGCGCCTCCGGGGGCAGTTTCTCCCCCACCGTCTGATCGACCGGGTAATTGTCCTTGCCGCCGAGCAGCCAGTCGTAGACGCGCGCCGGGTGGGGTTTGCTGGTGTCGATCTGGGGGTTGAGCGGGCCGGCCGTCACAGGACGCTCCTCCGTACGGGAATCGCGGGCAGGAAACTGCGGCTCGTCCTGACGCGAGGTCACCCCGAGGGGAGCACCTGGTGGGCGGGACGATCGAAAACAGCCTAGGCGACGCGGAGTTCGACCGTTGTACGGACCACTGTTCTCCGCGCGACCAGCCGGGGCCGGCGGCCTGGACGGCGGTGGCCGTGACGAGCCGCGAGTTACGGACCGACGGCGATCGACGCCGCGGATGCCGACCACTTCCCGTTCCATCAACGTTCAACCAGCCGTCCCCGCCTTCGTTGTGTGTCGCACCTAAGTTCCTTGTGGCTTCCGAAAGAAGGAACTCATGGACACACTCCTCGCGGCCCGGGCTCGTGGGATCACCAAGTGTTTCGGCGACGTCGTCGCGCTGGACGGCATCGATCTGGATGTGGCACAGGGGCAGATCCACGGCCTGGTCGGACCGAACGGCGCCGGCAAGACGACATTGCTCGGCCTCCTGCTGGGCCTGGCCGTCGCCGACAACGGCCGCCTCGAGATCCTGGGTACGCCGGTCGGCCGGGCGCTCGCCGCTCCCGACGGGGTCGCCGGCTTCGTGGACGGGCCCGGTCTCTACCCCTCACTCACCGCCCGGCAGAACCTTGCCGCGCTGGCCGCTCTGCGCGGTCACGACGCGCGGACAACGGGGATCGACGACGTGCTCGACCAGGTCGGGCTCACCGATGTCGCCGACGACCGTACCCGCGGCTTCTCCCTCGGCATGCGTCAGCGACTCGGCCTCGCCGCCGCCCTGCTCACCAAGCCCCGGCTGCTCGTGCTCGACGAACCTTCCAACGGCCTCGATCCGGCCGCAAAGAAACAGGTCCACGGGGTCCTCAGCCGGCTCGCGGCGGACGGGACCGGCGTCGTGCTCTCGAGCCACCGCATGGACGACCTCGAGGCGCTGTGCTCCGAGGTCACCATCCTCGCCACCGGACGGGTCGTCTTCTCCGGCCCGCTGAGCAAGCTGGCCGCGGAGAACCGTGAACTCGACTACCGGCTGCTCACCTCCGACCCGCAGACCGCCCGCCGGCTGGCTGCCGACACGGCCGGGATCCGGGTCGTCGACGACACCGGGGCACGGAACGACGCCGAGGTACTCGTCGTGCGCGCCTTGATGCCGGCCCTCGACGAACTGGTGGTGCATCTCGTCCACGCGGGCCTCGCGTTGCGCGAGCTGGCACCTGTGGTGTCGCCGCTCGAAGCAGCGTTCCTCGCCCTCACCGAGCAGCAGGAGGCCGGCCGATGACCGCGGCCCTCACCCACGACAACGTTGCCAGCGCCCGCCGTGTCTCGATTCCGCGTGGCTACCGCTTCGAGCTGGTCAAGCTGGTCTCGCAATGGCGGATCCGCTTGCTGGTCCTCGCCTGCTGGATCGTGCCGGGGCTCTTCGTCGCCGCCGTCAGCCAGCAGAGCACGCTCCCCGTCGACACCCTCTTCGGTCGCTGGATGCACGCCACGGGGTGGGCCGGACCGCTGGTGATACTCGGTTTCGCGGGCACCTGGGCGCTCCCGATGCTGACCTCGGTGGTCGCCGGCGACGTGTTCGCCTCCGAGGACCGGCTCGGCACCTGGCGCCACCTGCTCGTGGCGGTCCGGTCGCCTCGACGGATCTTCGCAGCGAAGGCGTTGGCCAGCCTCACCGTCATCCTGCTGCTCGTGGCCGGGCTGGCCTGTTCCAGCGCGGCCGGCGGGGTCGCGACGGTCGGCAACCAGCCGCTGGTCGGCCTCGACGGCCACCTGCTGACGCCGGCGGACGCCGCCGGCAATGTCCTGCTCGCCTGGGTCTGCGTTCTCGCCCCGACCCTGGCCCTCGCCGCGATCGGACTGCTCGGGTCCGTCACGCTGGGGCGGTCCCCGATGGGGCTGCTGCTGCCCGCGCTCGTCGCGCTCGCGATGCAGCTCGCCCAGATGCTGCCGCTGCCCGTCGCCGTACGCCTCGCCCTGCCCGGCTATGCCTTCATCGCCTGGAACGGTCTGTTCACCAGCCCGGCACAGCTGGGCCCGCTCCTGATCGGCATCGTGGTCAGCCTGGTGTGGGCCGTGACCGCGACCGCGCTGGCCTACTGGCTTTTCCTGCGGCGCGACTTCACCAACCCGAGCTACGACGGCTCCGGGCGCCGCGCGATCACCACCGGACTCCTGCCACTGGTCGGACTGGTCGCCGCCACGGTCGCGGTCGTCGCCGGGGCGACCCCGTCCCTGGGTTCCGGAATCGAGCAGGACAGGGTGCAGCGGTCGGTCGCCACGGCGTTCGCCCACCTCTACCGCATGCAGACCGAGCAGCTCAAGCGCCCCGACGTCACCGAAGCGCAGCTGAAGGCCACGGCGACGTGCGACAAGAGCGGCGGCCAGGTCGCCCCCCAGGGGGCGGGCAACGACTGGCGTTGCGTCGTCTCCTGGCATCTCCCCGACGTCGAGATCGCAGGGACGGCCATCTACCAGCTCGACGTCACCTCCGACGGGCGGTTCGTCGCCGACGGCGACGGACCGAAGGAAGTGAACGGCTACTTCCTGGTCCGGACCCCGACCGGGGACGCACCGAATCCGCTTTGGCAGTTCGACGGCAACGTCGCACTGCTCGACACCACCCCGAAGGGATAATTCCATGCACGTAACACGGCAGCGTCGGATTAACGAGAAGGAGCAGGTCAGCCTTTTCGGTAGGCGCGTCGGCCGCCGGACCACTCTGGTAACGGCGGGCATCGCTGTCGCCCTCGCCGTCACGGGCACCGCTGTTGCCCAGACGAGCCAGTTCGGCACCCAGCAGGTCGGTCAGGTCACCGCTAACGGCCAGGTTGTCTCCGCCAACCAGTACATCGCCCCGTACGGCAGCCGCACCGTCATCAACAACGGCAAGATCATGTCGTCCTCGGTCAGCCCGGACGGCAGCCATCTCGCGGCCTCGATCGCCGACGGTGATGCGTCGCTGGTCGTCATGGACCTCAAGACCGGTCAGGTGAAGCAGCGCGTCGGCACCTCCTCGACGGTCGACCTGCGCATCACGGGCGGCGCTGTCGGCCAGGAGGGCCCGACGTACTCGCCCGATGGTTCGCAGCTGTGGTTGGGCCAGAGCGACGGCTACACCAAGTTCACCGTGAACCCGGACGGCGCCCTCTCCAACCCGACGGCCATCTCGATCCCGGCCGACGGCTCCAAGCACGCACTGGTGGGTGCGGCGGTGTTCTCGGCCGACGGCTCCACCGTGTACTCCGCGGTCAACGGCCAGAACCGGGTGGTCGCCATCGACGCGGCGACCGGGACCATGAAGCAGAGCTGGACCGTGGGCAACGCCCCCCGTGGCATCGCCATGGTCGGCAACAAGCTCTACGTCAGCAACGAGGGCGGGCGTCCGGCCAAGGCCGGCGACACCACGATCAACTCCTACGGCACCCAGGTGCCGGCCAACCCGGACACCGGTGCCACCACCACCGGCACGGTCAGCGTCATCAGCCCGGCGGACCCGTCCGCCGCCGTCGGGAGCATCGACGTCGGTCTGCACCCGACCGCGGTGTACGCCAAGAACGGGGCGGTGTTCGTCACCAACACCGCCGACAACAACGTGTCGGTCATCAACGCCGCCAACGACAAGGTCGTCCAGACCATCGCCACCCAGCCGTGGCCGGAGGCGTCGGTCGGCTACGAGCCCAACGCGGTGACGCTCACCGACGACGGTCGCCTGCTGGTGACGCTCGGCCGCGCCAACGCGGTCGCCGTCTACCGGTACACCTCCCCGCAGGAGCCGGCCAGCTACGTCGGCCTGCTCCCGACGGACTACTTCCCCGCGGAGATCACCACCGTGGGCAAGAACGTGGTCGTCTCCAACACCCGTGGTGTCGACGCCCTCCGCCCCACCAACAAGGCCGGGCACGGCACCCACGACACGACGTCGAGCCTGACGCAGTTCACGCTGCCGGACGACAGCGTCATCAAGTCCTACACCGGCAAGGTCTTCACTCAGAACGGCTGGCACGGCGGCTCGGTCACCCAGGGCAAGGGCGACGCGAAGCCGGTACCGGTCCCCGTGAAGCTCGGCGACCCCTCGACGATCAAGCACGTCTTCATGATCGTCAAGGAGAACCGGACCTACGACCAGGTCTTCGGTGACATGCCGCAGGGCAACGGCGACCCGGCACTGACGCAGTTCGGCGAGAACGTGACGCCGAACCAGCACGCGCTGGCTTCGCAGTTCGGGCTGTACGACAACACGTACGACGTCGGCACGAACTCCGCCGAGGGTCACAACTGGCTGATGCAGGCGGACAACCCGGAGTACACCGAGTCCTCGGCCGGTGAGTACACGCGCAGTTACGACACCGAGGACGACGCTCTCGGCCACCAGAAGTCCGGCTTCATCTGGACCGGTGTGCAGGCGGCCGGGAAGTCAGTCAAGGACTTCGGCGAGTTCCAGTCGCTCGAGAGCAAGCCGTCCGGCGCGTCCTGGCAGAACCTGTACTGCGACACCAAGAACATGCAGGCGACCGGGCAGAAGACCGCCTACCCCATTCAAACGGGCTCGGCGATACCGTCGCTCAACAAGGTGTCGGTGCCCGGCTTCCCGAAATTCGACACCAGTGTCCCGGACATCTACAAGGAGGAGGTCTGGGAGCAGGACTTCAAGAAGAACGGGCCGGCGAACCTGAACATGTTCTGGCTCTCCAACGACCACACCGGTGGTCCGGCGAACGCCGCCGCTCAGGTCGCGGACAACGACCTCGCGGTCGGCAAGATGGTTGACGAGATCTCGCACAGCAAGTACTGGAAGGACTCGGCGATCTTCGTCGTCGAGGACGACTCCCAGGCCGGCCTCGACCACGTCGACGGCCACCGTGCCCCGGTCCAGATCATCAGCCCCTGGGCCCAGCACGGCACCGTCGACAACCACTACTACTCGCAGATCACGATGGTCCGGACCATCGAGCAGATCCTCGGGATCCACCCGATGAACCAGAAGGACAGCGCGGCCACCCCGATGCGTGCGGCGTTCACCCAGCACGCGAACAACACGCCGTTCACCGCGCTGCCCAACCGGACCTCGCTGACCCTCGGCCTGAGCACCCAGCCCTCCTGCGGCGCGGACACCCCGGCGCCGCAGAACGCCAAGGCGGCGCCCGCGCCGACGTCTGCAAAGGTGCCGGCGGACAAGCAGGCGCTCGCGACGCAGTGGGACGCGTGGAAGTCGCACCAGCGGCTGACCGGGCCCAACGCCGTGCCCGACTTCGCCAACCCCGCGCAGATGAACCACTTCACGTGGTACCAGACGCACAACTGGAAGACGCCGTACCCCGGCGAGAGCAAGATCTACGCGCCCAACGACGTACCGGGCGCCTACATCCCGTCGTCGGAGAACGACGGCTGACATAGGCAGATCACTCAAGGAGCCCCTGGCCAGGTGTCACCACCGGCCAGGGGCTCCTTCTGTCCCCTGTGTGGCAACTACAGGATGGGGACCATCACGGAACCCCGATCGAGCCTTCGCCGCGCGGTGGGCTGCTGCGACGGTCCGCCTCGGTGCACAAGATCAGACATGGTCGCTGTACTCCGCTGCTGTACGACGCCAAAGAGCCCCTACCGGGTTTCCCCGGTAGGGGCTCTGAGCTGCGGTGGACCTGTGGGGATTTGAACCCCAGACCCCCTCGATGCGAACGAGGTGCGCTACCAGACTGCGCCACAGGCCCTTGCAACGAGTGAAACTCTAGCATCCTCGGAGCGGTGCCCGGAAATCCGCTCCCCCGCTGGTCAGCCTGGTCGGCGTCGCAGCGGGTCTCACTCATTGGCGGCGCGGGGCCGGTCGCCGTCCTCGTACTGGTCGAAGAGCGGAGTCCGGCCGCGGTCGCGGGTGCGGCGGGACTGGTTGGTGCGCTGGCGCGGGGCCGGGTCCACCGGGGGTGCGGTGGGGGGCGTGGTGCCCGGCTGTGCCGGTTCGGCGGTGCTGGAGCGGGCCGCGCTCCAGGTCTCCGGGTTGCCGACCTCGACGCCGCCCGTGGCGCGCGGGGCCACGGGCGCGGTGACGTAGGTCGGCAGCGGGACCGGGACCGGCTCCCAGCTGTCGCCCTGGGCCCGGCCGCGTTCGCGCTGCTGATCGACCCACTCCGCGTGGTCCGTCTGCTCGACCAGCGCGCGACGGCCCGCTTCCTGCGGCGAGACCGTGGGGGCGGGCTCGAGCTCGGGGTGGCGCGCTTCGGGCTCCTCGTCGGGCTCGGCGGGGGCCGTGGTCGCGGGCTGGTGCCTGCGGTGGCGGTTCTCGCGCAGGTGCTGCGCCGCCACCTCCGCCCTGCGCCGGTCCATGGTGAAGGCGAACCTGCGCCGTTCCTGGGCGCGCAGATGCACGATGTACGTGCTCAGCAGCACGGCAGGCACCGCGGGCGCCCACAGGAAGTGGAGGCCGCCGACCGCCGCGACGACCGCGCCGAGGGTGAAGGCGAGGAAAAGGACCGAGGTGGTGCGCCGACGGCGCGCCAGCACCTGCGAGCGCTGGGCACGCCGGGCACGCTCCGCATCGATCCCACCGGGGCGCGCGCGCCGCGCGGGTACGGGCACGGACGCGTGTGCCGGTCCCTCCTGGGCCTGCCGCTCCTGGGGACCCTGGGACGCCTGTGCCGCGGAAGCCGCACGCTCCGGTGCACGCACCGGGTCGTGCACACGGGCTTCGGTATGCGCCGGAGGCGCGGCGAAGGCCCGGACGTCCACGGAATCCACTCGTTCCGTGCCCACGTCCGGGTCGGCGTCGGGCCCCGCCTCCTCGGTGGTGCGCTCCCGCAGTTCCTTGGCGTACCGGCGCTCCATCGCCGCCCGTCCGGACAGCAGCCGGATGGCGGTGCTGAAGCGTTCTGTCGGGCGGGCTTCATTGAGCTCGTCCTGCCTGCGGAGCCACATCGGCACCAAGTAGGCGGCCCAGGCCCCGACGATGACTGCATAGATGAGGCCGCTGCTGCTCACGTCTCACACCGTAGAGGGGTTTGCACGGGGGCATCCGCCAATTGGCCCGGTGTGTCGCACGATCTGGCTGATATCACGGACTTTTCTTGTGATTGTTCGGATCAACGGTCGGCGTTTGCGCGTTGGTTAGCGGTCACGCGGCGATCAATTTCGAACATTCATTTTATTTAACGCGGCGTTCCGGGTCGTCGTGCCTGGTGCCAGCGCCGGAGCAGCCCGTCGGGCACCTCCTCCGCGGTGAGCGCGAAGATCAGATGGTCCCGCCACGCACCGTCGATGTGGAGATAACGTGGACGCAGCCCTTCCTCGCGGAATCCGAGTTTCTCCACGACTCTTCGGCTGGGCCCGTTCTCGGGCCGAATGCACACCTCGATGCGATGCAGTCCCACGGACCGGAAGCAGTGATCGACGGCGAGAGCGACCGCGGTCGGCATGACACCGCGGCCCGCCACTTCCTGGTCCACCCAGTAACCGACATGGCCCGAGCACATCGATCCCCAGGTGATCCCGGCGACCGTCAACTGCCCCACCAGGCGCCCCTCGTACTCGATGGCGAAGGGCAGCATCCGTCCGGCGTTCGCCTCGGAGCGCAGATGGCGGACCATCTGACGGTAAGTGGGGCGCCGGGCCACCGGACCGCCCGGGCCGGGCGGTGGGACGGTCGCCTCCCAGGGGCGCAGCCAGTCGCGGTTGCGCCGGTTGACCTCCCGCCACTCGCGCTGGTCGCGCAGCTTTATCGGCCGGAGGGCGATCGCGCCGTCCGTCAGGATCACCGGCCAGGTCGGGACGTTCAGCTCGGGCTCCCGGGTCGGGGGTGGTCGCCGCCGCGGAGCTGATCGACGGCGTGCACCAGAAGACGTTCGAGGACGGCAAGGCCGTCGCGCACCCCGCCGGTGGAGCCCGGCAGGTTCACGATGAGGGTGCGGCCGGCGACTCCGGCGAGGCCGCGGGAGAGCGCGGCCGTGGGGACCTTGTCGCGGCCCTCGGAGCGGATCGCCTCGGGAATACCGGGGATCTCGTGGTCGAGGATGCGGCGGGTGGCCTCGGGGGTGCGGTCGGTCGGTGAGATGCCCGTACCGCCGGTGGTGACGATGACGTCGTACGCGGCGGCCACCCCGGCCCGCAGGGCCTGCTCGACGGGGTCGCCGTCGGGGACGACCTGCGGCCCGTCGACGGCGAAGCCGAGCGCGGCGAGCGCCTCGACGATCAGAGGGCCGCCCCGGTCGGCGTAGACACCGGCCGAGGCGCGGTTCGACGCGGTCACGACGAGCGCGGAACGGGGGGCGGGCGGCGCACCGTCGAGGGGCGCGCTCTGTGCGTGCGGCTCCCGAAGCGACGCCGCATGCTCGCCGCCGGACGCCGCCGTCCTGTCCGGCCCGCCGGACGGGACAGCCTCGGGCACCGTCATGCGTCCGCGCCCTTCGGCACGGAGCGCCGGTAGTCGCCGGACTTGCCGCCGGACTTCGACTCGACCCGGACATCCGTGATGACCGCGCTCTTGTCGACCGCCTTGATCATGTCGATCACGGTGAGCGCGGCGACCGAGACGGCCGTCAGGGCCTCCATCTCGACGCCGGTGCGGTCCGTCGTCTTCACCGTGGCAAGGATCTCCACCGCGTCGTCGGCGACGCTCAGGTCGACCTTCACGCCGGAGACGGCGAGCGGGTGACAGAGCGGGATCAGCTCGGGAGTGCGCTTGGCGCCCATGATCCCGGCGATACGGGCGGTGGCGAGGGCGTCGCCCTTGGGAACTCCCTCGCCACGGAGCAGTTCGACGACGCGCGGCGAGACGAGGACCCGGCCGCTGGCGCGGGCGACGCGCGCGGTGACGTCCTTCTCCGACACGTCGACCATCCGGGCCGCACCCGCCTCGTCGAGATGCGTCAGCCTGTTCTGCGTACTCACTGGACTCCGCCTAGCGGTAGGGCGCCGGTTGCCCGCTCGGCCTGCACCGGAGTGCGGCCGGGGGCCCGGGGGGTGTCCCCCGGTAAGGCACAGCGGCAGACACCGTACCGCCACCGGGTCGCGTTCAGCGGAGCAGGATCACCTCGGTGACCGTGCCGGACTCCGCGGAGGTGACGTCCTCGGGCAGCACGATCAGCGCGTCCGCCTGGGCGAGGGCGGCGATCAGATGCGATCCGGAACCGCCGACGGGGGTGACGGTGCCCTCCTCGGCGTCGTACGTGCCACGCAGGAACTGGCGCTTGCCGGACGGCGAGGTGAGTGTGCTGTCGGTCTTCAGCGTGGCGCGGACCGTCGGGCGGGTCACGTCCTTCAGGCCCATCAGCGTGCGGATCGCGGGCCGTACGAACAGCTCGAACGAGACGTACGACGAGACGGGGTTGCCCGGCAGTGCCAGCAGCGGTGTGTGTTCGGGGCCGATCGAGCCGAAGCCCTGCGGCTTGCCCGGCTGCATGGCGAGCTTGCGGAACTCGATGCCACTGCCCGGCTCGTCCGCGTCGCCGACGGAGGACAGGGCCTCCTTGACCACGTCGTACGCGCCTACGCTGACGCCGCCCGTGGTGACGACGATGTCGGCGCGGATCAGCTGGTCCTCGATCGTGGCGCGGAGCATGTCGGCGTCGTCGGTGACGGCGCCGACCCGGTAGGAGATGGCTCCCGCGTCGCGCGCGGCAGCCGTCAGCGCGAAGCTGTTCGAGTCGTAGATCTGGCCGCCGGTCAGTTCCTCACCGGGTTGCACCAGTTCGCTGCCGGTGGAGATGACGACGACACGCGGCCGGGGCCGCACCTTCACGGTGGAGCGGCCGATCGCGGCGAGCAGCCCGATCTGCGGCGGCCCGATGACCGAACCGGCCCGCAGGGCCAGATCACCGGGCTGCACATCGCTGCCCCGGGCCCGGACATGAGCGCGGGCCGCGACGGGGCGGTGGACGCGGACCTCGCCGCCCGCGTCCTGCGGGGCGTGGCTGTGGGCGCGCATGGTGTCCGCCGGACCGCCGCCCGTACCGCCGTCGGTCCACTCGACCGGCACGACAGCTTCCGCACCGGCCGGCAGCGGGGCGCCGGTCATGATGCGGGCGGCCTCGCCGGGGCCGACGGTCTGGTCGCCGGAGAGTCCGTCGCTGCCCGCCGCGACGTCACCGATGACCGTGAGCACCGCGGGGAACTCCTCGCTGGCGCCCACGAGATCGGCGACGCGGACCGCGTAACCGTCCATCGAGCTGTTGTCGAAGGGCGGCAGGGCGACCTCCACCACGACGTCCTCGACGAGGACGCAGCCCTGGGCCTCGGGCAGTTGGAGCTCGATGGGTTCGAGCGGCCGTACCGCGGCGAGGATGTCCTCCAGGTGCTCGTCCACCGACCAGATCGGACTGCTCAACGTGTTACATCTCCTCGGTGACGAAACTGCGGAGCCAGGTCCGGAAGTCCGGGCCCAGGTCCTCACGTTCGCACGCGAGTCTGACAATGGCGCGGAGGTAGTCGCTCCGGTCACCGGTGTCATAGCGGCGGCCCTTGAAGACAACGCCGTGCACGGGGCCGCCGATCTTCTCGTCATCGGCGAGCAGCTGCAGGGCGTCGGTGAGCTGGATCTCGCCGCCGCGGCCCGGCTCGGTCCTGCGCAGTATGTCGAAGACGGCGGGGTCGAGGACATAGCGGCCGATGATGGCGAGGTTGCTGGGCGCGTCCGCCGCATCGGGCTTCTCGACCAGCCCGGTGACCCTGACGACATCGCCGTCCGTGGTGGCCTCGACGGCCGCGCAGCCATACAGATGGATCTGCTCCGGCTCGACCTCCATCAGCGCGACGACGCTGCCGCCCTCGCGCTCCTGGACCTCGACCATGCGGGCGAGCAGCGGGTCGCGCGGGTCGATCAGGTCGTCACCGAGGAGGACCGCGAACGGCTGGTCGCCGACGTGCGGTGCGGCGCACAGCACGGCGTGGCCGAGGCCGCGCGGGTCGCCCTGACGGACGTAGTGCATGGTGGCGAGGTCGCTGGACTCCTGGACCTTCTGGAGCCGGTCGGCGTCTCCCTTGCGGGTGAGCGCGGACTCCAGTTCGTAGTTGCGGTCGAAGTGGTCCTCGAGGGGGCGCTTGTTGCGGCCTGTGATCATGAGTACGTCGGAGAGGCCGGCCGCCACCGCTTCTTCGACGACGTACTGGATCGCGGGCTTGTCGACGACAGGCAGCATCTCTTTGGGAGTGGCTTTGGTGGCCGGCAGAAAGCGGGTACCGAGCCCTGCGGCCGGAATGACAGCCTTGCTGATCCTGGGGTGCGACTGAGTCATGCGCGCAACCATAACCGGTGCCCATGGGCGGAAGATGAGCGTCCGGTTAACTTTGTACTCGTATATGCACATACAAGAGATTCGCAGGTGCCCGTTGAACACCGACATGCCCCGAAAGGCCTCCCTGCGGCGTGAACTGCTTGCCGCGCGATCCCTCCTGAGCAGGGAAGACGTGGACAACGCCGCGATGGTTCTGTCCCGCGGTGCAGTAAATCTTCCGGAGTTGGCCGAGGCCCGCACCGTCGCCGCCTATGTCTCGGTGGGGCGCGAGCCGGGCACCCGTGCACTGCTGGACGCGCTGCGCGCGCGGAGGGTACGGGTGTTGCTGCCGGTGCTCCTCCCGGACAACGATCTGGACTGGGCCGCGTACGAGGGTGGCGACTGCCTCGTACCGGCGGCCCGCGGGCTGCTGGAGCCGGACGGTCCGCGGCTCGGGCCGGACGCCGTTCTCGACGCGGACGTGGTCCTGCTGCCGGGTCTCGCGGTGGACGGGCGCGGGATGCGGCTCGGCCGCGGCGGAGGTTCGTACGACCGGGTGCTGGCCCGGCTCGCGACGGCCGGGGTGCATCCGGCGCTGGTCGTCCTGCTCTACGACAACGAGGTGGTCGCGCAGGTTCCTGTGGAACCGCACGACCACCCCGTGGACGCCGTGGTGACACCGGCCGGAGCGCGGCGCTTCACCGTCTGAGCCCGGCCGGAACCGCCCCCGGGCCCGCCGTCTTCCGATGACGGCTTGAACGTCAGGACGGCTTGAGCGTCAAGGTGTCCTTCGTCCCCTTCGCCACCGCATTCGTCCCGAAGGACCAGTCGAGCAGTTCGCCGTTGACCCACTTGTCGGTCTGATCGGTGTAGTGCGCGCTGAACGCGTGCCCGGAGGCGCCGGTGAGGTTGACCCAGCGGGACTTGTCCCAGTCCCCCACGTTGACGACCATCCGCATCGACGGGACCCAGATGACCTCGTAGCCGCCCGCCGCGTTCCAGCCGGAGGCGTTGACCGCGGCCTCGCCGCCGCCGAGGTTCCACGGGCCGCGGTTGAGGGCCCGCTGGAGCACATCGGGGCCTTCGGTACCGAGGGTCTGGTTCTTCAGGGTCAGCTGGTGCAGCCGGCCCCAGCTCCAGGAGGAGATGTCCTTGCCGAGCTTGGCGGTCAGCTCCCAGCGGGCGTCCTCCATGGCGCGGCCGAAGAGTTCGTCACGGGTCTCGGTCGCCTTGTCCTTGCGGTTCTTCGGCGACTGCCACCAGTCGTTGTTCTCGTCGTCCATGAGGTTGGCGACCACCTGGTACCAGCGGTCGCCGCCGTCCGGCTGCGCCGTGTCCGTGTCGCGCTGGCCGCATTCGCGTACCGGCTTGTCCTGCTCGTCGACCGGGCCCGTGCTGTCGGCCAGGAGGACGGTGAGGCACTCGCCCTTGACCCGCAGCTCCTTGGGCAGCTTGTCGCCGAAGGCCAGCCTGAGGATGTTGCGCCAGACCGCGTTGAAGTAGGCGGCGGCCGCCGAGTCGGGCTCCTGGGTGTAGTCCCAGCCCTCCAGGAGCTTCTGTGCCTCACGGACGCTCTTGTCGGAGACGTTGATCTTCATCAGCTCGGGCACCAGCAGCGCGGCGATCTCGCTGGTGTTGTCCATCTGCATCTTCTGCATGTCGTCGGTCGAGATCTTCCCGCCACCCTTGATCTTCGACTCGATGAGGTCGTTGATCCGCTGGCTGCGGGTGCCGTAGCCCCAGTCCTTGGTGAGCAGGTAAGGGTACTTCTTCTCGTCGATGACGGCCTGGTTGGCGGTGACGATGTAGCCGCGCTCGGGGTTGTACTCGTACGGCAGCTTGTCGAACGGGATCGGGTTCTTCTCCCAGCCGTACGACGACGCCCAGCCGGGGCTCGGCATCGTGCCGTTGCCCGCCTTGCGCACCGGGATCTTCCCCGGGGCCTGGTAGCCGATGTTGCCCTTGGTGTCGGCGTAGATGAGGTTCTGCGAGGGGACCTCGAAGTGCTCGGCGGCGGCCCGGAAGGTCTTGAAGTCCTTGGCGCGGTTGAGCTCGAAGACGGCGTCCATGGAGTGACCCGGTTCCAGCGCGGTCCACTTCAGGGCCACGGCGTAACCGTCGCCGCGGTCCGGCGCTGCGTTGGTGACGGGGGCCTTCTGGCCGACCTTCTCCAGCTCGCCGCTGCGGTCGGAGACCAGCGGACCGTTGTTCGTCTCGCGCACGGTGATGTGCCGGCTCTCGCCGCCCGCGACCTTGATGGTCTCCTTGCGGGTGACGAAGGGCTTCACCTTGCCGTCGTACTGGTAGCCCTCGTCGGAGACCTTCTCCAGGAAGAGGTCGGTGACGTCCGCGCC
This sequence comes from Streptomyces sp. NPDC002206, assembly GCF_053593595.1. Classification (NCBI taxonomy): domain Bacteria; kingdom Bacillati; phylum Actinomycetota; class Actinomycetes; order Kitasatosporales; family Streptomycetaceae; genus Streptomyces; species Streptomyces sp. NPDC002206. Next base: position 22,030 of record NZ_JBSFCW010000039.1, read on the forward strand.
GAGGTTGGTGAAGCCCCACGCGATGTCCTGGTTGTGACCGATTATCACGCCGGGCATGCCGGAGAAGGTGTATCCGGCGGTGTCGTACCGGCAGGTCGCCGAGAGCTGCCGGCAGTGCAGCCCCATCTGGTACCAGAGCGACGGCAGCTGCGGCGCGAGGTGCGGGTCGTTGGCCAGCAGCGGTTTGCCGGTGGTCGTGTAGGTGCCCGAGACGACCCAGGAGTTGGATCCGATGCCGTTGCCGTTCGGGCCGAGCAACGCGGGGATCTCGTCGAGGGTGTCGGAGAGCGAGGAGAGCTGGGTGTTCAGGCCCTTCGTGGCGCCCTGCACGGTGTTCGCGCCGATGCCGGTGGACGACGCCGCGGCCGGGTCGAACGCGCCGGTGACCGACGAGATCGCCCCCTGGTCGACAATCGGCCGGTGCTTGTCGTACTGGTAGGCGGGGTACAGCTCCTCGATCTGCTCCTTGCTGAGCCTGCTGGTCATCAGCGAGCGGTCGATCTCTTCCTGCATGTTGCCGCGCAGGTCCCAGGCCATCGCCTTCAGCCAGGCGACCGAGTCGACCGGGGTCCACTTGGTCGGCTGGTAGTCGTTGGTGAGGCCGAGCGCGGCGTACTCGACGGAGATGTCCTTGCCGTCGCGCCCCTTGAGGTAGGCGTTCACCCCGTCCGCGTACGCCTGGAGGTTCTTCTTGGTGTCCGCGGACAGGACGGTGTCGTACTCCTCCTGCGCGATCTTGCGCCAGCCCAGCGTCCGCAGGAAGGCGTCCGTGTCGACCTGCCCGGAGCCGAACATCTCGGAGAGCCGGCCGGCCGTCATATGACGGCGGACGTCCATCTCCCAGAAGCGGTCCTGAGCCTGTACGAAGCCCTGGGCGCGGAACAGGTCGGTGTCGGAGTCCGCGTAGATCTGCGGAATTCCATAGCTGTCGCGCTTGACGTCGACGTTGGCGGAGAGACCGTCGATCTTGACCGACCCGTTCGTCTGCGGGTACGAGGCACGCACGGTCGCTACGGACCAGTACGCGCCGTAACCGATACCCGCGACAAGCGCCAGCACCAGGGCGATCACGATCAGGCGGGCGCGTCGCCCCTTCTTCTTGCCGGTCTTCGCACCGGCAGAACCGGAAGAGCCGGAAGAGGCGGTTGTGTTGGCGGGCATCGCTGTCCTTCGAGGGGCAGGGTGGTCCTGGGAGTGCAGGAGCAACCATAGGCGCAGCACCGAGGCGGGTCCGACGCGGTATCGGGATCCATCGGATCGAGGAGCGATCACATGAGCACTCGAACGCGTCAAGAAAGCGTTAAAGATTAGGTAAGGTAATGAAGTACCGGCCGCCGGAGAGCCACTCGGCAGGCGTACGCAGGGAAGGAACGGCCACTGACTGTCCACGCGCTCAACGAACTCCTGCTCGTCTGCTCGCTCGTCCTGCTCGTCGCCGTCGCGGCAGTACGCATCTCGTCCCGCAGCGGGCTTCCCAGCCTGCTCCTGTATCTCGGCATCGGGATCGCCATCGGGCAGGACGGGATCCTCCACATCAAGTTCGACAACGCCGAACTGACCCAGGTGTTCGGCTATGCCGCCCTAGTCGTGATCCTGGCCGAGGGCGGCCTCGGCACGAAGTGGAAAGAGATCAAACCGGCGCTGCCCGCCGCCGCGACGCTGTCGGTCGTCGGCGTCGCGGTGAGCGTGAGCGTCACCGCGGCCGGGGCGCACTATCTGGTCGGCCTGGACTGGCGGCAGTCGCTGATCATCGGCGCGGTCGTCTCGTCGACGGACGCCGCCGCGGTCTTCTCCGTGCTGCGCAAGGTGCCGCTGCCTGCCCGGATCACCGGTGTGCTGGAGGCCGAGTCCGGCTTCAACGACGCCCCCGTGGTGATCCTGGTGGTGGCCTTCTCGACCAAGGGGCCGGTGGACACCTGGTACCTGCTGGTCGGCGAGATCGCCCTGGAACTGATGATCGGCGCGGCCGTCGGCATCGCCGTCGGCTGGCTCGGCTCGTTCGGACTGCGTCATGTGGCACTGCCCGCGTCCGGTCTCTACCCGATCGCGGTGATGGCGATCGCCGTGTCCGCGTACGCGGCCGGCGCCCTGGTCCACGGCAGTGGCTTCCTCGCCGTCTATCTGGCCGCGATGCTCCTCGGCAACGCCAAGCTGCCGCACTGGCCCGCCACCCGCGGCTTCGCCGACGGGCTCGGCTGGCTGGCCCAGATCGGCATGTTCGTCCTGCTCGGGCTGCTGGTCACCCCGCACGACCTGCTCGACGACTTCTGGCCCGCGATCATCGTGGGTCTGGTACTGACCGTGGTGGCGCGCCCGCTGGAGGTCTTCATCTCCCTGATCCCGTTCCGGATGCCGTGGCGGGAGAAGGCCTTCATGTCGTGGGCGGGGCTGCGTGGCGCCGTCCCCATCATCCTGGCGACCATTCCCATGGTGCACGGGATCGAGGGCTCCACCCACGTCTTCAACATCGTCTTCGTACTCGTTGTCGTCTACACGCTGATCCAGGGGCCGACCCTGCCTTGGCTGGCCAAGGCCCTGAAGATCGCCGAGGACCCCTCCGAGGCCACCGACCTGGGCATCGAGTCGGCGCCGCTGGAGCGGCTGCGCGGGCATCTGCTGTCGGTGGCGATCCCCGGGAAGTCGAAGATGCACGGCGTGGAGATCGCCGAACTGCGACTGCCCGCCGGAGCGGCCGTCACCCTCGTCGTACGGGAGGGGAAGAGCTTCGTGCCCGGACCGTCGACCATGCTGCGGCGGGGCGACGAACTGCTGGTCGTCGCGACCGATCCGGTGCGCGACACGGCCGAGGCCCGGCTGCGGGCGGTCGGCGAGGGCGGCAAGCTGGCCGGGTGGCTGGGGACCGACGGCGGCACCGATGGAACCGGCAGGACCAGGACGCACCACTGATCCGAGGCTACGAAGGTGTGATTGCCCGCAATCGCAGGCCTGCACCGGATCCTGCCCTGTAGCATGAAGGAAACGTGATCGACAAAGATCGATAGATCCGGTCAACACCGGATCGACCAACTCTGCCTGACGCAGAGCTGGCGCGACCGTATGGCGGTCGTGGCGTCCTCCGCCTCTGCTGCGAGCGCCCGGCATCTACCGCAGTTCCGCGCGAAGAGGACAGCTCTCGGCAGCTCCCGTCCGGGACCGGCACCCACAGGTGCGGACCGGCCACGGAAGCATGGCTACCAGGCGGCAGAAAGGCATGGACCGTGGCGTCCACGGTCTCCGACCGCCCCGGTTACGGGCAACTGCTGCGCATCCCCGGTGCGTGGACCTTCCTCCTTCCGGGCTTCGCCGCACGGCAGCCCTTCGCGATGCTGACCATCGGCATCGTCCTGCTGGTGCAGCACACCACCGGCTCGTACGGCAGCGCGGGCGCCGTCGCCGCTGCCACCGGTGTCTCCATGGCACTGTTCGCCCCGCAGAGCGGCAAGCTGGCCGACCGCATCGGCCAGCGCGCCGTACTGCTGCCGGGAGTCCTCGTGCACACGGCGTCCGTATCGGCGCTGACGGCACTCGCACTGGCGGACGCACCGCTCTGGCTGCTGTTCCTGGCCGCAGTGCCGACGGGTGCCTCCGTCCCGCAGATCGGCCCGATGGTGCGGGCCCGCTGGGCGGCCCTGCTCGGCGCGGCACCCGGCCGGAAGGCCTCGCCCCTGATGTCGACCGCCGCCGCCTTCGAGTCGGTGACGGACGAGTTCACCTTCGTCATCGGACCCGTCCTCGCCACCGCCCTGTGCACCGGGGTGCATCCGGCGGCCGGACTGATCGCGGAGGCCGCACTGACGCTGATGGGCGGCCTGCTCTTCGCGGCGCAGCGCCATACCCAGCCCGCGGTCCGCGCCACCACGTCCGGCGCCTCCGAACGGCACACCTCCGCCCTGTCCGTACCGGGCGTGCGCGTGCTCGCGGTGGCGTTCCTCGGGATCGGCGCCGTCTTCGGCGGCATGCAGGTCTCGCTGACCGCATTCGCCGAGGAGATCGGCCGGCCCGGTGCGAACGGCCTGCTGTACGGGATCTTCGCGGCCGGCAACATGCTGGCCGGGATCGCCTGCGGTGCCATCGCCTGGAAGAGCGGGCCGCGGCGCAGGCTGATCGCCGGGTACGCGGCGCTGACCCTGACCGCGTCCGGGCTGTGGGCCGTGCACTCCGTGCCGCTGCTGGCCGGGCTCGGGCTGCTCGTCGGACTCTCCATCGCACCCGCGCTGATCAGCGGATACACGCTCGTCGAGGCGCTGGTTCCGGCGTCCGCCCGGACCGAGGCGTTCACCTGGCTGACGGGCGCGGTCGCGCTCGGCCAGGCCGCGGCGGTGACGGTCGCCGGACGGCTGGCGGACGCCCACGGCGCGAGCGCCGGATTCGTGGTGCCGCTGGTGGGGACCGTACTGGCACTCGTGGCCCTGGTGACGCTGCGTTCGCGGCTGACACCGGCCCGCGCGACCATCATGGCCGCACGCGGCACGGTTCACCGCGATCCTGTCGCGGCCAGAAAATGACGATTCATGCGCTCGCTCGCTCAGCGGAATACGTCAGTGTGACTCCTCCGCCACATAATGTGGCAGCTTTTCGCTCAGGCCAGCGGCCCCCACGACGGCCAAGCCCTGACCGCTGCCCTTCAGGCAGGTGACAGACGTTACTGCAAACAGCGGCCCGTAGCAGCTACCATTGAGGATTGTTAGCACTCATCGAGTGAGAGTGCCAGGAGGAAGACAAGTGCCGACCTATCAGTACCAGTGCACCGAATGTGGCGAGGGCCTCGAGGCGGTGCAGAAGTTCACCGATGACGCTCTGACCGTGTGCCCGAACTGCGAGGGACGCCTGAAGAAGGTGTTCTCGGCGGTCGGCATTGTCTTCAAGGGTTCCGGTTTCTACCGGAACGACAGCCGCGGCTCCTCGTCGAGCAGCGCGCCGGCTTCGGCGTCCGCGAAGGCATCCGGTTCCGCTTCGTCGACTTCCTCGACGGGGTCGGACTCGAAGTCGTCCGCGCCTTCGTCCGCCGCTGCTTCCTCTTCCTCGTCGTCGTCCTCCGCGTCGTCGTCGAGCGGTACGTCGGCCGCCTGAGCCGAGGTACGCAGCTTCACATTTCGTCCGAGGGCCCCGCCGATCCGATCGGCGGGGCCCTCGGCATTTACAGCCCCGCTAGTGTGATCACATGGTGAACGCAGAGATCGGTGTCATCGGCGGCTCGGGCTTGTACTCCTTCCTGGAGGACGTCACCGAGGTTCGCGTCGACACCCCGTACGGACAGCCGAGCGATTCCGTCTTCCTCGGTGAGATCGGCGGCCGCCGAGTCGCCTTCCTCCCCCGCCACGGACGCGGCCACCATGTGCCGCCGCACCGCATCAACTACCGCGCCAACCTGTGGGCTCTGCGGTCCGTCGGCGTACGTCAGGTGCTCGGCCCGTGTGCGGTCGGCGGGCTGCGTCCGGAGTACGGACCGGGGACGCTGCTCGTACCGGACCAGATGGTGGACCGCACCAAGGCCCGCACGCAGACGTATTACGACGGGGAGACCCGCGCGGACGGCGTGGCGTCGAACGTGGTGCACCTCGCCTTCGCCGACCCGTACTGCCCCGAGGGGCGCAAGGTCGCACTGGCCTCGGCCCGCGCCAAGGGCTGGGAGCCGGTGGACGGCGGGACCCTGGTGGTCGTCGAGGGGCCGCGCTTCTCGACCCGGGCCGAATCGCGTTGGCATGCGGCGATGGGCTGGTCGGTGGTCGGCATGACCGGGCATCCAGAGGCCGTGCTCGCCCGTGAACTGGGGCTCTGCTACACGACGATGACGCTGGTGACGGACCTGGACGCGGGCGCCGAGGCGGGCGAGGGCGTCTCCCACGGGGACGTACTGAAGGTGTTCGCGGCCAACGTGGACCGGCTGCGGGCGGTGCTGTTCGCCGCGGTGACGGCGCTGCCTGCGGAAGGGGAGCGCAGCTGTTCTTGTGCGCGTGCGCTGGACGGGATCGAGACGGGGATCGAACTGCCGTAGGGGGTGCGACCGCGGCTCGGCCCTGGGTCCGGCCTGGTCCTGGCTCCGGCCCGGTCCTGGTCCGGGTTGCTGGGTCCGGCCTGGTCCTGGGGCCGGTTTGGTGCTCGCTCCGGGCTGGTCCTGGTTTGTTCGGGGCTGGTTGTTCGGGGCTGGTCCTGGATCGGGGCTGGTCCTGTTCGGGGCTGGTCCTGCTCCTTCCGGCCTGGCTCCGATCTTGGCTCTGCGAGACGGGTGGGGCGCGGGTGGGTGACCGACTTGTCCACAGCGTGTGCGCCGTCCACAGGGCTCGGCGGGAATCTCGGGGACGGTGGATCGTGAGGGGCGTCGGTGTTCGCCCGAACGCCGGACTTCGTACTCCTCACTCCTCACGGCAGGTGGTGTCGGCCATGTTCCCGCCCGTTTCTCCGACCACGTCCTCGTCCGATGTGCGTCCGACGGTCCCCGGTCCGCCGGTGTCGGCGCCGCCGCCCTGTGGGGTGCCCGCGTTCGCGCCGCTGCGGGTGCGCGGGGGTGGTGGGCGTCGGTTACGGCGGGCGGTGTGGCGACAGCGCCGCGCCATGGCGGCCGGACTGGCACTGACAGCTGCGGCGCTGGCCGCGACAGGACTGACCGGTGGTGACGGTGGCAGCGGGGCGGCGGACCGCGCGGGAGGCTCGGCGCCGGAGGGGGAGCGGCGACCGGTTCAGCTGGTGTCGGCGCCGGTCCGGATTGCGGATGCGGCGACGGTACGGCTGTTGCGCCCGGGCGACCGCGTCGATGTGATCGCGGGCGAGGGCTCCGGGGCAGATGCCAGGGTGGTGGCGAAGGGGGCCCGGGTGGCGGCGGTGCCGCAGACGGCGGCCGATGGTGCTGCCGAAGACCCCTCGGAGGGTGGCGCGCTGGTCGTGCTGTCCGTGCCCCGGAGCACGGCGGCGTCGCTGGCCGGCGCAGGGATCTCGGCCCGGCTGGCGGTGACGCTGTGCTGAACCGGGCACACCGGCCCATTCGCATTGATGAGCCGTCAAGTCACCGGCCAGAAGGCGCGGATTGGGTGGTTTTGCCTCGTGCAGCCGTAGGTTGCGGAACAGTTCGTTCCCCCTACGGCGCATGCGGAGGAAGACTCACTCGTGGGCGAGAAGAAGAAGGTCAGCCTGATGTGAGGCTTCAAGGTCGTCCTGTTGCGCGGCAATGTGATCGACCGGGCGATCGCGGTCGTCATCGGCGCCGCGTTCACCAACATCGTGAACGCGTTCGTCAAGGGCGTCATCAATCCGCTCGTCGGTGCGCTCGGCACCAAGGATCTGGAGAGCTGCAGCTCCTGCCTCAAGGGCCCCTGTGTCACGGACCCGAAGACGGGCGAGCCGACCGAGGGCATCCGGATCCTGTGGGGCTCGGTGCTCAGCGCCACGCTCAGCTTCGTGATCACGGCAGCCGTCGTCTACTTCCTGATGGTGCTGCCGATGGCCAAGTACCTGGCCGGGCGAGCGGCGATGCCGGCTGCCAAGGACGGCGTGCAGGAGACGTTGGAGGTGAGCGAGCTGGAGGTGCTGAAGGAGATCCGCGACGTTCTCGTCTCGCAGCGGTCCGGCGGGCGAGGCCACGACGAGTAACTCAGACGTGGTGGGGTGGCTTCTCGTCGAGGAAGCGCGCAAGGTCGGCGGCGCTGCCGCCGGCCGGAGCCCGCTCGCCCCACGCTCGGTCCGTATCGTCCGCGGACTGCTGGTCCAGCGGATCGTCGAAGATCAGAGCCGGCTTGGGCTTCCTCTGCTCCGGCTGTGTCGGATTTGTCGGCTGCGTCGGTTTCGAATCGCGCGGTCCGGGGGTGGGGGCGGTGCTCATACCACCAGGGTACGGCGACGGTCAGCGATCCTTCGGGTCGAGCATCCAGAGCCCCAGGACGACGAGGAACGACAGACAGAGGAAGCCCGCACCCCACCAGGCCGTTCCGGTATTGCCCTCCATCCATTCGTCGACGACGACGGTCAGCCCCCAGAGCTGGCCGATGACGACGGTCATGGCAAGGGCCAGCCGGGCCGTCAGTTTCGAGGAGCGCTCGGGTTCCTGGTCGGTGCCCGCTCCCGGGCCCGGACCGGTGCGGCGGACCCGAGGGTCGCCGTAGCCACTGGTGGAGCGGATCTGCGGATACCGCTCGCGGACGGGTCGGTTCAGCTCCGGCCGGGCGCTGCCCGGGTGGTACTCCGGATAGGCGGGGCGCTCCGGGTCGGCGGGCTGCTGGGCGTCGGTCATGTCCGCCTGCCGGGGGTCTCGGCTTCAGTTGCCCCGGTACGGGGAGCCTTCGCGCCGGGAGCATGCGCCGGAGGTGCCTCCGCACCGCCGTCCCGGACCGAGGGGCAGCCGATCCGCGAGGCGAGGTCCGGCCGTTCCTCGCTGATCTGGCGGCACAGACCGTGCTCGATACTCTCTCCGGAACGGGTGGTGCCGATGGCCCAGACGCTGCCGTCGGCCTGCTCGGTGAGCGCCACCTTGGGCAGGGGACGTGGCGGCGGTCCGGCGGTGACTTCTCCGGTACGCACATCGAAGATGCCCTCGTGGCAGGGGCAGTAGAGCCCCCCTTCCGGACCGCGGTCCTTGCGCCAGAGCACCCCGCAGGCGAGATGGGTGCAGATCGCCGAGTAACCGACGAGAGTGCCGTCGTCCATCCGGACGGCGACCGCCTTGTCATCCTCCTCGGGGTAGCTGAAGGCGATGGACTCGCCGGGCAGGAGCTGAGCGGTGATCTTTCTCGGTTCGGGTGCCTTGGCGTCATCGGTGTCCCCGTGGCGCGGGAGCATGCCGCCGGCCACGCCGAGGCCACCGACGGCGAGTCCGCCGGAGACGGTGGCGACGATCCGGAGATAGTCGCGCCGGGTGGTGAGGGAGTCGGCGGCGATCCGGTCGTGCAGGGCCTTGCGCGCGTCTCCGTGGGGGCTCCGGTCCCCGGTCGGCGGCTGTTCGGTGACGCTCATCGGCGGACGTCCTTCCCGTTGATCTCGACGACGGGAAGACCGCCGGGCACCGGCCACTGGACCTTGTCGGCGGGGACGACCATGGCCACGCCGGTGCGGACCTCGGTCTCGCCGAAGGTGAAGGTGTCGGCGATCTGGACGCCGGGCCGCTCTGCCTGGAGCTCCTCGGCCGTTCCGTAGAACAGCGCCCCGGTCGGGCAGACGGTGGCGCACATGGGGGCGAGGCCGTAGGCGGTGCGGTCGTAGCAGAGGTTGCACTTCATCTGCAGCTTCGCCTGGAGGTCGATCTTCGGGACGCCGAAGGGGCAGGCGTTGACGCAGTTGGCGCAGCCGATGCAGCGGGTGGTGTCGGCCTGCTGCACCACGCCGTCGGCGGTGACCAGGATCGCGTCGGCGGGGCAGACCTCGGCGCACGGGGCGACCGGGTCCTCGCAGTGCATACAGACCGTGGGGAGGGAGGCGACGGAGTGACCCTCGTCGGTGTAATCGAGGTGGATCATCGACTTGCCGCGGTGCGAGTCGCATTCCCGGCAGGCGGAGACACAGGCCTGGCAGCCGATGCAGCGCCCCGGGTCGATGAAGATCGTTCTGCCCATCATGCGGGCCTCAGCTCCTCTCCGAGGTGCCACGGCCCTGCGGGGCGGTGGGCGGCAGCGGGTCGGTACGGGAGACCTGGGCCTCCGGGTAGGCGACATGGCCGGGTGCGACAGGAGGTGCTGGGACCTCGTCGATCTTTTCGGCGTGCTCGATGCGGCAGGCGCACACCTTGTACTCGGGGATCTTGGAGCGGGGGTCGAGGGCGTCGATGGTGAGGGCGTTGGCGGCGGTGGGGATCGGCCAGTGGTACGGGATGAAGACGGTGTCGGGGCGGATCGCCTCGGTGACGAGGGCAGGAAAGACCTCGCTGCCGCGCCGGGTGATGACGCGGACCGGTTCGCCGTTACGGAAGCCGTGGGAGGGGTGGACCTCGGCCCAGGGGCGCGGGGTCTGTTCGACGAGGGCGCCCAGCCGGCGGGTCTGGTTGCCGGAGAGGAAGTGGGCGACGGTGCGGCCGGTGGTGAGCGACATGGGGTGCTCGTCGTCGTACGGGTCCATCGGCGGGTGCCACTCGACGACCTGCAGATGGATCTTGCCGTCGGGGTGGTAGGTCCTGCCGTCCTCGAAGAGCCGGGGGGTGCCGGGGTGGTCGGTGGAGGGGCAGGGCCAGGCGATGCCGCCGGTCTCCTCCAGCCGTTCGTAGGTGATTCCGTAGTAGTCGTTGACGGTTCCGGCGGAGGCGATCCGCAGCTCGTCGAAGACCGCGCGCGAGTCGGCGAACGCGAATTTGTCGCCCGCGCCGAGCCGCCGGGCGAGTTCGCACATCACCCAAGTGTCGGTCCGTACCCCGGGAGGCGCCTCCTGGGCCTTGTTGTGCTTGACCACGCGGGCCTCGGCGTTGGCCATCACCCCTTCGTCCTCGGCCCAGGTGGTGACGGGAAAGACGACATGTGCGTTGGCAGCGGTCTCGGAAAGGAAGAAGTCGAATTGGGCATGGAATTCGGTGGCGTCGTACCCCTCCTTGACCACCCGGTAATTGGGCAGGGAGACGAAGGGGTTGTTGCAGATGCCGATCAGGCCGCGGATCTCGCGGCGCTGCATCTGCCAGACCATTTCCATCATCGAGGTACCGGCGGGCGGGAGTTCGGACTCCTCGATGCCCCAGATCTCGCAGATCTGCCGGCGGTGCTCCTCGTTCATGATCGAGCGGCCGCCGGGGAGGAGGTCGGCCTTCTGGCCGTGCTCGCGGCCACCCTGCCCGTTGCCCTGGCCGGTGAGGGTGCCGTAGCCGGCGCCGGGCTTGCCGATGTGGCCGGTGGCGGCGCAGAGGTTGATCACGGCGAGGCAGTTCTCGACGCCCTGCGAGTGGTGTTCGATACCGCGGGCATGCCAGGCCATGGCCTTGGGGGCGCGGGCGAAGGTGCGCGCGACCTGGACGATCTGTTCGGCGGGGATGCCGCAGATCTCGGCGGCGCGGGACGGTGGGTATTCGGCGGCCTTGGCCTTGACCTCGTCCCAGCCGGTGGCGTGGGCGGCGAGATATGCCTCGTCGGTGAGGCCCTCCTCGATGACCACGTTCAGGACGGAGGTGAAGAAGGCCGAGTCGGTGCCCGGCTTGAGGGCGACATGGATGTCGGCGGTGCGGGCGATTGCGGTCTCGCGCGGGTCGACGACGATCAGGCTGGCACCGCGGTCCCGGGCTCCCCACACGTACTGGGTCATCACGGGGAAGCATTCGCCGACGTTGGAGCCCGCGATCAGCAGGCAGTCGGTGAGCAGGCAGTCGGCGAAGGGGTTGCCCGCCCGGTCGATGCCGAAGGCGAGCTTGTTGGCACCCGCGGCACTGACCATGCAGAGCCGGCCGTTGTAGTCGACATGCCGGGACTTGAGGGCGACCCGGGCGAATTTGCCGACGAGATACGTCTTCTCGGAGAACAAGCTGGCACCGCCGAGGAGCCCGAAGGCGTCGTTGCCGTGGGCCTGCTGGATGCGTTTGATCTCGGAGACCGTGAAGTCGAGCGCCTCGTCCCAGGAGACCTCGCGGAACACCTCGTCGCGAGAGCGGCGCATCAGCGGGGCGGTGAGCCGGTCGGGGTGGTTGACCTGCTGATACGCATTGATGCCCTTGGGGCAGAGCCGCATCCGGTTGATGTCGTGGTTGCGGGGTTCGACGCCGAAGACCTTGCCGCCGCGGTCGACGCGCAGATACATCCCGCACTGGACGCCGCAGAAGCAGCAGTGGGTGGGGACGAGCGTCTCGCCGTCCTGGTCGGCGCGCCACTGGTCGGCCGGGATGCCGCCGGCGTCCCGGAAGGCCCGGGTGCCCGGCGGTGCGAGGGAGGGGTCGAGCGGGACGACCGGACGGGGGTCGGCGGTCACTTGAAGCCCTTCTTCACATGGGAGAGATAGGCGCTGCCGCGCAGCACCCGTTTGCAGCGCGGGCAGTATTCGGCCCACTCGTCGAAGTCGAGGCTGAGATCGCGCATGGTGCCGCGGAGGTTCTCGACGTACGGCCCGGTGTCGATGGGTTCCTCGCAGCGACGGCAGCTGAAGATCTCCTGGTCCTGCCGGCCGGTGTACTTGAACAGCTGCATACCGACCGCGGCCGGGCGCTGGACGATGTGGAAGAACTTCCCGAACGGGATGTAGATGAGAGTGAAGACCACCGACACCATGTGGAGGATCCCCAGGAATTCGTATCCGCCGCCGTGCAGGAAGATCGACGAGAAGGTGAGCAGCAGACCGGTCACGGAGATGACGATCAGGGCGATCAGCGGCACGAGGTCGTAGCCGAAGCGCTGGCCGGTGATGGCACCGCGGTCCTTCATACGGCGCCAGAGGAAGTAGGAGGCACCGGGGATGACGAGCACCGCGGCGATGTCCAGGCCGTGGAACATCAGCCAGCCGAGGACGTTCAGCGAATCGAAGCCGATGATCTTGAAGCCCCAGATGCGCATCTCGTAGCCGGGGCCCGAGCCGGTGCCGGAGGTGAAGGTGAACCAGCCCCAGGTCAGCGGGAACGTGATCAGGGAGGCGAGGATGCAGCCCCAGAAGATCAGCTGGTGGGCGGCCCAGCGGGCGTGCGAGCGGGCGCCGAGGAACTTCTGGAAGCCCAGATAAGTGGCGATCATCCTCGGCAGGGCGGTAGGGCTCTTGCGGAAGTTGGCCATGGAGAAGAAGCTGCGCCAGCCCTGCTTGAACAGGCGCCGGGCCCCGGGCGCGGAGACCCAGACCGTGTAGCGGTAGGCGACGCCGAAGGCGAGGAAGACCGTGGCGACCGCATACGGGAGGAGGGCGGAGTCGAAGTTCTCCAGAAGCCGGCTGCCGAACACGATCGCGAGGATCAGCAGGACGGAGACGATGACGCCGACCGCGGTCGCGCGGGAGGTGACGGACCGGAGGACCGAGGTGCGGGCGCTGCCGGGAGCGGGCGGTGCGGGCGTGTCCACGGCCGGGTTCGGCGCGGTGGCTGCTGCGGTTGCGCCTTCGTCTGCGGCTTCTGGGGGCTCGGTCACCCGCCCACCGTAGGGCCGGATAGGTCGGTTGGTCCCGATTTGGCGTCCGGCTGAGTGAGCGCGTCACCCGGCGGCACGAAGCCCGGTCGAGCGACGGTCCGCCGCGCAGGACCTGACCGGGACGCTTTCCCCGTACGATCTGCGCGTCCCGCCACCAGCCACCGGAGTGGTCTGCTGTGCTGGGCCCCATGCCCCGGATGACCGCCCGCAGCCGCACCGAGAAGCACCGCACCTCGACCCCGCTGGAACTCTTCTTCGACCTGTGCTTCGTCGTGGCTGTCGCCCAGGCGGGCGGTCGTCTCGTGCATGCCCTCGCCGAGGGACATCCCGGCACCGGGATCGCCGGCTATCTGGCCGTGTTCTTCGGGATCTGGTGGGCCTGGGTGAACTTCTCCTGGTTCGCCTCCGCGTACGACACCGACGACACGCTGTACCGCCTGGTCACGTTCGTCCAGATCACCGGTGTGCTCATCTTCGCCGCCGGGGTGCCGCGCGCCTTCGACAACGGGGACTGGACGCTCGGTGTCATCGGCTATGTGGTGATGCGGCTCGCGCTCACCAGCCAGTGGCTGCGGGTGGCCCACAGTTCCGAGGGCGCGGAACGCAGGGTCGCGCAGCGGTACGCCATCGGGATCGTCCTGGCCCAACTGGGCTGGATCGGCATACTGTTCGTGCCCGCCGACATGGCCGGCACCCGTACCGCGGTCTACGTGCTGCTCGCCCTGTGCGAGCTGTCAGTTCCGGCCGTCGCCGAGCGCGAGCGCGGGACGAGCTGGCATCCGCATCACATCGGCGAACGGTACGGCCTGTTCACCATCATCGTGCTCGGCGAGACGATCGCCGCGGCAACGGTCGCCGTCCAGGAGTCGGTCGACGAGCACGACGCGCTGGGCGAACTGCTGCCGGTCGCCGCGGGCGGACTGCTGATCGTCTTCGCCGGCTGGTGGATCTATTTCGCCGTGCCGATCCACCACTATCTCCGTGGCAGCAGGCAGTCGTTCATTTGGGGATACGGCCACTACGTGATCTTCGGTTCCGCCGCCGCGATCGGCGCGGGCATCGAGGTCGCGGTGGAGGAGGCCACCGGAAAGGCCCATGTGTCGACGGCAGCCGCCTCGGCCGCCGTGACCGTCCCCTCGGCAGTTTTTCTGCTGACGGTCTGGCTGCTGCACGCCCGCCACTTCAAGCGCGACCTCGCGGAGCAACTGCCCCTCCCCCTGGCCGCGGTGGCCATCCTGGCCTGTACGTTCGCCGGGGAGTATGCGGTCTTAGCGGCAGGCCTGGTGGCGGCCGCGACCGTGGCGGCCGGAGTGGCGCTGTCGCGGCGCCCGGCACCGGGCGGACCGGTTTCCACCCCCGTTCCGCCGACCCACGCGTGAGGAGCACACGATGGCCGGACAGCACACCGGGCAGGGCCAGGCACAGGGCGCGCAGCCGCCGACCGTCCTCCCCGCGGCCGGGAGGGACGCGCTGACGGATGTCGCCGGGCTGCGGGTCGGTCATGCGCGGGTGTCCGGCGACGGCGCGCTGACCGGCACCACCGTCGTCCTCGCCCCCGAGGGCGGCGCGGTCGCCGCCGTCGACGTACGGGGCGGCGGCCCGGGCACCCGGGAGACGGACGCGCTCGACCCCCGCAATCTGGTGCAGCGCATCGACGCCGTCGTCCTGACGGGCGGCAGCGCGTACGGACTGGACGCGGCGTCCGGCGTGATGGCCTGGCTGGAGGAGCAGGGGCGGGGCGTGCGGGTCGGTCCCGATCCGTCTCAGGTGGTGCCGGTGGTCCCGGCCGCGTGCATCTTCGACCTGGGGCGGGGCGGCGACTGGCGGGCCCGCCCGGACGCCTCGACCGGCCGCGCCGCGGTGGAGGCCGCGGCAGGTACGGAGTCGGGTGCCCCGGTCGCGGAGGGCGGGGTCGGCGCCGGCACAGGAGCGGTCGCAGGCCGGGTCAAGGGCGGTGTGGGCACGGCGAGCGTGCGGCTGCCGTCGGGGATCACGGTCGGCGTGCTGGTCGTGGTGAACGCGGCAGGTTCGGTGGTCGATCCGGTGACCGGGGTGCTGTACGGCGAGTACGGAGCCGCCGAACCGCCCGTGTACCCCCCGGCGGAGGTCCACAGGACCGCCGGGCGCCGACTGGCCGAAGCGCGGGACGCAGAGACCCGCCCTCCGCTCAACACCACGCTCGCCGTCGTCGCCACGGACGCGGATCTCACCCGGGCGCAGGCGCAGAAGCTCGCGGGCACGGCGCACGACGGACTGGCGCGCGCCGTGCGTCCCGTACACCTGCTGAACGACGGGGACACGGTCTTCGCGCTCGCCACCGGTGAGCGGCCGCTGCCCCCGGACAACCCCATCGCGCTGAACGAACTCCTGACGGCGGGCGCGGACGTGCTGACGCGCGCGATCGTGAAGGCCGTACGGGCGGCCGAGAGCGTCGACGCCCGCCGCCCCGGCGCGGGCACGTACCCCTCGTACAGCGATCTCTACGGCAGCGGCTGACCGCCGACTCGCCATCCGCACAAGGAAGTTCGGACGAAACGCCAGGAACTATCCGCGTGTGCCGTACGTTTTCCGGAACCCCGGTCTCGATGTCAGACCCAGGGACTACGTTAAGCACGCATCGTGTAACACGCGGCGACGGCCTGGAGACAGCACCTTGAGCGATCCGTACGAGACAACCGAGCAGCACCTCGAGCGACTCCTGCGACGCGCACTCAACTCTTTCGACCTGCCCGACTGCACGGTCGAGAGACTCGGCACGGCACTGGCCCACAGCAGCTCCCTGCACTCCTCGCACCACAGTTCCGTACTGCACCGCGAGACCTACCGGCATACCTATCTGCTGGCCGACGGCTCGGCCCTGACCCTGTGGGAACTGGTCCACGGGGGCGCCAGGGACGCGACGGACCTCCGGTCGCGGACGCGGCCCGGCCCTCAGCACCACGAGCTGTACGACGACGAGGCCGACGCCCATGTGGCCGCCGCCCGGCTGGCCGGCAGCTTCTCCGACATGCCGGCGTTCGGCGACGACGCCCCGCAGGCGGACCTGGAGATACACACGGTCCTGATGGCCGCGCCGCCGGCGCCGCTGCCCCGGATGTACGCGCCGGACAACTCCGCGGACCACGCCCGCCGCGTGCTGCGCCGCGCGGAGAACGGCGACGTGCCGGGCGAGGAGACCGCGCGTCTGCTGCGGGCCGCCTTCGCCCACCACATCACCCAGATCTTCGGCCGGCAGCGCCGGGTCGACGGGCGGGACGCCGGTTTCACCCTGTACGAGCACGCCTTCCTGCTTCTCGACGGCAGCGAGACGAGCCTGTGGGAGGTCGAGCACACGGCGACGCCCGACGGCCGCCACATGTGCGAGGTGTACGGGGACGAGCAGGCGGCGCGCGAGGCGATGGAGAACCGCACGCACATCTGCTGACCGGCGACGGCTCTCACCCGCCGCAGCACGCGCAAGCGGCCGGGGCCCCACGCAAGGGTGCCCGCACCCCCGAGGGTGCGGGCACCGCGCAGGCAGGCGCTCGGCCGGCCGACAGACACACTCAGTGCGTCAGCGCGGCCTCCTCGGCCATCTCGCCCGGCGTGGCGTCGGCGTCCTGGACGTCCTCGCCGCCCTCCACGTGCTGCCGCGGTCGCGCCGGCAGCGCGAACATCACCAGGAAGATCAGCGCGAGCACCCCGGCCACCCACCACAGCGAGTGCTGGAACGCCTCGACGAACGCCGGGCCCATCGCCTGCGGCGCCAGCCGGTCGCTGATCGACCCGAAGAAGACGACCGAGACGAGTCCGAGCCCCAGCGCGTTGCCCATCTGCTGCACGGTGTTGATCAGCCCGGACGCCGATCCGGAGTGTTCCTTCGGCACCTCGGACAGCACCGCGTCCGTCAGCGGGGCCACGATCAGCCCCATCCCGATCCCCATGACGACCAGCGGCAGAGCCATCTGCCAGGGGGCGATGTCCATGCCGTAGCGGTCGGACTCCCAGATGTAGAGCAGCAGTCCGGCGACCATCAGCAGCGCGCCCGCCTGCAGGACCTTGCGGCCGAACCGGGGTACCAGCTTCTGTACGGAGATGCCGGCCGCGAAGGAGACGGCGATCGAGAACGGGATACCGGTCGTGCCCGCCCGCAGCGCGCTCCAGCCGAGGCCGATTTGCATGTACAGCGTCCAGACCAGGAAGAAGATGCCGAGGCCGATCCCGAAGGTGAGCTGGACGGCGATACCCGCCGCGAAGCTCTTGACCCGGAACAGCGAGAGCTCGACGAGCGGCGAACCGTCCTTGCGCGCCTTCGCCCGCTCGAACAGCACCAGGGCCGCGAACACCAGGACACTGCCGATCATCGACATGTATCCCCACAGCGGCCAGCCCAGCTCGCGCCCGCGGGTCAGTGGGTAGAGCAGCATCAGCAGTCCCAGCGTCACCAGCGCGACACCGACCAGGTCGAGGCGGAGCGCCTTCGGCGCCTTGGACTCCGTGATGAACTTCCGGCCCAGGATCAGTCCCGCGATGCCGACCGGCAGGTTGATCAGGAAGATTGGCCGCCACTCCAGGCCCGCGATGTTCCACTCGGTGAGCAGGGCGCCCAGCAGCGGTCCCGAGACCGCGCCGAGGCCGACGATCGCACCGAAGAGGCCGAAGACCTTGCCGCGCTCGTGTGCCGGGAACGTGGCATGCACGATCGACAGCACCTGCGGGACCATCAGCGCGGCGGTGCCGCCCTGCAGGATGCGGGAGGCGACCAGCATCTCCGGGTTCGCGGCGAAGCCGCAGAGCGCGGAGGCCAGCGTGAAGCCGCCGATACCGATGAGGAAGAGCCGCTTGCGGCCGTAGATGTCGCCGAGCCGGCCGCCCGTGATCAGACCGGCCGCGAAGGCCAGGGCGTATCCGGCGGTGATCCACTGGATCGAGCTGAACGAGGCACCTGTGTCGCGCTTGATGCTCGGTATGGCGATGTTGACGATCGTGACGTCGACCAGGTCCATGAAGGCCGCGGTCATCACGATGGCGAGCGCGAACCACCGGCGCCGGTCCGACGGGTCCGAGGGCACCGTGGGAACGGCCGCCGTGGACGGCAGCGATGCGGAAGAAGTCATATGAAGAAGTTAAACGTCCATTAGGTCAGGTCATGACCCAATGAACCGGCACCCTGGATCCATGACCGATACCCCGGCACGACTGCTGAATCTGCTGTCGCTCCTCCAGACGCCGCGCGAGTGGCCGGGCAGCGAGCTCGCCGAGCGGCTCGACGTCAGCCCGCGCACCATCCGCCGCGACATCGACCGGCTCCGCGACCTCGGCTATCCGGTCGAGGCGTCGCGCGGCTCGGTCGGTGGCTACCGCCTGGTCGCAGGCGCAGCCATGCCGCCGCTGCTCCTGGACGACGAGGAGGCGGTGGCGATCGCGGTGGGGCTGCGGGCGGGGGCCGGGCATGCCATCGAGGGGGTCGACGAGGCATCCGTGCGGGCCCTGGCCAAGCTGGAGCAGGTGCTGCCGTCCCGGCTGCGGCACCGGGTATCGACCCTGCAGAACGCAACCATGCCACTGACCCGCGGTGACGGTTCGACCATCGATCCGCACACGCTGACGGTGATGGCGGCGGCGGTCACCGGCCGGGAGCGGCTGCGGTTCGCGTACCGGGCGGGGGACGGCGCCGAGACGAAACGGCAGGCCGAGCCGTACCGGCTGGTGAGCACGGGGTGGCGGTGGTATCTCGTCGCGTACGACCTGGGGCGCGAGGCATGGCGTACGTTCCGCGTCGACCGGGTGAGCGAGCCGTTCGCCACGGGGGCCCGCTTCACACCGCGTGAGCTGCCCACGGGGGACGCCGCGGCCTTCCTCACCGACTCCATCCGGCGCCGGCAGCCGGAGCTGGCGGTCGATGTGAGCTTCGCGGCCCCGGCGGAATTCGTGTCCGCGCGGCTGCCCCCGGCGTTCGGTCCGCTGGAGCCGACCGGCGAGCACAGCTGCCGGCTCCGTGCGGTCATGGCGGACTCACTGGAGTGGGTGGCACTCCGACTGGCACTGGTCGACTGCGAGTTCACCGCGCACCAGCCGGCGCAGCTGGTGGAGTTCCTGAGCGATCTGGGCGCCCGGCTGACGCGTGCGGCAGCACTCTCCTCACCGTGACGGCAAAGAAATGAGCCCCGGCGCCAGGGGGGGGTGGGCGCCGGGACTCAGCTCATGGGGTCCGCCCGAAGCGGCTCATATCGGAGGCTACTGGACTCGGGCTCACGCCGCAGCGTCAAAACCCGTGTCGTGGGCCATTCGCTTCAGTTCGAGCAGTGCGTGCTTCTCGATCTGCCGGATCCGCTCGCGCGTCAGACCGTGCTGCTTGCCGACCTCGGTGAGAGTCCGCTCACGTCCGTCCTCGATGCCGTACCGCATACGGATGATCGACGCGGTGCGGTTGTCGAGCTTGCCGATCAGGTCTTCCAGCTCCTCGCTGCGCAGCAGCGTCATCACGGACTGCTCGGGCGACACCGCGGAGGTGTCCTCCAGCAGATCACCGAACTGGGTCTCGCCCTCGTCGTCCACGGACATGTTGAGGCTGACCGGGTCGCGGGCCCAGTCCAGGACGTCACCGACGCGCGTGGGCGTGGAGTCCAGCTCGGCGGCTATCTCCGCGTGCTCGGGCTCGCGCCCGTGCTCACGGTTGAACTCGCGCTGGACACGGCGGATCCGGCCGAGCTCCTCCACCAGGTGGACAGGGAGCCGGATCGTACGGGACTGGTCGGCTATGGAGCGGGTGATTGCCTGACGGATCCACCACGTCGCATAGGTGGAGAACTTGAAGCCCTTGGCGTAGTCGAACTTCTCGACCGCGCGCACCAAACCCGCGTTCCCCTCCTGGATCAGGTCGAGCAGGGGCAGCCCGGCCCGCGGATAGCGGCGGGCGACAGCAACCACGAGTCGAAGGTTGGAACGGATGAATATGTCCTTGGCGCGCTCGCCCTCGGCGACCAGCGCCTCCAGCTCCTCACGCGTCGCTCCACCGGCTTCGCTCTCCACCACACCGTCGAGGACCTGCCGGGCGAATACGCCCGCCTCGACGGCTTGCGACAGCTCGACCTCCTTCGCGGCGTCGAGCAGCGGCGTACGCGCGATCTCGTCCAGGTACATGCCGACCAGGTC
Organism: Streptomyces sp. NPDC002206; assembly: GCF_053593595.1. NCBI lineage: Bacteria > Bacillati > Actinomycetota > Actinomycetes > Kitasatosporales > Streptomycetaceae > Streptomyces > Streptomyces sp. NPDC002206. Next base: position 42,156 of record NZ_JBSFCW010000039.1, read on the forward strand.
GCGATCGGCGATTTCCCCGCCTACGGCGCGAACACTGCTTGCCCGGCTGCTCCCACCACTGGTGGACGAACGACGGGCGACGGCACGGGTTGCCATGCGTGCTCCCTTGCTGAGTAGGTCGCGACACCCTCTCGGGTGCCCTGCATCCGTTGGAAACAACGACTGGAATCCGGACAGAATTCCCATGCCTCGCATTCATTTTCGCGATCATGCAGTACCCTGTCGCGCCGAGAGGGGAGGGTTCATGCCGGAAATGCCGGAACTCCGCACAGAGGTGCAGGTCAGGCCGGGCGTCACGAGCGATTTGGCGGCCCTCACCGACATCTACAACCACTACGTCCGTGAGACTGCGCTCACATTCGACACCGTCCCCTTCACACCCGAACAGCGGATGCCGTGGCTGCTCTCTCACCCTGAAGACGGCCCGCACCGTCTTCTGGTTGCTCAGGATGTCCGCATTGTCGGCCTCGCATCGGTCCTGGGCTACGCGACCAGCAGCGCCTTCCGCCCCAAGGCGGCGTACGCCACATCGGTGGAGGTGAGCGTGTACTGCACGCCACAGGCCGCCGGCCAGGGCGTCGGCACGCTCCTGTACGAGTCGCTCTTCGAGGCCCTCGCGGACGAGGATCTGCATCGCGCGTACGCGGGCATCGCCCTGCCCAACGACGCCTCGGTCCGGCTGCACGAGCGTTTCGGCTTCCGCCATGTCGGTACGTACGCCGAGGTGGGCCGGAAGTTCGGCAGGTACTGGGACGTGGCCTGGTACGAGAAGCCTCTGGGCCCGGAGACCTAGGACCCGGCGGGGTCGCAGCGTAGGTCCGCAGCCCCTTACGGGCGGCGGGCCCCGCGCCTAGCGTGTTCCGGCATGACCGACACGACAGGCAGGACAGACCTCATAGGCGCACCGGGCAGGGCACCGGTCGACGCCACCGGCACGCTCGACGAGGCGCTGGAGCGGCTCCACACCGCGGGTCCCGAGCGGAACGGCTGGCTGAGCAACCATGGCCCGATGGCCGTCGAGGCGCTCGTACGGCACGGCCAGGCACCGGCCGTCCACCGTTGGCTCGATCACTACAGCCACAAGCTGGAGGACATGCCGGCCCCCGCGGCCCGGGTCACCACGGAGAACTGGCGCGAGGCCCTGGGCGACCCGCGCAGGATCGCCGACTGGACGATGTACTTCGAGCAGGAGACGGCCCGGCGCCCCTGGCAGGACGTCCTCACCGAGTGGTGGCCGCGGCTGCTGCCGGGCATCGCCGCGGGCGCCACCCACCCCGTGATCCGGGTCGGCCACGCCGTGCGCACCCTGCTCGGCGGTGAAGCGAACGCGCCCCGGATCACCGAGCTCGCGCACGGCCTCGGCTACTGGGCCGCCCGCCACCAGCCGCTGCCCGCGCTGGACCCACCGGCCTCGCTCGTGCCCGCGCCGAGTGCCGCGGCCGCGCTGGACGCCGTACCGCCGGTGGCCGACCCGAGCGGCGGCATCCGCGACCGGCTGGCGCAGCTCACCGCGTTCCCGCTGTGGCCGCAACAGTTCGCGGACGATCCGGACGTGGCGCGCGCCCGGCTGGCGGAGCTGGTCAGGGCCGCGACCCACCGCTACACCACCCACGGCCATGGCGAACCGATCATGCTGGTGCACGCCGCGACCGCACCCAACGCCGTACTGCGTACGCTGCCCGCTCTCCCCCGTGACCTGTGGCACCGGAGCCTGGCCGCCGCCTGGGCCGCGAGCGCCGCGGTCACCGCCGCGTACAGCCCGGCCGACCCCGTCCCGTACACCGCATCGCCGTCGGCATCCTCGGCGGACGAGATCTTCGCACGGGCGGCGGCGCACGGCGACGACCACACGATCAAGTTCACCGACACCGCACTGGACGTCGGCGACACGACAGCCCTGGCCGCCGCACTCCGCTCGATCGAACTGAACCCGCCGGCGCTCTGACCACTCAGCCGAACTGCACCGACCGCTTCGCGAGCCCCATCCAGAACCCGTCGATGACGCTGCGCCCCTGGTCGAGCTCGCCCTCCGAGGCGCCCAGCGTCACGAAGAGCGGCGCGAAGTGCTCGGTGCGCGGATGGGCCAGCCGGCCGGCCGGGGACTTGCGCTCGAAGTCGAGCAGCGCGTCGATGTCCTGCGCCTGCAGCGCCCGGTGTCCCCAGTCGTCGAACTCCACCGACCAGCCGGGGTTGCCACCGCCCGCGTGCCGCAGTGCGGCGAGGTTGTGGGTGAAGAAGCCGCTGCCGACGATCAGTACGCCCTCGTCGCGCAGCGGCGCGAGCTTGCGTCCGATGTCCATCAGCTTCTGCGGGTCCAGCGTCGGCATGGAGATCTGGAGTACGGGGATGTCGGCGCCCGGGAACATCTCCACCAGCGGGACGTACGCCCCGTGGTCGAGCCCGCGGTCCGGGATGTCCTGGACCGGTGTACCGGCGCCGCGCAGCAGCTTGCGTACGTTCTCCGCCAGCTGCGGGGCGCCCGGGGCCGCGTACCGCACCTGGTAGTAGTGCTCGGGGAAGCCCCAGAAGTCATGGACGAGCGGGACGGCCTCGGTCGCGCCCAGGGCGAGCGGGGCTTCCTCCCAGTGGGCGGAGACCATGAGGATCGCGCTGGGACGGGGCAGGTCGGCGGACCATGCGGCCAGCTGGCCGGGCCAGACCGGGTCGTCGGCCAGCGGCGGCGCACCGTGGGAAAGATAAAGGGCGGGCATCCGCTCCGCGGTGACAGTCATGACACTCCCCATCCACTGCTACTGAAGATAAAGCTTCAACGGGGGCCCTCGATGCTCCGAAGCTCGAAGTTTCTTGAAGCTTCAAGTTCCCAGCTACGGAGACCTTAGCCCTATCTAGTTCAACTTTCAAGAAAAGGTCGTACAGTGGAGTACATGACCACGGCACCCACCGGCGGGCCCCGCTGGCTCTCCGACGATGAGCAGAGCGTCTGGCGCGCCTATCTCCAGGCCACCACGCTCCTGGAGGACCATCTCGACCGCCAGTTGCAGCGCGACGCCGGCATGCCGCACATCTACTACGGACTGCTCGTCCAGCTCGCCCAGGCGCCCCGGCGTCGGATGCGGATGACCCAGCTGGCCAAGGACGTCAAGATCACCCGGTCCCGTCTCTCGCACGCCGTCGCCCGGCTGGAACGCAACGGCTGGGTGCGACGGGAGGACTGTCCGTCCGACAAGCGCGGGCAGAACGCGGTTCTCACCGACGAGGGTCACGAGATGCTCAGCCGGTCCGCGCCGGGTCATGTCAGTGCCGTGCGCCAGGCGATGTTCGACCGGCTCACCCCCGAGCAGGTGCGCTCGTTCGGCGAGATCATGCAGATCATCGCCACCGGACTGGAGCCGGACGGCACGGACGCGGACCTGCCCTGGCTGCGCTAGGGGGGTCCTGCCGACGCACCGCGTACCGACGCGGGTCTGCCCCGGCTCCGCCGAGCGGAACCGGGGCAGACCCCTGTTCACGTCACTTCATGTGACTCCACGCCGCGCGTCCCTCGTCAGTGCGCGACGACCGGGACCTTGAACTCGTCCTCGACCCCGTCGGCATCCCCCGAGCCGGAGCCCGAGTTCACCGCAGTCGCCGAAGGACGTCCGGCGTTGATGAACGTCACCGCGATCGCGGACGCCACCACCAGGATGCCGACCGCCCACCAGATGGCCCCCGTGAAGCCGTGCACCATCGCCTGGAGCTTCAGCAGCTTCGGGTCCGTGGCAGCCAGCGCGGCGTGCGAGGTGGCGTACGCCGTGGCGGCCGAGGCGGCGATCGTGTTCAGCAGCGCCGTACCGATCGCGCCGCCCACCTGCTGCGAAGTGTTGACCATCGCGGACGCCACACCCGAGTCCCGCGGCTCGACCCCGTGCGTGGCAAGCGACATGGCCGGCATGAACGCCGTACCCATGCCCAGACCCAGCAGGAGCTGCGCCGGCAGGATGAGCGCCGGGTAGGAGGAACCGATCTCCAGCTGCGTCAGCAGCAGCATGCCGACGGCGGCGGTCAGGAAGCCCGGACCCATCAGCTTGCGGGCCGCGACCCGCGTCATCAGCCGGGCGCCGATCTGCGTCGAACCGGTGATCATGCCCGCGATCATCGGGAGGAAGGCGAACCCCGTCTTGATCGGGGAGTACCCCTTCACGACCTGCAGGTAGTACGTCAGGAAGAGGAACAGCCCGAACATCGCGATGATGGCCAGCCCCAGCGAGAGGTAGACACCGCCACGATTGCGGTCCATCACCACGCGCAGCGGCAGCAGCGGCGACTTGACCCTGGCCTCGGTCAGGACGAACGACAGGAGCAGCACACCGGACGCGACGAACATGCCGATGGTCAGCGGGTCCGACCAGCCGCTGGACTCGGCGCGGGTGAATCCGTACACCAGCGAGACCAGACCCAGCGCGGAGAGCACCACGCCCGGAATGTCGAGCGACGAGCGGTTACGGCTGCCGACCGGCTCGCGGATCACGAAGTACGCGCCCGCGGCCGCGACGATGGCGAACGGGATGTTGACGAAGAACGTCCAGCGCCAGTTCAGCGTCTGGGTGAGGAAGCCGCCGAGGATCAGGCCGACGGCGCCACCGCCACCGGCGATCGCACCGTAGATACCGAACGCCTTGGCGCGCTCCTTGGCATCGGTGAACATCACGGCGAGCAGCGAGAGCGCGGCCGGGGCGAGCAGGGCGCCGAAGACACCCTGGAGCGCGCGTGAACCGAACAGCATGCCCTGGTTCTGAGCCGCGCCACCGAGCGCGGAAGCCAACGCGAAGCCGATCAGACCGACGACGAAGGTGCGCTTGCGGCCCCACAGGTCGGCGATCCGGCCGCCGAAGAGCAGCAGTCCGCCGAAGGCGAGGGCGTAGGCCGTGATGACCCACTGCTTGTTGGCATCGGTGATGCCCAGGGCCGTCTGTGCGTGCGGCAGCGCGATATTCACGATCGTGGCATCGAGCACGACCATCAGCTGCGCGAGTGCGATGAAGGCCAGCGCTTTCCAGCGGCTGGGGTCAGGGAGTCGTGGATCAGCTGTTTTTGACACGGGAGTAGCCACCTAAGGACGTGCGTGGACGCGAAGGGTCGTGAACCGTGACCGTGAACGCAGAACGTCCCGGCCTGTGAACGGTGAGGGTGAAAAGTGCGAAGGGAGAGAGCCGGTAGAAGTGGGAGTGGAAGTGAGGTCAGTCGTGAGGTGGGGGTGGTGAGGGCGCGTAGGACACGCAGCCGGACGGCGTCTGCTTCAGCAGCCCGGCGCGGGCCTCATGGGCGGCACCGCAGATCCTCCAAGGTTGCCGCCGTACCGGGCAGTTCGGACCGGGCCGGAGCCTCGAGGCCATCCAGGAACAGCTGGAGATGACGGTGGATGAACCGGTCGATGTCCAGGCACGCGGTGCCCGGCAGCGGCCGGGTGAGCTGGGAGAGGCCGACCAGCACGTCACCGACGGCTATGTCGGTGCGCAGGCGCCCCGCGGACATGGCGCGTGCCACGAGCCCTTCGACGGCCTCTTCGAGGCGGCGACGCTCGGCGAGCAGTTCGGGATGGTCCTTGTCGAAGCTGCCGGACAGCGTCGGACAGAGCGCCGCGATGCGTTCGTCGGCTGCCGCGTGGACGAAGCGGCTGAGCGCAGCGAAGGGGTCGGCCTCCTCGGCCGCTGCCTCCTCCGCACGGTCGGTGGTGCGGGAGGTGACCGAGAGAACGACCTCATGGGTCAGCGCGGCCCGGTCGGGAAAGTTCCGGTAGAGCGTGGCGTTGCCGACGCCTGCACGGCGGGCGATCTCGTCGAGCGGCACATCCGGCCCGAACTCGACGAACATCTCGCGCGCCGCCGCCACGATCCGCTCACGGTTGCGCAGCGCGTCCGCCCGCGGGCGGGACGTGCGGCGCGGCGCCGTCCCGGTGTCGGTGTCGGCGGCGATGCGAGTGACGGTCTCCACGACGGCAGCCCCTTCCCTTCCGGCTCTTGCTGGCTCTTGCGCGACCCGGATGCGTACAACCGGGGAGCGCCTCCCCGTTTCGCGGGGACACGGGTTCAAACGGGGAATGAGCCCCCGGTTATTTCCCACCTTTGATGTGACCTGAGTCACATCGATCGAATGGAGAATCCACCGATCGGCGCACCCAACGCGCGGCCGCGCACCGCCCGCCAGAGGGTGATCAGCAGAGCGCAGTCAGGGCCCGTCGGCTGCCGCGGACCCCGGAAGGCGACTCTATGCAGCAACCCCGCCACCGGATACCCAGCCGCCGCCGCACCCTCGCACTCGCCGGGGCAACCACGCTGGTCATCGTCGCCACAGCCTCGGCCAGCAGCACGCTCTCCCCCTCCGGCCACGCCTCCGCGGGACCAGCGGCCACCGCGGAGGCGGCTGGGCTCGGACCGTGCCGGATATCCGCGACGATGGGCGTGCAGATGTCGGAGGGCATGCCGACCCCGACCGGCTACTCCCGGTCCACCGGTGAGGTGCACGCGCTCAACCTGATGATCGACTTCCCGGACGCACCAGGACTCGGGGCGGCGATGGACCGGCTCGCCGAATTCTTCCCGCAGACCACCGCCTGGTTCCGGACCAGTTCGTACGGCCGGCTCATCTACCGGCCCGAAGTCCCCGTGAAGAGCTGGCTGCGGATGCCGCTGCCGTTCTCGGCGTACGGGATAGAGCGCGGCTCAGCGTACGAACCGGGCTACCGCCATCTGGTCCAGGACATCGTGGCCATCGCCGACCAGAAGGTGGACTTCCGCGAGTACGACCTGGTCAATGTCCTGGTCACACCGAACGCCGGACCCTCCGCGCTGGACACCGTCCTGTCCGTGACCTTCTCGGGCAACGCCGACGCCCCGCTCGCGGACGGCGTCCCGCTCGCCAACACGTCCTTCATCTACAGCCGCCAGGACGACGGCTCCGGGTCGTACGCGCAGACCGGCTACCGCGTCCTGCCGCACGAGAACAGTCATGTCTTCGGCCTGCCCGACCTCTACACCATGGAGGGCGGCGGCTCGGTCGGGCACTGGGACATCATGTCCGAGGACTGGGGGGCCAACAACGATCTGCTCGGCTGGCACAAGTGGAAGCTCGGCTGGCTCGACAACAACCAGATCAGCTGCGCCTCCAAACCCGGCACCACCGACCGCATCCTCGGGCCGCTGGCCACCCGGGGCGGTCTGAAGCTGGCCTTCGTGCCGCTCAGTGCGGAGTCGGGCTACGCGGTGGAGGTACGGACCCAGGCGGGCAACGACCGGGCGGTCTGCAGGCCCGGCGTACTCATCTACAAGGTGCGCTCCGACGTGGACACCGGCCAGGGGCCGGTCTCCGTCGCGGACAGCACCAAGGGCAGCAGAGGCTGCACACGCTCTCCCAATGTGCAGGCCGAGCTCTCCGACGCCCCGTTCCAGCCCGGCCAGACGTTCGCCGACCCGACCGAAGGGATACGCATATCGGTGGTCGACAAGGACTCCAAGGGCAACTACCGGGTCCGCATCACCCGCTCCTGATCACGCCCCTCCCCTGCTACCCGCTCTTCGTCCCTCTCCCCCGCACCTCGTCGTCGACCGGCCTGCGCAGTTCACGCTTGAGAATCTTCCCGGTCGGGTTCCGCGGAAGCGGCTCTTCGCGTACGAGGACATGGGCCGGCACCTTGAACGCGGCCAGGCTCCGCCCCACGTGCGCCCGCAGCTCGTCAGCCGTGACGGTGGCGCCGGGCCGCAGCCGGACGACCGCAGCGACCTCCTCGCCGAGGACCGGGTGCGCCACACCCAGCACCGCCGCGTCCTCGACGTCCGGGTGATCGTGGAGCACGGCCTCGACCTCCACGCAGTACACGTTCTCACCGCCGCGGATCACCATGTCCTTGAGCCGGTCCACGACGCTGACCCGCCCGTCACGCACCAGCGCGAGATCGCCGGTCCGGAACCATCCGTCCGTGAACGCCTCGGCCGTCGCCGCCTCGTTGTGCCAGTAGCCGCGGACCAGTGACTGGCCGCGCAGCCACAGCTCGCCGATCTCGCCCTCGGGCAGTGCCTCACCCGCCGGACCGGCGATCCGCACCTCGGTGGTGGGGGCCGGCCGGCCGACGCTGCCCGGGTGCAGCCGGTAGTCGGCGCCGAAGTTCGCCAGGACGCCGCCGCAGGTCTCGGTCAGGCCGTAGCCGTTGCGCGGCTCGATCCGCTCGCCGTACCGGGCGGTGAGCTGCGCCACCAGGTCGGGCGGAGCGGCGGCCCCGCCGGTGTTCAGCATCTGGAGGCTCGCCAGCTCGTCGCCCGCCCGCTCGGCGGCGGCGAGCAGCTGAAGGGCGGTGGCCGGGACGCCCGCGTAGTGCGTTACGCCGTGCTCGCGGATCAGCCGCAGCGCCTCCTCGTCGTCCCACTTCCGCATGAGCACGAGCGCACCGCCCGCCGCCATGGCCGCGTAGAAAGAGGTGAACGCGGCGACATGGAAGAACGGAAAGGTCATCAGGGTGACCGGCGCGGGCCCCTGTCCCGGAATGATCCCGCGTCGGAGTGCGGAAGCGGTCGCGTAGAACCGCGGGTTGAGTGCGGCGCCCACCTGGGCGAGGTGGGTGGCGACGGCGCCCTTGGGCCGTCCGGTGGTGCCCGAGGTGTAGATGATCGTCGCATCGTCCTCGGGGCGGATCTCGACCTCGGGCGGTGCGGCGAGCGGGTCGGGCGCGGGCAGGTCCTCGTATCGCTCGGCCCCCTGCGGAATCACGCCGTCCCGGTGGTGGAAGACGACCACGCGAGCCTCGGTCTTCTCCGCCCACGCGGAGACGCGCGGCAGCCGCTCCCCGTCCACCAGCAGCACCCTCGGTCCGCAGTCGTCGAGCGCGTACGTGAACTCGTCCTCGGTCCACCAGGCGTTGAGCGGAACGGCGACGAGACCGGCCAGCTGCGCGGCCCAGAAGGCGATCTGCCACTCGGGGTGGTTGCGCATCGCGACGACGGCCCGGTCGCCGGGGCAGAGCCCGTACACCTCGGTCAGCCGGCACGCCAGCGCGGACGCGGCGGCGAAGAACTCCGCGTACGAGTAGCTGCGCTCGGCGGCGATCAGGAACGGCTGGTCCCCGAAGGCCCAGGTGGTCTCCACGAATTCGCGGAGGGTCCTGGGCCCGTCCGCGTACACGAGCGCGCCGGCCTGTGGGCCGTCCTGCAACCGCACGACGGCGAACGGGGCTCCTGGTCCGGTCAGCGCCGCCTCGATGCGGGCGGCGGCATCCGGGGCCGGGTCGGCGGGGATCGGGTCGGTGTGCGGCACGAACGACCTCTCCAAGCGCTTGCTCAGTACTTTCGTGACGCTATGCCCGCCCCCATGCCCCGTCAAGACACCCCGCTCCCCACACCGTGCGGGCGTCCGGCAGCACCTTCACCGATGCACCGCCCGCCTGCCTCCATCACCCCTGCGCCTCATCCGCTACCCTGTCCTGGACTGCCGTCAGCGGTAGCCCGCCTTCGTAGCTCAGGGGATAGAGCACCGCTCTCCTAAAGCGGGTGTCGCAGGTTCGAATCCTGCCGGGGGCACGCCAAGAAGGGCCAGTTCAGAGGCTTGATCCTCTCGAACTGGCCCTTTCGCATGATCACGTCCGTGCCACACACGTGCCACTACGTCGCGGCGTCTCCCTGCCGTTGGCGGATCATCGACCCCAGCCGATCGGCGATCGCACGGTCCCGGTCGGCGGTCATGTGCTGATAGATCAATGCGGCACGGGCGGTGCTGTGCCCCATGCGCGTCATCAGCTCACGCGTGCTCGCCCCGGCAGCGGCCAAGGTGTTTCCCGTGTGCCGCAGATCATGGAAGTGGACATCGGCAGCGATGCCCGCATCCTCGCGCGCCTTGATCCAGTCGTCCCGGAAGTTGCTGCGCCGTAACTGTCCGCCCTGGGGGCCAAGGAAGACGTGACCGTCACGGCCCGCCCCCGCGTAGCGCTCCAGGTGCTCGACGACGTCGGCCAGGATCTCGTCCGGGAAGGCGACGGGGCGCACGTCGGCCGCCGACTTCGGAGCCTTGTCGAAGAGCTTGCCGTCCTGCATCTCGGCCTGGGCGCGCTGTACCAGGACCACCCGCCCGGCAGTATCGATGTCCCGGCGGCGCAGCGACGCCAGCTCACCGAACCGCAATGTGGTGAAGGCCGCGAGTAGGACGAGCAGCCGGTAGCGCGGCGCCATGGCATCGGCCACCGCGTACACCTCGGCCACGGTCAAAACTGGGCGCTCGGGCACGTCGTACCGGTCGGCCCCCTTGACCCGGCAGGGATTGCGGCGAACGAGTTCATCGTCAACAGCCGTGTTCATGATGGCTCGAAGGACCTGATACGCCTTGACGACGGAAAGTGGTTGCCGCGCTCCGGGCCCACTCGCCGAAGCCGTTGCCGGAAGGCTCCAGCATGGTCCGCCAATGGAAGCGGTGGGAGTCCGGCGAGGTTCATGCCGAGCGACTTCTACCAGCCGATCATTGCCGCCACCTTCGGCACCGTGACCCATGCGATCTTCCCCGTCGCTGGGCAGCGGGATGGAAACGCCGAGATCGTCGCGGCGAGCGGCATGGAAACACTGGACATCATCAGCCGGTTGCAGGCATCCGACGTCGACACCGCCACTCTTGACGCACTCCGGATCACCACCGACCGACTGTGCTCGGAGTACCCATACCTGCCAAGCGGGCAGCTGGCCGCCGAGGGCAGGCAGTGGCTCAAGCACGTTGCCGGGCTTCAGGCCCAACGCCTCACGCTCGCGCAGCACCGCGAAGTGCTCACCCTCTCCGGATGGCTCGCACTCCTAATCGGCTGCGTCGAGTACGACATGGGCGACCGCGCAGCGGCAGAGAGCACCCGCAGGGCAGCCCTGTCTTTAGCTCGTGAGGCGGACAACCCGGAGATCTCCGGTTGGGCCCACGAGATGCGCGCATGGTTCGCCCTCACGACAGGCGACTACCGCGGAATCCTGGCAGCCTCGCAGGCCGGGACCGACGCGTCCCCCAAGCACGGGGTTGCGGTGCAGCTTGCCGCCCAGGAGGCGAAGGGTTGGGCGCGGCTGGGAGACCGGCGGCAGACGGAAGTGGCGTTGGATCGAGGGCGGAAGCTCCTCGAAGGAATGCCGTACCCCGAGAACCTTGACCACCACTTCGTGGTGGACCCGGCGAAGTTCGACTTCTACGCGATGGACTGCTACCGCCTGCTCGGAGAGGACCGCTTCGCCGAGAACCTTGCCCACGAGGTGATCCGGGCGGGCACTGACTTCGACGGCTCCGAACGCTCACCGATGCGCATGGCGGAAGCGCGGATCACCCTTGGCGTGGTGGCAGCCCGACAGGGCGACTTGGACCAGGCCGTGAACTACGGCGAGTGGGCGCTGAAGGGGGACCGGCAGTCCCTGCCCTCCCTGCTCATGGTCAGCCGAGAACTGGCGGCCATCATCAACCAGGACTACGCCACGGAGACGGCAGGCCGGGAGTACCTGGATCACCTGACCGCGCTCACTCGCGCCGGCTGAGGGTTGTCCCGAGTTGGAGACGGCTCATTTCGGAGAAGGGTCTCCGTGAAGACACGTCAGGGAGGCCGCGGCGCCCCTGAACCGCAGGCACCGTGTTCAGGCGCCGAGGCTCTCGATGGTCTCCTGCACCAGGTGGTTGCCCGAGCTGGGGAGCCAAGCGGTCACCGGCGACAACTTGGCGACGGCCGCGCCCAGCCACTGTGGATCACCGAGACGGTCCAGTGCCTTCGCCTCGGAAAGCTTGCGAACCAGGGCCTTCAGCAGGAACACGTGGCTGCCCGTGTAGTGGCGCTTGTGGTGCGTGTATCGCACCGACCACGGCTCGGATGGGTGGCGGAGCAGCCCCTGCAGGGAGCAGCCGTCACGCCCAGTCTCATAAGGGGTATTGCTGAATGCGCCGACGAAACCTCCGGTACGGGTAGCCTCCCACTTCCAGCAGGTCGCATGAACCCCCAGTTGCACGAACTGGGGCCACTGGACGACGGACTGAGGCGCGGGATCCGCACGCCTGTAGTGCTCGATGCCCTCGGGCATGAGTACCACGCACAGGCCGTCCTTCCGTTTCGGATCCCCGATTATCCACCGGTCTCCGACCAGCTCCAGCGGCCCCAGGTGCTGCGCCACGATGTTCCCCTCAATCCCTGCCATCCCTCTGGACCGGGAACAATAACCGCCGCCACAGGGGACGGTCCTCCGAGGGCGTCGCGCCGCACCGGCCGTGTGGCCCGGCCCCGTCTTCCGTTGTGGTTCGGCATCGACCGGTTTGCTGGCCGGACAGCTTCTTAAGGCCTGTTACAGGTTTCTCTACCTCATCAAGGCTCCTCGCTCCGCTCGTCGCGCGCTCCCCGGCTCACCGCCGGGGCCCTGCGCTCCTGTCTCCGCCCCGCTCTGGGCCCCGGCTACGCCGGTCGCGCAACTAGAGCGAGACAACCTGGACGAGGTGGCTACGCCCACGAGTTCCGACAGCAGCGGCGGATGCGGCGTACGGCAGCTGGAGCATCCCGATGGTGCCGCTGTCGCCGAAATCACAGCGCTGGGTCTAGCTGTCCACAGCAGGCGTGGCCATGATCAGGAGCATGGACGAGGGGGGTTCGATGCTGCACGTCATTTCGCTGGTCGTCGTGGGGGTCGCCGTGGTGCTCTACGTTGCGGCGGGTGTCCTGGCCCTCACGACCGGCCGGGTTGTGCCGTGGCAGCGGGGGTACATCCTGCGGCCCCGGCTGTGGGGCTCCGGAGCCCTGGCGTTCGGCGCGGGGATGGCGCTGAACCAGTACGCCGGCACGGTGCACGACCTCACCACCTCCGACGCCCTCTTCGCCTGCAGCATGCTTATGCTGATCTGCGGTGGGGTCCTGCAGTACGTCGGCCAGCCTGTCGGCCGCCTTCGCAAATGACGGCTGCACGGCGCTCACCCTCCTGAAGGACGCCGGATACCACCTGGTAGCTCGGTGGCGACGTACTCCGGGCCGACGTGAATACAGCCAACGAGGGACACGGCAGGCACAAGACATGCCTCCGGCGGGGGCGCTCAGACTCCGGGATGGGAGGGGCGCCGTTCGCGGGTGCCGGCGGATTCGTGGCGAGCGTTGTGGGCTTCCATCCCGTCCGCCTTCGTCCCAGGCAGAGCCGAGCAGACGCGGCCCATGGCGTCCAGGTCGTTCGTACAGTGGCGCGCTCCACCTGGACGCCATGAACCACGCCCGCTCCACGGTGTGTGGGCCGAAGGCGGACGGGATGGAAGCTGGGGCAAGTGGTGCTTCACCGTCGCAGAGCGACGCCATCTCGTTGGGGCCCGCAGGGTGCTCTGCAGGCAAGCAGCGAAGGACCTGGAGCGCTGTTCATCCGGGCGGCTCTGCGAGGACCTCCGCAATGGCGCGTCGCCCCAGCTCAGCCATGGCAGGGTTGGTGTCGCGGTAGTAAGAGATCCCGCCGACGAAGGTGAGTGCCCAGCCTCGTCCGCGGGCCCAGGTCGCGTCGTCAAACCCTGCTGACTCCCGGAAGATCTGCCGCGTCTTCGCGGTGAGCAATGTCCACGCTGCGATCGCGTCGCAGGCCGGGTCGCCCGCGCCTGCCGCTCCGAAATCGATCACTGCGCGGAGTCCGTTGCCGGCGACCAGGACGTTGCCGGGGATAAGGTCGCCGTGCGTCCAAACGGGCGGTCCGTCCCAACTTGGCTGGTCGAGAGCCTGTTCCCAGGCGGCAAGGACAGCACGGGCGTTGATGACATCCGCTGCCTTGGCGGTCCACTCCCGTACGTAGGCATCGCGAGTATGCAATGACCCGCCCCGGTAGCCCTGCCGCACCCCGGTCGCATCGGCCATGCGCATTGCTGCGACGAACTCGCCGAGGTCTATGGCGAACCGGTCTCCGTCCCTCTCCTCACCCGTCGGGTGCACTCCATCGATCCAGCGACCGATCGCCCAGGGGAAGGGATACCCCTCGCCTGGCCGTCCCAGAGCGATCGGTTCGGGCACCCCAGCGGGAAGGAGCGGAGCCAGTCGCGGCAGCCAGTGATGCTCGAACTCCACCTGCTCAACGGCGTCCGCAATACGGGGCAAGCGGACCGCCATGTCGTCACCGAGCCGACAGATCGTGTTGTTGGTGCCCGCAGACTGCACCATCCTCAGCGGCAGGTCGGCCCACCCCGGAAACTGCCGCGCCAGCAGCCGCCGCACCAGCGACACGTCGATATGGACTTCGTTCTTATGCATCATCAACCGGGACCCTAACCCACGGTCAACAGAGCATCGAGGAGTACAGGCGCTGTCCACCTCACCCGCGACCAGGAACGCCTCTACCCCACCCCCGACCAGCACCCCAACCGCATCACAGCCTGCACGGTGATCTTCCCTCAGCACGAACTACACCCAATTACGTGAAAGCCCACAGGGGCGGCGCCGCGCATGCCAGATCTGGCCCGCTCGTCAACACGCGTGCCGTGTCCATGCGTTCTCTTACCCGGCCGGGACCGTGCCCGTTGCATGCCCGTTACGGCGGGGCGCAGCGGGGACTCACGGGGAACAGCGGCACCGACCACGCTCCGGCCCAGGTCAGGGGCTTCGCAGGTCAGCCGCCACCCGCATACGGGGTCTTCCAAACTAGTGCTTCAGGCCCTCGATGCGCCGACCTGCGCTGTACCGTCTTCGTGAACGATCACGGGGAGGCGAACAATGACAGGTGATCTCCAGTTCAGTTGGGAGCTCTACAGCACTGGCTGGGCGACGTGCCGCATCGCTGACAGCTCCTCGGAGTGCAAGGACTCCGTCAGCTACTGCACGGACGCTCTTGCCGACTTGCTATACGCAGTCGCAGGTCTCTATGGACCTTCGACCGTCCAGCGGGTCTCCTTCGACCTTGAGCCGGCCGAAGCGCGATGGGTTCTGCGCCGCCGGGGCCCGGACGTGGACATCGCGGTCTACCGGTTCCCGGACATGGCGGTGAGCTTCGGTGTGCCCGACAGGGAGGGCTCGCTCTCCTGGAGCTCCACGCAACCCCTTAGCGCCCTCAGTCACTCCGTCACGGAGGCGGCACAGACAGTGCTGCGGACCCATGGAGAGGACGGCTACCACGAGAAGTGGAGACGCTACCCCTTCCCCGTTGCCGCCCTGCAAGATCTTCGCCGACTGCACCTGCGAGACGACGGCTGCGAGCGCAGGCACGACCCGTTGGTTGCCTCGCCGGAAGAAGCCGAGCGTTGATCCCCGCCCCGTCACATCGAGCACGCTTGTGGCGCCAGACCACATCGCTGACCACGTGGTGGATCGTGATCACCATTACCCTCTGGTCACTGGGCAAGGGCATTGGTCAATCGGCCGAGCTCGCACCGTGCGCGGCGTCCGCCGCTTTCCTAGTTGCCATAGGTGAGGCCGGGGACTGGGTACGTCGACGCCGGAGGACACGGCGACAGGCCCGCGGAGCGCCTACCCGCTGACGCCGCAGATGGCCATCTGCGGAAGCACAACTCACGCAGCGGGCCGGGGACGGAGACGATCCGCCTCTCTGCCCCTGGGCGATCAGGCTTCCCGCACGGGGCTCGGCTCGGCTGCCGCCTTATGGCGGGCAATGCAGACCCTCGCATCGATGCCCACCGCGCCCTCCTGCTGACGCTCGTCGTCAGTCCCCGTGCCACAACCGCGCCAGATCAGACGGGGACTCACGGGGAACTGCGGCTGCTGGTGGAGACCACAGTCAGCAGGCGCCGAAGTCCGCGTCAGCCAGGTCAGGCGCCAACTCGCCCCACCACGCTCCTAAAGCGGGTGTCGCAGGTTCGAATCCTGCCGGGGGCACAAGCGTGACCCGGGGAAACGCCCCGGGCCGGGAGGCGAATTCCAGGGGTCGTTGCAACACAGGTGATCAACTGGCTGTTGCCAGGAGCTTAGCGAGACGCTCGGCTGGGGTTTCCCAGCAGAGCGTTT
>NZ_JBSFCW010000040.1:0-57694 GCF_053593595.1 Streptomyces sp. NPDC002206
CCGACCGTCCACAGCGTCCTCGCTGTGTAATTGCCTACCGGAACCACAAGGGCCCGGCAGGACTTTCAAAGGAACCTCGAACCTGCCGAAGCAGGTCGGGGTATCAACATATCTGGCGTTGACTTTTGGCACGCTGTTGAGTTCTCAAGGAACGGACGCTTCCTTTGTAATCACCCTCTCGGGCTTTCCTCCGGGCTTTCCCTTCGGTCTTGCGTTTCCGACTCTATCAGACTCTTTCGTGTCCGATTCCCGGTCGAAGCGGGTTCCGCTTTCCAGGTTTTCGCTTTCGCGTTTCCCTTTCCGGCGATTCCAACCTTACCAGACTCTTTTTCGTTACCGTTTCCGGTCCGAATTTGATTCCGGTGGCCGTTGAAGTGGCCTTTGCCTTTCGGCGGATCCGACTTTATCAGAAGTTCCGAGTCGGAATTCCCGCCCCTGCGGGGGTGCCCTCCACGCACGAGTGCGCAGGGTGCTTCCCGGTCAGGCGGAGCCGTAAACGTACTGGAGCGGGGCGCCCCGATGCAAATCGGGGGCCCCGCTCCGGAGTTCGCGCCTGTCGGGGCGTCAGACCTCGACGACGACGGGAAGGATCATCGGGCGCCGACGGTAGGTGTCGGAGACCCACTTGCCCATCGAACGACGGACGAGCTGCTGGAGCTGATGCGGCTCCACCACGCCGTCCTGGGCGGACTTGTTGAGCGCTTCCTCGATCTTCGGCACGACGGCTGTGAATGCCGCGTCGTCGATACCGGAGCCTCGGGCCTGGATGTAGGGACCGCCCGTGATCTTGCCGGACGAGCTGTCGACCACGATGAAGACCGAGATGATGCCCTCGTCGCCGAGGATGCGCCGGTCCTTGAGGGAGGTCTCCGTGACGTCTCCGACCGAGAGGCCGTCGACGTACACATAACCGGCCTGCACCTTGCCGACGATCTTGGCCTTGCCGTCGACGAGGTCGACGACGACGCCGTCCTCGGCGATGACGATGTGGTCCTTGGGCACGCCGGTGAGGGCACCCAGTTCGGCGTTGGCCCGCAGGTGGCGCCATTCGCCGTGGACCGGCATCAGGTTCTTCGGCTTGCAGATGTTGTAGAAGTACAGCAGCTCGCCGGCCGAGGCGTGGCCCGAGACGTGGACCTTGGCGTTGCCCTTGTGGACGACGTGGGCACCCCAGCGGGTCAGGCCGTTGATCACGCGGTAGACCGCGTTCTCGTTGCCCGGGATCAGGGACGACGCGAGGATCACCGTGTCGCCCTGGACGATCCGGATCTGGTGGTCGCGGTTGGCCATGCGGGACAGCGCGGCCATCGGCTCGCCCTGGGAACCCGTGCAGACCAGCACGACCTCGTCGTCCGGCAGGTCGTCGAGGGTTTTGACGTCGACGACCAGGCCCGCGGGGACCTTCAGATAGCCGAGGTCACGCGCGATGCCCATGTTGCGGACCATCGAGCGGCCGACGAAGGCGACCCGGCGGCCGTACTCGTGTGCCGCGTCGAGGATCTGCTGAATGCGGTGCACGTGGCTGGCGAAGCTCGCCACGATGATGCGCTTCTGGGCGTTCGCGAACACCGTGCGCAGGACGTTGGAGATGTCCCGCTCGGGCGGTACGAAGCCGGGAACCTCTGCGTTCGTCGAGTCGGAGAGGAGAAGGTCGATGCCTTCTTCGCTCAGCCGGGCGAAGGCGTGCAGGTCCGTGAGACGGCCGTCCAGCGGGAGCTGGTCCATCTTGAAGTCACCGGTCGCGACTGCCATACCCGCGGGCGTGCGGATGGCGACCGCAAGAGCATCCGGGATGGAGTGGTTGACCGCGATGAACTCGCAGTCGAAGACGCCGATGCGCTCGCGCTGGCCCTCGGCGACTTCGAGGGTGTACGGACGGATGCGGTGCTCCTGGAGCTTCGCCTCGATCAGGGCGAGGGTCAGCTTGGAGCCGATGAGCGGGATGTCCGGCTTCAGCCGCAGCAGATACGGGACACCACCGATGTGGTCCTCGTGTCCGTGCGTGAGGACGATGCCCTCGACGTCGTCGAGACGGTCCCGGATCGTGGTGAAGTCCGGCAGGATCAGGTCGATTCCGGGCTGCTCCTCCTCGGGGAAGAGCACTCCGCAGTCGACGATGAGCAGGCGGCCGCCGTACTCGAAAACCGTCATGTTGCGGCCGATTTCGCCGAGGCCGCCCAGAGGAGTGACACGGAGGCCACCCTTCGGGAGCTTCGGCGGGGTGCCGAGTTCGGGGTGCGGATGACTCAAAAGACTCTCCTTACCACGCACGCCACGTACCGCTGAGGCACGTGGCGCGCATGTCATTCGTGCACTTGCTGTTGTCTGTGATGTCGCTCTTGCGAATGTTCTTCGCGTATTCAGTTGTGAAGTCTGTGGTTACAGCTGTACCCCACCGGCGGCGAGATCGATCTTGAGCTGCGCCGTTTCCTGTGCGGTGAGTTCCACCAGGGGGAGACGCAGCGGGCCGGCGGGCAGGCCCTGGAGGGCGAGCGCGGCCTTGGTGGTGATCACGCCCTGGGTGCGGAACATGCCGGTGAAGACCGGCAGGAGCTTCTGATGGATCTCCGTGGCCTTCTGGACGTCTCCGCCGAGGTACGCCTCGATGAGGGCGCGCAGCTCGGGGGTGACGACGTGGCCGACGACCGAGACGAAGCCGATGGCGCCGACCGAGAGCAGCGGCAGGTTCAGCATGTCGTCGCCGGAGTACCAGGCGAGGCCGGACCGGGCGATCGCCCAGCTGGCGCGGCCCAGGTCGCCCTTGGCGTCCTTGTTGGCGACGATGCGCGGATGCTCCGCGAGCCGGACCAGCGTCTCTGTGTCGATCGGCACACCGCTGCGGCCGGGAATGTCGTAGAGCATCACCGGCAGACCGGTGGCGTCCGCGATGGCCGTGAAGTGGCGGAAGAGACCTTCCTGCGGCGGCTTGTTGTAGTACGGCGTCACCGCGAGAAGGCCGTGGACGCCGGCGCGCTCGGCCGTGCGGGCCAGCTCGACGCTGTGGCGGGTGTCGTTCGTGCCGATGCCGGCGACGACATGGGCCCGGTCCCCCACGGCTTCCAGGACAGCCCGTACGAGCTGGTCTTTCTCCGCGTCGCTGGTGGTCGGGGACTCGCCGGTGGTGCCATTGATGATCAGGCCGTCATTGCCTGCGTCCACCAGATGGGCGGCGAGCCGCTGGGCGCCGTCGAGGTCGAGTGCGCCGTCCGCCGTGAAGGGCGTGACCATAGCGGTGAGGACCCGCCCGAAGGGGGTCTGCGGAGTGGAGATCGGAGCCATGGGTAACACGCTACTCGTTGCTCAGCGCGCGGTGTCCCCTCGGGGGGACAAGGGATAGGAGCCCGGCACTGCCTGCTCGGGGGTTCAAGCAGTGCCGGGTCCGTTTGATCAGCCTAGATGAACTTCACGAAACGCCGCAATACGGACACCGCCTACGGAGCTACGCGTCCATTTTTGTTGAAGGCTGCATGGGTGAGCGGCATGAGCTGCGCCCACTGCTCCTCCATCTGTTCACCGACCATTTCGATCTCCCGCTGAGGGAAGGACGGCACCTTCGCCAGCTCGTGCTGGGTGCGCAGGCCGAGGAAATGCATCAGCGAGCGGGCATTGCACGTGGCGTACATCGACGAGAACAGCCCCACCGGGAGCACGGCGCGGGCGACCTCGCGGGCCACGCCGGCGGCGAGCATCTCCTGGTAGGCCTCGTACGCCTGGCGGTACGAGTCCTCCATCACACGGCCCGTGAGCTCCTGCTGTGCCGCGGTGCCCTCGACGAACTCGTACTTGCCGGGGCGGCCCTGCTGAACGAGCTTGCGAGCCTCACCGGGGACGTAGAAGACCGGCTCCAGCTCCCTGTAGCGGCCCGATTCCTCGTTGTACGACCAGCCGACCCGGTGACGCATGAACTCGCGGAACACAAAGATCGGGGCGCTGATGAAGAACGTCATCGAGTTGTGTTCGAACGGGGACCCGTGGCGGTCGCGCATCAGGAAGTTGATGAGCCCCTTCGAACGCTCCGGGTCCTTACTGACCTCCTCCAGGGACTGCTCTCCGGCCGTGGAGACACGGGCGGCGAACAGGACGTCGGAGTCGGCCGCGGAGTGCTTCACCAGCTCGACGGTGACATCGCTGAGGAAGCTGGGCTTTGCGGGCTCGGGGGTCTCGGTCACCGGCGGGGTCCTTCCAATTGCGTCGCTCGGGCGGCGCCCACTCTACGGGCCGTCACTGACAACGAGGCGCGGAAGGCCCGTCCGGGGATTTCTTCGGCCAATCAGGTGATTCGGGGCACCGAACGGGCGTGCCGTGCGTCTGACTCCTTAGCAGCACCTGTAACAGAGATCAAGGAGAACTTCCTCATGTTCCGCCGGCGTGAAGCCGTCCCGTTCGCCTTCGTGGCCGAGGCCGACCGATTCCGTAGCAACGTCGCGCCGCCGCCCCGGGAACGCGCCACCGCCGCCCAGCTGGCGGCCCGTTCCCTCGTAGGACTGACGGTGCTCGCCGGTCTTGCCGGATCATTGATCCTCGGTCTTCCGGCACTTGCCCCGGCCGAGGCTCCCTCGCACACTCAGCAGACCGAAGCCGCGCACGGCCCCTGACTCGTACGGGGCCCCTGGGGTGGTAGCGGCGGTGGCCTGCTCGGTAGCCTCACCGGGCACAGCAATCGAGCGTGCTTGTGAGTGAGGATCAGTCGTGCCCCTGCCCTTTCTGACGGCCGACCGCGCGTTTGACGCGAGCGCTGAGGACATCGCGCTGCCGTTCGACGACCACGACAGCTGGCGGCGCCCCTACCGCCCCGGGCCGTGGCGGGTCGCTGCGGCGGCCACCTTGTTGTTGCTCGCCTCGTACGTGTTGATCGCAGGCATGATCACCGCGTTTGCCGGGGCACTGCCCGGGGCCGCAGCATGCCTCGGGCTCGCCCTTGTGGTGATTCTCTGCGCCCTGCGGATGCTGCGGGTCGGCGCCTGGGTGAGTCGGCACGGAGTGCGGCGCGTGGGCTTCTTCATAACGACCACCGTGCCGTGGAGCCGGGTCACCGCGGTCCGTACGGTGCAGCAGCCAGTGAAGTGGCTCGGGTTCCCGCGCACGGTGCAGGGGCAGGCCCTGATCGTCGTACGTCTGGGTGGCGACGCCGTGCCGCCACTGCTCACCGACAGCAACGCGGACTTCCTGGGGCGCAGCGAGGCGTTCGACCGGGCCGCGGACACGATAGAGGCCTGGGACGACGAGTATCGGCTCAGCTAGTGCTCCGAGGCCGCCCGGCGGCCGGTTCCGTCCTCGGTCGCCGGGCGAGCTCGGGGGATGTTCTCAGTCGCCGGACGAGCTCGATGTGACCGACGGGCCCGACGCGGCCGCCGGGCTCGATGTCCTCGTGTGCAGGGCGATGGCGCGCTGCATGGCCTTGCGGGCGCGCGGGGTGTCCCGGGCGTCCTGGTAGGCGACGGCGAGCCGGAACCAGCAGCGCCAGTCGTCCGGGGAATCCTCGGTCTCCTCGCGGCGCCGTGCGAAGACGGCGTCGGCCGAGTCGCGATCGATACGACCGGCCGGGGTACGGACCAGCTCGTCGACGGGCAGGCCGCCCTCGGCGTCCAGCTCTGCGGCGAGGGCGTTGGCCCTGCGGACGAACTGGGTGTTCTTCCAGAGGAACCAGATGCCGATCACCGGCAGGATCAGCACTGCGACCCCGAAGGTGACCGTGAGCAGCGTGCCGTGCTTGATGAGCAGCAGGCCACGGCTGCCGACCAGGACGAAGTAGAAGACCAGGACGGCAGCGGTGACGAGGTAAGTGATCTTTGCGCGCATGGCAGTGGGCTCAGTCAGTTCAGGTCGAGGAAGTGTTCCAGGCCGAAGGTGAGGCCCGGAGTGGTCACCACACGGCGTGCACCCAGCAGGATGCCCGGCATGAAGCTGCTGTGGTGCAGGGAGTCGTGGCGGATGGTGAGGGTCTCGCCCTCGCCGCCGAGCAGCACCTCCTGATGCGCGAGGAGGCCACGGAGCCTGATCGCGTGGACCGGGACCCCGTCGACGTTCGCGCCGCGGGCGCCGTCGAGCGCCGTGGCCGTGGCGTCGGGCTGCGGGGCGCAGCCGGCCTTCTTCCGGGCTTCGGCGATCAGCTGGGCGGTGCGGGTGGCGGTGCCGGAGGGGGCGTCGACCTTGTTGGGGTGGTGCAGTTCGACGACCTCGACGGACTCGAAGTAGCGTGCGGCCTGCTCCGCGAACTTCATGGTGAGGACGGCGCCGATGGAGAAGTTCGGCGCGATGAGCACACCGGTCTCCGGGGAGCCGGAGAGCCAGGTGTTCAGCTGCGCGAGCCGTTCGTCGGTCCAGCCGGTGGTGCCGACGACCGCGTTGATTCCGTGCCGGATGCAGAAGTCGAGGTTTCCCATCACCGACGCGGGTGTGGTGAGTTCGACCGCGACCTGGGCGCCGGTTTCAGCGAGCGTCTCCAGCTTGTCGCCGCGGCTGAGTGCGGCCACCAGTTCCATGTCATCGGCGGCCTCGACGGCTCGTACCGCTTCGGATCCGATGCGGCCCTTGGCGCCGAGAACGGCCACGCGCAGCTTGCTCATTGCTCTGCTTCCTTACGGGTGGATTAGGAGACCGCTTCGTCGAGGCGGCCGGCCTGCTTGTCCTTGAGCGGACCGATGACGGAGAGCGAGGGGCGCTGTCCGAGTACCTCGCCTGCCACTGCCCGGACGTCGTCCGGGGTGACCTGCGCTATCCGGCTCAGCATGTCGTCGACCGACATCTGCTCACCCCAGCACAGCTCGCTCTTGCCGATACGGTTCATCAGGGCGCCGGTGTCCTCCAGGCCGAGGACGGTGGAGCCGGAGAGCTGGCCGATGGCGCGGCCGATCTCTTCGTCGCTCAGTCCGTCGGACGCTACCCGGTCGAGTTCGTCGCGGCAGATCTTCAGGACGTCGTGGACCTGGCTGGGCCGGCACCCCGCGTACACGCCGAAGAGTCCGCAGTCGGCGAAGCCCGAGGTGTACGAGTACACGCTGTAGGCGAGTCCGCGCTTCTCCCGTACCTCCTGGAAGAGGCGGGAGCTCATTCCGCCGCCCAGGGCGGTGTTGAGTACGCCGAGTGCCCAGCGGCGGTCGTCGGTGCGGGCGAGGCCCGGAACACCGAGGACGACATGGGCCTGCTCGGTCTTGCGGTTGAGCAGCTCGACCCGGCCCGCGGTGCGCAGGGTACGGGAGCCTTCACGGGGTGCGACCGGGACAGCTTCGGTACGGGACAGGGCGCCGGCGCGCTCGAAGGCCTTGCGGACCTGGCGTACGACCGTGGCGTGGTCGACGTTGCCGGCGGCCGCGACGACCAGGTGGGTGGGGTCGTAGTGCTTCTTGTAGAAGCGGGCGATCTGGCCGCGGTTCAGTGCGTTGATCGTGTCGACGGTGCCGAGGACCGGGCGGCCCAGGGGCGTGTCGCCGAGCATCGTGTGCGCGAACAGGTCGTGCACGCAGTCGCCCGGGTCGTCCTCGGTCATCGCGATCTCTTCGAGGATGACGCCACGCTCGGCGTCGACGTCCTCGGCGGCGATCAGCGAGCCGGTCAGCATGTCGCAGACGACATCGATGGCCAGCGGCAGGTCGGTGTCGAGAACCCGCGCGTAGTAGCAGGTGTACTCCTTCGCCGTGAAGGCGTTCATCTCGCCGCCGACCGCGTCGATCGCGGACGAGATGTCGAGGGCGCTGCGCTTGGCCGTGCCCTTGAAGAGGAGGTGCTCGAGGTAGTGCGTCGCGCCGTTCAGGCTGGGCGTCTCGTCGCGTGATCCGACATTGGCCCAGATACCGAAGGTGGCGGAGCGTACGGAGGGCAGGGTCTCGGTGACGATCCGGAGGCCGCCGGGGAGAACGGTGCGGCGAACGGTGCCGATGCCATTGGTGCCCTTGAGAAGCGTTTGGGTACGGGCGACGGCCCGCGCCTCCGAGGAGGTGCGGGCCGTCGCCACGGAACTACGGGACGTCACTTGGCAGCGTCGTCCTTCTTCTCGTCCTCTTCGCCCTCGATCACGGGGATGAGGGAGAGCTTGCCGCGGGAGTCGATCTCGGCGATCTCGACCTGGACCTTGGCTCCGACCGCAACCACGTCCTCGACGTTCTCCACGCGCTTGCCACCGGCGAGCTTGCGGATCTGCGAGATGTGCAGCAGGCCGTCCTTGCCCGGCATGAGCGAGACGAACGCACCGAAGGTGGTGGTCTTGACGACCGTACCCAGGTAACGCTCGCCGACCTCCGGCATGGTCGGGTTGGCGATCGCGTTGATCGTGGCGCGCGCGGCCTCGGCCTGCGAGCCCTGCTGGGCACCGATGTAGATGGTGCCGTCGTCCTCGATCGTGATGTCGGCGCCGGTGTCCTCCTGGATCTGGTTGATCATCTTGCCCTTGGGGCCGATGACCTCACCGATCTTGTCCACCGGGATCTTGACGGTGATGATCCGCGGAGCGTTCGGAGACATCTCGTCCGGGACGTCGATGGCCTCGTTCATCACATCGAGGATGTGGAGGCGGGCGTCGCGGGCCTGCTTCAGCGCGGCGGCCAGGACCGAGGCGGGGATGCCGTCGAGCTTGGTGTCGAGCTGGAGCGCGGTGACGAACTGCTTCGTACCGGCGACCTTGAAGTCCATGTCACCGAACGCGTCCTCGGCACCGAGGATGTCGGTCAGGGCGACGTAGTGGGTCTTGCCGTCGATCTCCTGGGAGATCAGACCCATGGCGATACCGGCGACGGCGGCCTTGAGCGGCACACCGGCGTTCAGCAGCGACATGGTGGAGGCGCAGACCGAGCCCATGGACGTCGAGCCGTTGGAGCCCAGCGCCTCGGAGACCTGGCGGATCGCGTAGGGGAACTCCTCGCGCGACGGCAGCACCGGCACGATGGCGCGCTCGGCGAGCGCACCGTGGCCGATCTCGCGGCGCTTGGGCGAGCCCACGCGGCCGGTCTCACCGACGGAGTACGGCGGGAAGTTGTAGTTGTGCATGTAGCGCTTGCGGGTCACCGGGGAGAGGGTGTCCAGCTGCTGCTCCATGCGGAGCATGTTCAGGGTGGTGACGCCCAGGATCTGGGTCTCGCCACGCTCGAACAGCGCCGAGCCGTGCACGCGCGGGATGGCCTCGACCTCGGCGGCGAGCGTACGGATGTCCGTGACGCCACGGCCGTCGATGCGGACCTTGTCCTTGATGACACGCTCGCGGACCAGCTTCTTGGTCAGCGCGCGGTAGGCACCGGAGATCTCCTTCTCGCGGCCCTCGAACTGCGGGAGCAGCTTCTCGCCGGCGATCTCCTTGATGCGGTCCAGCTCGGCCTCGCGCTCCTGCTTGCCGGCGATGGTGAGCGCCTTGGCGAGCTCGGTGCTGACGGCGGCGGTGAGCGCCTCCAGGACGTCGTCCTGGTAGTCGAGGAAGACCGGGAACTCGCCGGTGGGCTTGGCAGCCTTGGCGGCGAGCTCCGACTGGGCCTTGCAGAGGGCCTTGATGAACGGCTTCGCGGCCTCGAGACCGGCGGCGACGACCTCTTCGGTCGGGGCCTCGGCGCCGTCCTGGACGAGCTGGATGGTCTTCTCGGTGGCCTCGGCCTCGACCATCATGATCGCGACGTCGCCGTCCTCCAGGACCCGACCGGCGACGACCATGTCGAAGACGGCGTCCTCGAGCTCGGTGTGCGTCGGGAAGGCGACCCACTGGCCCTTGATCAGAGCGACACGGGTGCCACCGATCGGGCCGGAGAAGGGCAGGCCGGCCAGCTGCGTGGAGCAGGAGGCGGCGTTGATCGCGATCACGTCGTACAGGTGATCGGGGTTGAGCGCCATGATCGTCTCGACGATCTGGATCTCGTTGCGCAGGCCCTTCTTGAAGGACGGGCGCAGCGGCCGGTCGATCAGACGGCAGGTGAGGATCGCGTCCTCGGAGGGGCGGCCCTCGCGGCGGAAGAAGGAGCCGGGGATCTTGCCCGCGGCGTACTGCCGCTCCTCGACGTCCACTGTGAGGGGGAAGAAGTCGAGCTGGTCCTTCGGCTTCTTGGAAGCCGTGGTGGCCGACAGCACCATGGTGTCGTCGTCCAGGTACGCAACGGCGGAGCCGGCGGCCTGCTTGGCCAGGCGGCCCGTCTCGAAGCGGATGGTGCGGGTGCCGAAGGTTCCGTTGTCGATAACGGCCTCGGCGTAGTGGGTCTCGTTCTCCACTAGCGTTTTCTCCGATACATATCGTCTTCTCGCCCCCACGCCCGTGTGGCGGGGGACGGTGCGGAGAAGCCCTCCATCGGCGGGCCGGTCTTCGATCGAAGCACCCGGGTTGCTGTGTCCGGGGGCCACTACCGAGGACCGGCGGCGGGGAGGCTGCTTCCCGCTCGTCTGCGGGACGTTCCGGGACCAGGTTACTGAGATTCGGCTCAGCTTGGCATTCCGGTCGACCGGGCGAGCCGGTCACGTCCCCTACATGCTGTTGCACACACACCTGTACGTACAACAAAGGGAGCGGTTCCCTCAGTCGTGGGAACCGCTCCCTTCACGGCGTATTACTTGGCGCCGCCGGCCGCACCGCGGCGGATGCCGAGGCGGTCGACCAGGGCACGGAAGCGCTGGATGTCCTTCTTGGCCAGGTACTGCAGGAGGCGGCGACGCTGGCCGACCAGGATCAGCAGACCACGACGGGAGTGGTGGTCGTGCTTGTGCGTCTTGAGGTGCTCCGTCAGGTCCGAGATGCGACGGGAGAGCATGGCCACCTGGACCTCGGGGGAACCGGTGTCACCCTCCTTGGTGGCGAACTCGGACATGATCTGCTTCTTCGTAGCGGCGTCGAGCGACACGCGGTACTCCTCTTTGATGTTCGATGCGCCCACGAGTGCCCCTGGTCTTGATCTCAGGGGGTCTTCCGTTACTCGAGGACGAAGGTCCGATGAGCGCAGCCCTCAGGATGATCCGGGGGCGCGTACACAAACGGCCGTCACACAGCGTACCAGGCCGACAGAGCCCGGTTGCCGGGGGCTGGTGGGCGGGGTGTCCGGGTGCCGCTTTGTCCTCGATCGCCGGACGGGCTTGATTGTGCCCGGCTGGGCTCGGTTCAGCTGGTGAGGGCTCTCGCTCTGGCGAAGACGTCCAGCACTGCCAGGCAGAGCGGGACCAAGGAGAGGAGGACGGCGCTCTCCGTGAGGTCGAGGAGGCGGCCCCAGAACGGGGAGAGGCCCTTACGGGGGATGATCAGGCCGATCGCCGTCAGCAGTGCGGCGCCCGCGGCCACGGCCGCGGAGAGCCAGACCGTACGGATGTCGAGGGAGCCGCTGTCCCCGTACCGGGCCAGCTCCCTCACCAGGTCGGCCGGCGGGTTCAGGGAGAGGCCGAGGATCAGCAGGGCGACCGCGCCGATGCCCGCCACCAGGACGCAGGCGACCTGCGAGGTGTAGCGGAAGAGACGGGCGCGCAGCAGCATCGCGAGTCCGGCGGCGAGGGCGAGGAGCCGGCCCCAGACGTTGCCGGAGAAGCCCAGGACGGCGGCGGACCCGACGACGACGGCCGCGCAGCCGCCGACCAGGCCGAGCAGCATCTCGTGGCCGCGGCGGGCCTGGGCGGCGATGCGGTCGGCGTCGACGGGGACGCCTTCGGGCTCCGGGGAGGCGTTCGGGTCCGCGAAGCTGTCGTCGTAACCCCCCGGGGCGGTGCGTGGCGATGCGTAACCGATGGGCAGTCGGGCGAAGCGGGCGGAGAGGCCGGGCAGGAAGGCGACGAGGCCGAGAGCGACCGGGGCGCAGACCGCAGCGGTCCCGGTGGCGGAGACCCCGGTGAGGATCGCGACGAAGGTGGCAAGGGTGCCGACGATGGCGACGAAGGTCGCCGCGACGAAGGGGGCGTCGCCGCTCGGGGTCAGAGCGACCAGGACGACGGACGCGACCAGGACGGCCACGCAGCCGAGCAGGAACTGCAGCCGGCCGGGGCCCTGGCCGGCGTCCGGGCCGATGATGCCGGAGCCTGCGATGAGCACGAGGGGCAGTGCTCCGAGGCCGAGTGCGACGGCGGTGGCGCGATCCCCGTAGACCCGGGCGCGTACCCCCGCGAACGCGGTGAGCAGCAGTCCGGCGGAGCCCGCGATGATGCCGGGCAGGCTGCGCATGTCGTGCCGGACGGGGTCGGCGAACCAGAGGACGAAGCCCATCAGCACGAGAAGCAGTACGCCGCCCAGCAGACCGGCGCCGCGCAGCAGTTCGTCGCTCCACAGGCGGCGGTCCCGGGTGACGGCCGAGGCGACGGCGTCCGACACGTCGTCGAAGACGGCGGGCGGCAGTGACTGCGCGAACGGGCGCAGGCTGAGCAGTTCGCCGTCGAGTACCTGCTGGGCGGCGAGCGTGCGCGCGCTGTCGAGCACCGTGCCGTCGCGGCACACCAGGTGGTAGCCGGTGGGGTCGCCGGCTGCCTGGGTCTGGCCGGTGAGACGGAGGATCTCCGGGTAGATGTCGGCGACTGCGATGTCCTCCGGCAGGGCGACGTCGATACGGCTGTCGGGCGCCACGACAGTGACACGGCAGAAGCCCGTCGCTGCAGTCGTACTCACGTGTCTGGTCCCCCTGATTCGCGGTTGCGCACGGTGCGCGCGCCACCCTACCGGGAGGAGGAAAGGTCATCGGCAAGTAGGATCACCGTCGCGCGGAGGGACGTCCGCAAGCAAAGGCAGCCACGGGGGGCTTCGGTGCGGGTTCGACCGGTCTTCCGCCCGTCCGTACCGAGGGATTGATGTTCCGGTGAGCCAGATCGTCATGAAACGACCTCCGCGGTCCCTGCCGCCCGAAGTGCCCACGGACGAATTGACGTTGGAGGCTCCTCCCGAACTGCCGCGCGGGCAGCAGGAGGGCATGCTGATGCAGATCCTGCCGGTGCTCGGCATGGGTTCGTCGGTGGTCTTCTTCTTCTCGCCGCAGGCTCCTCCGTTCATGCGCATCATGGGCGTTCTGATGCTTGTCTCGACCGTCGGCATGGTGATCGCGCAGCTCGTCCGCCACCGTCGCGGTACACAGGGGCAAATGGCAGATGTGCGGCGCGACTACCTCAAATACCTGGCGCAGACGCGGCGTACGGTGCGCCGGACCGCGCGCGCCCAGCGCGACGTACAGCTGTATCTGCAGCCCGCTCCGGAGCAGTTGTGGTCGGTGGTCGCCGAGGGCAGCCGGGTGTGGGAACGGCGGGTCGGGGACAACGACTTCGGGCAGGTACGGGTCGGGCTCGGGGCACAGCAGCTGTCGACTCCGCTGATCGCCCCGGACACCGCGCCGGTGGACGAGCTGGAGCCGATGTGTGCGGGGGCGATGCAGCAATTCCTCGCGGTGCACGGGTCGTTGGACGGACTGCCGATGGCCGTGTCGATGCGGGCCTTCTATCACGTGACGGTCTCCGGTCAGCCGGAGGCGGCGCAGTCGGCGGCGCGGGCACTGGTCGCACAGCTGGTGACGCTCCACTCCCCCGAGGATCTGATGGTCGCCGTGGTGGCGGCGCCGGGTGCGGTGGCACGCTGGGACTGGACGAAGTGGCTTCCGCACGCGCAGGCGCCCGGGCAGCTCGACGGGGCCGGTACGAAGCGGCTGTTCGGCGACGATCTGGGTGAGCTGGAGCAGCTGCTGGCGAGCCGGCTGGAGGGGCGGCCGCGGTTCGGGCGGGAGAGTCAGCCGCTGCTGGACCAGCCGCACATCGTGGTGGTCCTCGACGGCGGGATGGTGCCGCCGGATTCGTTGTTCGCGGCGGCCGAGGGGCTGCAGGGCGTGACGATCGTCGAGGTCGTCCCGGGTGAGCTGGACGAGCCGCGCGGCGGGCTGTCGGTGGTGGTGCGGCCGGGGCTGCTGCGGCTGGAGTCGGGGGCGGGACTGGCGTACGAGGGCGTTCCGGACGGGATGTCGCTGCCCGCGGCCGAGGCGCTGGCCCGACAGCTCGCACCGCTGCGCATGGGCGGGGGCGACGACGACGAACCGCTGCTCGCCAACCTGGACTTCACGGATCTGCTGAACCTCGGCGATGCGGGGGCGGTCGATGTGGCGCGCACCTGGCGGCCGCGGTCGGTCTCCGAGCGGCTGCGGGTGCCGATCGGGGTCGGCGAGGACGGTCAGCCGGTGATGCTGGACCTGAAGGAGGCCGCGCAGGAGGGCATGGGTCCACACGGCCTGTGTGTCGGTGCGACCGGTTCCGGCAAGTCGGAGCTGCTGCGGACGCTGGTCCTGGGGCTCGCGGTCACGCACTCCTCGGAGACGCTCAACTTCGTGCTGGCGGACTTCAAGGGGGGTGCGACGTTCGCCGGGATGTCGCACATGCCGCACGTGGCGGCGGTCATCACCAACCTGGCGGACGATCTGACGCTCGTCGACCGCATGGGAGATGCCATCCGCGGTGAGCTGCAGCGGCGGCAGGAGCTGCTGCGGTCGGCCGGCAACTACGCCAACATCCACGACTACGAGAAGGCGCGGGCGGCGGGCGCGGCGCTGGAGCCGCTGGCCTCACTGGTCCTGGTCATCGACGAGTTCTCCGAACTACTGACCGCCAAGCCGGACTTCATCGACATGTTCATCCAGATCGGTCGCATCGGCCGCTCGCTGGGTGTGCATCTGCTGCTCGCCTCGCAGCGCCTCGAGGAGGGCAAGCTGCGCGGTCTGGACACCTATCTCTCGTACCGGATCGGACTGCGGACCTTCTCGGCCGCCGAGTCGCGTACGGCGCTGGGGGTGCCCGACGCGTATCACCTGCCATCGGTGCCGGGTTCCGGCTATCTCAAGTTCGGTACGGACGAGATGACCCGGTTCAAGGCGGCGTACGTGTCGGGGACGTACCGCACGGGTGGGCCCGATCTCTCGACGGGGACGCTGCCGGTCGAGCGGCGGCCCGCGGTGTTCAGCGCGCTGCCGGTGCCGGTGGTGTACGCGGCGCCGGACCCGGCGCATGTGGTGGCCTCGCGGACGAGTGCGGAGGACGACGCACTCGCGGACACGGTGCTCGATGTGATCGTGCGGCGCCTCGAGGGGCAGGGGGTGCCCGCCCATCAGGTGTGGCTGCCGCCGCTGGACCGGGCGCCGACGCTGGACCAGCTGCTGCCGGGGCTCGCGCCGACCGCGGACCGGGGGTTCACGGCGACGGAGTACACGCGGCCGGGCGGGCTGACCGTTCCGCTCGGTCTCATCGACAAGCCGTTCGAGCAGCGGCGTGAGGTGCTGTACCGGGACTTCTCCGGTGCGGCGGGCCACATGATGGTGGTCGGCGGGCCGCAGTCCGGGAAGTCGACGATGATGCGGGCGCTGATCTCGTCGTTCGCGCTCACCCACACCCCGCACGAAGTGCAGTTCTACGGGCTCGACTTCGGTGGTGGCGGGCTGGTCTCACTGGCGGACCTGCCGCATGTGGGCGGGATGGCGTCGCGGCTGGATCCCGAGCGGGTGCGGCGTACGGTCGCCGAGGTCGCAGGGGTGCTGAACCGGCGCGAGGAGTTCTTCCGTGCCCACTCCATCGACTCCGTCGCCACATACCGGCGCAGGCGCGCTCTCGGTGAACTGCCGGGCGAGCCGTGGGGCGACGTGTTCCTGGTCGTCGACGGCTGGGGCGGCTTCCGGACCGAGTACGAGATGCTGGAGCAGGTCGTCACCGACATCGCCTCGCGCGGTCTCGGGTACGGCGTCCATGTGGTGATCACGGCCGCCCGGTACATGGAGGTGCGTGCCGCGCTCAAGGACCAGATCCTCGGCCGCCTCGAACTGCGGCTCGGCGATGTCATGGACTCCGAGTTCGACCGCAGGGTCGCGGTGAACGTGCCGCAGGGAGTGCCGGGCCGCGGCCAAGTGCCGGAGAAGCTGCACTTCATGGGTGCACTGCCGCGTATCGACTCCACGAGCAGCGCGGCGGATCTCTCCGACGGCACGGCGGCCTTCGTCGAGACGGTGAAGTCCAACTGGGCGGGTCCTCCGGCGCCCGCCGTACGGCTGCTGCCGCGGAAACTGCCCGCCGAGCAGCTGCCGAAGGGCTTCGAGTTCCCGCAGCGCGGGATCGCGATCGGTATCGACGAGACCGATCTGGAACCGGTGTTCGTCGACTTCGAGACAGATCCGTTCTTCCTGATCTTCGGCGAGAGCGAATCGGGGAAGACGAATCTGCTCCGTCTGATCGCGAAGCAGATCGCGGAGCGCTACTCCCCCGACGAGGCGAAGCTCGTCGTCGGCGACTACCGGCGGGCCCTGCTGGGTGCGCTGCCGGAGAGCCATCTGCTGGAGTACGCGCCGATGGCGAGCTCCATGCAGATGCACATGGAGGCGTTGGCCGGTGTGTTCTCGCGGCGGCAGCCGCCGACGGACGTCACGCCGCAGCAGTTGCGCGATCGCAGCTGGTGGACGGGGCCGCAGATCTTCATCATCGTCGACGACTACGACCTGGTGGCGACGAACGCGGGCAACCCGCTCGCCCCGCTCGCGGAGTATCTGCCGTTCGCCCGGGACACGGGTGTCCGGTTCATCATCGCGCGCAACTCGGCGGGGGCCTCGCGATCGATGTACGAGTCCTTCATGCAGCGCATCAAGGAGCTGGGGGCGCAGGGCGTGGTGCTGTCCGGCGATCCGTCCGAGGGCGATCTGATCGGGCCGGTACGGGGGCATCCGATGCCGCCGGGGCGCGGGTACTTCGCCTCGCGACGGCGGGGGAACCCGCTGGTGCAGATCGGGCGGCTGCCGGAGCAGCGCTGAACCGACGAGACCGGGAGTGGTTCCCGGCCGACGACGGGGTGGGCCACTGCCGCAGCAAGGTCGCGGGCCACCGCAGCCGCGTCGCATACATGCTCCGACGCCGCTTCCGGGTGGGCCGCGCGGTCTCTACCACCGCAGGTCGGAAGCTGTCCATACCGGGCCTGTGGGGCGCGGGAGCGGGGATAGTCTGCACGCGGGCGACGAACATGTTCCGCCGCAGGAGAGGAAGGCATCTGATGGGCACGCAGCAGGAGAAGGACGAGCTGTACGCACTCGACATCTCGGGGGTCGAGTGGCTGAGTGCGCCCGGTACGGAAGAGGCCGAGGAGCGCGTCGAGATCGCGCATCTGCCGGGCGGGGCCGTGGCGATGCGGTCCTCGCTGGATCCGGAGACGGTGCTGCGGTACACGGAGGCCGAGTGGCGGGCGTTCGTACTGGGCGCGCGGGACGGCGAGTTCGACCTGACGTAGGACGCCGTACGGACGGGAGAAGGGGCACGCCGCGACGAGCGTGCCCCTTCTGCATGTGCAGTGCTGCGGTCAGTACGCCTCGGTGAACAGGCGCGAGGCCTTCACGTCCGTCGAGCGGTAGCTGTCCTTGCCGGACTCAATGATCTTCGCGACGTGCTCCAGGCGGGTCTTCATGTGCTCCGCCTTGCCCTTGTACTTGGACTGGAGGTGCACGTACTCCCCGTGCGCCTCACCGTCCCAGGTGTCGGTGACGACCTTCAGTGCCGCGTCCATCTCCTGGAGGTCCTTGATGATGTTCTGCGAGACCACACGGATGCGGTTCGCCATCTCCTGGACGCTCTCGTACCTGACCTTGGTGTTCGGGTCGGTCGCCATCTGTCTGCTCCTCGGTGCTCGGCGTGTGTACGGAAAGGTGCTGCGGCGCGGCTCAGATGCCGTTCAGCCCGGAGGTGTTGCCGGACGACGCCGGCTCCTTCACCGCGTTGAAGGCCGCGCGGACCTCGTCGTCGTTGGCGTTGCTGAGGTTCTTGGTCTGGCCCACCGCGTTGAGGAGCACGTTGAGGAGCCGGCGGATCTCGTCGTGGTCCTCGTTGATCACGATCTGTGCGGATGTGAATCCCGAGGCGCCGACACCCGTCCATCCCGCGCTGACCGTCGCGAGGATGTCGGCCAACTCCCTGGACTGCTTGGACACCTGCTCCGCGGTTTCGATGATCTTGTTCTTCGCCTGGACGATCGGATCGTCGGCAAGTCCGAAACCACCTGCGGGGTTGGTCATCCGGAGGTCCTATCTCTGAGTTCCCGGTCCTGTCCGCCCATCGCGGCCAGGGTTCCCGCCTGCCCCGTGTGCTCCGGTTGCGGAGTCGGGGAAGTGCGGGGACGGGGAAGGGCGTGGCAGTGTTCCCACGCCCGGAAATCGGATGCGACCACTTCTCGTTCCCCCGTCACACACGTGAAGTCAGCCACCACCCTAGTCACTTCATCATCTCTCCCCAACTGCGCTTTATGGGGAGGGATCCACTTCACCGGGCGGTGCCGTCATCGCAAACCGCGTCGCCGCCGGACATCGCGGACGACCGTCGCGGTACCGGCGACCACGGAGATCAGTACGGCCGCTATGGCCAGGGCGTAGGTCGCGTACCGCTCGCTGCGTTCCTGCGAGGTCTCCGACAGCGACAGATGCGCGGGCGAGGGGGCCTGGGCCCGGGGCGGGGCCGGGTCGGGGTGCGGGGCGTCCTGCGGGGTGTCGTCGCCGGAGAGTGCGCGGACCGGGTCGACGACGCCCCAGCCGACGAAGTCGTCGTGGCCGGTGACGGAGCGTTCGGCGGTCTGCTCGATCCGGGCGACGATCTGGGGCGCGGTCCATTTCGGGTACTTGGCGCGCATCAGGGCAGCGACCCCGGCGACGTACGGCGCGGAGAAACTGGTGCCGTTGTCAGTGCACTGGCCGTTGCCGGGGACGGTGGAGACGATGTCGACGCCGGGTGCTGCGACGCCGACGAACGTACCGGCCTGGGAGAAGGCGGCGCGCTCGTTGTTGCGGTCCGACGAGGCGACGGCGAGGACGCCGTCGAAGGCCGCCGGATAGGTGTTCCTCAGCTTGCCGTCCATGCCGTCGTTGCCCGCGGAGGCGACCACGACGACGTTCTTGGCGAGCGCCCTGGTCACTGCCTTCCCCAGCAGGGAATCCGGGGTCAGCGACTTCGTCGTGTCCTGGGAGATGTTGATGACCTGGGCGCCCTCGGCGATCGCGTGGCCGATCGCGGCGGCCATGGTGGTGTCCTTGCCGCTGTTCTTTTCGTCGTTCTGGCGAATCGGGATGATCGTGGCCTCGGGCGCCAGACCGACGAAGCCGGTGCCCTTGCGGGGGCGGGCGGCGATGATGCCGGCGACCTTGGTGCCGTGGCCGACCTCGTCGACGGTGCCGTCGCTCTTGCCGCCGTTGAGGTAGTCGGCGCCCGCGGAGGCGTCGACGGCGTTCCGGAGCTGCGGGTTGGTGTTGTCGACGCCGGTGTCGATGACCGCGACGCGGACGCCCTTGCCCTTGGTGTCCTGCCACAGTTCGTCGAGCAGGACCCGCTGCAGCGACCAGGGGCGTCCCTCGTACTGCTTCTTCATCGGGAAGGCGCATTCGCCGCTGCCGTCTATCCCGACGTCGTTCCGGTCGCCGGGGGGTTCCTCGGCGTACGCCGCCTGGGGCGCCGCCAGTGCGGCCAGCGCGGCGGTGGCCGCCACCGTCAGCAGGGCCGTCTTCCGGTACAACATCTGTTCCTCTCCCCCGACTTCTACGAGCCTTTCGCGAATATCGCGGTCACGAACCCTGGGGCTGGCGAGCGCTGTTGGTGTCGAGCCGCGGGCCCTTGGACAGGAACTCGGACCAGGCGAGCGGGACGAGAGAGGGCGTCACCTTCTCGTATCCGAGCCTGATCTGCGCCTGGCTGGGCTCGGGGCGACCGTCCGTCCCGTTCTGCTGCGCGCCGGCGCCGATGTCGGAACGCTTGGCGTCGCTGTCGCCGTTCGCCTGAACGGCGTACCGCAGTCCGGTGTCGGTCACCAGGAAGAGTGAGCCGTCGGGGCTGGCCTGCTGCCCTCGGAACTGGGTGTAGAGGAGGCCGCTGCCTGGGGTGACGTACGTGCTGGTGCCACCTGCGCTGATGGACGCGGGGTACGCGGTGCCCGCCCAGGCGCTGAGCGTCGGGCGGCCGTTGCCGTCGACCTTGCGCAGCACGCTGCAGATGGTGTCCCGGTCGCCGCTGCCACCGTCGGCGGCGTTCACCTGGACGGTCTTCCGCGTGGGCCAGTGTGCTGCCTGGCCGGTAAAGGCAGCGGGGTCGGCGACGAACTTCTGGAGTCCGACGGCGCGTGCCTCGCTGTTCAGGTTGAGCCGGGCGGTCTGCGGGGAGTTGATCAGCAACCAGGCGGTGAACTCGGAGACCGGCTGGACCTTGCCGTCGAGGACCACGTAGTGGGTGGTGCCTTCGCCGTTACGGGTCCGTAGGACCATGCCGACCCTGTTCTCCTCCGTGGAGAGCTGTCCTTGGACGTTCGCGTTCGCGCCGACGGTGCCGGGGATCTGCGGGAAGACGATCGGGCTGCCGTCGTTCAGGGTGGCCAGCCAGTCGTCGGTGACGGACTGCGGCTGCCGGCTGCCGACGAGGGCGCCGGTCAGGTGGCCGTTGTCGGCTGCGGTCTCGTCGATGCGGTACTTGGTGCCGCTCGCATCGACGAGATAGCGGGCTCCGGTCTGGCCCTTGACGTACAGGACCTCGCCACCGCTGAGCCTATTGGCGCCGTCGGTCCGCTTGTTGTCGCGTTCGGCGAAGACGAAGGCGGCCTTCTGCACGGTGTTGCCCTTGCCTCCGGGCTGCTCGCAGACGGCCCACCGCTTGGCCGTGCCTGCGTCGTTCGCCTCGGGCAGCCGGTCGGGGGCGTACGGGATGCCGAGGACCGGTCCGCGCGGCGGCTTGCCCGCGTCGAGGATGTCGTCGGGTACCTGGATGACGTCGTACTGCTGCGGAGTGAGGAGCAGTCGGGCGGAGGCGAGGTTCAGTACGGGATGCAGCAGGGTCTTCTTCTTCCTGCCCTTGCCGGTGGTGAGCACCACATAGCGGGTGGTGGACTGCTTGCCGACGATCACGTTGGTGAAGGGCTTGTCCCAGTCCTTGGGTGCGGTGGGCTTGAACATGCCGTAGGCGCCGAAGCCCGCGAGGATCAGCGCCCCGGCCACCATGCTCGGGAGGACGGCGCGCAGAGGGCGCGGCGCACCCTCCTCGGTGCCGGTGGGCGAGGGTTGGAGAAATGCCGCCACCGTGCGTTTCTTCGCAAAGGTGTACGCGTTGAGTTCATCCCGCCGTGATGCCATGAGTTTGCGTGTCTCCCGTGTCTCCCCGCGCGGCTCCAGGAGTTCGCTTCCCCCGACCCCTGCGCCGGCCCCCCGGATGCCGGACCGCACTGCCGGACAGGCCCCTACTATGCCTGCTGACCCCGGGCGGCTGCGGGGCGGGTAGGGTGATCCAGCCGCCAAAGCCCCCGGCGGGACAGGGGTGATCGGGTCGAAACGGGGGCCTTATGAACGGGGGAATGCCGGAATGATGTCTTCCGCGACGCGGACACGTCCGGCCGGGAACGCACCGCCCCCCGCAGCCCGCACACCCACCGGAGCGGCGCCCTCCCCATACCCGCCCGGCGGACCGGCGCGCGGCCCCTCCGGCCCCGGCCAACAGACCGTCCCGCGGCTGAACGGACGCCCCGGACACTTCGGTTCGTTCCGATTGCAACAACTCGTACTGATCGAGATTGCGGCCGCGCTGCTGCTCGTGTCCTGGGTGATCGAGCCTCTGCTGCTGGTTCCGGCCGGCGCGGTCGCCACTGCGCTGGTGCTGCTCGCCGTCCTCCGCAGGCACCGCCGTTCGCTGCCCGAGTGGCTGGGCACCGCGATCGCGCTGCGCGCGCGTACCCGCAGGGCCGCGTCGCTGGTGCTGCCCGCGGGTACTGAGCCGGGGATCGCGCCCGCCGTCGAGTGCGACCCGGCGCTGCGCACGTACTCGTTCAGCGACCGGGACCGGCGGCCGGTCGGGATGATCGGCGACGGTACGTTCCTCACGGCCGTACTGCAGATCGAGTCGGACGCCACGGCCCTGCGGCCCGACCGGTCCGCGCAGCCGCTGCCGCTGGCCCTGGTCCGGGATGTCCTCGACGTCGACGGCATCCGCCTGGAGTCGGCGCAGATCGTGCAGCACACCCAGCCCGCGCCCGCCCCGCATCTGCCCCCGCAGTCCGTCGCGGCACGCAACTACGCACCGCTGCAGGCCCGGACGGGTTCGCCCGCGGTCCGGATCACCTGGATCGCGCTCAAGCTGGACCCGGAGCTCTGCCCGGAGGCCGTGCAGGCGCGCGGCGGCGGGATCGGGGGGGCGCAGAAGTGTCTCGTACGCGCTGCCGATCAGCTGGCCAGCAGACTGACGGGGGCCGGCTTCCGGGCAACGGTGCTGACCGAGCAGGAGTTGACGTCGGCGATCGCGACCTCGGCCTGCGTCAGCCCGTCGGCGATGGAGCAGGCGGGCCGGACCCACACACCGGCGCGGCGCACCGCGGAGAGCGCGCGGACCTGGCGCTGCGACGACCGGTGGCACACCACCTACTGGGTGGGGCGCTGGCCGCAGTTCGGCGGGGCGGTGAGCGGTGGCGGGGCGTCGATGCCGCAGCTGGTCGCACTGCTCACTTCGCTCCCGGCGCTCGCCACGACCTTCAGCCTGACGCTGGGACACGGCGACCGGCAGGAGGTCTCGATCGCCGGCCATGTCCGGATAACCGGACGCAGCGACGAGGAACTGCTCGCCGCCCGCCATGAGTTGGAGCGCACCGCGCGTGGCGTGAAGACATCGCTGGTGCGACTCGACCGTGAGCAGCTGCCCGGTGTGCTCGCCACGCTGCCGCTCGGGGGTACCCGCTGATGTCCGTACCCACCAGTGCCCGTGCCCGGCTGGGTTTCGGGCTGATCGGACCGCGTCGCAGCCGGCACACGGTCTCCGTCGAGCAACTGGCCTCGATGGCCCTGCCGGTCGGCGACGACGGCATGGTGATCGGTGTGGACGCCGAGGGGCGGCCCGCCGTGCTCGGCATCAACCGGCCGACGCCCTACGACGTCACGCTGATCGGCGGGCTGTGGACGGCGCAGGTGCTCGCCCTGCGGGCGGCCGCGACCGGTGCCCGGATCGTCGTCGAGACCGGCCGGGCCCACGCCTGGGCGGGGCTCGCACAGGCAGCCGGGGGTGGCCAGCCGTGCATTTCGCTGTACGACGTGGGGCGGGTGCCACCGCAGGGCGCCTCGGCCGGCAGCCCTGTGGTCGTGGTACGGGACTGCGGGATGCGGCCGCCGCGCGGGCGAGTGGTGTCCGGACCCTGGCAGTCGGTGGTGACGCTGCTGCCGTATCTGAGTCCGGTGGCGCCCGCATTGATGAAGAAGGCGTCCCTGATGGGGATTCAGCGGGTATCTCCCGAGGAAGCCGCGCAGATCGGTCGAATCGCGCATCTGCCGGCGGCCGCGACGCAGGCGCTGTCGACGCTGGCGGACGGCGTCACCCTCTGGTGCACGGAGCGGGACCGGCAGTTCGTGATGACGCAGGCCACCGATGCGGAGACCGGGCTGCTGGGCGGCGCACGACGAATGGACTGACCGTTCCTAACCGGTGCACATAAGTGAGTCCTGGACCCACTGCTGCGTGCTGGGCGTATCCCGGACGGTGTTGGATGCGCTGGGTTCCCGCGTTCGCTTCCCGCTCGGCGACGGCCCTCCGGGGGGCCGGTTTGTTGCGGGCGGGCGGGTTCCCTCACGTCCCCGGTCGCATGGTCCGGCCTGGGCGGTCCGATGCCCCGCACGATCACTCCGGTCGTGTGGGGGCGGTGCCGTCCGACGCCGGATGTGCGCCGCCTGACAACGGCGGGCCAGCGCCCACTGATCATGTGTGGCCTTGGTGGTGGCCCCAGCGATCCGCGACGACGACACCCCGGTCAGGTCCCGCTTACGCGCCGCCCACGTCTGAGCGCTGTGATCCAGACCATCCGCACAGCGAGCCCTTAGATCACGGGAAGCGAGCGCACCCTGATGCGCACCGACCGCACGCAACACCCTCTCGTCCTGGGCGGTCAGGTGCTTGAGACGGTCCCGGACCGCCACCCCGCAAGACCCAGGCACCACGAACGAGGCCGCCGATTCCCGTAAACCACCCACCCCAACACCCCATCAAGGCCGGACACCCTCCTCCCGAACCAACGAGCAACAGCCGCCAAGGTCACCCTTTCGACCCCAGAACCCCCGTTCCCACTCCCACAAACCCACCCCCGCCCACCACAACTCACTCCAGCTCAGCAAACCGACAGCAGCTCACAACCCCTCGCATGCGCGCGAGGTACGTACCGGCCCGGGCAAGGCGCACGGAATGTTCACATATCCGTATGCAGATGTGCGAGTTTGACCGCTTCGCTCTTCATGCTCTGCCCTACTCGGTTCACTTGGGGGCTACGCGTGACGTACTGGACAGCTCTTGCGGTGCGCTACGGCCTGCCGGAGGGGGCCCGATGACGATTAGGGTGGGTAGGGGCGCGGCAGTAGAACCTGCGGGCAGGCAATGCGCGTCCCAAGGGGGAGAGCCGGGCGGTTCGGAATACGGGAACGGTCGCCCCCACCCACCACGGCACAAGGGTGCTCGACCACACCAGGAGGCAAAGTGAACGGCGATCGGGACGAAATCCGAGAGGGCTGGAGCAGGCCCGTCGACGAGTCGTCCGACGCGGAGCCCGCCGAGATGACGGGTGAGTTCACCATCGACTACACCCCGCCCGCCTGGTACACGCAGAACGCGTCCGGGGACTCGTCGGGCGGGGCCGGATCGCACCTGGCGCCGCCTCCGCCGCCCAACGGCGCGCCGGTGTCCGTGCCCGGGCTGCCGGCCGGGGGCGGCTTCGAGCCCACCTGGGCTCCGGCGCCGCCCGCACCCGCACCCGCGGTGGCGCCGGTCGAGCCGACACCTCCTGCTGCTGCCGCTGCCGCTGGTCCCTCTTCCTCCCCCACGCCCGGGGCGGGGGAGGCGAGTGGTGCGCCGGCTCCTTTCGGAGGCGGAGACCTGGAGAGCGGCGCGACCATGCGGTTCTCGCCGGCCGCGCTGAAGCGGGAGATCGCGGAGCGGGAGGCTGCGGCCGCGGACGCCGCTGTGGCCGCAACTGCGGCCGCGACAACCGCCCGGACGGCAGACGAGGCCGGCGACAGTGCCGGCGATCGTGGCGGTGACGGGGGCGCCACGGATGCGGGCGCGACCGCCGGATCCGACCCCGGACAGCCTTCCGGCGTGGCGACCGACGACGGCAACGGCGATGCGGGTTCGGTCAGCGATTCGGTGACGGATACGGTCAGGGACTCCGTTACGGCCGACGTTCCGGCCGACGTTCCGGCCGACGTTCCGGCCGACGTTCCGGCCGACGCGGACGAGCCTGTCGGCCCTGCGCCCTCGGACGCCATTTCGGATGCGGTGCCGCAGAACGCCCCACCGCCGACCCCTTGGACCCCGGCACCGCCCGCGCAGGGCGGTCTGCCGCCGCTGCCGCCCGCCTTCCAGCCCGCCGCGCCGCAGCCCGACGCGCCCCAGCCGGCGCCGCAGTGGCCGGCGACGGGGCCTGCCCGGACGAACCAGGCGCCCGGCGGCTATGGGTTCCCGAACCCCGCGCAGGCGCCGCACGCGCCTCAGGCACCGCAAGTGCCTCACCTGCCCGCCCAGCGGAACGCCCCGGCGCCGCAGGGGGGTTACGGATTCCCGCCGCAGCCGCAGGCGCCCGCCCAGGGAGTGCCGCTGCCGCCGCAGGTTCCGCAGCATCCCGCTCCCCCCGCGCCGCCGGTGCAGGGCGCATACGGGTTCCCGCAACCGCCCCAGGTGCCGCAGCCACCGCAGTGGCCCGCGCAGCAGAGCGCCCCGCAACCGCCCCAGGCCCACCAGGCGCCCCATCCGCCGGTCCAGGGCGCGCCCAATCTGCCCCCGCCGGTCGCGCCCCAGCTGCCCGCCCACCAGCAACAGCCCCAGCAAGCCCCACAGCAGCACCCGCAACAGCAGCCGCCGCAGGGTCCGCCCGTCGACCCGCGCACCGGTGCGGCCTGGCCCACCCCGGTCACCCATGACCAGCGCGAGCGTTCCGTGCCCGGTGCGCCCCTCGGTTACACGGCGGCCGTGGAGCTTTCCTCCGACCGCCTGGTCCGGGGCAAGCAGAAGGCCAAGAGCAGCCGTGCGCCGTCCGCCGCGTCCCGCTTCAAGCTGGGCAGCAAGAAGGAGGAGGCCGAGCGGCAGCGCAAGCTCGACCTGATCCGTACGCCCGTGCTGTCGTGCTACCGGATCGCGGTCATCAGCCTCAAGGGCGGTGTCGGCAAGACCACGACGACCACCGCGCTCGGCGCGACCCTGGCCACCGAGCGCCAGGACAAGATCCTCGCCATCGACGCCAACCCGGACGCCGGTACGCTCGGCCGCCGTGTGCGTCGCGAGACCGGGGCCACCATCCGTGACCTGGTCCAGGCGATCCCGTACCTCAACTCGTACATGGACATCCGCCGCTTCACCTCACAGGCGCCCTCCGGTCTGGAGATCATCGCCAACGACGTGGACCCGGCGGTCTCGACAACCTTCAACGACGAGGACTACCGGCGCGCGATCGATGTCCTCGGCAAGCAGTACCCGATCATCCTCACCGACTCGGGTACCGGTCTGCTCTACAGCGCGATGCGCGGAGTGCTGGACCTCGCCGACCAGTTGATCATCATCTCGACGCCGTCGGTCGACGGTGCCTCGAGCGCCTCCACGACGCTGGACTGGCTGTCGGCGCACGGGTACGCGGAATTGGTGCAGCGCTCGATCACCGTCATTTCCGGGGTCCGC
This sequence comes from Streptomyces sp. NPDC002206, assembly GCF_053593595.1. Taxonomy (NCBI): domain Bacteria; kingdom Bacillati; phylum Actinomycetota; class Actinomycetes; order Kitasatosporales; family Streptomycetaceae; genus Streptomyces; species Streptomyces sp. NPDC002206. The sequence continues at coordinate 26,572 of NZ_JBSFCW010000040.1, forward strand.
GAGACCGGGAAGATGATCAAGGTCGATGACATCGTGCAGCACTTCGAGACGCGCTGCCGGGGCGTGATCGTCGTACCGTTCGACGAGCATCTGTCGGCCGGCGCCGAGGTCGACCTGGACATGATGCGCCCGAAGACCCGCGAGGCGTACTTCAACCTCTCCGCGCTGGTCGCCGAGGACTTCCCGCGCGCCCAGCAGCAGCAGGGTCTGTGGACGTCGGACGGCAACAACCCGCCGCCGCAGTTCGCCCCGCCGATGCCCGGACACCAGATGCCCGGTCAGCAGCCGTACGCACCGCAGCAGACGGGCCAGCCGTATCCGCCCCAGCAGCCCTACCCGCCCCATCAGCCGTACGGGGGACAGCAGCCGTATCCCCCGCACCCCGGTCCCGGTGCGCAGCAGAACGGCTGGCAGCAGTCGCTGCCGTCCCAGGCCCAGTCCCCGGCGAGCCCGGCCGGCCCGCCCGCACCGCAACAGCACGGCGGTCAGCCCGGCTTGCCGGCACAGCAGGACCACCCCGAACTGCAAGGCCCCGTCCCGCCCGCGGGCTGGCAGCAGCACCCTCCGCAGCCGCCGCCAGCGCCTCAGCAGTAAGGCATCAGAGGTCTAAACCAATGAGGGCTCGCACCGTCCCGACGGTGCGGGCCCTTTGGGCATTCCTGCAGCCCACACGCCGTTTGGGGCACCGTTGACGCGACTTGACCAGCGCTGGTAGACCTTCGCTTCACCAGTTGGCGAATCAGAGATCAACCCGCCTTCTCCGTGCGAGTCATGACGCGAGGTCCCTGTCCATGGTCACAAGAGTCCCACCACCCTCCGCTCAGCCACGCTCACGTATGCGTATCCTCCTGGCATCCGGTGCCGCGGCCCTCGCATTGGCGGCCGGATCGATCGTCCCCGGAATGCCCGTCGGCGCCGCCCCGCAGCAGGCGCAGGCCGCCGACAACGGCAAGACGACGCTGACCGTCGCGGTCGCACAGAGCGTCGACTCACTGAGCCCGTTCCTGGCTCAGCGGCTGATGAGCACCAGCGTCCACCGGCTCATGTACGACTTCCTCACCAACTACGACCCCAAGGACAACCACACGGTCCCTGGGCTCGCCACCAAGTGGGAGCCGTCCGCCGACAAGCTGACCTGGACGTACACCATACGGTCCAACTCCAAGTGGTCCGACGGGCAGCAGGCCACCGCCGAGGACGCGGCGTGGACCTTCAACAAGATGATGACCGACGAAGGCGCCGCCACCGCGAACGGCAGCTTCGTCGCGAACTTCAAGACGGTGACGGCGCCCAGCCCGGAGAAGCTGGTCATCGAGCTGAAGCAGCCTCAGGCCACCATGGCCGCACTCGATGTGCCGATCGTGCCGAAGCATGTCTGGGAGAAGGTCGGGGACTTCTCGAAGTTCAACAACGACACCAAGTTCCCGATCGTGGGCAACGGGCCGTACATCCTGACCGACTACAAGGTCGACCAGTACGTGAAGCTCAAGGCCAACAAGAGCTTCTGGCGCGGCGCTCCCAAGTTCGACGAACTGGTCTTCAAGACGTACAAGGACCAGGACGCCGCGGTCGCCGCCCTGCGCAAGGGTGAGGTCTCATTTGTCGCGGGCGCCCCCGCGCTCACGCCCGCCCAGGCCGCGTCCCTCAAGGGCGACAAGAACATCAAGGTCAACGAAGGTCCGGGCCGCCGCTTCTTCGCGCTGGCCACCAACCCGGGCGCGCAGACCAAGGACGGCAAGAAGTTCGGCGACGGCAACAAGGCCCTGCTCGACCAGAAGGTCCGCCAGGCGCTCTTCCTGTCGATCGACCGCAAGACCATCATCGACAAGGTCTTCCAGGGGCATGCCGTCGAGGGCCAGGGCTACATTCCGCCGCGCTTCTCGGACTACTTCTGGCAGCCGTCCGACAGCCAGAAGCTGTCGTACGACCCCGACCGGGCGGGCAAGCTCCTCGACCAGGCGGGGTACAAGCTCAAGGGCGACCAGCGCGTCGGCAAGGACGGCAAGCCGCTCGACCTGCGCATCCTGTGCCACGCCACGGACCCGAACGACAAGGCGATCGGCAAGTACCTCAAGGAGTGGTGGGGCAAGCTCGGCATCGGCCTGAAGGTCGACTGCCGCGACGACGTCTCGGTGCCCTGGTACGCCGGTGAGTACGACCTCGCCTTCGACGGCTGGTCCGTCAACCCGGACCCGGACTTCGTCCTGGGCATCCACACCTGCTCGGCTCTGCCCGCCAAGGCCAAGGAGAGCGCGGCCACGGACAACTTCATCTGCGACAAGACGTACGACGAGCTGTACAAGAAGCAGCTCGCCGAGTACGACCCGGCCAAGCGGGCGGACATCGTCAAGCAGATGGAGTCGTGGATGTACGACTCCGGGTACATGAACATCATCGCGTATCCGAACGCGGTCGAGGCGTACCGCACCGACCAGATCAAGTCCATCACCACCATGCCCGAGGCGGCCGGCAACATCTACGGCCAGGACGGGTACTGGAGTTGGTGGTCGGCCGTTCCGGCGGCCGCCGACGGCAAGAACGGTTCGGCCGCCGACAGCGGTGGCAGCTCGACCGGTGTCGTCATCGGCATCGTCGTCGCCGTGGTGGTGGTCGCCGGTGGCGGGTTCCTCCTCGCGCGGCGCCGCCGCAGCACGGCAGAGGAACGCGAATAATCACGCGAACGGGATGAGAGGGACCGGCAGGGGGCCACGACATCGCATCCCCCTGCCGGTCCCTCCAAGTGCAGCACGAGTAACGAGAGTTCCCCCATGACAGCTGACAGCACTCCGGCGCTCGTGCAGAACGCGGATGCGGACATCGACGGCCGGGCTCCGGCCGGGCCCTCGGTCGCCCGCGACGCGCGGGCGCGCAACACCAAGGTCTATCTCCAGTACGTGGCGGCAAAGATCGCGGGAGCGGTCGTCTCCCTGTTCGCCGTTCTGGTCACCAGCTTCTTCCTCTTCCGCCTCATCCCCAGCGACCCCGTGAAGCAGATGACCGGCGGCCGCCGCGTCTCCGCCGAGCAGCTCCAGTCGCTCAGACACCAGTTCGGCCTCGACCAGCCGCTCTGGAAGCAGTTCACCAGCTACGTGGGTGATGCGCTGACCGGGGACTTCGGTACCTCGTTTCAGTTCCACAGCCCCGTCATCGACAAGATCACCGAGGCGCTCCCGGCGACGCTGCTGCTCACCGGCACGGCGTACGTCCTCTACACGGCGCTCGGCATCTGGCTGGGCACCCGTACCGCCTGGCGCAACGGCTCCCGCAGCGACCGCTTCAACACCGCGTTCGCGCTCACGCTCTACTCGGTGCCGTCGTTCTGGCTGGGCCTGCTCCTGATCATTGTCTTCTCGGTGGGCATCGGTCCGATCCCCGGCATGTTCCCGACGGGTGGCCTGGAGTCGGGCGGCGAGACAGGCCTCGCCTACGTCCTCGACGTCGCCCATCACCTGGTGCTTCCCGTGATCACACTGGTCGCGGTCGGCTATGCGCAGACACTCCTCGTGATGCGTTCCTCGCTCCTCGACGAGATGGGCAGCGACTATCTGACGACAGCCCGCGCGAAGGGGCTCCGTGACGATGTCGTACGGCGCAAGCACGCCGTCCCGAACGCGATGCTGCCCACGTTCACACTGATGTTCGTGAACCTGGGTCATGTGGTGGCGGGCCAGATCCTGGTCGAGACGGTGTTCTCCTGGCCGGGACTCGGCGGTCTCTTCTACCAGGCGCTGAGCGTGCCCGACCTTCCCCTCGTCCAAGGGCTGTTCTTCGTCTTCGCCACCGCGGTGATCCTGGCGAACACCCTCGCCGACGTGCTGTATCCGCTGCTCGATCCCCGGGTGGGCCGATGACGACCGAACCGTTGCCCGTGCAGAACGAAGCGGGCGTGACCAAGACCCCGCGCGCCCTGGCCCGGGCCCGCAAGCGCCAGTCACTGGCCCGCTTCTGGCGGGAGTACCGGACACACCGGGGCGGCCTGTGGGGGCTGGCCGGACTCATCCTGATCACGCTGATCGCGGTGTTCGCGCCCACGCTGGCCGGCGCCGACTCGCAGAGCGTCACCGACGCACCGGGGGGCGCGCTCGAATCGCCCAGCGGAGAATTTCCGCTCGGTACCGACCAGTTCGGACGCAGTGTCCTGGCACTGCTGGTGTGGGGTGCCCGTGTCTCGCTCACGGTGGGACTGCTCGCCGCGTTCCTGTGCGTGGCGATCGGTACGGTCGTCGGGATCGTCGCGGGCCACTTCCACGGCTGGTACTCGACGGTTCTTATGCGCGTCACCGACTGGTTCCTGGTGATGCCGACCCTCGTTCTCGCGATCGCGCTCGCCACGGTGATGGACCGCTCCATCTGGACGGTCATCCTTGCCATCGGCGTGACGACCTGGCCGACCACGGCCCGTCTGGTCCGCGCCCAGACGCTCGCCGTGGAGTCCCGTCCCTACATCGAGCGCGCCCGCGCCCTGGGCGGCGGCCACGGGCACATCATGGCCCGCCACGTCCTGCCGAACGTGATGCCGCTGGTGCTCGCGCAGACCACCCTCGTGATCTCCAGCGCGATTCTCACCGAGGCCACGCTCGCCTTCCTCGGCCTCGGCGACCCCACCATCACCTCCTGGGGCGGCATGCTTCAGGACGCGCGCGAGGCAGGCGCCGTGAGCGCCGGCGACTGGTGGTACCTGGCACCGCCCGGCATCGCCATCGCCCTGGTGGCGCTGTCGTTCACACTGTGCGGGCGTGCCATCGAGTCCGTCCTCAATCCCAAGCTGGGGGTGGCCCGTTGAGTACACCGAGCACACAGAAGACCCCCCTGCTGGAGGTACGCGACCTCTCGGTGACGTACGCCGGCGGAGCGCAGGCGGTCCGGGGCGTGAACCTCACCGTCGACGCGGGCCGGAAGCTCGGCATCGCCGGTGAGTCCGGGTGCGGCAAGTCGACGCTCGCACTCGCGCTGCTGCGGCTGCTGCCCGCCCGGACGAAGGTCACCGGCGAGATCCTGCTGAACGGCGAGGACGTCCTCGCCATGAAGTGGGGCCAGGTCAGGGCCGTGCGCTGGGCGGGTGCCTCGATCGTCTTCCAGGGAGCGATGCACTCGCTCAACGCCGTGCACCGCATCGGTGACCAGATCGCCGAGCCGATCCTGCTGCACAAGAAGGCGACACCGGCCGGTGCGAAGAAGAAGGCCGGTGAACTCCTGGAGCACGTGGGGCTGCCGGCCGCGCGCGCGAACGCCTATCCGCACGAGCTCTCCGGCGGTCAGCGGCAGCGCGTGATGATCGCGATGGCGCTGGCCTGCGACCCGGACCTGATCATCGCGGACGAGCCGACGACGGCCCTCGATGTGATGATCCAGGCCCAGATCCTGCGGCTGATCGAGCAGCTGGTGTCCCAGCAGGACCTCGGTCTGATCATGATCAGCCACGACCTGGCGGTGCTCTCGGACACCTGCGACCGGCTCGCGGTGATGTACGCGGGCCGGGTCGTGGAGGAGGGCCCCTCCGCCGCGGTTTTCGAGGACGCGCAACACCCCTACAGCAAGGCCCTGTCGGGCGCCTTCCCGCGGATCGGCGACCGGTCCTCCCGGTTCGCGCCCCGCGGGCTGCCCGGTGACCCGCCGGACCCGTCGGCGCTGCCGGCCGGCTGCACGTTCCATCCGCGCTGTCCGGTGGCACTGGACTCCTGCACCACGCAGGACCAGGAGCTGCGGGACGCCGGCGCGGCGCGGCGGGCGGCCTGTGTGCTGGTGGAGCCGGGGGCGGCCGACGCCCCGCTCCGGCACGGCGCCGAGGAAGCAAGGAGCACATCATGACCCCCACCACTCCTCTGCTCAGCGCGGAGGGACTGAAGGTCACCTTCCCCGGCCGGCGCGGTGCAGCCACGGCACGTGCGGTGGACGGCGTCGACCTGGACATCCGGCCCGGCGAGATCGTCGCACTGGTCGGCGAGTCCGGGTGCGGCAAGACGACGCTGGCCCGCTCCCTGCTGGGGCTGGTGCCGCCGACGTCCGGGACGGTCACCTTCGACGGCAAGCCGCTCAACTATGCGGGCCGCGCGCTGAAGGCGTACCGAAAGCGGGTGCAGCTGGTGCTCCAGGACCCCAGCGGCTCGCTCAACCCGCGGCACACGGTGTACGAGGCGGTGGCGGAGGGCCTGCGGATCCACGGGTACGCCGGTGACGAACGGGCCGCCGTCGCGGAGGCCCTGTCGCGGGCCGGGCTGCGGCCCCCCGAGCGGTTCTTCCTGCGCTACCCGCACGAGCTGTCGGGCGGCCAGCGCCAGCGCGTTGTGATCGCGGGGGCCCTCGTCCTGGAACCGGAACTCATCGTGGCCGACGAGCCGGTGGCCTCGTTGGACGCGTCGGTGCGCGGCGAGATCCTGGCCCTGCTGCTGCGGCTGAGGGACGAACTGGGCCTGTCGGCCCTGGTGGTCACGCACGACCTCGGTCTGGCGTGGAACATCGCCGACCGGGTCGCGGTGATGTATCTCGGCCGGATCGTCGAGACGGGCGAGGTCGAGCAGATCCTGACGGCCCCGCAGCATCCGTACACCCAGGCGCTGCTGTCGGTGCTGCCGGAGGCCGAGGGTGAACCGGTGATCCTCACTGGTGAACCGCCGGACCCGTCGAAGGTGCCGTCCGGTTGCCGCTTCCACGCGCGCTGCCAGATCCTCGCCTCGGGCGAGGCGGAGCGGGCAGGGGTGGCGGACGCGTGCCGTACGACGGATCTTCCGGTGCTCGCGGGGGGCGGGGAGACGCAGGTGGCGTGCCACTGGGCGCATGCGGTGGTGGGCGCGCAGTCATAGGACGGTGGCCCTCCGGTCGGCCGGGCGTCCGGGCGTCCGCACCGGGTCGGACGCGCCCCCGTGTCGGTCGATGACTCAGCGCTCAGATACTGGCTGCCGGCGGCTTTCCGACCCGGCCCGGCCGTCCGGCCCCGGTGGCCGCCCCGGGGTCGGGCGGTGTCCGTTCAGCCGTCTCCAGGGAGCGTTCAAGCTTGCCGAGGAGCCGGCCCAGCTGACGTCGCTCGGCCCCCGTCAGCTCCGCAAGCATCCGTTCCTCGTTGGCGAAGTGCGCGACCGCGACCACATCGGCGATCTCGATCCCCCGGTCGGTGAGCCTCGCGTACACGACCCTGCGGTCGCCGGGATCGCGCTCCCGGGTCACCAGACCAGCCTTCTCCAGCCGGTCCAGACGCAGTGTGATGCCACCGGTGGTGACCAGGGATATATCGGCGAGTTCACCGGCGGTCCGTCGGTAGGGCGGCCCTGACCTGCGCAGAGCCGCGAGCACATCGAAAGCCGCCATGTTCAGGTCGAAGCAGTCGAAGAGGTCGGACAGCAGCCCCTGGTAGCGCAGGAAACTGCGGTGGAGCCGGCCGAGCACCTCCATCGGGGAGGCGTCGAGACTTGGCAGCTCCCGCTTCCACTGCTCCAGAATGAGGTCGACCGCGTCGGGGCTGCTGGAAGCTCTACGAGTCATGTGCGGTGGGAGGACGGCGCCGGCGCCGGGACCCCGCGCCTCCTTCCGGAAATGGAGCGTGCGGTGCGGTAGTGACCGCCCACGATACAACCGGCACCCGGAGCCCTTGTGGCGACCATCTCCAAGTGCTAGAAATCTCAGCATTAGCTGTTTCAGTTCTTAGATAACTCTCCGTGGTGACATCGGTGATCGACCGCTGCGCCGCTCCAGGAGGCACGGTCCGCATGCTCCTGCTCCCCACCGGGATGGTGGCGCCCACCCAGCGCACCATCCCCGACTTCGTCCTGGAACGTCCCGTGACGGCGGCCGAGGCCGTGGCGGCGGGGGCAACCCGCGGTGCGGTCTATGCACAGGGCTGCAGCGATCTCTTCGCGCAGTTCCGCGAGGGTCTCGACTGCCGGACCCTCGTATCGCTGGAGCGCGTACCCGAGCTCGGCGCGGTCGAATGGGACGGCTCGACACTGGAGATCGGCGCCGGGGTCGATCATCACGCCGGCTCGCACGACGCCCGGGTGCGGGCCGCCCTGCCGGGTCTGGCCGCGGGCTGGGGCAGCATCGCCACCCAGCGGATCCGGCGGCGGGCCACCCTCGGCGGGAATCTGATGGCACGACGTACTCGGTACGAGATGTCGGTGATGCTGGGCGCGCTCGACGCGGAGCTGGACTTCCTGACACTCGACGGGACGGTCACCGTCTCGCCGGCCGCACTGTGGGACCGGGCGGAGCCGCCGGGCGGTCTGCTGCGCGCGGTCAGGATCACGGACGTACGTCAGGTGTGGTTCGGGTACGAGCGCTCGATGCGCCCGCTGATGACGGTGGCCGCAGCGGTCCGTGCGGGGACGGTCACGATGGCGGTGGGCTCCGAGTACACCCGTCCGTACACCGTCGGCGCCCTGCTGGGCACCGACCCCACCGAGATCGCGGCCGCGCTGCCCGAGGCGATCGGCGACGCGGCCGGGAGCGCCCGCTACCGGCGCCATGTCGCCGCCGTGCTCCTCGGACGGCTGCTCGAACGACGCACCACCGGAGAGGGAACCCCCCGATGAACAGCGACATGACCAGCGACATGGGCACCCGGCTCACGATCGACTTCGCCGTCGACGGCCGGCCGCGCACCGAGCGGATCGCACCCAACACCGTCCTGCTCGATCTGCTCCGCGACCGCTACGGCATGACCGGTGTCAAGGCGTCCTGCGAGCGCGGCGTCTGCGGCGCCTGCACCACGCTGATCGACGGAACTCCCTCCGCCTCCTGCAGCGTCTTCGCGTTCAGCGTCGACGGCCGCGCGGTGGAGACCGTAGCGGGACAGGCCACGGGCGGGGAACTGAGCCCGGTGCAGCGCGCCTTCGCGGAGTGCGGCGGCTTCCAGTGCGGCTACTGCACCCCCGGCATGATCATGCTGACCACCGCCCTGCTGAGGGAGGACCCGGAGCCGGACGACGAGACGATCCGCTCCTGGATCTCCTCCAATGTGTGCCGCTGCACCGGCTATCAGATGATCGTCGACTCGGTACGCAGGGCGGCCGAGCTGATCCGTGACGACATGTCGGCCCGTGACACCGAGGACGCCCGATGACCGGATCCCGCATCGGAACCCGCGACCGCCGCACCGACGCGACCCTCAAGGTCACCGGCGCCGCGCAGTACACCGCCGACATCCGGCTCCCCGGCATGCTGCACGCCAAGGTGCTCCGCAGCCCGCACGCCCACGCCCGCCTGGTGTCGGTCGACAGCGCCAAGGCCCGCGCGCTGCCGGGCGTGCACGCCGTACTGACCCGCGACGAGCTCGACGGACTCGACCCCACCTACGGCTACTTCATCAAGGACCAGCCGGTCGTCGCCCTGGACTGGGTGCGATACGCGGGCGATGTGGTGGCGGCCGTCGCCGCCGAGTCCGAGGCGGTGGCGCTGCACGCGCTGGAGCTGATCGAGGTGGTGTACGAGCCGCTGCCGGCCGTCCCGGACATCGAGGCCGCTCTCGCACCCGACGCCCCGGAGCTGTTCGAGCAGGCTCCGCCCGGCATCGTCCCTCCGTATGGGACAGGGGCCTCCGGCCGGCTCCGGCCGCGGCCCAACGTCTGTTACGAGTTCCGGTACGAGACCGGACCGGACTCCGTCTGGGACGGCTGCGACCACATCTTCGAGGACTCCTTCACCTTCTCCCGGATGAATCACTTCCATCTGGAGCCGTTCGTCACGGTCGCGGATGTGCGCGGCGAGGAGATCGAGATCTGGGCCTCGACCCAGAACCCGTTCCCGCTGCGCAAGGAGCTGGCGCGGGTGCTGCGTACCCCGGAGAGCCGGATCCATATCCATGTGCCGTATGTGGGCGGCGGGTTCGGCTCGAAACACAACTGCAAGACCGAGCCGATCGCCATCCTGCTGTCGCGGGCGGCCGGCCGGCCGGTGCGCTACTGCCTGACGACGGAGGAAGGCTTCCTCACGCTCAGCCAGCACGCCGCCGTCCTGAAGGTGAGGACGGGCGTCATGGCGGACGGGACGTTCGTCGCGCGCGAGAGCGAGGTGCTGCTGGACGCGGGAGCGTACTCCGACGGCAGCCCGCTGGTCGCCGAGAAGGCCTGCTACCGGATGCCGGGGCCGTACCGCTGGCAGCACATCCGTTCCTCCTCGTCGTGCGTGATGACGACGACCACACCGGCGGGCCCGTTCCGCGGCTTCGGGGCGACGCAGGCCACCTGGGCGTCCGAGAGCCAGGTCGACATGATCGCCGAGCGGCTCGGGATGGACCCGTACGAGCTGCGCATGAAGAACCTCAAGCGGCTCGGGGAGCCGTTCGTGCCGGGCGAGAGCGGGATCGACAGCGATCTCGCCGAGGGCCTGGACGCGGTCGCCGATGCGCTCGGCTATCAGGGGCGCGAGCGTATACCCCATCGCGGGATGGGGCTGGCCATCGGTTTCAAGGACGGCGGGGGGGTGAACAAGCCCGCGCAGGCCCGGGTGAAGATCACGGCCACCGGCTCGGTCTATGTCAGCTCCGGCACGGTCGAGATCGGCCAGGGCGCCTCCACCTCGCTCTGCCAGGTCGCAGCCGAAGTGCTCGGCACGGATCTGGAGCGGGTGCGCTACGCGCCGGTCGACACCGATGTCACTCCTTACGACCAGGGAACCAACGCCTCGTCCGGAATGACGGTGATGGGCACCGCGGTACTCAGGGCGGCCCAGGACGCCAGGTCGAAGGTGCTCGCTTTCGCAGCCGAGCAGCTCGGCTGCGATCCGGCCGAACTGACCCTGCAGGACTGGACGGTACGCCGCGGGGAAGACGCGCCGGTTCCGCTGCCGGGCCTGGTGGCGAGGGTCTTCGGCGGTACGGGGTACGAGTTCCACGGCGAGGGCTTCTTCAAGGCGCCACTCTCCTCCGACGCCCCGCTGGAGTCCCCCTGCCTCTTCTGGGAGATCGGCTGGGCGGGCGCGGAGGTCGAGGTCGACCCGGACACCGGAAAGGTGACGGTCCTGCAGCTGGTGGCGAGCGGCGATGTGGGCCGGGCCGTCAACAAGCTGCTCTGCCGTGGTCAGGACGAGGGCGCTGCCGTGATGGGGCTGGCGCAGGCGATGTTCGAGGAGATGCGGTACGAGGACGGCGCGCTGCTCAACGGTGAGGCGCTGGACTACCGGGTGCCGATGGCCGAGGACCTCCCCGAGCGCTTCGTGTCGATCACCCAGGAGCAGGGGCACGGGCCCGGCCCGTTCGGCGCCAAGGGGGCCGGCGAGGGCGCGATGGTCCCGGTCGCGGCGGCCATCGCCAATGCGGTGCAGGACGCCACAGGTGCCCGGGTGACCACCCTGCCGCTCTCCCCCGAGCGGGTCTTCGACGCGCTGCGGGCACTGCCGCGGGAGCGCACACAGCTGCGCTGACCCGCACCGCCCCAACCGGCCCATGGCTCATCCGCCATGGGCCGGTGAGTCATGCCCAACCTCGCTCACCATCAAAATGCCTGTTCAGGCGGGGTTCACTTCGTTATGAAATTTAAGCGCTTAGTTGTTGACCCCTAAGACACTTCTTTCTAGGGTCGCCGCAACTCCTCTGTTCGCGGAAGGATCCCCATGTCAATCGTGGCCACCGGCCCCACCGTGAGCTCCATCTCGGCCAGGCTCGAACGCCTGCCGAGCTCTCGCTGGCACATCAAGGTCCGTACGCTCATCGGCGCCGTCACCTTCTTCGAGGCGTTCGACCAGCTGCTGACCGCCTCCGCACTGCCCGTCCTGACCGAACAGTGGAAACTGAGCACCGGCCAGGGCACGCTGATCGTCACCAGCGGTTCGGTCGGCATGCTGCTCGGCGCACTCGTCGCCGGCTGGCTCGGCGACCGCATCGGCCGGGTCCGTACCGTCGCGCTCGGCGTGGCCGTGACCGCGCTGGCCAGCCTCGCCGTCGCCGTCTCGCCCGGCTTCGCCCTGTTCACCGCCTTCCGGTTCGTCCAGGGGCTCGGCATCGGCGGCGTCGTGCCCGTCGCCGCCACATACATCAACGAGATAGCGCGCGCCGACCACCGCGGCCGGTTCGTGCTGCTGTACGAGCTCATCTTCCCGGCCGGCCTGGCCTCGGCGACGCTGGTCGCCAGCTGGGTGGTGCCCAGCTTCGGCTGGCGTGTGATGTTCCTGATCGGCGCCCTGCCCGTGCTGCTGGTGGTCGTCCTGCGCCGCCAGGTCCCCGAATCGCCACGCTGGCTGCTCTCCCGCGGCCGGGTCGAGGAGGCCGAGCAGGTCATCGCCCGGATCGAGCAGGACGTCGAGAAGTCCATCGGCGCGCAGCTGCCGGAGCCCGGCCCGGCGACAGCCGTCGAGACGGCCCGCGGCGGCCTGCGCGACCTGTTCACCGGCCGCTATCTGCGGCGCACGGTGGTCGTCTCGGGTCTGTGGTTCGTCGCGTACTACGTCAACCACGGCATCGCGACATGGCTGCCCTCGCTCTACACCAAGACGTTCGGTCTCGATCTGCGCACCGCGCTGAACTACGCGCTGCTGAGCAATGTGACCGGGCTGATCGGCTGTCTCCTCGTGGCTCTGATCATCGACCGGGTGGGCCGCCGGATCTCGCTCACCATCGGGCTCGGCGGCGCGGCGGTCGCCCTGCTCTCGCTGGCCGTCTCCGGTGCCACCTCGGGCGGACAGGTCGCGGTCTGGGCGTCGGTCGCGACGCTCTTCGTCTTCGCGACCAATGTCAGCCTGTACCTCTACACACCGGAGCTGTACCCGACCCGCAGCCGTGCGCGCGGGGCGTCGTTCGGCGGGGTGTGGAACAGGCTCGGTGTCATCCTCGGACCCATCGTGGTCGGCGCCATCATCGGCTCGGGGGGCAGCCTGACGATGGTCTTCGCCCAGCTGGGCTGCATGGCCGTGGTGGGTGCGGTGATCGCACTGTTCGCGGTGGAGACCAAGGGGAAGACGCTGGAGGAGCTCAACTCCTGAGCCGCCTCCCGATGCACCTACGGCTCCGGCCGGGACCGCTCTGCGCGGTCCCGGCCGGAGCCGTAGGTGAGAGAAGGATCAGCCGCGGTCGTACGCCGCGACCAGCTCGCCGGCCCGCTTCACGTCGGCGGCGATCGCCACCAGCAGGTCGTCGAGCGAGTCGAACTTCGCCATCCCGCGGACGTACGCGAGGAAGTCGACGGAGACATGGAGTCCGTACAGATCAAGACCCACACGGTCGATCGCGTACGCCTCCACCGTCCGCTCCGTGCCGTCGAACTGCGGGTTCGTGCCGACCGAGATCGCGGCGGGCATCATCTCACCGTTCGCGTTCAGCCAGCCCGCGTACACGCCGTCGGCGGGGATCGCGGTATGCGGCAGGGTCTCCACGTTCGCCGTCGGGAAGCCCATCTCGCGGCCGCGCTGTGCGCCGCGCACCACGATGCCCTCGACACGGTGCGGACGGCCCAGGATCTCGGCGGCGCCCGCCACATCGCCCTCGGCGACGAGCCGGCGGGTGAGGGTGGACGAGAACGGCTCGCCGCCGCCCGCCTCGCCGCTCACATACAGATCGATGACCTCGACGCTGTAGTCGTAGGTCGCACCGAACTCGGTGAGAAGCTGCACGTTCCCCGCGGCCTTGTGGCCGAAACGGAAGTTGGGGCCCTCGATGACGAGCTGCGCGTCCAACTTGTCGACCAGCACCTTCACGATGAAGTCGGCCGGCGCCAGCTTCGAGAACTCGGTCGTGAACGGCAGGATCAGCAGCGCGTCCACTCCCAGCTCGGCCATCAGCTCGGCGCGCCGGTGGTGCGGGGCCAGCAGCGGCGGATGGCTGCCGGGCCGTACGACCTCGCTGGGGTGCGGGTCGAAGGTCACGACGACCGAGGGCACGCCCAGCTCGCGCGCGCGGTCCACGGCCCTGCCGATGATCAGCTGGTGCCCGCGGTGCACCCCGTCGTAGGAGCCGATGGTGACGACGCTGCGTCCCCAGTCCTGGGGGATGTCCTCCAAGCCACGCCAGCGCTGCACTGTGACCGCTCCTCGCCCGAACCTGTGTACGTGGGTTTACCTCTTATGCAGGTCTAAGACTGCCATGCCCCCGGCCCGGGGCCTGCATCGGCATCGTCATCGCGGTGGACAGGGTCTCCACGGTCCGCCGCGCACCGGGGCCGACGACGGCCGCCCACTCCTGCGGCGCATCGGCCAGCCATCCGGTGACCAGCCGGGCGAATCCGGGCACGTCACGGGCCAGTTCGACCAGCCTGCGGTCGAAGCGGGCCGCTCCTTCGGGGGTGCGGACGAGCAGCATCCCGGTGCGGTGGACCAGAGCTCGGGTACGGACCGGCGCACGCCGGGCGGATCCGGTCGCTGCTGCACAGAGCAGTGCGTCGAGCACGACCGGGTCACGGTGGGCGCCCTGCTCGAACTCCAGCAGGACCTCCAGCAGCTCGGCGCGCAGCGCCCCGGAAGCCGGGGTGCCGGGCGCGGCCAGCACCCGGGCGAGCGCGCCACGTACGGGTGCGGGGGCCGGACGGTCCCGCAGCAGGCCGCTCATCAGGGGCAGCAGCAGGGCACGGGCGGCGGGCCCGTGCTCCAGCCTGCGGTCGATGTACGCGGCAGCATGTGCGCCGCCCTCCGGATGGCTGTCGACGTACGCCCGCACCAGACCGGCCGCGTGCAGGGCCAGCGCCGGGGCGTCGATCCCGGCGAGCGAGCGCAGTACCTCGCCCGCACCGTCCCCGGGCCGGGTGAGCGCCTCCCGGAGCGCGGCGATCACCGGCTCGCGATGGGTCGGCAGGGCGGCGACGAGCTCGGCCGCGGACAGATGCGGATCGCCCTGCACGAAGACCCGCAGGGCCTGCGGCAGATAGCGGTCCCGGGTCTGCGGATCGCGTACGAGGAGGGTCAGCGCGGCTCCGTGCAGGTCGACGTCGGCGGGGTGGGCCAGCAGGGCGAGCGCGGAGCGGCGCAGCAGTGCACGGTCGGCTTCGGCGGTGGCGTGCGGTGCGGTGACGAGCCCGTACGAAGCGGCTGCGCCCCGTCGGGCCCGCCGGTCGCCATCGCTGGGCCGGCGCTCGACAGCCCGGCACAGGGCGGCCGGCTCGTCCTCGGCCAGCGCGACGAGCAGCTCGTCGGCGCGCGGGTGGACGGTCGCGACGAGGGCGTCGGTCAGATCGTCGACGGCGAGGTCACGACGGGCGTAGAGGAGCGCCTGCGCGGCGGCGGCGACGGTCGGCCGCATCGCCACACCGTCCTCGGCGGGCAGCGGGCGCTCATCGGTGAACCAGCGGCAGAGCAGGGGCTGCACGGTCCGGGGCCGGGCGACGAGCCCCCTGGCCACCACATCCAGGAACCGCTCCTCGCCGCTGTCCCCACCCTCGTCAAGACATGCGACGGCCCGGCCCTGTCGGCCGTCGCGGTCGCCGTCCCACCCGTCTCCCCGTGGCGGGCCGTCCGCAGGTACCAGCCGCCGCAGCAGGTCGATCCGGTCCGCCTCGGGCAGCCGCAGCCGCAGCCAGAACCACGGTTCGAACTCGGCGTACGCCCCCAGCGGGTGTCGGCGATGCCCCGGGCCGGGCGGGACATCACGGGCGCCCTCCGGCCCCCCTGCCCCTCCCTCGGCGCCGGACCGCCGGACGATGCGACCGGCGAGCAGCCGCAGCACTTCCACGTGCGGCCCGGCATCGGGCACCCGGAGCAGTGTCTGCGACAGGAGGTGAGCGGCCCACCAGGAGGCGTCGAGCAGCGGGCCGGCGTCCCCGGCCCCGCCGGGCCGAGCAGCGCCGCCGTGCGGACCGGCGGCAGCCGTCGGGATCCCGGTGCTCTGCCGCCGGGCGGCCGCGGCCGGGTCGTCCGTCCTCGTGGACAGCCGGTCCATGGCCTCGATCAGATCGGCCAGACGGTGGGACAGGGCGGCAGCGCCTTGTCTGCGGCCCAGGAGCAGGAGGGCCTGGATCACCGGACCGATCCGATGGCGCGGTACGGGGAGCGTGTGGGGCTCGCGCGAGGGCATCGCTCCCGAAGCCGCGTCGGCCCCCTGCACCTGCCCCCGCTCGGAGTCAGCCGACGCCCGGCGGCTCGTCCGCGGGCTCCGCTGGGCCGGAACGCGTTCCTCCGCCGCCCTGGCCCCACCGCCCGGATCCTCCTCGTGCCATCGGTGCACCAACGACCGCAGCGCCCTGTCCAGGTCCAGGTGGGCGCCCTGCACCCAGTCCCCCAGCTCCTCGTGCGCGAAGCGGTAGCCCGCGCCCGCCGGGACCAGCAGGCCCTCGGTGAGGACCGCCGACGCCCATCCCGTGCGCCAGGGGAAGATTTCCTCGAAGGCCGCGCGGTCCAGCTCCCCCTGCCCCGGCCCGAGACAGCGCCGCGCAGCCTCGTGGACCTGCCCCGTCACCCGCGCGGCCAGCCGCCGCACCGCCGTGCCCCTGAGCGCCGGACGCGACGCCGCGGCGATCCGGACCGCAATGCGCAGGCACATCAGGTCCAGGTGGGCGCCGAAGACGTCGTCCGTGTCCGGCCGTCCGGCCATGTCTCCGGGGAGCGCCGCGCGCACCTCGGCGAGCAGGCGCAGGGTGAGCGGATGCCGGTCGTGGCCGGGGGCCAGGGCGTCGGCCGGGATGGCGTACCGCTCCCGGGCACGCTGGGCCTGGCTCGCGGTGAGCTCGCCGAGCCGGACGGCGGCCGGCAGCCGGCGGGCCGGCCTGGCGGGGCGGTGCAGCGCTCCGGGCGGGCAGAGCGCACCGGCCGTCTCCCAGTGTTCGGACCTACAGGCGATCACCAGCCGTGCCCCGTTGCTCCGCAGCCAGTCGACCGTTCCCGCCGTCCACCGGTCCAGCCGGTGAGCGAGTACGGGCGGCATCTCCTCGGGGCCGTCCAGCAGAACCAGCAGCGGGCGCCCGGAATCGGCAGCGAGCCTGGCCACCCGCTCGGGGGTGGCCGTCGCCATGTCGCCGCCGGCCCCGGCCGCCGTGACGATCCGCCCGGCCTGCCCGAGCGTGCGGGCGATCGCGTCGGCGACCGAGGCATCGTCGGCCAGCAGATCGGCGCCGCGCAGCCAGAGGGTGAGGGCGGGGTCGCAGCCGCGGGCCCGGCGGGCGGCGAGCGCGGCGAGTTCGGTGGTGCGGCCGGTGCCGGGCTCGGCGACGAGGCCGAGCACGACCTCGGGGCGTTCCCCGGCGGCCGTGAACGCCGTGAACTCCGCAGTGATGTCCGGGCGTTCGACCGGGTCGGGCCGGGCCCCCGGACCGCCCGCGGCCCCGATGGACATCGCGGCGAGCTGCAGGGCACCGGCAAGGTTGAGGTCGCGTCCGTATCCGGGGACGGTCGTCGCATTGCGCCGCAGCAGCGCGTCCAGCGGCGCATCGGTGCCCGCGCCCACCAGCGGCACTGCGAACCCGGCGGCGTTGTGTTCGCAGCGCAGGGCGGTGCCGACCACGGCGATGACCGCACCGCTGTCCGGATCGAGCACCGGCCCGCCGACCGCCGCCCCGCGCAGCCGCAGTGCGTCTCTGCCGTCCGTGCCGAGCGCCAGCTCCATCGCGGCGCCGACCCGGTAGGAGCGGTCGGTCGCGGTGTACGTCACCGGGGCCACGCCCAGCACGCGCGCCTCACGCCAGCCGTGGGCGGCGATGCGTACGTACGTACCGGCCTCGATCCGGTCCCGCAGCACGATCGGCAGCGGATCCACGCCGAGCACATCGAGTCCCCCGGTACGCACCAGCGCGAGGTCCAGCTCCGGGAGCGCGGTGATCGCATCGGCCTCGATGCGGCAACTGCGATCACCTGTCCCGTGCAGGACGAGTCGCAGCAGGCCGTCGACGGCTTCGTGACTGGTGACGACCGTGCCGCGGTCATCCGCGACGAACCCCGTCCCTCGCGGCCGGCCGACCGGATCGCAGATACGTACCAGCATCGACCGGTCCCCGCTTCCCATGGTCCGACGTTAGGTCGGCAGTGATCAGCGCGAGAACCACTCGGAGCAAACGCGCCCCCAAGTGCACCCCTGAATCACTCCGAGCGCCTGCTCGTGGGGGTGAATTCGCGGGTTCCGGTGGACAGACACCCGAGGGGGATCGTGGAGCGGGTACGGGGGGCTGCCCGCTCCACGATGGGGATCCGGCGTCCGGTGGCGGTCCCGGCGCCGACGGCCGGCCGTCAGCCGAAGACGGCGAGGCTCTTGGCCTTGCCCTTCTGCTCCTCGACCAGCACCAGGAAGGTTCCGTCGGGACCGAAGACCGCGACCGGTCCCGGCGGGTACGAGGGCATGTCCAGCCGCACCCCGTTCAGCAGCAGCTTGGCCCGCTTCTCGTCCACGTCCCAGCGCGGGAACGCGGCGGCGGCGGCCTCCGCGACCGGCATCACGATCAGCTCCTCCTGGTGCTGATCCAGCGTCCGCGCCGCATCGATACCGTACGGACCGACGCGAGTGCGCCGCAGTGCGGTCAGATGCCCGCCGACACCCAGTCCGGCGCCGAGGTCACGGGCCAGGGCACGGATGTATGTACCGGAGGAGCAGACGACGGAGACGACCAGGTCGACGACCGGGGTCCCGTCCTCCGCGACCGCCTCCCGGACGTCGTAGACGTTGAAGGACGAGATCGTCACCGGCCGGGCCGGGATCTCGAACTCCTCGCCGCCGCGCACCCGCGCGTACGACCGCTTGCCGTCGATCTTGATGGCGCTGACCTTGGACGGCACCTGCATGATGACCCCGGTCAGCGCCGCGACACCGGCGTCGATGCCCTCACGCGTGACACCCGACGCATCGGTGGACGAGGTGATCTCGCCCTCGGCGTCGTCCGTGACCGTGTCCTGGCCGAGCCGGATCGTGCCGAGGTATTCCTTCTCGGTCAGTGCGAGATGGCCGAGAAGCTTGGTGGCCTTCTCGACACCGAGCACGAGAACGCCGGTCGCCATCGGGTCCAACGTGCCGGCGTGCCCGACGCGGCGGGTGCGGGCGATGCCGCGCATCTTGGCGACGACGTCGTGCGAAGTGAAGCCGGACGGCTTGTCGACAATGACAAGGCCGTCCGGCGTCCTGTTCTGCTGTGTCATTCGGAGGCTGAGCCCTCGTTCTCGTCGGACTCGTCCGTTTCGTCCTCCGGCTTGCGGTACGGGTCGGCGTCGCCCGCGTACTTCGCACCGGTGGACACCTCGCGGACCTCCGCGTCCTTGGCCCGCGCCTTGTCGAGGAGGTCCTCGATGGTGCGGGCGTTGTCCGGCAGGGCGTCCGGGACGAAGGCCAGGGTCGGAGTGAACCGGACCCCGGTCTGCCGGCCGACCTCGGAGCGGAGCACGCCCTTGGCGCTCTCCAGCGCGGCGGCGGAGGCCGCCCGCTCCTCGTCGTCGCCGTAGACCGTGTAGAAGACCGTGGCCTCCCGCAGGTCGCCGGTGACCCGGGCGTCCGTGATGGTCACGAATCCGAGCCGCGGATCCTTGATACGCCGGTCCAGGGTCTCCGCGACCACGACCTGGATGCGATCGGCCAGCTTGCGGGCCCGCGCGTTGTCGGTCACCGGTCCGTCACTCTTCCTTCTGGGTTGCTTACGGTCCGACGCTTCCGGGGTCCGACGCTTGCGCGTCGGACGGTGCCGCGTCGAACAGTTCTGACGTTGTTCAGTCTTCGTCGCTGTGCAGCCGCCGTCGAACCGACAGCAGCTCCACCTCGGGCCGGGCGGCGACCAGCCGCTCGCACCGGTCCAGTACGTCTGCGAGGTGTCCGGTGTCCCCGGAGACCACGGCAAGGCCGATCTCTGCCCTGCGATGGAGATCCTGTCCGCCCGTCTCCGCCGCACTCACCGCGTACTTGCGCTGCAGCTCGGCGACGATCGGCCGGACGATGGAGCGTTTCTCCTTCAACGACCGTACGTCGCCGAGGAGCAGATCGAAGGACAGTGTCCCCACATACATGTATGTCCGGATGTCCCGCCGGTTCGGGTTCGCGCCCTGCCAGTGCTTGGCAGGGACACAAGAACCGTACACGGAACGGCCGGGGCCGATCGACGGGAATACGACCCGTCGACCGGCCCCGACTGTTGAGGTACGGGTCAGCCTCGCGGCTTCTCGCGCATCTCGTACGTCGCGATGACGTCGTCGATCTTGATGTCGTTGAAGTTTCCGAGGTTGATACCGCCCTCGAAGCCTTCGCGGATCTCGGTGACGTCGTCCTTGAAGCGGCGCAGACCGGAGATGTTGAGGTTCTCCGCGATGACCTTGCCATCGCGCAGCAGGCGCGCCTTGGTGTTGCGCTTGACCTCGCCGGACCGGACCAGCACACCGGCGATGTTGCCCAGCTTGGACGAGCGGAAGATCTCGCGGATCTCCGCCGTACCGAGCTCGACCTCTTCGTACTCCGGCTTGAGCATGCCCTTGAGGGCCGCTTCGATCTCTTCGATCGCCTGGTAGATGACCGAGTAGTACCGGACGTCCACGCCTTCGCGCTCGGCCATCTGCTGCGCACGCCCTGCGGCGCGCACGTTGAAGCCGATCACGATGGCGTCGGAGCCGGTCGCCAGGTCGATGTCCGACTCGGTGACCGCACCCACACCGCGGTGCAGGACCCGGATGTCGACCTCTTCACCGACGTCGAGCTGGAGCAGCGAGGACTCGAGAGCCTCCACCGAACCGGACGCGTCGCCCTTGATGATGAGGTTGAGTTCCTGGACCAGACCGGCCTTGAGCGCCTCGTCCAGGTTCTCCAGGGAGAACCGGACACCCTTGCGGGCGAAGTTGGCGTTGCGCTCACGGGCGGCACGCTTCTCGGCGATCTGACGGGCCGTACGGTCCTCGTCGACCACCAGGAAGTTGTCGCCGGCGCCCGGGACGTTGGTGAGACCGAGGACGAGGACGGGGGTCGACGGACCCGCTACCTCGACGTTCTCACCCTTGTCGTCGAGCATCGCGCGGACTCGGCCGTACGCGTCGCCGACCACCATCGTGTCGCCGACCCGCAGGGTGCCTCGCTGGACCAGGACGGTCGCAACGGCACCGCGGCCGCGGTCGAGGTGGGACTCGATCGCAATACCCTGCGCGTCCTGCTCCGGGTTGGCCCGCAGGTCGAGCGAGGCGTCGGCGGTGAGGACGACGGCCTCCAGAAGAGCCTCGATGTTGAGGCCCTGCTTGGCGGAGATGTCGACGAACATCGTGTCGCCGCCGTACTCCTCGGCCACCAGACCGAACTCGGTGAGCTGACCGCGCACCTTGGTCGGGTCGGCACCCTCGACGTCGATCTTGTTGACCGCGACCACGATCGGCACGTCGGCCGCCTTGGCGTGGTTCAGCGCCTCGATCGTCTGAGGCATCACACCGTCGTTCGCCGCAACCACGAGGATCGCGATGTCGGTGGACTTCGCACCACGGGCACGCATGGCGGTGAACGCCTCGTGACCCGGGGTGTCGATGAAGGTGATCCTGCGGTCCTCACCGTTGACCTCGGAGGAGACCTGGTACGCACCGATGTGCTGCGTGATGCCGCCGGCCTCGCCCGCAACGACGTTCGTCTTGCGGATCGCGTCCAGCAGTCGGGTCTTACCGTGGTCGACGTGACCCATGACGGTCACGACCGGCGGACGCGAGACCAGAGCCTCTTCGCCGCCCTCGTCCTCGCCGAACTCGATGTCGAAGGACTCGAGCAGCTCGCGGTCCTCCTCCTCCGGGCTGACGATCTCGAGGATGTAGTTCATCTCGTCGGCCAGCAGCTTCAGAGTCTCGTCGGAGACGGACTGCGTGGCAGTGACCATCTCGCCGAGGTTCATCATCACGGCGACGAGCGACGCCGGGTTGGCGTTGATCTTCTCCGCGAAGTCGGTGAGGGAGGCACCGCGCGACAGCCGGACAGCCTGTCCGTTGCCGCGAGGCAGCATGACGCCGCCCACCGACGGGGCCTGCATGGCCTCGTACTCCTGGCGCCTCTGCCGCTTCGACTTGCGACCACGACGCGCGGGACCGCCGGGACGGCCGAACGCACCCTGTGTGCCACCACGGCCACCGGGGCCGCCGGGGCGTCCACCGAAGCCGGGACGACCGCCGAAGCCGCCGCCACCACCGGGACGGCCTGCGCCGCCACCGCCACCGCCGCCACCGGGACGACCGGCGAAACCGCCGCCACCGCCACCGGGACCGGCCGGACGGCCGGCGAAGCCGCCGCCACCGGGACGACCTGCACCGCCACCGCCACCGCCACCGGGACGGCCTGCGCCGCCACCGGGACCACGGCCACCGCCGGGGCCACCACCGGGACGCGGGCTCGCAGCGGGACGCTGCGGCATCATGCCGGGGTTCGGACGGTTACCACCGGGCGCACCGCCCGGACGCGGAGCCTGCGGACGGGGCATGCCGCCCGGAGTCGGACGGGCACCGCCCTGACCCTGCGGACGCGGGGCGCCACCGGGGCCGCCCTGCGGACGCGAGGCGCCCGGACGCTCCTGGCCGCCACCGGGACGCGGGGCGCCACCGGGACGGGGTGCCTGCGGACGGGCCATGCCCGTCGAGCCACCGGAGGTGAAGGGGTTGTTGCCCGGACGGGGACCCGCCGGACGGGAGCCGCCGGGGCGCGGGGCGCCCTGGCCAGCGGGACGGGCCGGACGGTCGCCGCCACGGCCACCGTCACGCTCGCCGCCACGGCCACCGTCACGCTGACCGCCGGCCGGAGCCGGACGGGCGGGGCGAGGACCGGGGGTGGCACCCGCGGGACGCGGGGCCTGCTGCGGCGCGGCCGGCTGGGCCGGGGCCGGAGCGGAGAACTCTGCTGCGGGCACCGGGGTGACCGGAGCGGGCTTCGGCGCGGGCTTGGGACCCGGACGCGGGCCCGCCGACGGCGCGGAAGGCGCGGCAGCGGTAGGGGTGCTGCTGGGGGCCTCGGCTGCGGCCGGCTTGGGGGCCGGGGCGCCGGGCTTCGGGGCAGCGGGACGTGCCGCAGCAGCCGGGGAAGGCGCTGCGGGCTTTACGGGCGCGGCCTTGCGGGGCGCGCCGGGCTTCGCAGCGGACTTGCCGGCGTTGCCGCCGGGCCCCTGCAGTGCGTCAGTCAACTTGCGTACAACCGGCGCCTCGATCGTCGAGGACGCCGAACGGACGAATTCACCGAGTTCTTGGAGCTTGGCCATGACGACCTTGCTCTCGACGCCGAACTCCTTGGCGAGTTCGTATACCCGGACCTTAGCCACTTCGCTCCTTTTAGGTCCGGGTTACCGCCGGACCGTCGCTACTTCATGGGCGTACTCATCGCGTACTCATCGAGTGCTCATCGCAATCTCGACCTACTTCCAACTCGCGAGGTACCTGACCGCACGGGGTCCCGTGCCGTTCTCGTTTCTTACGGTGTCACCCGCTCGACGTACCGCTGCACTTCCGCGGAATCGAGCGGCCCCTTGGCCTTGAAGGCCCGGGGGAATGCCCGGCGGCGAACCGCCAGGTCCAGACAGACAGTGACGGGGTGCACATATGCACCCCGGCCGGGCAGCGTACCGCGAGGATCGGGGACGCATGCATCCTCGTCCACCGCGATGCGCAGCAGCTCGCTCTTGGCCGCTCGCTCCCGGCAACCCACACAGGTTCGCTCAGGGCAAGCGCGGGCGTGCGTCCGGCCAGACACGGTTAAGTCTACCTCCCCGCACCGACCTCACCCCTTCGGGGCAAAAATCGAACGGATGTTGTCGTGTTGTCAGCGGTATGGAGCGTGGATCTATTCCCCGGGGCCCATGTCGGCCCCGTGCTCCTGACCGTTTCGGGTCCATTTCCCGGACCGGACGGGTCCACCGTCCGGACGGGCGCCGGTCCACTCCTCGGACCGGCGTCGGCCGATTGCGTACCGGATCAGAGCCGGTCGGACCGCTCGCGGGCGCGCTCGGCCCGCTCCCGGTCGGCGATGTCCCGCTCGGCGTCGGTCTCGGTGTCCGGGCGGATGTCGATGCGCCAGCCCGTGAGGCGGGCGGCGAGGCGGGCGTTCTGCCCCTCCTTGCCGATGGCCAGGGACAACTGGTAGTCGGGGACGGTGACCCGGGCGGACCGCGCCCCGAGGTCCACGACCTCGACCTTGCTCACCCGGGCGGGCGACAGCGCGTTGGCGACCATCTCGGCCGGGTCGTCCGACCAGTCCACGATGTCGATCTTCTCGCCGTGCAGTTCGGCCATGACATTGCGGACACGGCCGCCCATCGGGCCGATGCAGGCGCCCTTGGCGTTCAGGCCCGAGCGGGTCGAGCGGACCGCGATCTTGGTGCGGTGGCCTGCCTCGCGGGCGATCGCGCAGATCTCGACGGAACCGTCGGCGATCTCCGGGACCTCCAGCGCGAAGAGCTTCTTGACCAGGCTGGGGTGGGTCCGGGACAGGGTCACGGACGGACCGCGCACACCCTTGGCGACCCGTACGACATACGAACGAAGCCGCAGACCGTGCGTGTACTCCTCGCCCGGCACCTGCTCCTGCACCGGCAGGATCGCTTCCAGCTTGCCGATGTCGACCAGGACGTTCTTCGGGTCCTTGCCCTGCTGGACGACGCCGGTGACGACATCGCCCTCGTGGCCCGCGTACTCGCCGAACGTCCTGTCGTCCTCGGCGTCACGCAGTCGCTGCAGGATGACCTGCTTGGCGGTCGTCGCGGCGATCCGGCCGAAGCCGGACGGGGTGTCGTCGAACTCCTTGGGCTCCTGGCCCTCTTCGAGGTCGGCCGGGTCCTCCTTCGCCCACACCGTCACATGGCCGCGCTCGTTGAGCTCCACACGCGCGCGGCGGTAGCTCCCGTCGGTGCGGTGGTAGGCGATGAGGAGGGCCGACTCGATCGCCTCGACGAGCACGTCGAAGGGGATCTCCTTGTCCTGTGCCAAGCCCCTCAAGAGCTTCACATCGATGTCCACGGCTACGCCTCCTCTTCCTTCTTGTCCTTGCGGTTGAATTCGATCTCCACGCGCGCCTTGGCGATCTCGTCGAAGGAGACCCGGCGGGACGTGGGCCTGCGGCCCTTGACGCCAGGCACTTCGAGGTCCAGCCCGTCGTCGTCGACCGCGAGGATGCGGGCCACCAGTTCGCCGGCGGCTCCCTCGGTGGTCAGCTGCAGCCTGACCAGGCGGCCGGTGGCGCGTACGTAGTGGCGGTGCTCCGTCAGCGGACGGTCGGCACCGGGAGAGCTCACTTCGAGGACGTATTCGCCCTCGCCCATCGCGTCGGTCTCGTCGAGCTTCTCGGAGATCGCGCGGCTCAGCTCGGCGCAGGCGTCGAGCTCCACGCCCTCGTCCGAATCCACGATGATGCGCAGCACACGGCGGCGGCCGGCCCGGGACACCTCGATCTCCTCGAGATCCAGCTCCTTGGCGCTGACGAGCGGTTCGAGCAGCCCGCGCAGCCTCTCGCTCTGGGTGGTGCTCATCCGGGTGACTCCTCGGCCGCGTGTGCTGTTGTGTGGTTCGTCGCGTGTCAGGTCAAAGGGTATCCGGTCCCGAGGGGTGTTGCCGTCCGCCGGCCGCTCAGCCGCGGGTACGCTCGCCTGCGGTGATCACTTCAGGACAGATCCTGTCAGGACAGATCGACACCCGAAGGAGAACAGGTGCGGCGCACGGGGACGACGCGCAGGGGTGCGCTCACCGCGACGGGGGCGATCGCCCTGGGGGCGACGCTGGCCGGCTGCGGGGACGGCGGCGACGGCAGGGAGGACACCACGATTGCCGACGCGCAGGCCGCTGCGGCCCGGGTGGAGAACACCTTGCGGATGACGGCCGCCACCGCGAGCCGGAACCTGCTCGTCCAGTACGACCAGGTCGTCAAGGCGCACCCGAAGACCGAGGCCGGACTCACGCCGCTGCGGGACGCCGTACGGGCACACACGACGGCACTGTCGCAGGGCGAGGGCAGTGCGCTCGCCCTCTCGCGCCCGCCCGCCGCCGACGCCAAGGCCGCCGTCAAAGAACTGGCCGCGGCGGAGCGCCGTACCGCCGACGCCCATACGGCGACGCTCCTGAAGGCCCCTCCCGAGCTGGCCCGGCTGCTGGCGTCGATCGCCGCGGCGGGCGCCGCCCATGCCTACCTGCTGACCGAGCTGGCCAAGGAGACCTCGTCATGAGCGCGCAGACGCTGCAGGCGGCGCAGGCATCGCTGGCCGCCGAACATGCGGCGGTCTACGGGTACGGGGTGGTCGGCGGCCGGGTCGCCGACGGCCGCCGGGCGGAGGCCACGGCGGCTTACCACGCGCACCGGGCCCGGCGCGACGCGCTGGTGCGGACCGTGCAGGACCTGGGCGGTGAACCGGTCGCCGCGGATTCCGCGTACGCTCTGCCGTTCGCGGTGCCGGACTCGGCGGCGGCGGTGAAGCTCGCCGCACTGCTGGAGGACCGGATCGCGGACGTCTACTCCGATCTCGTACGGGCTGCCGGAGGGCCGCTCAGGCGAGAGGCCGCGGATGCGCTGCGGGAGGCCGCGGTGCGTGCGGTCCGCTGGCGGGGCAGCGGCGTAGCCTTTCCCGGGCTTGCCGAGCGGTCCGCCGACGGAACCACCGGGACGGACCGGCCGACCGGGACCGATGCGACGGCAGGGACCGCTGCGAAGGCCGGGGCAGGTCCGACGCACTGAAGAAGGCTCTGAAAGGGAACACAGCACGTATGGGTTTCGAACCGCCGCAGCGTCTGGTGCGAGCGCTCGGCGAGGTGTACGGGGAACCGGCCGCCGCCGACTGGCTCGCGCGGCTTCCCGCACTGACCGCCGAGGCGCTGTCCGCGAACGGGCCGGAGCTGACCGTGGAGCGGGTGGCCGCGCCCGGTGGGCGCAGCAGCCTGGTTCTGCTGGTGCGGCGCTCCGACGGCACCCCGGCAGCGCTGAAGATCGCTCCGTCCGGAGCCGCGCCCGAGCTGGAAAGGGCGGCACTGGCCCACTGGAACGGCTGGGGTGCGGTGCAGCTCGTCGGCTCCGATGGCGGCGCGCTGCTGCTGGAGCGGCTGCATCCCGAGGTGTCGCTGCGTTCGCTGCCGGAGGCGAAGGCGCTGCTGGAGGCGGCGGGGACAGTGCGGCGGCTGTGGGTCGAGCCGCCCGCCGGACACTCCTTCGAGACCGTCGAGGAGCGGACCGGCCGCCGGACGGAACCGATGCGGGCTGCCGCGAAGGCCGACCCGATGCTGGAACCGCTGGTCTCCGCGGCCCTGGCGGCTCGCGAGGAGCTCGTCGCCCACTCCCCCGAAGTCCTGCTGCTGCACGGCAACTTCCGCCAGAGCAAGGTTCTGGCGGGTGAACGGGCGCCCTGGCTGACGGTCGGGCCGGAGCCGCTGGTCGGCGAGCGCGCCTACGACCTGGCGCGACTGGTACGTGACCGGGTGGAGGACCTGATCGCGTCCCCCGGCGGCGCGGCGACCGCCCGTCGCCGGGTCAACAAGCTCGCGGATTCGCTGGATGTGGACCGGGAAAGGCTCCGTGGCTGGACGCTGTTCCGTGCGGTGGAGTCGGGCACCCGCGCGCTGGCGGTCGGCCGTCGCCGGGAAGGCGAGCTGACCCTGGAGTTCGCGGGCTGGCTGTAGCCGTCACGGCGAAGCCGACCAGTCACGAACGGGCGAGGGCCCCCGCGCTGTCGGACAGCGCGGGGGCCTTCGTCGGTCTGAGCGGGGGTCAGCCCTGCACGGCGAGACGGGCGATCGCCTCGTCGACCGTGAGCTCCTCGCGCTCGCCCGTACGGCGGTCCTTGAGCTCGAGGACGCCCTCGGCCGAACGGCGGCCCGCGACCAGGATCTTCGGCACACCGATCAGCTCGGCGTCGGTGAACTTCACACCGGGCGAGACACCGGCGCGGTCGTCGACCAGGACCCGGACGCCCGCGGCGCCGAGCTTCTCGGCGACATCGAGGGCCAGCTCGGTCTGGAGCGCCTTGCCCGCGGCGACGAGGTGGACGTCGGCCGGGGCGATCTCGCGCGGCCAGCACAGGCCCTGCTCGTCGGCGGTCTGCTCGGCGAGTGCGGCGACGGCGCGGGAGACGCCGATGCCGTACGAGCCCATGGTGACGCGGACGGGCTTGCCGTTCTGGCCGAGCACATCGAGCTGGAAGGCGTCCGCGAACTTGCGGCCCAGCTGGAAGATGTGGCCGATCTCGATGGCACGGTCCAGCTTGAGGCCGGCGCCGCACTTGGGGCACGGGTCGCCCGCCTCGACGACAACGACGTCGAGGTAGTCGTCGACCTCGAAGTCGCGGCCGCAGACGACGTTCTTGGCGTGGGTGTCGGGCTTGTTGGCGCCGGTGACCCAGGCGGTGCCGGGGGCGATGCGCGGGTCGGCGATGTAGCGGACCTTCTCCAGGCCCTGCGGGCCGACGTAGCCGCGTACCAGGTCGGGACGGCCCATGAAGTCCTCACCGGTGACCAGCTCGACGACGGCCGGGGCCAGGTGCTCGCCGAGCTTGCCGAGGTCGACCTCGCGGTCGCCGGGGACGCCCACGGCGACGATCTCGCCGTCGACCTTGACCAGAAGGTTCTTCAGCGTCGCGGAGGCCGGGATCCCGAGGTGGGCGGCGAGCGTCTCGATGGTCGGGGTGTCCGGGGTGTCCAGCTCCTCGACGGGGCCGTGCGCCGAGCCGTCCACAGGGGTGGCCTTGAAGGTCACAGCTTCCGTGTTGGCCGCGTAGTCGCAGGCGGGGCAGTCGACGAAGGTGTCCTCGCCGGCCGGGGCGGGCGCCAGGAACTCCTCGGACGCCGAGCCGCCCATGGCGCCGGAGACCGCGGAGACGATGCGGTGGTCGAGGCCGAGCCGCTCGAAGATGCGGATGTAGGCGGCGCGGTGCAGCTGGTAGGCCTCGATGAGGCCCTCGTCGGTGGTGTCGAAGGAGTACGAGTCCTTCATCTGGAACTCGCGGCCGCGCAGCACACCGGCGCGGGGGCGGGCCTCGTCTCGGTACTTGGTCTGGATCTGGTACAGGATCACGGGCAGGTCCTTGTAGGACGTGATCTGATCCTTGACTACCTGGGTGAAGATCTCTTCGTGGGTGGGGCCGAGGAGGTACTCGGCGCCCTTGCGGTCCTTGAGCCTGAAGAGCAGGTCGCCGTACTCGTCGTAGCGGCCGCTCGCGTCGTACGACTCCTTGGGGAGCAGCGCCGGCAGCAGGACCTCCTGGCCGCCGATGGCGTCCATCTCCTCGCGCACGACGCGCGTGATGTTCTCCAGGACCTTCTTGCCCAGGGGCAGCCAGGTCCAGATTCCGGCGGCGGTGCGGCGTACGTAACCGGCCCGGACGAGCAGCTTGTGGTTGAGCGTCTCGGCGTCCGCCGGGTCGTCGCGCAGTGTCTTGATCATCAATCGGGACATGCGCTGGACCTGGGCCATGATGAACTCCTGCTCGGAAGGGTGATGTGCAGGAGGTTAGCCGGGTCGTACGGGCGGGCGGAAATCGATTGGCCCCGTCCTAGGCCCGGCGGCGCAGCGGAAGAGGCGCTCCCATCACCGCGTACGGCTTGGGAGCACTGGGAAACAGCACGTGTCGGGCCAGGTCCCGGTAGCCGAGCGTGCGATACAGACCACGCGCCGGGCTCTCCGTGTCGATGGCGGAGAGGATGGAACGGGGCTGGTCGACGGCGTCCGTGATGGTGGTGATCAGCGAGCGGCCGATGCCCTGGTTCTGGAACTCCGGGTGGACATGCAGTTCGGTGATCACGAACGAGTCGTCGAGCCAGTCCTCGGAGCCGGTGGCGCGCAGATAGGGCTCGACGACGGTGGACCACCAGTGGCCGCGCTCGTTCGGCATGCCGTACACGAACCCGATGAGCCGGCCGCTCGCGGTGGTGGCTCCGAGGGCGCGGGCACACGGGTGCTCCAGGTGTCTGAGGACGATGTGCCGACGTACGTCGACCTCGTTCCGCCCGAGGCCGAAGGCGACGGCCTGCACGGCAAGCGCCTCGTCCACGCGTGCGGCGAGATCGATCGGCCCGACCAGGACACTCGGAGTGTGGGCACCGCCCCCGGAAACTGCTGCCATGCGCCGAACCCTACTGTCCGCGCCGGGCTGCGGGATACGTGCCCGGGACGGCCGGAGGACCTTCGGACGGGCCGGAACGGTGCGCGGGGGCCCGGCCGGAGCGGCTCCCTCCGGCGAGGTCAGAAGAGCACACTCATGAAGGCGCCGACCTCACGGAAGCCGACCCGGGTGTATGCCTTGCGGGCCGCGGTGTTGTAGTCGTTCACATACAGGCTGACGACCGGTGCGACGTCGGCGAGTGCGTAGCGCAGGACCGCCGCCATACCGGTCTCGGACAAGCCGCGGCCGCGGTGTTCGGGGGCGACCCAGACACCCTGGACCTGGCAGGCCTGCGTGGTGGCCGCGCCGATCTCGGCCTTGAAGACGACCTTGCCGTCGTCGATTCGGGCGAAGGAGCGGCCGGCGCCGATGAGCTCGGCGACGCGTGCCTGGTAGAGGAGTCCGCCGTCACCGGCCAGCGGGGAGATGCCCACTTCCTCGGTGAACATCGCGACACAGGCCGGCATCAGGACCTCTATCTCGTCCTTGCGGATGCGACGTACGAGAGGGTCGGGTGTCACATCGGCGGCGGGGCTCTCGGTGACCATGAGCGGCTGGTTGGCCCTGACCTCTCGGGCGGGGCCCCAGCCGGGTTCGAGGAGCCGCCACAGCTGTGCGGCCGCTTCGGCGGGACCGACGATGGAGGAGCAGCGGCGGCCCGCCCGGCGGGCCCGGTCGGCGAAGGCCCTGATGGCCTCAGGGGTGGCGCAGATGGGGACGAGATTGGCGCCGGAGTAGCAGAGCGACCGCAGTCGGCCGTCGGCGTACCAGCCCCACATTTCGCCGCCGAGGCGCCATGGGTCGAGTCCTGCGATCTGAACCCGGGACGTCACAAAAGCGTTGGCGACGGGCTCGCTCTCCAGGATGGCGAGCGCTGCGCCGAGGTCGCTGGGTTCGAGGACCCGGGTGGTGGTCTGCGTCAACACGAGGGGGCCTCACCATGCGGTCTGCTGATTTCCGCACTGTACCCAAAGAGGCTGGGAGGCGCCGCCCCATGGTTGTCACCGGTATCTTCGGCCCACCGTGAGGTCTCTCACGACGCTGCCCCGCCGGGCGGTTCGTTCGCCGGGCGGGGGCACCGTCATGGAGTGAGGATCGGCCTCAGCTGATGGAGACCTCGGGCTCGCCGGAAGCGATGCCGTCCTTCTCCATCTGCTCGGCGATCTTCAGGGCTTCCTCGATGAGCGTCTCGACGATCTTCGACTCGGGAACCGTCTTGATGATCTCGCCCTTCACGAAGATCTGCCCCT
>NZ_JBSFCW010000041.1:0-54474 GCF_053593595.1 Streptomyces sp. NPDC002206
GCGGCACATCCAGCAACTTCGCGTGCATACCGGCCAGTTACCCGCACCGACAGATCACCGAACTACAGCGGACCAGTCGATCTCCAACTGAAGGGCAAATACTCCAGCTGTAGATCGTGATCCGAGAGACGCGCGTCGGCGAGGGACGGCCGTTATTCCAGCCACATCCCGTCACGCATGATGACTCTCCCGCGTAGTTCCGGCTCGCCGCGCCAAGCGCGCACAGTCCTCGGGACCACTCGTATATACAGAAAGGAACCCTCTTCCACGCGTGGATCCCACCCGAACTTGTCGGCGAACGCCTCCGCTGCGCCTCCGGGCACCTCTTGGTCCGGGAAGCACTCTGCCTCACCCTGGAGGAGCACCACGTCGAAGGTGTCCGGTAGCGCCAGGCGCACGCGCGGCTCTTTGCGGACGTTCCGCGCAGTCACGGAAGTGGCGCTGGTGCACATCCACACCGCTCGCCCATCCCACAAGAACCACAGCGGCACCTGGTGCGGCCCGTGATCAGGGTGAGCCGTCGACACCCATACATCCCGCTCGGTAACGAGCCGCTCCAGAGCGTCGCGCATACGCTCCGCCGTCTGGCGGCGAACGATTCCCGTGGTCTCCATGAGGACCGACCCTAGCCAAGCAGGCGCGAAGCGCGCCTGAGGCGCAGGACCTACTCCCAGCGACCGATGAACCCCTCAGCCTTTGGCTCGGGGCGACCAACTTCGGTGCTCAGAGTGGCCAGCGGAAGTGCTCCTTACCTTGTTGGCGGGTTGATTCCGGTCCTTCGTACGAGCGGGAGACCCGGGGGCCTGGGTGTGGCTGAAAGTGCTCATGACGTAGGTGTGGCTTTGACTGATTGGTCGCCCAGTGCCCCGCGACGACACGGCCACTCATTGGTATGAGCGAACAGAGATCGTTCGTAAGAACACGTCGGCATGGTACGGACGATTCGTGGAGGAACGGACGCAGCCAGAGTTGAAGCGGTTCTTCTACCTCGACAACGTGGACCGGCTTCCACCACTGGCACTGCTCCGGCAACGTGGGCCCCGGATATGGACTCTGAGGCATGGTCCGACTATGCGACGATCACGGCAGGAACCGAGAGATCTGGTGGGTACATGGGCAAGATGCACGCGGACGAAGCGGACACCGACGCCGACCTGGTCCGGCGGCTGCTGCGCGCTCAGTTCCCCCAGTGGGCGGATCTGCCGATCACCCGGCTCGCCTCCGGAGGCACGGTCAACGCGATCTACCGGCTCGGCGAGGACCTGACCGTCCGGCTGCCACTACGACCCGGCGGCGCCGAGGCCATCGCGATGGAGGCACGGTTCCTCCCCCGGCTGGCGCCGCTGCTGCCGCTGCCGATCCCGGATGTGGTGGCGACCGGCGCCCCGGGTGAGGGGTATCCCCTCGTCTGGGCGGTGCACCGGTGGATCGAAGGCCGCAACCCGGTCGAGGGGGACCTGGCGGAGCCCGAGCTCGTGGCCCGTGACCTCGCGGAGTTCGCGGTCGCCATCCGCAAGGTCGATCTCCCCGGCGGTCCACCCGCGCACCGGGGCGACCCGCTGATGGCCGAAGATCAGGAGATGCGGGCGGCGATCGAGGCGCTGCGCCGCACCGCCGAACCCTTCGACGCCGACGAGATCACCGCGGCCTGGGAGGAGGCGCTCGCGGCACCACTGTGGACGGGCCCGGCCTGCTGGACACACTCCGACCTCATGCCGAGCAATCTGCTGCTCGCCGGCGACCATGTCTCGGCAATCATCGACTTCGGCACCGTGGGGATGGGTGAGCCGGCCACCGACCTCATCCCGGCCTGGAACCTGCTGCCCGCCTCGGCGCGACGGGTATACCGCGAGGCGGTGGATGTGGACGAGGCAACCTGGGCCCGCAGCCGGGGCTGGGCGCTGTCCATGGCGGTCATCCAACTTCCGTACTACCGGACGACCAATCCGATCATTTCAGCCAACGCCCGGCACGTCATCCGAGAGATCCTCGGGCCCTCCGCATAGGGGAGGTCAGGGACGACGCCCCCCGGCACCCGCCGGGGTCCACCGCTGTCCAAGCCCATCCTTTACCGCCAACGGCTGTTCCCTTGTTTCCCAAGGCCGGGGCAGGGTCGAGGTCGGTCCGGGCAGCGCCCGCGCGCGGTCCGGCTAGATGCCGCTCGGCCAGCCTCGCAGCAGCTTCCCGAAGTCGGCGTCGGCCGGCTACATGTGACAGTGATCGGCCGAACCAGGACCCCAACTGATCAAGTTGGCCGGCATCCCACGGATTGTGCCGTCCGCCAGACCCACAGAGGCCCGCGCGAGGGCGACCCCGGCCAGCACATCGGTCTCGAACTGCGCCGAGACCGGATCGCGGAACTCGCGTAGGTCGTGTAGGACC
The DNA here is from genome assembly GCF_053593595.1 of Streptomyces sp. NPDC002206. Classification (NCBI taxonomy): domain Bacteria; kingdom Bacillati; phylum Actinomycetota; class Actinomycetes; order Kitasatosporales; family Streptomycetaceae; genus Streptomyces; species Streptomyces sp. NPDC002206. The sequence continues at coordinate 2,383 of NZ_JBSFCW010000041.1, forward strand.
GCCTGCGCCAACCCGAGCCTCCTCACCTCCATCCCGCCCACTGGTCGGTCGGATGAAGTGAGAACGCTTCAAAGAATCACGAAGCTTTCAGCTGCCTGATCATGATCATCGAAGCGCTTCGATGCTACGGCGAGGATAGCGACGGGTTACCGCATGGACAAGAGATCAGGCGAAGCATTCAGATCTTAAGTAGGTGCAATTCATGGGACTCTGATGAACTGTTGACATCTCGCTGGCCCATATGTCAATTTCGAAGCGCTTCAACGATCCTGGTCGTGCGGCCCGCTTCGACTCTGCCGCGCCCGGTCGCCACCAGCCGTCGCCGACCGCCGCACGCGTAGGGAGTTTCCCGCTGTGAGTTCCGCCTCCATGCCTGCCGACCTGCCCTCCGAGGCGCCCGCGGACCGGCTCTCGTTTCGCGACCGCTGCCGCCCCCTCGCCGACCGCGTCAAGGACCTGCTGTCCCGACTGAGCCCGGCCGCGCGGATCGAGAGGCTGCATCAACACGCCGCATCCCCCCGACTGAGCGTCGGCGCCTTCCGCACGGGCACCGCGGCCCTGCACGCCGTGGCTTGGCTGGGCGAAGCAGCCAGTGCACCTCCCCTGACCGCAACATCACGATCTCGGCCACCGTGGCAAACACGGGCAGCCGCCCCGGCATGGTGACCGTCCAAGTGTGCGTCCCTGCCAATCCCGAGCACTGGCGACCGTTACACCTGGACCACGGCCACCGCCGACCCGGCGACCCACCCACCAGGCGTCCCCCGGCTGCACCTGATGCTCACCGGCGGACTCCGGCTCGCAGCCTTCAACTTCACGGCCTGACAGCCATCCGCCGGACTACATGACCCCGCGCGGGAAGTTCCCCGCGGCCCGACCACACACCTCAGGACGGACATGGCGTTCTTCGACAATCCCGTGATACCCGGCTTCAGTCCGGACCCGAGCGTCTGCCGGGCCGGCGACGACTACTACGTGGCGACGTCCAGCTTCGAGTACGTACCCGGGGTACCCCTGTGGCACAGCCGTGACCTGGTGCACTGGCGGCTGATCGGGCACGCGCTGGACCGGCCCTCACAGCTGGAGCTGCCCGACACGGCCCCGTCCTCGACAGGGGTGTACGCGCCCACGCTGCGGCACCACGACGGCCGGTTCTGGCTGATCACGACCGTGGTCGCCGGGGCGGGCAACGTCCTGGTGACCGCGGAAGACCCCGCGGGACCGTGGTCGGACCCGGTGCCGGTCGACGTACCGGGCATCGATCCCGACCTCGCCTGGGACGAGGAGGGAAACTGCTGGTGCGTGTTTTCGTCGGACGGCATCCGCGGGGTGCGCATCGAGCCGAAGACAGGCGAACTGTTGAGCGAGCCTGTGGCGATGTGGTCGGGAAGCGGGCTGCAGTATCCCGAGGGCCCGCACCTGTACCGCGTCGGCGACTGGTGGTATCTGCTGCTTTCGGAAGGCGGCACGGAACGCGGGCACGCCCTGTCCGTGGCCCGGGCCCGCACACTGCCGGGGCCGTTCGAACCGCACCCGGCCAATCCCGTGCTGTCCCATCGCAGTACCAACCACCCGGTGCAGAACACCGGCCACGGCGATCTGGTGCAGGCGCACGACGGCACATGGTGGATGGTGCTGCTGGGCACCAGGCCCCGCGGTGACACACCGATGTACCACGGTCTGGGCAGGGAGACGTTCCTGGTACCGGTGCGGTGGGAGGACGAGTGGCCGCTGCCCGGACCGCTGGAGCTGCGCGCGCCGGCTCCGGCGCTGCCGCCACATCCCTGGCCGCACGAACCGCACCGGGACGACTTCGACTCCACCACGCTCACACCCCGCTGGGTGTCGCTCAGACGGCAGGATCCGACCGCCGTCCGCCTCGACGAGCGGTCGGGCCACCTGGTGCTGCACGCCCGCGCGGACAGCCTCGACAAGCCCGGCACGCTCTTCGTGGGACGGCGCCAGCGCGACCCCGACTGCAGCGCGCGCACGCTGGTCGAAGTCGGCGAAGGCGGCCGGGGCGGGCTCGCGGTACGGCTGGACGAGGCACATCACTACCAGGTGGAGACGGGCAACGGCACGGTCCGCGCGGTCGCCAGAATCGGTCCGCTGTGCCACACCATCGCCGAACAGACCGTGCCGTCCGGCCCCTTGACCCTGCGGATCGACGTCACCACCACGGACGTACTGCCACCCACCGTCACGTTCCGCGGCACGGATCCGGAGGCCGCCGTCCCGCCCGGCCTCCGCGTCGGCGGCCCCGATACTCTCCGTCTGGGGTTCGAGACGGCCGGCGGCGACTTCGAGATCCTCGCCGAACTCGACGGCCGCTACCTCACCACCGAGGTCGCCGGGGGCTTCACCGGCCGCGTCATCGGTATGTACGCCACACACGGCAGTGCGGCCTTCGACTGGTTCGAGTTGCGGCCCGCCTGACGAGCGCTCCCCCACCGCGGCCCGACCTCCCATCTCGGATCGGGTCGCGGTGGGGACCGTCGGACGATGCCGGGGTGGGTGCGAGCCCGGCGTCGGCTTGGGCGGTTGTCCCAGCGCGGGATACTCCAGGTGCGGCAGATTTTTCTCGGGCGCGGCCGGGCACGGCCTGGTGGTCGGCGCACCCCAGACGGGCAGGTCGACGCTGCTGCGGACCGTCGTCTGCGCGCTCGCCCTCACCCACACGCCGTCCGAAGTCCACTGCTACTGCCTGGACTTCGGTGGCGGGAGCATGCAGCAGCTCCAGAACCTGCCGCATGTGGGAGGTGTGAGCTCGCGACTCGACCCGGAGCATGTACGACGTACAGCCGCAGAGATCGCAGAGGTCGCGGGCCGGCGCCTCGCCTGTACGTGCCCTGCCCACGCAGCTACCCGTGGACGCGCTCCCGTCGGACTTCGGCAGCTCCAAAGAGCTCACCGGCGGGACGTCCAGCTCCCCAGTCGCACCAACTCGGTTCCGTCCGTGCAGGGTTCATGCTATGGCGCGAGCGCTCGTCCTGATACCCATCAGCGATCCTCCCCGGCACAGGCCACATCTAATGCCAGAGAGGTCAGGAGCCGGCAGCGCGGAAGGCGGTGACACGGACGCTGTTGCCGCAGAGCGCGAAGTCGCCGCCATCATCCGGCGCCAGCTGCTGCCTGCCGCCGGCGACACCCACCACGATCGAGGGCGCGACGAAAGGCTCGGCACCGGAGGTGCAGTACCCGCCCGCCTCACCAAGAACCGGTGTGAAGGAGAGTTGTGTCGAGGCCCGGTCCCCGGCCGCCAGCTGGACCGACTTCTCCTGGCCCTGACGCACGACATTGAGGGGTTTATTCCTGTCCGGCGAACCCTGCCCGGCGAGAGCCACGGTGGGAAAGCCCTTCAGCACGCACGGCTTCGGGCCCTGGTTGATGACAGTGACCCCTACCTGGCTGGCCCCCATCCGCTGCGCACTTTCCGCGACGAGTTGGGTGTTCGTGCACGGGGCAACCGGGGCGCGCCGGAGGGCGGGCCCATCTGCCGCTGCCCCGGGGCCGGCGCCTGTCAGCAGGCCTCCGGCCAATACACCCGCCACGAGCAACATGGACGAGACCTTGGTCGTGCCACTTCTCGTTGTGCATGTCATGGGTTTTCCTCCCACGGTTCACCGGACACCTCAAACCACTGGCCGCCACTTGCGCTCCGACCGGTACGACAACCGGGGGCCGGAACCGTTACCAGGCTCAATGACACCGCCCGCTCCCTACCGGCTTCACCTCCTCCCAGCGTCGCACCAACCTTCGCCGTCGGCCCGCGTAAGGTTCTGACCTGGCCGGGACTCCGGACGGTACCGGCCGGCCATGCAACGCAGACGCTGCAACTGTGCGCCATCCCGTGAGCGCAGGACCGGTCCGAAGACCCACCCGCCGACGGACCAGGCGCAGCTCGACCCCGCTTCCTACGGGCATTGCGCAACAGGGGCACGTCGGCTCGGGACGCCGCACTGGGGGGTGCTTGAAGACGCCCTGTCCTCCTTTCCGCGCGCCGGCTACACACAGATGGCAACGCCCTACGCGAAGGCGGTTCCGACTCTGCAGTGCCGCCACCCACAGCCCCGGCCGATTTCCTTCGCGGTCCGGGCCGGAAAGACATGTCGCCGCTCGCCGCTGCGGCTGAGCACCGATGTTTCGAGTTCCGAGAGTGCGTCGCCGGCGGCGACAACACAGCAGCTTGCGGGACTCCGACAGGCCAAGTCCCAGGCGACGCACATGCGACGGAACTTCACATGGACGGATCCGTATCCGCACGGGAAGGACACGCCGCCGCCCGGCGGAATACGGAGATCACTTCGCGTGGTTTGGTACGACGGACGTCAAACTTAAGTTCAGTCGACGGGCGTCACGCTTCCGTCGACCTTAGGGCGGGAGATGGGCCCATGGGGTTCAGCGGCAACAGCACGCAGGCGCAGGCAATCGGCCGGTACGGCCTGTGGAACACCGGGTTGCGCGACCCTGATCCCTCCGGCGCAGCCGAACGCGCCGAAACTGCGGCGGAATTGGAGGAGCTCGGCTACGGCGCCCTCTGGCTCGGCGGCAGCAGCGGCGTGGAGCACGCGGCGCCGCTGATCGCAGCCACCCGGTCGATCACCATTGCAACCGGCATCCTCAGCATCTGGCAGCACGAACCGCAGGACACCGCCGAACGATGGGCCGGCCTCGAGGACGCCCACCCCGGCCGCTTCCTGCTGGGGCTGGGCGTCAGCCATGCGAAGCTCGCCGACCAGTACAAGCGCCCGTACGCGGCCATGACCGGCTACCTCGACGCGTTGGACGCCGCCGGGGTCCCGGTCGGCCGCCGAGTGCTCGCCGCGCTCGGCCCGAGGATGCTGGAGCTCTCCCGCGACCGCGCCGCGGGCGCCCACCCGTACCTGGTCACCCCCGAGCACACGGCGCAGGCCCGAGAGACGCTCGGTGAGGGGCCCTTGCTGGCCCCCGAGTTCACCGTGATCCTGGAAGCCGACCCGGACCGCGCGCGGGCTGCCGCCCGTGAGTTGCTGGCCTTCTACCTGCAGCTACCCAACTACACCAACAGCTGGCTCCGGCTCGGCTTCGCCGAGGAGGACCTGGCCGACGGTGGCAGCGACCGACTGGTCGACGCGCTGTTCGGCTGGGGCGACGAGCAACGGGTGCGCGAGCAGATCGACGCCTTCCTCGACGCAGGCGCCGACCACGTCGCCGTACAACTGCTGGCCACGGGCGAGGACCGGGCCGGACTGCCCCGGGAGGAGTGGCGACGGCTGGCGGCGGCGCTGGACCTCTGAAGTGCCTAGCCGTCATTGAAGGGGCAGTTGAGAACAGCAGGCCGTGCCTGGCCGATATCCGGAAGCGCCCGCCCCAGGCGTGCGAGCGGGGACAGAGCCATCAGCACTGGGGACAGCATCATACCGCCGGCCGTCGCCAGGAGACTGGTACGCACCCCCCACTCCCCCGCGAGAAAGCCTCCGAGCAGCGAGCCGAACGGGGTCAGGCCCATGCCGACAAACGTGATCGTCGCGGCCACGCGGCCTTGCATGCCGTCCGGGGTGACGGCCTGCCGGACGGCCATGACCGTGACGTTCACCAACTGACCGAAGGTCCCGAACACGAAGTTGACCGCCACGAGCGCGGGGATCGTCACCGCAGAAGGGCCGTGAAGCACGGGTACGCAGAGCAGCACGCCGTCGCCGAGTGCCGCCGCGGACACGAGCACCACGCCGTAGCCGAACCGGCTGGGGAGACGGGCCGCAAGCAGCGAGCCCACGAGTGCGCCCGGCCCCGTCGCCGCGAGCGCCAACCCGACGGCGGTGCCCGACAGGTGCAGTTCCCGCGGCAGGAAGAGCAGATAGACGGTCATCATGGCCGCGAAGGAGAACTGGAAGGCGGCCGAGGCGAGGCCCACGGTCCGCAGCAAGGTGTGGCCGACGACAAAACGGAGGCCCTCATGGATCCGCCGCCAGACCCTAAGGGGACGTTTCGAGCGCTCCGGGACCGATTCGCGGCGACGGATCCGCCGGATCGACAGGAACGACAGCGCGAAGAACAGCGCGCTGCAGGCGGCGGCGATCGGCGCCGACAGCAGTGACACCAACGCGCCGCCGAGGGCAGGGCCGCCGATCTGGGCCGCTGACCGGCTGCCTTCGAGCGCGCTGTTGCCCTGCACGAGCTGATCGCGTGTCACCAGCCGTACGAGAGACGCCTGGTAGGCCACATCGAAGAACACGGACAGGGAACCGACGGCGAAGGCTGCCAGAAGCAGCGCCGGCAGGCCGAGCCCACCGAGGAGGCCGGCCACAGCGGCTCCGCCCAGCGCCAGGGCTCGGCCGAGGTCCGCCAGCACCATGACCGTACGGGTCCGCCACCTGTCCACCCACGCGCCGACAAAGAGTGCGAGCAGCAGAATCGGTGCCTGACCCGCCGCGCGGAGGACGCCCAGCTGGTCGGCGTCCGCGTCGAGCGTCAGCACGGCGATCAGCGGCAGGACCACCAGGCTCCCGTGCTCGCCGAGTTGGGAGGCCGTCTGGCCCACCCAGAGCCTGCGGAAGTCGCCGTCCCGCCACAGGCTTGGCAGATCGGTTCGACCGATATCGGATACAGCGGAGGAAGCGGACGGCACAGAGACCCCTTGGGTTGCCGAAGACGGGGCCCCGCCACCCGGCGCACGACAGGTGCGCCGACGGTTCAGGCAGGGGAGGCTCGCCGTGCCGCGTATCAGGGCAGCACGCGATGACTGGCCGATCACGGCCTACGACGTCAACGCGCGCTCGGACGACCGGGCATGTCTCAGCTCCTCGTGTGGGTCACTCGCCGCCCGAACATTAGCCCTCGGCGGCCCGACGCGAAAGGCGATTTGAAGCCCGTGGCATCGCGACGCTCTCCGCAGGCGACAAGTACGGCGACCGCTACAACCTGAACGTCGCAGTCTCCGGTTTCAGCAACTGGACCGTGAGCATGAAAGTCCCCTCCCCGGAGAAGCAACCGCAACGGCAACGGCAACAACTGGGGTACCACGATCCAGACCAACGGCGCCTGGACCTGGCCAACGGTCACCTGCAGCGCAAGCTGACCCACCGAACACCCGACAACAGAGCGCCTGTGGCGCGGCGGTCCGCGCCCGCCGCACCACACCACTTCCTCGGACTGACGGGCCCATCCGGTCGGCGGGCGCAGCACGTTGGCCGGGGACGTACGTCTACCCCGGCGCCCCTCACGGCCTCGCGATGGTGCCCGTATTCACCGAACAGATCAACAACGACCTGCTCGGCTTCGCATGCAGCTGAACCGTCAGTCGTCAGATCCACGGATGGAGGTGGAATCGACGACTGACGAATGCGGTGATGCTGTTGCTGCAGCTGAGCTTCCGCACGAGCCACCAGCCATTCAGCGTGGCCATGGCCTGCTCGCCGACTCGATCTTGAGTTTCTCTCGTGATCCGGATGGCCATGCTGCGGGAACGCAGTGGTCGATGTTGTACGTCCCGGTGGCTCCTTACGTGCTGCGACGGCGCGCTGGACGGCCGCCGGTCAGGCCCTGAGCTGCGGGTAGAGGTCGGTGATGTCGCCGGACAGGGCGGCCTTGGTCTGACGGGAGGTCTCGTCGGCGAGCACCTCGAACGCGCCCTTCTCGATCCCGTCCAGTGCCTCCTTGGCGATGTCGGCCGGCTTCGACTTGGGCTGGGTCACCGCCGCGGTCATGTCGGTGTCGACGTATCCCATGTGCAGGCCCGTCACGCCGATGCCGCGGTCCAGCAGTTCAAGCCGGATGGCGTTGGTCTGCAGCCAGAACGCGGCCTTGGTGGCGGAGTACGCGCCATGCCAAGCGACCCAGGAAAGTGCCGAGTGCGCATTCAGGATGTGGCCGCCGTCGTTGCGCTCGATCACCGGGACGAAGGCCCGGGTCACATTCAGCGGGCCGAAGAAGTTGGTCTCGAATACGTTCCTGATGTCCTCGATCGGTGTGTCCAGGTAGGTGTCCGGTGAGCTGCCGCCGGCATTGTTGATCAGCACGGTGACATCGGGCGCGGCCGCCACCAGCGCCTCGATCGAGGCCGGGTCGGTGACCTCCAGAGCCAGCGGTACGACGCGGGTGTCGGTGCTCGGCCGGGGGTTCCGGGCGGTGGCGTAGACCTTCTTCACGCCGCGGGCGAGCAGCTCGTCCACGATCGCCTTGCCGATACCGCGGTTGCCGCCGGTGACGAGTACGACGGCGCCTTCGAGAGTGGTCACTTTGACTCCAGACAAAGATGGAAACCGATCTGTTTCCACTACCGTAAACCGATCTGTTTTCGACTGCAAGCCCAGCCGGTACCCTCGATGACATGACGACCTCGGCGACACCCCGCGAGCGACTGCTCGAAGCGGCGGGCGAACTCTTCTACCGCGACGGCATGAACATCGGCGTGGATGCGCTGTGCAAGGCCGCCGGTGTCTCGAAGAAGTCGATGTACCAGTTGTTCCGGTCCAAGGACGAGGTGATCGCGGAGAGCCTCGCCAGCCGCGGCCCGACATACCAGGCCGCCCTGCTACCGGGCCCGGACGACGGGCGTTCGCCGCGCGAGCGCATTTTGACCGTGTTCGAGCGGCAGGACCAGATGACTGCCGAGGGCAACTTCCTTGGCTGCCCGTTCGTGAGTGCAGCGGTGGAGCTGAAGGACCCCGGGCATCCGGGCAGTGTGGTCGCGCGCCATTTCAAGCAGCACCTGACCGACTTCTTCCGGGCCGAGCTCGTCGCCGCCGAGGCTGAGGATCCGGAGAGCCTGGCCGTGCAGTTGACGATCGTCTTCGACGGCGCGAGCGCCCGGGTCGTCGTACAGTCCCAGGCACTCGCCGGCATCGGCGTGATCACGGCAGCGGCCTTGCTGGATGCTGCCGGCGTCAAGCAGGCAGTACCGGCGGGCCAGGCCCGCTAGGAAAGGTCTCTTCGACCACGATCGGAGCCGGATGAGGCGCGGGGCAGTTGCGGTGCCGAGGTGGACGTATCGGCGCTCGTCACACCGAGCGGCGACGGCTCCTGGTCAGCTGGTCGGCCATGCCCGGCCGGGAATCGGACAGCCGAGCGCTCCTACGGGGACTGGTGCAGGGCGGACACACCTGCGCCGACCGCGAGCACGGCGAAGATCGCACGAGCGGGCGCGGAGACCATGGTGGCCCTGCTTTCGTGCACGACGCGAACGCCGAGCCGGGGAAGGGCGGAACGGACCGGCTCTTTGCCCGGCTCGGCGCTTCGGCAGCCTCAGCGGACGCGGGTGATGGTTTTGTGCTCGACGTATCCGGTCAGGCCGACCTTGCCGTACTCGCGGCCGATGCCGCTGGCTTTGTAGCCGCCGAACGGTCCGTCAAAGCTCATCGGGGAACCGTTGATGGTGAGGGTGCCGGTACGCACTCGCCGAGCGATCTCCAGCGCTCGATCGGGGTCGGCGGACCACACGCCGCCGGACAGACCGTACTCGGAATCGTTGGCGATCCGGACCGCGTCGTCCTCGTCGTCGTAGGCGATGACGGCGAGCACCGGGCCGAAGATCTCCTCCTGGGCGATGCGCATCCTGTTGTCGACGTCGGCGAACAGGGTCGGGGTGACGTAGTTGCCGCTTTCCAGCCCCGCGGGGATCTGCGTGCCGCCGGTGATCAGTCGGGCGCCCTCCTCGATGCCCACCTGGATGTAGGAGATCACCCGCTCCTGCTGATCCGGGCGGATCATGGGGCCGACGAAGGTGTCGGGGTCGGCCGGGTCGCCCACCTTCAGCGACTCCACCAGCTCCTTGAGCGCGGCGACGACCTCCTCGTAGCGGCTGCGCGGCGCGAGGATGCGCGTCTGGAGGATGCATGCCTCGCCGTTGTTGGCCAGCGAGCCGAACTTCAGCCCCTGGACGACCTTGCCGAGGTCGGCGTCCTCCAGGATGATCGCGGCGGACTTGCCGCCGAGTTCGAGACTGACCCGCTTCAGCTGCTCGCCGGCGATCGCGGCGATGCGGCGGCCGGCCCGGGTGGAACCGGTGAACGCGATCTTGTCCACATCACGGTGCGACACCAGGTACTCACTGGTCTCGCGGTCGGCGGGCAGGATGCTGAGCACGCCTTCGGGAATGCCGGCCTCGGCAAACAACTCGGCAAGCATCATCATGCTCAGCGAGTTCTCCGGCGAGGTCTTCAGTACGACGGTGTTGCCGGCCAGCAGCGCCGGGGTCAGCTTCGCCAATGCCGCCGAGAAGGGCGAGTTCCACGGGATCACCGCGGCGACCACGCCGATCGCCTCCCGGCGCACGATGGTGTCGTACGGAGCCGCGGGATCGGAGGGATCGACGATCTCCTCCCAGCCGAACTCCTCGGCGGCCTTGAGATAAGAGTTGATCTGCCGGGTCAGGAACGGCTGGCCGATCTTGGTGAACCAGCCGGCCGAGCCGTTCTCCGCGGAGATCATCGCGGCGATCTGGTCAGCACGCGCCTCACGCAGCGCGTTGAGACGACGGATGATCTCCTGCCGCTCCTTGGGATCCGTCCGCGGCCACGGTCCGTTGTCGAATGCCGCTCGTGCCGCGGCCACGGCCCGGTCGATGTCCTGCGGAGCGGCCTGTGCGACACGGCCCAGAACGGACTGGTCGTGCGGAGAACGGATCTCCAGCAGTTCAGGGGAGCTGGGGGCGGTCCAGGCGCCGCCGATGTAGAGCTTGTCGTACACGATCATCTTGGTTCGCTCTCTTCTTCCCGATTCGCATGGCACCACACAAAGGGACGGCGCCTCGCAAGCGGTGTTGTTCACAGGTGGAGCCGGTGGACTAGAAACTGCGGGCCTTGCCCGGGTGGAGGTGGTTCGGGGCCGGCCCGTGCGACGAAATGGCCAGGGCCGGTACCTCTTCCGCGCATTCCGGTGAGCGGGTCACGTCCGGCCGGTTGCCCGGCTGTTCCGCTCGGCCGCGTCAGCTGCTGATCGCCTTGATCTCGACGTACTGGCCCAGTCCGACGAACCCGAATTCACGGCCGATGCCGCTGGCCTTGTAGCCGCCGAACGGCCCGTCGAACGCGGCGTGGGCGTCGTTGACGGAGAACGTTCCCGTACGGACACGGCGGGCGATCTCCATGCCGTGCTCAGCAATCCGGTGAACCACAGCGGGGTGCCGTTCTCGGAGGTGACCAGCGCCGCGAGTTCCTGGCCGCGGGCTGTGTGCAGTTCGTTGAACCGAGCGAGGACAGCGCGCCGCTCGCTCGGCGTCGTCCGTGGCCAGGGCCCGTGGTCGAAGGCCTGCCGCGCGGCCTCGACCGCCCGGTCGACGTCCGCCTCGGATGCGCCTGGGACCCGGCCCACCAGCGATTGATCGTGCGGAGAGCGCACCTCGATCGCCTCGGAGCCCGCAGGTTCGGTCCAGCGTCCGCCGATGAAGAGCTTGCCGTAAGAGGTCATGGGGGGTGTGTCTTTCGTGAGACGGCAGGGCCACCGAATAAGAGACCAATGGCCCTCTATGTCATTCAAGGTAACAACCCACTGGACCTTTAACAAGAGGCCAATGGGTCTGCTATTTTGAACGCGAGCCATACCGAGGAGGAAGGCCGTGAGCCAGAACGAGAGCACCGCATTCCAACGGGCCCGGCGACCGGAGCAGATCGAGATTCGCAAGCAGACGATTCTGGACGCGGCCGAGGCCCTGCTTGGTGAGATGCCGATCGCGGAGATCAGCCTGCGCGAACTCAGTCGCCGGGTCGGGCTGTCGAAGACGAACGTCGTGCGCTACTTCGAGACCCGCGAGGCGGTCTTCCTCGAACTCCTGCGCCGCTCCCAGCAGGAGTGGCTGGACACCCTCGAGCGCGACCTTCCGCCCGCCCAGTCGGCGCCACATCGTGTCGTCTGCAGCGCGCTCGCGGCTTCCCTGGCGCAGCGGCCGCTGCTGTGCGAGCTGTGGAGCGCACTGGCCACGGTCCTGGAACGCAACGTCTCCCTCGAATCCGTCCGTGACTTCAAGCTGTCCAATCTGGAAGCGCAGGCACGCTTCGCCGACCTGGTCAGTGACCGAATTCCCGAACTGGGAGATGACGCCGCCCGGGAACTGGCCGCCCTGTGCACCGTCGCCGTCGCGGGCCTGTGGCCCTTCGCCAACCCCTCCCCCACCGTCCTGGCGGCGACCCAGGACCCGCGCCTGGCCGGATCCCGCATCGACTTCGCCACCATGCTCAGCCGACACCTCGACCTACTGGTCACTGGACTGCTCCACCGCCCCGCCGCCTCGCCAACTTCTCCCACCCGGCAATGAATACGGGGCGCACTTTGGCTGCATCGGCCCTATCAGCCAAGCCTCGTCCTTCTGCTTGGCTTCCGGCCCGGTAGGCGCGGATCTCCTCGGCAGCCGCGGCCGGCCGGAGCCAGGTTGAGCGGGACACGATCAGGCGCAGCCAGGCCACCCGGCGGGCCTGGTCCAGGTGCGCGGCTGCCCACCAGCGGTAACAGGCAACGACTACCACCAGCCGCGACCGGTCACCACTGCCGCAGGGCCGGTCGAGGTCAAGGCCCCGTGCGTGAACGACAAGCGCATCGATGAGGCGGCCGGGGGCGCAGGCGGTTCGCCTCGGCGATCCTGCCGCCCAGGTGCCGCCGGTCCCCGAAGATCAGCAAGGTGCCGGCACTGCTCTACCTGCACGGCCTGTCGAGTGGCGACGTCGTGCCCGCGCCCGGACAGTTCCTGGGCTCAGGCATCTGAGGCTGGGCCGCCTTCGCCGAGCGGTTGGACCTCGCAGACACGGCGATGCTGAAGGCGTACGGGAGTCCCGCTCCTCCGCAAACGCGTCCTCCTCACCGCCACCCGCCCGCCGGCACGGCCAGGGCCTGCTGGACAGGCCCGGTGATTCCTGAGAAAGGACACAGGGTGAGTTCCTCGTCGAGTCGGCAGGGGCACGCCATGGAGATCACCGTCCAGTGGGTACACACGCCCTGGACGAAGGAGTCCCGGGGAGGAGAGGCCGCCTCCCGCAGGAACGCGGCCCCGATCGGCTTCGCTCTCCCGCATACCGAGGCCGCTTCCGCGCCCGTCCCGAACGTCGACCACCGTCCCAGGTAACACTACGTCACCGAAACTGGGCCCCCTGAGCAGCCTCACGGAACCTATTCCTGGTCCCACTACTCGTGCATAGGGCCACTCCGCGGTGCCCCTCTCGCCGGCTCACAGCCGTCCGGCCTCGGCGAGGATCAGCAGGTCGTTCGCGGCCTCTCGGGAGCGAAGGCGGATGGCGGCGCTGCCGGGGACCGGTCCGCCGAGCAGAGCCGTGTCCATGATCTCCGCCTGCAGCAGGGCGGAGAAGACGTGCGCGGCCCGTGCGGGGTCGCTGACCTTGGAGCGCAGTTCCGCCGGCCAGTGGGACAGGTGTCGCGTGAACAGGGTTATGCGGTCGCCGAGAATCTCCTGTTGGTAGCGGCGGCCGAGCTCGGGGAAGCGCTGCGCGTCCCGGGTCACCACCCTGAACAGCGCCAACTGTTGCTCGGAAAGGACGTGTTGAAGAAGCTCGCAGCCCGCTTCCGTCAGACCTTCCAGGGGCGGCAGGTTCAGCCATTGCGGGTCCGCGGTCTGCGCGGAGGTGTCGCAGGCCTCCTGGATGACGGCGACGAAGAGGTCGTCCTTGCTGTCGAAGTGCCGGTACAGGGTGGTGATGGACACACCCGCGCTCGCGGCGATGCGGTTGACCGAGCTTCCGCCGTACCCCTCCTCGAGGAAGGCCGCGAGGGCAGCGTTGATGATCGCCTCGCGCTTGCGCGCCATCAGGCGCGCTTTGGGGTCGTTCTCGGCCCAGGTACGCACGATCTTCCTCCGGTCTCGCGGTGACTTGACAGAGCATACGACAGCAGCCACTATCGTGTCATACGAAAGTGATTGCTTTCGTATGACACCAGGGAGAGACAGATGGGAAGCACAGACACCCCGCGGGTACTGGTCCTCGGGGCCACGGGCCGCACCGGAGCGGCGGTCGTGAAGACGCTGGAGGCGACACCCGACCAGGCGGTCCCGGTGCTTGCGTCACGCAGCAAGGCGACCGTCGAGCAGTGGATCAAAGAGGGGAAGGAAGCGGTCCGTATCGACCTCGATGACCCCGACACCTTCCCCGGCGCGCTGGAGGGCATCGACCGGGTATTCCTGATGACCGGCTACACCTCGGCGATGAACCACCAGGCCAAGGCCCTGGTGGACGCCGCCGAGGACGCCGGGGTCGGCTTTCTGGTGCACCTGGGTGTGTTCAGTGATGGGCGCTCCACCGACCCGCACTTCGCGTGGCACGAACTGGTGGAGCGTTACATCGCCGGCTCCAAGCTGGCCTGGGCGCATGTGCATCCGCACGTGTTCATGGAGAACCTGCTGGGCATCAACCGGCTGCGCGACGGCCAGATGGTGTGGCCGATGGGAGACAAGCAGGTCGGCTGGATCGCCGGCGACGACATCGCAGCGGTCGTGGCCAAGATCCTGATCGAGGGCCCCGAGACGCATGCCGGCAAGGACTATTTCCTGTCCACCGATCTCCTCGACGGCGCCGAAGTGGCCGAGGTCCTCTCCGCCGCCCTCGGGCGGGAGATCCCGGCGGTGATCCTGACCCCGGACGATCTGCAGCGCCTGATCGACGCAGGCCTGAACACCGCGCCGGCCAACATGGACGCCGCGTACGCGGCCAGCACACTGATCTGGGCGCGACAGACCTACGAAGGCCGCATGGACTACTCCGCGGTCACCACCAGCACGGTCCAGGACCTGCTCGGTCGCGAACCCATCCATCTCGCCTCGTGGGCCACCGCACACCGTCAGGAACTGCTCGACCAGCTCCCCTGACAGCTGCGCCCCGAATTCACGTGCCGCCCAGGTCGGCGGCACGGGCGGGGATCCGTGCCGTTTCACCACCACTCCCCCGGATGCCGCTCCGCACCCTCAGCTGCGGCGGCGGGCCGATGCCCTGGAGCAGGCCCGGGTCGCGGTCAGCGATCTCGTGGGAGACCTGTCGGAGCACTACGCACCGCCGAGATGCCGGACAGGTCATCGAGGTGGTCACCGATACCGAAGCGCCGCGGCACCAGGTGCGGAACAACGCCCGCCATGAGCTGCTGTGGTTCTGCAAAGCCCAGTACGTCGCCAGACCGTCGGGCCCGGTCGACCGAGCGGGCGGGCGGCGTCAGCGGCGCCGCACCGCCCACTCACCGAAGGAGGCCGCCCCCAGCGCCGGAGCCGGTGTCCGGGGATCAGAAACGCCCCGCCATCCGGTGGGCGACGGGGCGTACGTGGCAGCCATGTTCGGGCACGCCGGGGACGCTTCGGCAAGATCGCAGTTCGGTAGCGGCGGACAACGTCACTCCGGGCAGAGCGTGCCTCGCAGAGCGGCGTTCAACTGCTTGCCCTGCGCGTCAGTGAGCGGCCTCGCGTCGTTCCCGAATCGCTGCGCGGCGGACCAATCCACCTTGGCGCCCCCGGCTGAAAGCGCGGAGCACTGATTTCTGCCGGCATCGATCGCCTTGTCCTCGTCCTCGACGATGCGCGGGTCCACGGCCGCGATCGCACGGAGGTACACGGCGCGGTCCGCGCCGGTCGGCACGGGCGGAATGCGCGCGGCCTCCGCGGTGGCGGACTGCGTGACAGCTGGGGCACTGCTCGACTTCGTGGCGGCAGGCTTCGCGTTGTCCTCGGCCGAGCAGGCGGCGAGGGACAGCACCGCGACAGCAGCGAGCAGGGTGGCGGTTGGCTTCACGATCACTCCGTATTCAGGTCTGTTCCAGGTGAGACAGGCGAGACACACGGATGGTTGCTTTCGGACACGCGCGCTGCGGCACCCGTCCGGACTCCTCGATGACCTCCCTTCGGGCTGGGTGGAACCAGGCGGCGACACCGGTCAGGGCCACGTCGAGGGTGATCGCGGGTGCCGGCCTGCTGGGTTGTACGTCTCTCCGAGGACACCGCCTTCAGCGGCACCGCGTCGCGCCAGGCCCGCGAGCAGGCCCTTCCGTCGGCACTTCCTGGTCTGCTCGACGCGGTCGTCCGCGGCGTCGAACCCCGTGTGCAGCTCGCGGCAACCAAGGGCCCGCCGACCCGGCCTGCCCTCGAACTCAGCAACTGTGGCCCTGCTACGTCGGGACGTGACGTGATCCCGGGACCCGGAGACCAGGAGCTCTACTGGCGTACACGCACCGCAGCATTCGCGTCATCCGTGGGAAGGCACAACTGAACGACCTGCCACGGCGACCTAGCATCCGTTGTCGTGGCGCACACCACGCATACGGGAAGGACGAGTGCCTGGGCCGCAACGACGTCGAGCGGACTGTGCAGAGCAGGGCGAATACCCCCAACCGGCGAGAAGCACTGAGCGCCCGAGTACATCCGACATCCGAGGGATCAGTCCGGCCAAGGGGTCGGTAGACGAACGGGGTCGGCCGGTCGACGAACAGGGCTCGCCCGCGCCTTCCGGCGCATCGGCGATACCCCTTCGTCCTGACACTCGCCCCACTGGTGACACTCGCCCCACTGGCCCACCACGCGAAACCCCCTCCTTGCCCCGAGCGCAGAGGGAAACAGGAAGAGAGAGGAGACCGCCCATGAATGCCGTGCGCGGAACATCGGTGGACATCCCCACCCAGGACGGCGTCGCCGATGCCTACCTGACCCACCCCGACAACAGCAGTCCCCACCCCGCGGTCCTGCTCTACATGGACGCCTTCGGACTCCGCCCTCACCTGAAGAAAATGGCCGACCGTCTCGCCCGGGCCGGCTACACCGTCCTGGCCCCCAACGTCTTCTACCGCCATGGGCGGGCCCCGGTGGTCGAACTGCCCGACGTCATCGACCCGGTCCGCCGCCCGGAGATCTTCGAGCGTCTCGGCCCGATCATGAACTCATTGACACCCGATCTGGCGATGCGCGACGCAGACGCCTATCTGCGCTGGCTGACCGCCTGCCCCCTGACCACCGACGGGCCGGTCGGTATCACGGGCTACTGCATGGGCGCCCGCCTGGCCCTGCGCACCGCCGGCACCTACCCGGAGCGGGTCGCGGCCGTGGCCGGCTTCCATGGCGGCCGTCTGGCCACCGACTCACCCGACAGCCCGCACCTGCTCGCCGACCGGATCACCGCAGAGCTGTACTTCGGCCACGCCGACCAGGACCCCTCGCTACCTCCCGAGCAGGTCAACCGCCTCGACGAGGCCCTCACCGCAGCGGGCGTACGCCACCACAGCGAGATCTATCCCGGGGCGCACCACGGCTTCACCCAGGCCGACACCGCCGCCTACGACAGCACTGCGGACAAGCGCCACTGGACCGCACTGCTGGCGCTCCTGGACCGCGCCCTCTGACTAGCACCGCTGCCCCGCCACTGCTCGGGCACCACGCCCTCCAGCGGGACCGTCTCCTCCAGGGCGAATAGCGCGCCCTCCTTCGGGGGCTGCTCCCGGTGGAGCACCTCGCTCGGTCGGCAAGCCGCCGTCCCCCCTCGGCATACTGATCGGCATCGCCGTCCTCCTGGCCTCAAGGACGCCACCTGGGCCTCAAAGGCCGCCGGGCCGTCAGGTCTGCGCGGGTACGGGGACCGGCAGTTCGAACCACAAGGTCTTGCCGGTGGCGGTGCGGGAACTGCCCCAGGCTTCGGCGAGCAGGTCGAGGAGCTCCATGCCGCGCCCGCCCTCCGCGTCGGCACAGACGGCGCGGCGTACCGGGCCGTCGGAGTTGGTGTCCTCGACCTCGCACCGCAGATGCGAGCCGCGGACCTGAAGATTGAGCCGCACAGGGCCCCGTGCGTGACACAGGGCGTTGGTGACCACCTCGCTGACCAGCAGCTCAACGGTGTCGGTCAGCTCGTTCAGTCTCCACTCGCCGACTTGTGCGACCACCAGCCGGCGGGCACGGCGGACGGAGATCAGCTCCGGCGCCAGAGGCCAGGACGCGTCCCGGGCCGTGGCCCGGGTGCGGGCAGCGCTCAGTGGCCGCAAGGGCTCCGTGGCATGCGACCACAGGGCCACCTGTCGGGCGAACCACGAAGTCGGGGCGCCCTCGGAGACACCCGCCTTGCCGAGAGTGGCGTCCTGGACAGCCATGCTGATCAGTCCCTTCCCTGCAAGCCCGACGGTTTGCGTAGCGATCGTTACATTTAAATATACATGTAGCGGGTGTTACGGTAAAGTTCGGGATGAATCAGACATGGGTGAGGAGGCTTCATGCCGCGGCCGGCTGACCCAGCCAAACGAGCGGACCTGCTGCGCCGCGTCCGCTCGTACGTGCTCCGCAACGGACTGGCGAGCCTGTCCCTGCGCCCGCTGGCCCGGGAGCTGGGCACCAGCGACCGCATGCTCCTCTATTACTTCGGCACCAAGGAACGCATGGTCGCGGAGGCACTGTCCCTGGATGACCGACGCCCGCTCCTGCGCTTTCGCGATGTACGCAACTCCGCCGACGCCCCCGAGGACGCGGCGGGCCTGCGGCGCCTCCTGGAAGAGCTGTGGGAGGAGTTCCACAGTCCGGACCGCCAGGCCGTGATGCCACTCCAGTTCGAATTGATGACGGCCAGCGTGCTCCACCCCGACCGGTACGGGCCTCTCATGCGCGATCTGATCACCGAGTGGACGGATCTGTTCACCCCCCTTTTCGTCCACCTCGGTATGTCCGACGAACGCGCCCGGAACGAGGCCACCCTGATGGTCGACGCCATCCTCGGACTGCTCTACGGGTCGCTCGCCGACGGCAACTGGGACCGGGCGACGGCTGCCTTCCACACCCTGCTCGACCGCCTTGAATCCGGCTGGACACCCGACGGCGCGCAAACAGACACCTTCCCCAGGACCAGTCGCTCAGCCAGACCTTGAGACGCCGGCGCTCCGCGGCCGGACCCTACGAGAAGCGATCGAGCGTCCAAGGAGTGACCGAGCCGGTGTGACCGACCGAGGTCGGTCCGATCACGGGAGTGACCTCCTCATGACCAGCAGCTCGGTGGGCTTGCCATCGCGCGAGGGCATGCGGGTCAGGTCGTGTCCGCGGACTTCACTGCGAAGGCGGCGTAGATCGTTTCGAACCGGCCACGCGGCCCTGCGCCTCCCGTCGGGGCCGGCCCGACTGCGGCAGGGGCGTTGCCGCCGTGGCGGCAAGTACGTTGGCGAACCAGCCGAAACCCCGCCGCTGTTGAGGTCAGAGCCTGTCGGCAGGGTCCAGATCGACCAGGAGACGCTCCAGCCTCGGCTTGAAGAGGTGGCCCCACGCAGTCGCGGTGGAACTCGGCGGCCGTCCCCGCGCGAACGACTGTGCCCGGAGATCCCACTCATGGCAGGCCCCAGCCGACTGCTGGACCGGTGGGATCGCCGCCCACGAAAGAGCGGCCCCGCGGGCACTCGGCATCGACGAGCTCGCCTCCCGCAGGGGCCGCACCTACAAAACTCTCTTCGTCGGATTCAAAGCCGGCCAGGAAGTTGACGTCCTGCCAGACCGCACGCCGGAGCCCATCGCCGCCTGACTACGCGACCACCCCGGCGCCGAGAGCTTCCAAAGGGCCCTGAAGGCGGTTCACAAGCCTAATTGTTGGGCGGGCTCAGGCGTTGGGACGCTTGCCGTGATTGGCCTTCTTCTTCTTGCGGGCGCGTCGCTTGTTCCCTCGCTTGGCCATGGTCCACACCTTCCAGATTCAGGACTTTTCGGGCGCTCGTCAGTCTAGGTTCGGCCGGGCGCGTCCGCATCGGGCGGCGCGCCGTTGGGGACCATGGAGCCCTCACCATCGCTACGGCCACCCGAAGAGCGCATCACAGTTCAGCCCGGGCCGGCCCTCTTCCTTCGTCGCCATGCGCGAGCTCGGCTGCACGTCCTGGACGGCGTGCTGACGCCTGAGGCGACGAGCGGTGTGCCGGATACGTCAGGAACCCGCCCTCTCAGGGAACCCACTTGTACTTGGCTCCGCCGACCCATCTCACCACCGCGGGATCGTCGAGATCGACATCGGTCACCCCTGCCCGATGCGCCAGCCTGATCACATCCAGCATGTCGTAGGCGGCCCCGGCCATTTCCCCGTTGATCTGCACCATGCGGTACGGCGGTTCGTCCGGCACGACGCCGAGGACGACGACGGGGGTGGGGTGGAACACCTCTTCAGCATCGTTGGTCATGTGTACAGCGTGTGGCAGGGGCGCGACGCGCACATGTCGAGCGGACCAGCGGGCGGGGACGGCGCTACGTACCACTTGCGGCCACCTACAGATTCCGCCCAGTCCGTGGTGGTGCGGCCGGCAGGGCGCCCGGTGGGTCCGGCAGGGCAGACCGCGCTCAGCCGAACGCCAGGAGCACGGACCGCACGCGTATCTGCCGTCGAGTCCGTGGATCTGATCGTTCGCGGTCCGATGCCGAACCTCGGCCAGACTCACCGTCAGGCGGGAAGGCGCTTCGAGAACAGGACCGGTCGCTGATGCTGTGACACGGCGGGATGTCAGGCGAGCCGGACGCAAGCAGGGTCAGCCGCAGAGGCTACCGAACAAGGTGATGATTGACATCGCAAGTGCGTCAATCGAACCGATCCAGGCGTTGGTGCCGAGGCCGGCCTCGCTGACAAGCTGAGGGCAGTGGCCGATCTCCCACCCGAGCGGCCGTCGCTGGATCGGTCGGCACCATGCTGCGTGAAGGAGTCCTGTGGATAGGCGCATGACCAAAGACGGTTCGGTACAAGGCCATCGGCCAGTTCCGGATGTCGTCGCCTTTCTCGGTATTCCTTACGCTGCTGCACCGTTCGGGGGCAACCGCTTCAGGGAGCCGCGTCCGGTCCACGCATGGGAGGGGGTCCGTGAATGCAAGGATTTCGGCCCCATTGCCCCGCAGTCGGCAAGACTGCCCGGGTCACCCGTCTGGTCGCACGGCGACGAGGACATTCTCACGCTCAACGTCTGGGCTCCGTCATCCGACGGTGGTCCCTTGCCAGTCCTGGTATGGATCCACGGCGGTGCGTACACCTTCGGGTCCTCCGCGCAGCCTGATTTCGACGGCACCGCACTGGCCCGTGCCGGTGTGATCGTGGTGACCTTCAACTACCGACTCGGTTTTGAAGGCTTCGGTCACCTTCCGCCCGGCACCGAGTCGCCGTACCCGGAGAATCGGGGCCTGCTCGACCAGATCGCCGCGCTGCGGTGGGTGCGAGACAACATCGCCGCTTTCGGCGGCGATCCGGCAAACGTCACGCTGGCCGGGCAGTCTTCCGGGGCAGCCTCAGCCGCCTGCCTGATGGTGATGGACCAGGCCCGAGGTCTGTTCCGGCGTGTCATCGCCCATAGCGTCGCCGGCCCTTGCCATTCGATCGAACTCGCTGCTGAGACCACCCGGAAGGTTGCTGAGGCCGCCGGCATCCCCTTCACGGCCGATGCCTTGGTGTCCGCCGCTCCGCACACGCTGGTCGCTGCCTCCGATCGGGTCGTCGATGACTACCGGCAGGACCCCTTGTCCGGGCACCGCCACTACGACCCCGTGATATACGGTCCCGTCGCCGGAGATGGCATCCTGCCCAGCGATCCGCTGTCCGCGACAGCCACCGGATCCGCCGACGAGGTGGAGCTGCTGGTCTGCCACACGACGCAGGAGTACTGGCTGCTCGATGCCGTCGGCAGCAGCGCGAAGGTCACCACCGACGACCAACTCGCGCTTTTCGCGAAGGACTTCCACCTCCCCGACACCCTGGTGCCGGGCTACCGCGCGCTGATGCCCCTCGCCCCCACCCGCGACATCTACCTCGCGATCTTTGGTGACATGCAGTTCAGCGAGTACAGCGCTCGGCTCGCTGAGCGGCACGCTCAATCCGGCGGCCGAACCTTCATGTCCCGCTTCGCCCGTCAGCGCAACGGTCCAGAAGGAGCGGTGTACGCCTGGCACTGCGCGGACATCCCCTTCGCGTTCGGCAACCTCACTGCCAAGAGCGTCGAGTTCCTCATCAGCGGTCCGCCAAGAGCTGAAGACCACCAGCTGTCCCGGCGCATGCTGAACGCATGGGTCGGCTTCGCTACTACTGGTGACCCCGGCTGGCAGCCGATCAACGACTCCACCAGCAGCGTCCGGACCTGGGGCACGTCAGACAGCCCCTCCGAGGCGCAGGCTGCTGCAATCCGCGAGCTGTGGCACCAAGCCGACTTCCCGCTCCTGCGGCCATGAGACACAAACTCTGCGACTCCGAAGTGGCACCCCGACCAGTGCCCGCCGCAGCCGGCCGGCTCGAACACCGCGTCCGAACGAGCGGTGCCGGCGGTCGGCCACCCCACGCGCACAGGCCCCGGGAATCGGGGTCGCAGGGCTGCAGCCGACCGGGTCCGGCTGCTGCGACACGCGGGGAAGCCGGTGAACGCTTATTATCGCGTAGAGGGTGTATGGGGTCACCGGACGCAGGCTGGACACGCGTGCGACCGCCTGGCATCCGTACATCTGTGCATCCGTATATCCGGCGAGAGGTACACCCCGCGCCGGAAACCCCGGCCCGATTCCGACGGGCCGGGGTTTCCATGTGATGCGGGTGGAGCTGTTACCACTTGTTGCCGTAGTGGTCCCTGACCACTCGGAAGCTGCCCACGACGCCGTTGCGAACCTTCACGCCCCCGCGGACCTTGCGGGTGAAGACGCCGTTGCTGGTGCTCCAGGGGCCGACAGTGGCGACCGGGGAGCCGTTGTCGCAGGTCGCCCCGCGGAAGAGCTCTACGGACCTGTGGCTGTCGTTGCGGACGTTGAAGCTCCGCGAGCCCAGGCCGCTGACCACGGTGATGCAGCCGTCCGGCTGGGCGGAGTACGACCGCTCGTTGATGTAGATCCGGCCTTCGTACTTGTAGCCGTGGCCACCACCGTAGCCACCGCCACCCCCGTAGCCACCGCCACCCCCGTAGCCGCCTCCTTCAAGGCCCTTCCCGCCTCCTTCAAGGCCCTTCCCGCCCGCGATTCCGCCCGCGTTTCCGCCCGCGATTCCGCCCGTGTTTCCGCCCGTGTTTCCGCCCGCGTTTCCGCCGTCGCCACCGGGCGGAGCCGGCGCGGCCTGCTGGACGGACGGGGCGGCCTGGGGGGAACCAGCGGCCGAGGCATAGGTGATACCGGTAGTTGCGAGGACCGCGGCGCCCACTGCGGCGGCGGTCACGGCGACGGTACGCGTCGTCATGTCATTCTCCCTTGTCTCTGAGGGTCGGCCGGGCAACCGGCCTGCAATGAACGTACTTATGGGACCTTTACCTGTCATGTCGGATATACCGAAAGTGTGACCTCAGGGGGCCGACCGGGCGTACTGGACAGAGCTGATACACCGTCAAACTGCTTATAAATATGCCTATATGACATTCGACTAGGCCTTCTGGGTGACTTCGTGACACCCACTCACCCTCCTGGCAGCATGCCGCCGGATCCCAGCGCCCAAAGCCGCGCCTCAAGTCCCTGAACGAGCGTCATCGACGCTCACCCCCATCGCCCTGGCCGCCGCAGAGGCCCGACCGCACCCTCCTCGCAAACCAAGACGGAGCCGTCGGCACCACCTCGGCCCACCCTGCTGACGAGGCACTCACTGCTTCGCCGTTCTGCTGAAACATGCCGCCGTGCCGGCGGCCGTCGCCGGAGGGTGACGGCCCCGACGATGTCCGTCGACCAGCCTGGTGAAGGGCCGCACGTACCTTGCGATCCGGAACGCGGGCGGAGACGTGCGTAGGCTCGACTTGGCGCCAGTCGCTGCCGTGCCTCGCCCCTGCACCGCGACGGACGACGCCGCTCCTCGACCGGATATCGCCAAGCAGTAGGCTCATTCCGCAACACGACGCGAAGGGGAGCTCAGTGGCGCGGGTTGCGGTGATCGGTGGGGGTATCAGCGGGCTGGGGACGGCGCTCATGCTTGGCCGGCGGGGCCACATGGTCACGTTGTTCGAGCAGGACGCACGGGAGGCCGGAGAGAACCTGAACCGGGATTTCTTCCACTGGGACAGGCCCCGAGTACCGCAGGCCATCCAACCCCACTCGCTCCTCGCGCCCGTGCGCACTGTGTTGCGCACCGAGGCCCCTGATGTCTACGCGGACCTGCTGGCACGCGGAGCCTGGGAGTACCACGAGTTCGACTGGTTCGGTGAGCATCCGCCGCATCGGGCCGGCGATGAGGACTTGGTGACCCTGCGTACCCGCCGCATCGTGCTGGAGGCCGCCTTGACCGCGGCCGTGCGGCGGGAACGCTCCATTGAGGTCCGGCGAGGCTGCCGGGTGCGCGCCCTCACCATCGGGGAGGGCCGTCCTGCCCGGGTCACCGGTGTGCAGGTGGGCGCGGAGATGCACCAGGCGGACCTCGTCGTCGATGCGTCCGGTCGTCGCTCGCCGGTTCCCGCCTGGCTGATCGCAGCCGGCTGCCGCCCGCCCGTGGTCGACAGCCACCGCACCGGGATCGCTTATCTGTGCCGCTGGTACCGCCTGCGTGCCGACGGCCCGCGTGCCCCCGGGCGAGTGAAGACCGGCTCGGCCGCACCGTTCGCCCTCGCCGGCGTCTTCCCTTCCGACAACGACACCTTCGCGGTGAGCCTGGTGCTCTCCACGGGTGATCCGACCCGCGGCGCGCTCACCGACCCTGCCGTGTTCGAGGCCGTCGCTCGCCGCTTCCCCGCAACCGCCGCCTGGCTCGACCTGGCCCCCGAACCGCAGTCAGCCGTCCTGGCGATGGCTGGCCTGGACAACCGCTGGACCGCCCTCGCCGACGATGACGGACCTGTCGTCACCGGTCTGGTCAACACCGGGGACAGCCTCATCCACACCAATCCCACCTTTGGTCATGGCGCCGCCCTCGGCCTGCGTGCCGCCCAGCACCTCGCCACTCATGTCGACCAGATCGCCGCGGACCCCATCGGTTACCACACCTGGACAGCACAGGCCCTCCGCCCGTGGTTCGACGCGCAGGTGACGGCCGACCGCGCCGACGAGCAACGCCTCGCCGATGGCTCACCACCCGCAGATCGGCGGGCTGCTGCCCTGACCGCTTGCGCCTTTGACGATCCCGTCGTCATGAGAGCCCGAGCCCAGGTACGTCATCTCCTGCGACCAGCCGAAGACGCCTACGGCACCGACGAAGTGGACCGACACGTCACCGCCTGGCTGGCTGCCCACCCAGACTTCTTGCCAAAGCACGACGGCCCGACCCGAGATCAGTGGGATGCACTCATCCCAAGCTGAGCGCTTGCCCGGCACCTCACCTTCGGCGGCAGCCGCCTCTTGCCGCTGCTCGCTCCCAGGCTCTCCGCAGCCCGGGGCTTGCGCCCGGGCCTGGCCGGCTCCCATGGCCATGTGCGGTCACCGGAGCCGGCTGCGACCCACCCACTTCACTCTGCTGCCCCGTCATTTTCACCCGGTTGGGCGGCGCAGCCGGGCTCAACAGCGCCAATGCGTGAACGCTGAGGTGGTCCAGGCCTCAAGGGAAGCGAGAACGGCATGACCGCATTGGCGATCTCCGGCGCACGGCATCGAATACTGCGTGCACACGTCACCGTGGCTGGATGTGCCCTGGCCCTGTGCGCGTACGCAGCGGCCCCAACTACCGCGGACGGCGCCACTTCCGGTGCGAAACCCACCGTGGTCCTGGTGCACGGGGCGTTCGCGGATGGATCCAGCTGGGACGAGGTCATCTCGCGGCTCGAGCGCAGCGGATACACCGTCATCGCGCCCGCCAACCCGCTGCGCGGCCTGTACAACGACTCCACCTACATCGCGTCCGTACTGGACAGCATCAAGGGCCCGGTCGTGCTGGTGGGCCACTCCTACGGCGGCGCTGTGATCAGCTCGGCCGCGGCCGACAACCCCCGGGTGAAGTCGCTGGTGTACGTGTCGGCTCTGATGCCCGACGTGGGCGAGAGCGGCATGTCCCTGGCCGCACGGTTCCCCAGCGAACTGAGCACCGCCACCAGGTCTGTCCCGTACCGGGAAAGCGGCCGCAGCGGGACCGACCTGTACCTCAAGCGCGACAAGGTCCACCAGGTCTTTGCCGCCGACCTGCCGGAGAGCGAGGCCAATCTGCTGGGGGCCACCCAGCGGCCCGTCGCTACGACCGCGTTCTCCGAGAAGGCCAAGGTCGCGGCCTGGAAACACATCCCGTCCTGGGCACTCGTCGGCCGACAGGACAAGACCATCAGCCCGGATCAAGAACGCTTCCAGGCGAAGCGCGCCGGTGCGCACACGGTGGAGATCAACTCCTCCCATGTGTCCTTGATCGCCCACCCCGAAGCAGTCGCCGACCTGATCCTGCAGGCAGCCGCGGCTTCCTCCTCCGCCCGATCGTCCCTGGCGACCACCGGGTCCGTGCATGACGCTCGCGCCGACGCCGGCATCGCCGGGGCGTCCCTGGTAGTCGGCACAAGTGCCATCCTCCTCGGCCGACGGCTGCGACGCCGCTTCCCCTGACAGCGGACCGGGACGGTGCAATACCTGACGGGCGGCTGCGACGACCCGAAATCGCGGAGTCGATCGCCCGGGGCCACCGTGTGTCAGGGCATCCGGGACGCATTCTGGATGCCCTGCATGCAGAAGTGCCTGGCCTCGACATTTCGTGCCTCACCCGCTCCCGCGCGCCGCCTTGCACTCATCGGTTGTCGACGGGCGCAGGTGGCCCGCAAGGTGACACAACCACGTCAACAGCAGAGAAAGTCACAGATCGAGGATGAGATCCGCGGGTGGCCGTGAGCAGCAGATGAGCGCGTTGCCCTCGGCCGGTAGGTCGATGGGGTCGGGAGAGTAGTCGACACGGCCGGACACAACTGCGGTCTCGCAGGTGTGACAGACACCGGTGCGGCACGACCACTGCACTGGGACGTCGCATGCCTCGGCGAGTTCCAGGAGCGTGCCGTAGCCGGGATCCCAGGGAACGGTCAGACCGCTGCGGGCGAATGAGACGGAGGGGCCGGTGCCCGGTCCGGGCGGATGAGCGGGCAGATGAGGGGCCGGCGCATCGGTCGGGACCACTCCGGGCGTAATCGCGGAAACGGATCCGAAGGTCTCTGTGTGGATCCGTGCAGGGTCCAGGCCGCAGTCCACGAGTGCTTTTGTCATGTCGTCCATGAACGCCACCGGACCGCAGATGTAGGCGTTTGCGTCCGGCGGGAATTCAAGGTCCTCGAGCAGCTGAGCACTGAGCCGGCCGGTGGAGGTGTAGTCGTCGCCGAGGCGGTCGTCGTCGCGCGGGCGGCTGTAGGAGACATGCCGTCGGCCGGACGGAAGGCGGGACAGCAGGGTGCGTGCTTCGTGGGCGAAAGGATGCTCCGCGCCGTCCCGAGCTCCGTGGACCCACCACACCGGGCGGGCATCATGGTTGCCGGCCAGCGCATGGAGCATCGCGAGCACCGGGGTGGCCCCGACGCCGGCGGAGACCAGCACGATGGCTGCCTCGTCCTCGACGAGGGTGAATGTGCCTCGCGGGGCAGCCACATCCAGGACGTCGTCGACCGCGACGTGTTGATGCAAGTAACTGCTGCCCACACCATGGGGTTCCTGTTTGACGCTGATCCGGTACTGCGCGTCTTCGGGGCTCCCGGACAGGGAATAGCTGCGAATAACCGGCGCGCCCTGCGGATCGGGGCGCATCCGGACTGTGACGAACTGGCCGG
This sequence comes from Streptomyces sp. NPDC002206, assembly GCF_053593595.1. Lineage (NCBI taxonomy): Bacteria > Bacillati > Actinomycetota > Actinomycetes > Kitasatosporales > Streptomycetaceae > Streptomyces > Streptomyces sp. NPDC002206. The sequence continues at coordinate 29,914 of NZ_JBSFCW010000041.1, forward strand.
GCAGCGCTGCGGGCAGCGGACTGCCGTCGGTGGCAGCGAGGGTAAGAGAGAAGATGCTCCTGCTCTCCGGGGCGATGTGCGTGACCGCCAGCGGACGGAAGCCCGGCCAGGCCGGCGGCGGGCTGGTCGCGGCGGACGTCAGGCCCGTATTGCCTCCCGTATTGCCTGTTGACCAGCCCTTCGAGTCGTAGTCGTCCAGGAGCGACTGCATGGAAGACTTCCAGCCGGGGCTGAGCGCGGGAATGCGCAGCGCCCGCTCCACCTGGGAACGCGCGCGCCCAGGTTTGTAGAGGACCGCGTCGATCTCCGCGACGGTCATGGCTTCCGGCCCCGTGGAGACTTTGACGATCTCGTCTCCGGCCTGGACGAAACCTTCGGCCAGCACCTTGAAGTAGAAGCCTGGGCGTCCATGGGCGACCAGCAGAGCGGGCATCTGCGGTTCGTCCATGCGAAGGCCTACGCGGTAGCAAGTCACCCGGGGCTGCGTTACTTCGAACAGTGCATCGCCGATGCGGTACTGGTCGCCGATGCACACTTCGTCGTCGGGCAGGCCGTCCACGGTGAAGTTCTCGCCGAACTGGCCATGAGTGAAATCGTTCCGGTGCAGGTGCTTCTGCCAGTGCCGATAGGAATCCAGCTGGTACACCAGTACTGCCCGGTACGGCCCGCCGTGACCGGCAAGGTCGCCCTGGCCGTCTCCGTCAATGTTCAGTTTCCTGACCATCCGCGCGCCCGTGACCGGCTGCTTCCACACACCCGTATGCGTCACTCGGCCCTTCCAGGGAACATCCCGGGGCATCCCGATATTCACCGCGACGAGCGTGGCCATCGGAGCATCTCCCTGGTCGAGCGGACCACCCCCCACCGATGCCACGCTAATACGCCGACTTTCGATGGTGAGTCAGGACACGTGACTCAATGCCGTGCACTGAGTTCCTTTCCACATCGGTCCGCGGCCGACGAGGCCTGGTGCCGGAAGCCACTGTCGTGGCGGCCAGGTATCCATGGTGACGGGAATCCCGGTCTTGCTCTCAGGGAGTGGTTGCAGCATGGGGCAGCCCTGAGATGAATTCCTCCGCGGTGAGGATGGCGTGGGCATAAGCGGGAGCGTTGAGTTCGAACGTCGCTTGCATCTCCTCAGGGCGGACGGCGGCGATGGCGTCCTTGATCAGCGTGACGTGATAGCCGAGCTCCTGGGCGAAACGCGCGGTGGTGTCGATGCAGGTGTTCGCCCGCATGCCGATCAGCACGATCCTTGAGACGTGATGCTGTTTCAGCAGGAAGTCCAGGTCGGTCTTGGCGAAGCCGCCGGCGGACGTCGTCATTGTGCAGTCGGTGTTCCGCCGCACTCGGTGGGGGGTGAGCGCCGAAGGGCGTGGCCGGGCATGACCTCCAAAAGACGTTCATGTCCTCTCTTGGCCTTTCTCTCCCCTGGCGCGGGGTCTACGTGATGCCGGTCCAGGAGTACGCCCCCCCACAACGGCCACGCCGACTTCTTGCGGGAGCGGACCGACGGGGCCACGAGTGACTGATTCCGCTCCTTAGCACGTTCGTCGTGGCGTGGTCCCCGCCGTGTGGTGGGTGGGAGTTGCACGCCGTCTGCGACGAGGCCGGACTGTCCATGTGGTGGCCGATCCCCACGAGCGCCTGCGGCCACTGGCCACGGACTTTGACGCGCAGGGACGATCGCCCAGCTGCTGACCGCGGCTTACCCGTTCAGCTCAAGTACCGGCCCTGTCAGCGCCGCTGGCGCGGGCAGCCGGGGCAGCGTGGAGGTGGAGCCCGTCCGGGAGCCCTTCGCACGTCGACCGGGCGGGCCGCCGCATCCGAGCCGCGGGTGTCAGATCCTGCGCAACACGGCACCATTTGCCGGAGAGAGTCGCGTCATCACCAGGGATGGGCTCGTACCCAACCCTGGCGTCGAAGAACAGCTGCGCCCACTCCCCGCGCTCCGCCGGTGTCCCATGGGTGTAGTAGGCGTTGCTGGGGGCGCTGCAGGTCATGTCCACTGGTGACCTTCTTCGGCGCCTTCAACCGCGACCGACGCTCGGTCGGGTGGTCAGGCGGTCGGCGCCGCAAGCTCCGCGTTGGCACGCTCGGTGACCAGGGCGAGGACACGGCCGGCGGCGGCCAGGTCCTCGGCGGGTATCCCGCCCCAGATGCGGGCGGTGATGGGGGCCGTCTCCGCGCCTACGGCGGCGATCAGCTCGCGCCCTGCATCCGTGGGGCGAAGGTGCGCGCCGTCCGCGCGGAGCAGCTGCTTGGCCAGCAGCTCGTCGAGAGTGGCGCGGATGTCGGCCGGATCGGCCTTGAGGGAGCCCCGGACCTGGGTGACGAGATCGTCCGGCGTCTGCGGGGCGGCGGCGGTGACGACGGCGCGCAGGGCGACCTGCTGCTGGAACGTGATGCCGTACTGGGCCAGGACGTGCTCCAGGACGCCGCGGGCGGCGTAGTGGGCCAGGCCGAGGGCGCGGGCGTCGGCAACGGGTGCGGTGGTGGATGCGGTGGTGGTCATGGTGTTGTCCCCTGAGTGCTCTCGTCGTTCGGTACGGATGGAGCGAGAGGTGCGTCGAGCAGGGTCGTCAGCTCATCGGTGAACGCGCGCGCCCGCGGGGCGTCGAGGCCGCCGAGCGGCTCCAGCAACTGCTGAAGTAGTTGCTGGACCACCGCGATGGCCTGCCGCGTGACGGCCTGGCCCTGCTCGGTAAGGGCGAGCTGTACGGCGCGCGGGTCACGGGGATCGCGGGTGCGCTCGATCAGGCCGGCCGACTCCAGGGCGCGCGCCAGCTTCGAGACGTACAGCGCCTCCAGGCCGGTGTGTTCAGCGAGCCGGCGCTGACTGGGCCGCTCGCCGGCGCGCTGCATGCCGTGCAGCGACGCGACCAGTGAGTACTGCGCGTGAGTGAGGCCCAGCGGAGCCACCGCGCGATCGACCGCGACGCGCCACTTGTTGGCGAGCCGCCATACCAGGAAGCCGGGCGTGGGGCCCGGTGAACCCTTGCTCATGCCGAATAGAGTACATGGCTACTATGTCCATGGCTACTATTTTCTGACGGATACCGGCGGGCCACGTGCATCCAGCGGCAGACCGTCGCCAGGAACCTTCCGGCGCTGAGCCTGCCTCGCATCCGCACGGGCCGGTACTTGAGATAGGCGGGGCGCAGTTCGCCGTTGATGAGCGTCCATGCGGCCAGCCGCTCGGGCGAGCAGTTGCGCCAGTGGATGGCCACTCTCACCGCGCTGGGGTGCGCCGTCAGCGGGGCCGGCGACCAGACCGGATGGGCGAAGCGGTTGTTGAGGTTTCACCGAAGCGGACGATGTCGCCCGGCGACCGTTCAGCCCTTCGGCGTTGACGCAGAATGTCGGGCGGGCATGCGCCGGAGGGTATCCCCACACCGGAAACCCCGGCCCGATTCCGACGGGCCGGGGTTTCCATGTGATGCAGTGGCGCGGTTACCACCCGCCGTGGTCGCCGATCACTCGGAAGCTGCCCACGACGCCGTCATTGAGGGACAGGCCCCCTTGAACGGTGGGCGTCACAACGCCATGGGTGCTGCCGTAGGGACCGACGGTGGCGACAGGAGAGCCGTTGTCGCAGGTGGCCCCACGATAGACCTCGACAACCTTCCGGCTGTCGTTGCTGATACTGAAGCTCGAGGAGCCCAGTCCGCTGGCCGCGGTGATGCACCCGTCCGCGGCTGCGGAGTACGTCCGGTCGTTGAATTGGATCCTTCCCTCATCCTTCCCGCCGTAGCCGCCGCCGTAGCCGCCATCGCCACCGCCACCGCCATAACCACCGCCATCGCCACCGCCACCGCCATAACCACCGCGGTCGCCACCACCGCCATAACCACCGCCATCGCCACCGCCACCGCCATAACCACCGCGGTCGCCACCACCGCCATCGCCACCGCCACCGCCATAACCACCGCGGTCGCCACCACCGCCGTAGCCGCCGTCATCGCCACCGCCGTAACCGCCACGCCCCTCGCCGCCGTTGCTCTTGCTGCTGTCTTCACCCGGGGGAGCCGCGGCCGGGGGCGCCTGTCGGACGGGGGGCGCAGCCTTCTGCGCGGGTGGGGCGGCCTTCTGGGCAGGCGGACGGGCCTGCTGGACGGACGAGGCGGACGGGGTGGATTCGTCGTTCGAGGCGTAGGTGATGCCGGTGATGGCAAGGACCGCGACGCCCACTGCGGCGGCGGTCACTGCGACGGTACGCGTGCTCATGTCACTTCTCCCTGTCTCAGAGATGCCGGCCGGACAGCCGACCTGCGATGAACGTACTGACAGCTCCTATAACTGTCATATCGGGCATACCTAAGGTGTGACACCAGAGGGCCGATCGGGTGCACACGTAGCACTAATCAGACATGGATCCTGTATCTGACATGGCATCAAAAAATGTAATAGCGGGTATCTCTCCAGCACGTCGTTAGGCTTTCCGGGCGACGCATGCCGCCCAATCACCCTGTCGGCAGCATGTCGTTGGATCCCCGCAGGGGGAAAACGCACTCCATCCCCCTGAATGACCGTCATCGACGCCCAGCCGCTCGCCCCGGCTGGAGCGGCTACCGACCGCGTCTCTCCGTCTTCGTCTGTTCACGCCACGCGAGGCAGCCGTCGCCCCGGATGCAGACTGTGGACCTGCCCTGGCTCGGCGAACCGTTCCTAGCCAGTGCGCATGAGTGAGTCCTGGACCCACTGCTGCGTACTGGGCGCATCCCGAACTGATCTACGACATCCACACGACATGCCGGTTCGGCGGCGTCTTCCGATCTCGGAGGCGACCGTCGCTGTGATCGTGCGTCAGAAGCTGACGTTCGCGAACGGATCCCCCACAGGCCGGTTTCCGCGTCGGCGAGGAGCCCCGACGTGCCGCTGCAGGGCGGGACTGCCGGGTTCAGCGGCAGAGCTCCATGATCGTGTCGTCGAAGTCGGGGAACTCCTTGGTTGCCAGCTCGATCACTGCAGCGGCTGACCGGCGCCGGCCGGGTGCGAACCGCTCCGCGACGGCCGCCAGCTCCTGGCTGGGGCATGGCACCCGGTCGCGCTCGTACGGGGTGGCTGCTTCCCAAGGGCCGAGGCCGTCGGCCAGCAGCCAGAGAAAATCGCCCAGGTCGCGCGCGACGACGCCGGCCTCCCCCTCGGATCCGAGGAAGACGACGGGCTGGTCGACCAAAGCCCGGTTCGGGCGGACGAGCCAGAACGCAGCGTACCCGCCGGAGCCGTCCTGGCCGAACACCCGGAAGTCGTCGCCGCTCAGCTCCCCATTACCGGTCCAGGCCCGGAACCAGTCCGTTGTCTCCTCGGCCGACAGGAAAGCCGCGAAGGGCTCGAAGTCGACTCCGTCACCGCCTGCGTAGTCGAACGGAACCGCCATCGCGGGGGCCAGCGCGGCAGGGAACTGCCGATCATCAGTGGGAGTCATGCGCACACGCTAGTGCTCTGACCGCGTAGGTTCACCGGGTTCTGGTCCGCGTTGAGACTGGGGCCGATTGGATGGGGGCGGACATCCCATCCAGTGTGTGAAAACGTGGTGGCAGAGCCGGTCAAAGTTCGCCGACTGACGGATCATGAGGGGCAGCGGCTGCAGCAGATCGTGCGGCGAGGCTGTACCCGTTCCGTGCGCTACCGGCGCGCGCCGATGCTGCTGGCGTCCGCCGGCGGGAATCGGGTCCCGGTCATCGCCCAGCTGGTCGCGGCCGATGAGGACACCGTCCGGGACGTCATCCACCGCTTCAACGAGATCGGCCTGGCATGCCGGGACCCTCGGTGGGCGGGAGGCCGTCCCCGCCTGCTCAACGCTGACGACGAGGCCTTCGTCGTCGCGACGGCCACCACACGCCCGGCCAAGCTCGGCCAGCCGTTCACCCGCTGGTCGATCCGCAAACTCTGCACCTACCTGCGCAGGGTCCACGGCCGGGTGATCCGTATCGGCCGCGAGACCCCGCGCTGCCTACTGGCCCGGCACGGCATCACCTTCCAGCGAACCAAGACGTGGAAGGAGTCCACCGACCCCGAGCCTGACACCAAGCTGGACCGCATCGAGTACGTCCTGGAACACTTACCCGATCGCGTTTTCGCGTTCAACGAGTTCGGGCCACTCGGTATCCGCCCCACCGCACGCTCCTGCTGGGCACGACAGAGTCGGCCCGACCGGATTCCGGCGACCTACCACCGCACCCATGGAGTGACCTACTTCCACGGCTGCTACTCGGTCGTCGACGACACGCTGTGGGGCGTGAACCGTCGACACAAGGGCGCCGCTCGATCCCTGGCCGCGCTGAATTCGATCCGTGCCGCCCGGCCCGACGGCGCCCCCATCTACGTGATCACGGACAAACTGTCCGCGCACAAGGGCACCAAGATCCACGCATGGGCGAAGAAACACCGGGTAGAGCTGTGCTTCACCCCCACCAACGCCTCATGGGCCAACCCGATCGAGGCACACTTCGGCCCCCTGCGGCAATTCACCCTGGCGAACTCCAACCATCCCAGCCACACCGTCCAGACCCGGGCCCTGCACCGCTACCTGCGCTGGCGCAACACCAACGCTCGCCACCCCGACATCCTGGCCGCCCAGCGCAGGGAACGCGCCCGCATCCGCAGCGAGAAGAGCATCCGCTGGGGCCGCCCCGCCGCGCGAGCGGCGTGATCAATCCAGGTGCAACCCGTGAGCCCTGCCTCATAGGCTCGGCCCCCATGACTGACCATGCCCTCGTCCCCGACGACTTCGTCGTCCCCGCGGACCTGATCACCCCGCAGTTTCGTCTGGAACCCCTGGGACCCCAGCACAACGCCGCCGACCACGCCGCCTGGACCAGCAGCATCGAGCACATCCGTGCGACCCCGGGCTTCCAGGACCGAGGATGGCCTCCTGCGGACGGGATGGCCCTGGAGGCGAACCTCGTCGACCTGCAGCGTCACGCGGACGACTTCGCTCAGCGCCGCGGATTCACCTACACCGTCATCGAGACCGCTAGTGGTGAGGTGATCGGGTGCGTCTACATCTATCCCTCCCGCAGCGACGGTCATGACACCGACGTCCGCTCCTGGGTCCGTGCCGACAGAGCCGAGCTGGACGCGCCCTTGCAAGCGACCGTCACGACCTGGCTGTCCACGAACTGGCCCCTCGGAACCCTCAACTACCAGCCCCGCTGACAACCATGTGGTCCCGCAGCAACCAGCCACGCCGACCCCTGCGGGACAACTGGCCTTCGAATGCCCCGACCGCGGGATGAAACGAACACACCTTCCCGGTCACAGCGGCTAGCGACCAGTGCGTGGCCGGCGGCTGGTCGGCGTCCTACCGGATGGAAGGACCCCGGGTCACGGTTCGATCAGTCCGACTCGGATTGCGTACCGGGTGAGCTCCAGCCGGTCCTTCATGCCAAGTTTCTCCAGCAGGTTGGCGCGGTGGCGTTCGACGGTCTTGACGCTGATGACGAGGATGTCGGCGATCTCCTGGGAGGTGTGGCCCTCGGCGACGAGCTTGAGGATTTCTTCTTCCCGGTCGGTGATGGCCTTGGTGGGGATGGCGCCGCCTTCGCGGGCACGGTCGAGGTAGTTGCGGACGAGGGCATTCACGGCGCCGGGGTAGAGGAAGGGTTCGCCGCGCATGGTGGCGCGGCAGGCTTCGACGAGGTCGCGGTCGGCCACGGATTTCAGAACGTAGCCGGAGACGCCGGAGGCCAGGGCTTCGAAGAAGTACTGCTCGTTGTCGTACATGGTCAGTATCAGCAGGCGCGGGCCGGGCTGGGTGCGGGCGAGTTCGCGTGCGGCTTGCAGGCCGGTCAGGCAGGGCATGGCGCTGTCGAGGATGGCCAGGTCGGGCTGGTGGATGGGGGCCGCTTCGGCGCCGTCGCCGGCTTCGGCCACGACGGTGAGGTCGGGTTCGCTGTCGAGCGATGAGGCGGACTCCACGGCGGACGAGCGCGTCATCGTCGGCGAGATGGCCAGGTCGTAGGGATTCCGCCCGCCTGGGACGGACCACATACGGGATATTCGTCGCCGACCAGGACGCGAAAGCGGAGGACCAGTGCGCCCAAGACCGTTCGGGGCGTGCCGGTGAGTCAGGACTCACTCCTGCTCACTGCCCAGGAACGGTCGGTGTTCAGATCGTGGAACTTGTAGCGGCCCTGGCGCCGGGAAAGGACCAGACCCGCGGAATCCAGTACGGCCAGATGCTGGCTGATCGCCTGGCGGGACAGCCCCAGACCGTGTTTGGTCACCAATAGTGTGCAAATCTCGAACAGGTTCTGGCCGTCCCGTTCCACCAGCTCATCAAGGATGCGCCGACGAGTGAGGTCGGCCAGCGCCTTGAAGACATCCTCCGCCATGACCAAAATCATAGGCAAGTGACAGCTTGCCTATCAAGTGAGGCGCTCCGGTGCTGCCTTTCGAAGGGACACGCCTCCCCGCCCGCGCGACAGGCCCGGTACGATGCGATGGCCGGACACTTTCTGCCGGCCCACGGCTATGGCATAGCCAAGCCCGGCCGGGCTCACCGGACATGCGGCCGACACACCATCAGCGGCCGTCACACCATGCCCCGGTGGCAAACGGCTGTGCGAGAGACTCCCTCAGCGATCCTCCTCGGCGCGTCATGAACAAGGCGAGCCACCCTCCGGGGAAACTCTCGTCATGACCAACGCAGCAAAGGCAGTCCTCGAGGGCGGACCCGACGATCTCCCCGAGCGGATCGTCTCCCTCACCACACCCGGCACCGACCTCAAGATTCCGTTCCGCGGCGGATACGAACACTTCAAGGCCACAGCGCGCCACCGGGAAACCGCCGAGGGCGAGCTGCCTGTCTACGAGTGGTGGGAACGCACAGAGATCCCGGGCTGATCACTCCTCACAGCACAGGCGCAGGCACAGAACCATCGGCACACGGGCACCACGCGACCTGTTCCGACCACTTCCTCAGCCATCATCCCGTCCCCTCACTGACATACCACTCTTAAGGTGATGCCCGGAGGTGCAGAATGCGAGTGGGGTTGCACGCGCTCGGTATCGGTGACGGTGCCCGTCCCGAGGTGATCCGTGCGGTGGCCACAGCCGCGGAGACGCACGGCTTCGCGAGGCTCTGGTGCGGCGAGCACGTGGTGCTCGTGGACGCGCCCGCCTCGCGCTATCCCTACTCCGCGGACGGCCGGATCGCCGTGCCCGCAGACACGGACTGGCTGGACCCGCTGCTTGCCCTGACCTTCGCGGCGGCAGTCACCAGCCGGATCGAGCTCGCCTCCGGCGTACTCCTGCTGCCTGAGCACAACCCGGTCCTGGTCGCCAAACAGGCCGCCACACTCGACGTGCTCTCCGCCGGGCGATTCAGCCTCGGGGTCGGGGTCGGCTGGTCGGCCGAGGAATTCGCAGCGCTCGGAGTCCCCTTCGCCAAGCGCGGGCGGCGCACCGAGGAGTACCTCGCCGCGATGCGCACCATCTGGGCCGAGGACCCAGCCTCCTTCACAGGGGAGTTCACCCGCTTCGACGCGATCCGGGTCAACCCGAAGCCGCTGCGCGGCGGCCGGCTCCCGGTCGTGGTCGGCGGGAACAGCGACGCCGCCTTGCGCCGCGCGGCCACGCTCGCCGACGGCTGGTACGGCTTCAACGTCCCGGCGGCCGACGTCCCGGCGCGCGTCGCCGTTCTCGCCGATGAGTGCGCCCGCCGCGGTCGCGCTTTTGACGAGCTCACGGTCGCCGTCGCGCTGAGCGACGGCATCCCGGAGCATCTCCCCGCACTCGGTGCGGCGGGCGTCACCGAACTCGTCGTCGTCGGCGCACCCCCGCCCGCTCCCGGCGCGGCAGCCACCTGGGTCGCGGAACTCGCCCGGACCTGGATTCGCCCGGAGGAATAACCAGGGCCGGCCGGAGCACAGCCGCACTCCTTCACGCCCGCAAGGCGTCTCCCAGGGACAAGATGACTGGCCTGGGCCCCGACGGGCGCGCCACTTGGACGTACAGCCGGGAGAAGGTCCGCAGGCTCCGCCATGTCGCGTGGCGCCTGACAGCGGATGTCGTGGGATGGACCGAGCTCCCGGGCCGACCGGTCGCGTCAAGGTTCAGGCCAGGCGGCGGCAGCCGTGGGCGGCGGTCCCCAACCGCGCCACTGCATCTCCTATACGTCCTGAAAGCGCAGTACGAATCGTCGTTGCCAGGGAGTTTCCACCGCGCGGCGGTGGTAGTGCCGGCGGACGAACCCCACCGCTCGGTCGGCCGGGACTCCGTCGAGGACAGCCATGCATGCCAGGGCTGTCCCCGTCCGCCCGTATCCACCGCCACAGGCAATCTCGACTCGTTCGTTCGCCGCGCGCGTCAGAGCCTCTTCGACGAGGCTCCGCGCCTCCTGACGGTCCGGTAGCCAAAAGTCGGGCCAACGCAACCACCGAGCATCCCAGGCGGTGGCCGGCGGTTGCTTGCCGAGCAGATACACCGCGAAGGAGGGAGTCGGTCCCGGCGGAAGTGGATGACGTAGGCCCCGGCCGCGCACCAGTGCGCCAGAGGGAAACCGAATGATCCCGTTGTCTGTCGAGCTCCAGTTCTCCGCCACGCGAGCAATCTACCGTTGACGGGCAACCGCGGTCACGGTCTCGACATCCCCCCGGACCGGCCGAGATGACAGGGCTCCCCTCAAAACTCGGGGCTCCGGCACAGTGACGGCGGTTCGGCCGCTGCCTGACAGTGCCCCGCCCGCGCACACGGGAGGCACCAAGCCCCCCACCAGGACGGATACGCCGCAGCGCCTGATCGGCACGCCGCACCCGGAAGAGCCATACCCCTCCCGAAAAAAATCTTCCGCCGTAGATGTAGAGATCTGTTTTGCCGCTCCGTCCATGGGGTGAGTACGCCACACTGGGCGCAGCAAACACGGGAGTCGACATGCCGAAGTTCTTGCTCATGGTCAACCACGACGGGGGCGTCTTCGAGGAGCCCATGGACCAATGGGAGCCCGGCGACATCGCAGCGCACTTCAACTACTACGAGGTGCTGACCAAGGAGCTGACCGAGAGTGGGGAAATGGTCCAGTTCATGGCGCTCGCCGACCCCCGGCTGACCAAGATCGTGCGGTCGGACGGCAGTGCGGCGCCGCTGGTGACCGACGGGCCGTTCCCGGAGTCGAAGGAAGTACTGGCCGGGTTCAACGTCTTCGACGTCGAGTCCGAGGCCCGCGCCCTTGAGATCGCCGCGCGAATCTCCGCCGTGCCCGGCCCGGGCGGGGTGCCGACACAACAGCCGGTCGAGGTGCGACAGGTGATGAGCGACAGCCAGGGCGACCTGTGAGCGGTCCCCACTCCGTCGAGGACCTGTTGCGCTCGCTCGCGCCGCAGGTCCTCGGTGTGCTCGTGCGGCGGATGGGGGACTTCGACGCGTGCGAGGACGCGGTGCAGGAAGCCCTCATCGCCGCCGCCCGGCACTGGCCCGAAGGCGGTGTACCCGGGAATCCACGCGGCTGGCTGCTGCAGACCGCGACGCGGCGATACGTCGATCAGGTTCGCAGTGAGCAGGCGCGGCAACGGCGCGAGGAGCGCATGGCCCAGGAACCCGCTGCAGGCGACGTCCCCGCCGACGATGACACGCTCATGCTTTTGTTCATGTGCTGCCATCCCGCGCTCACGCCCGCCTCGGCGATCGCACTGACGCTGCGGGCGGTCGGTGGCCTGGCCACCTCCGAGATCGCGGGCGCCTACCTGGTGCCGGAGGCGACCATGGCGCAGCGCATCAGCCGGGCCAAGCAGCGCGTCAAGGCATCGGGCCCCGGGTTCGAGGTGCCCGAGCCCGGGGCGAAGGACTGGGCAGCGCGGCTTCGTTCCGTCCTGCACGTGCTGTACCTGATGTTCAACGAGGGCTACGCCACCACGTGTGGCCCCGCACTGCACCGCGCCGATCTGTCCGGCGAGGCCATCAGGCTGGCCAGACAGGTACACCGGATCCTTCCCGGCGAGGCCGAAGCAACCGGGCTGCTGGCCCTGATGTTGCTTACCGAGGCCCGCCGCCCCGCCCGCACCAGCACGGACGGCGACCTGGTCCCTCTGACCGAGCAGGATCGCACGCGCTGGGACCGCCGCCTCATCGGCGAAGGCGCCGCACTGCTCGCCGCTACGATCGGCAGCGGACCGCCCGGCGAATACCGGCTGCAGGCCGCCATCGCAGCCGTCCACGACGACGCGGCACACGCCAAGGACACCGACTGGCCACAGATCCTCGGCCTGTACGGACTGCTCGAACATGTAGCGGGGAGCCCGGTGGTCACCCTCAACAGGGCAGTCGCGGTCGCGATGGTCGACGGCCCGGGTGCCGCACTCGCCCTTCTCGACGCACTCGACACCGACAGCGGACCGCTCCATGGCCACCACCGTGTGCACGCCGTGCGGGCACACCTGCTCGAAATGGCAGGCGACATCCCGTCCGCACTCGTCCACTACCGTGCCGCGGCGGCCCGCACCACCAGCATTCCTGAACAGCGCTACCTGACCGCGAAAGCCGCCCGGTTGCATCACCGCACGCGCAGGTGAACGCCGGTTCCCCCTGCCCGCGGTCATGTCTTCCACTCCCTGTCGGCCTGACAGACGGAGTTCCTGAGGACGTCGGACGTTGGTTGTGCATCGGGGGCCGATGGATCCGTGGACGCCCCCGAGTCATCGTGGCGCGGAGGCCACGGGTTCACCGAGCGGAACCATGCACACCACACGGATCAGGCTCGGCGGCAACCCTGGATAAGAAGGATCCGTACCCGCCTCGCTGAAAACCGGTCGACCGCCCGGCCATCCGTAAACGGTGCAGTCCTCGGTCATGATCACGTCGTTTAACTTGGTGTCCACCAAACTCCGTTAAGGCAACCCACCGGATAGCCGCCGAACACCCCGCAGGTTGCCGTCCGGGTCTGTGCCGACGTCATCGCAGCCGGCCACCCCGACCAAGCCATGCTCCGGCTGTACTACCTGGCTCGCCGCGAGCACGGCACCGTCTGCGCGCTGCAAGCGCTGAGTGACCTGATGGAGAAGAGCCACCGACTGCGCCGTAGGTTGCTCCACCGGCTGGCACGCTCCGAACTCTCGCAGGCTGACCTCGGCATTTTCCTGCGGGTTGGCGTCGCCGAGGCGTTCACCGACCCGTACGACAACGGGCGCGCGCTGGTGGAGGAGGAGAGCGTGCAGTCTTCCGTGACCACCTGCTGGCGTGCCGTACTGAACGGGCTGCCTCGGCCGACATGGCAACCGTACGCGGAACGCTGGATGTACGCGGCGGCTGATTCCGGGCACGAGGGTGACCTCTTGCTCGAACTCCTCGTCAGCGCCGCCGACCGGTGCGAGGGCCGGCGCGGTGCAGCCTTCGCCGCGCTTTACGCGAGCGCCCGCGACGCCGAACGCACCGCGCCCGTCGGATCCTCGCGAGCCGCGCTCACCACCGACCTGCTGCTTCAGAAGATCTACTCAGCTCAGCGCCTCACCGGGCCGACCGCACCGCCGCGCGCGGAATCAACCAGGGGGACCGAACCGTGACCACCGGACGCAAGACGACAACCATCTTCCTCACCATCCTGTGCGGTCTGGTGCTGACCATTTTCGGCCTGACGGAACAGTGGCCCACATGGGCTTGGCCGCCCCTTGCGGTGATCCTTGTCGCGGCCCAGACCATGGCTTTCAAAATCGCCGGGCTCCACCGCGGCTCCGTGCCGGTCGCCTTCGAGGAACACCTCACGGCGGCTCCCATCGAGCGCACGGAGCACCACGTCAGCCGGGTGGCACTTCCCAGTCGATGGGCCGACTACGACTTCTTGATCTCCGCAACCGTTCGCTGGTACGCCCTCGACGCTTCCCGTCCCGGCCGGCTACTGAACCCGGCGGGCCTCGCCGTCGAATCCGTACTGGACCGTGCCCGAGTAGTCACCGAGCAGCGGGAGCCCGGTCGGGTCTCACTCGTCCAGCACGAGCTGAGCGGTGCGCTCAGCTCACTGCTTCCCGACAGCACGGGTCAGCTCCAGGCCATGGCGGAGGATGTGCGGCTCACCCTGCACGAGCACGACCAGGAACGCCTGGACAGCCTCGCCGGGGTACGCAAGGACCAGGCGGTCTGGGAGCACCAGCGGAAGTACGAGCAGAGCAAGCGCAAGTACCTGGGCGAAGACGTACTCAAGGACACCGGCAGCGCCGTGGTCTGGTGGCTCGCCAAGAACGACGAACAGGTGGAGAGGACCGTGGAAGACCTCGGCATGCTCGCCAGGCTTACCTCCGCGGCCAACGACACCGACGTTCCCGAACGGTTGCGGGACCTCATCCCTCAGCCGCGTGAGGAACAGGACGGCAAGGAGCCCTCGGAATGGCAGGCGGCAGCCTTCGAGCGAGCACCCACGGCCGCGGACCACCTCGCGGACGCGCTGAACGCCCTGAGCCTCGAGGACGGGGACACCCAACGGAGGTTGCTGGCCAAGCAGATCGCGGACGCCATCAGGGACCAGGAGCAGCATGAGACGGCTGACGATCTGGTTCGCCGCTTCGACCCGTCGGCAGCCTTTACCCCGGATGGAGGGCCGGCGAACGAAACCCCCGGCGCAACCCGGCCGCCACTCGGGATCTGACTCTCAAGGAGGAACGATGGAAACCGAGTTCGCTGTTCTCGCCGCGTCGGGAGCTACCACATTGGTCTCGCTCATGGTCACCGACTCCTGGGCAGGCGCGTGCCCTCGTCGGACGGCTCTTCTCACGTACCGGTGCAGGCAGCGCCACAGTCGCGGACCTGGACGCCGACCGAGCCAGACTGCTAGCCGGGGACGCTTACGACACGCAAGCCACCCGCGAGGTCGAGGATCGATGGCGCGCCGATCTGTACCGGCTACTGCAGACCGACTCCGTCACAGTCGACGACCTGTATGGCGTGCTGTCCTCTCTCCAGCAGCTGGTCAACACGTCCGCGGCCCGTCCGGTACCCGTACACAACGCCATCAGCGGCGGAGTTCAGCACGGCCCTGTGATCCAGTCAGGCCGGATCACAGGGCTCACCTTCCATGTCCACGGCCCCGGCCTCCCCGTACAGGACTGAGATGCACTGGTATGAGACCTTTGCAACCGGTTCAAGGATCGCCAGGTGGGCAACGCCGAATGGAGTTTCCCGTGAAGCGAAGCTCAGTGACCTGCGAACCGACGGGCGACTGTGCGCACCACTCAGTTATTCAACACCTTCGACGACATCCGCAGCCGATGTGACCGGTCGCTTGCCCGCCGAACGCCTGGGCTGCGCGGCCAGCCCGGGCAACCAGGCCACCACCACCGGACGCCACATCGGCCTGCACGTCGACAACTTCGACCGGCTGCCGTACTCCCGACGCCACCAGCGCCGCCGACGGCTCTGCCTCACCCGCGCCCCGGCCCGCGATACCCACTTATCGGCGACCACGACATCCAGCAGATCCGCCGCGCGCTCCACGCCGCACCGGGCCGTCACTACCCTCCGGTGCCCCTGGTCATCAAGGTGACGGCCCAAGCCCACCAGAGTTCCCCGTCGATGCCTTGATGACCCTCGGGCCCACCGCCTCGATACTTTGGTGGGCCATCAACGTATCGGCATTCAAACAGGTCAAAGCATCGGTGACGCTGGTTGCCAGGCGTTGCAGCATTGTTGGCCGGTGTGGAGACCTTGCCGGGGCCCTGGTGCGCGGGGTGGCGGCCGGGCAGGCTAGTTTGCTCGGATGAGTCTCCTTGATGATGTGGCCGAGCGCGACGGCTGGCGGTGCTGGGTGTGTGACGAAGCGGTCGACCCCGACGAGTCGGTGAACGACCCGCGAGGGCCCAGCGTCGACAGCCGGACTGCCGACCGGAAGACCAAGGTCGCCGAGCGGCTCGCGCACCGCGGATGCAACACCCGCAAGGGCGCGGTCAAGGTGGTCATCGCCTGGCCGGACCGCCTGTACGTGGTCGAACCCGCGCCGCTGATCACCGTTGCCGGGAGGCTGGAGCGCAAGGGGGGCCGCGAGATGGTGGGCCGTTGCCCGACCAAGCGGGACGCCCAAGAGGCGGCGGATTGGCTGGTGGACCGGTTCTCCCGACTGGTACCGGGGCTGCCGGTGACCGCCGACGTCGAGCCGGGCGGCGGCCAGTTCCTCGTCATCCTGGCCACCGGCCGCCGCTGACCATCACCAGCGCACACTCGCGTCGAGCTGAACCGTCGGCCCACACGACCTGTCCTGGCACGAGCCGACCCACATTGCTCGCCTGTGCCCAGCTACGGGTCGATGTCGCCGATTGCCGCAGCCATGACTGAGGCCGAACCGGAAACACAGCGCGTGCTCCCCAAGGCCCTCGCCCTGTACGACAAGGGCGTCGGCATCGCCCGTATCGCCAGCCAACTTCCCGTCGGGCCGTTTGTGCAGCCAGCCGCAGTCAGCCACTTTCCTCAGCTTCCCGCGCAGCGGCTGGTCCCCCTCACCGCGCTGCCTCACCCTGACTAGAACCGAAAGAGCGTCGGGCTGGGAGCCCTCTGGGAATCTGGGACTTCCGGCCGCGTCAACGAGCACGAGCGTGAAACAGCCGAAAGGCCATCTGTGCAGGTCAGCGGCGCGAATCCGCCCAGCGTCCCAGGTCACAGGGCCGCCCGGTCCCTTCCACGACATCTGCCCCCGAAGCCAGGAGCGCTGCGTTCAGCGTCACCTGCCCTCGACGCTTCGAAATTTCCGAGTTATTGGTTCGGAGCAGGATGGGGTCGGCATTCAGTTCGTCCTTGCCGCAATTCCTCCGGGCAGCGATACGCAAGGATCTGAACTCGTTGTAGAGTCGGTCGGCGGCCGATTCCGCCTTCATGGCGTTGTAGCGCCGAGAGGCGTTGTTCCGGAGGGCTTCGGCGGCCGCGTTGTCGATCAGCTCGCCCCATTCCCAGTCCACCGTGAACTCGCCGGGAGATCGCTCGTACCAGGCCGTGAGAACACGCAGCATCGCCCTGAAAGCCGATGTCTCCCAAGGGTGCGCTGGTGCGCGAATGGAGTGTGTCCTCCAGCCACACCTCGGCCAGGTCCACCGCCAGGTCTCCTGATTCACGTGGAAAGCCTCGCTGGGCGTCTTCGACGATCGCGTGCGCGCCGATGTCATCCATGATGTGTGCACGGATGGCGTGTTCGCGCCGACTGTGGAAGTGCGGCCAGAGCAATTTTCGATCTGGATCGCGAGCCGAGGTAGAGGTGCCCGGGGGTTCTCTGTTCTGGATCTCCTTCAGCTCGGCCCGAAGCCCGCGCATGGCGCTGAGGTATATCCGACCGTCGCGGACAGCCGGTTTGTCGGGGAGATTGTGGCCAGATGCCAGGTCTGCGACGGTGACGCTCCATGTGCCGCTGTCGGCCGGCTGATCGCCGGGAGCGGACGCATCTGCTGGCAGTATTGTCTCGGGATCCCCCATCCAGGCCGAGCGTATGCCCGAGCGTCTCGACCAGGCCAACGCTAGTCCGCCTGCTGGTCTCCATGTGCCGGAATCCGGGACCGGGCACACCCTTGGCAGGCCGTCACCTCACGCGCCATGGGTTGAGGAGGTGTCTGTCGATGAGTGCATCTGTCCTTACGTGGGAGCGACAGGGCCCCCAGCCCCTCAGGAGCGCCAGGTTCAGGCCGAGCCGGGCCTCGCTCCGGCGGGCCCGCCCACCACCGTGAGCAGGTCCACGACGAAGATCAGCGTCGAGCCCGCCGGGATCAACGGAGAGGGTGACTGCCTGCCGTAACCGAGACGCGGGGGAACAATGATCTCGCGCCGGCCGCCGACCTTCATTCCCCTTACCCCCCGGTCCCAGCCCTTGATGACCTTGCCACCGCCCACGGCGAACTTGAACGGCCGGTCCCGCTCCCAGGAGGAGTCGAACTCCCTTCCGGACGCGAACGTGACCCCTACATAGTGAACCTGGACGACCCTGCCCGGCTGCGCCTCGGGTCCATCCCCAACCACAAGGTCCCGGATCGTCAACTCGGTGGTCGCGACACCCTCCGGAACCACGATTCTGGGCTTCGTCAGTTCGCTCATCACGGTCCCATCGCTCGCCACCGGAATCCCCCGCACGGGCCGACCGGACACATGGACATTCCATGCGGCAGGCAATCACGCTACGGCAATGCCCGTACTTCAAGGTGCACCCCGGGCCCCGGAGGCGGGTCAAGGACCGATCGATGCGCGCCCCGGAGTGACCGCGTAGGCACCTGCCCACCGGACGCAATCCGGGCGGGTATCGTCCACCTGCGGCGGAGTGTAGGCGGTGTCCACTACAGGGAAGTGGCCATAGCAAGGCTGGCTCATCAGCTGACTGTCAGGAAGAACTTCCCGACCTCAAGGAGTTCCATGTCGTCAGTGGACCGCACTCCGTTCGATCTTGAGGCATATGAGACCAGGGCGCGTCTCGGGCCGTGTTTCGTCTGCGCGTTGCTCAAGGGAGACCCTGACTACAGAAATGAGTCGGTCTACGAAAACGCTGACCACGGCGCGTTTGTGCATCGGTGGCGCCGGGCTCGCTTTCGTAGGCTGTGCACTGGTCCTGCGGCTGCTGTCGTTGATCCTCGCGGACCGCTCCGGGATTGCCGCGCACTCCACGTGGTGCGTCATCGGGAAGACGTCACCGCGACAGGAGGATGAAGAAGTGCAGATCAGAGCCAGTTTTCGGGTCAGGCAGGCAGCCGTCAGACGCTCGGAGCATCAAATGAGCGTCACGGCCTTTTGCTACCAGCCGCTCCACGGACTGGCCGGCTGTCGCCAGATACACCCGGTTCCCGGTCACGCACAAGACAGGCTGACGTACCGTGCGCTTCAACGCCCCAGAACGATCACTTCGTACCCTGCGCCGACGACGAGCTCACCGCCGGGGGCGAAGGCGACGGCACCGGGAGCGACAGGCATTCGGATCTCATGCAGGGATGTGCCGGTGCCGAGGTCCCAGATCCCCACGATGTAGCGGCTGGCGGTGACGGCCACCGGCAACCCATCCAGCAGGCCGAGCTCCACATCGGACACCCAGCCGTCACCGAGCCGGTAGCGCAGCTGCCGGGTCCGCAGATCCCACACCTGGGCCCCGTTGTCGGCAGTGGCGACCAAGACCACTGGGTCACGTCCGTCAGTGCCGCAAACCAGGGCGTTGATCTGATCGGTTAGGCCCTTAAAGTCGCCCACCCACGTCCGGTCGATAAGATCCCAGAGCCCTGTCTGCCGCTCGACTTGCCCGAACATATCGTTCTCCGCGATCACGACCGCAGGCCGTCCATCCACGAGAGCCCAGTCCGAGGCAGGATAGTAGGAGGCAACCTCAAAAGCCCCGCTTATCTGCAGGGTTTCTAGGTTCCAGATGCTAGTCCGGACCCTGCCGAGGCCTTTCCGCGCGAGCAGGGCGACCGGTCCACCTTCGAGGTGGCCGCAGGCCGGAAATTGCAGATCCGAGTGACTTGTCTCAACTCTTCCGGTCTCCGAGCCGTCCGCGAGATTCCACACTCGTACGGTGCCGTCTTTGCCGCTGGTCACTGTCTCCGAGCAGGCATTTGCCGCATCCGTCATAGGGACGCTCGATCGCATGTGGGGCCGTACCGTGCAAGATTCTCTTCGTTCGCGCACGCATGGTACGGAGAATCAGCGGCACAACCTCTGGGAGCGATCTTGGTCAACCCAGGAAGCTCAGACGAACCCGACGGTTGACTTTAGAGATGTTCGTGTCGGCGATAGCCAATGAGTCCAGGCCCGCCTGCGGATCCGACCAGCCGGTTGGCAGCCGGGCCAGCGCTGATTCCAGATGCCCGTCAAAGCCCCCCGCCCGCCCACTTGCGGGCATGTGCGCCCCCGTCCTCTCACACTCGCGTGCCGCCGAGCAGACCGTGATGCCCGACGGACCAACCGCCATAAGAAACTGCGTCCAAGGCGGCCGAAGTTCTACATCTGGTGCTCGTCGACGGTGCAACACTTCGCCAGGGCCCGCCCGGGACGCGGCCTGGCCCGGACAGGCTAGCCGAAGCGGGACTTGTAAGCGCGTGACGGGCGTTGCTGTCACTCAGGGCCTGACAACGGATCCGAGACTCATGCCGTTGGACGAATCGGCCCTCACCCTCGACCCCCGGATCCCATGGGCGACGTACTCGACGTGATGAAGACCGTCCGCCTCTCCACCTCATCGCCATCCATTCCAGTGGGCGAGAGATGCCCAGCACTCTGGAGCTCATGGCCGCCGGTAGCGGCAGGCAGGGAGGAAGTAGGCCTTGACTTGGAGCGTTACGGTCTCTAACTTTAGTTACACGTAATAACGTGAATCTGAAGGGACTTCCCATGCACGTCGTAACTCCCCGTCGAATCCTGGCTGTTGCTACGCTCGTCGCCGCTGTGGCCATGACCGCGAACGGCCCGGCTGGTGCCGCAGCCAACATCCAGGTGGCCCATTCCTGCCGTGATGTGGTGATCGACGCGACCGCTCCCGTCATCACGCGTGACGACATCCTGATCCGCGCCCCCAGAAGTACCGTCTGGGCCGTCCAGACTGACGTGGCGAACTGGCCGAGCTGGCAGCCGGGGGTCACTGCGGTCCGGCGTACTGACACCGGGAGGCTGAGGGTGGGTTCCACCTTTATCTGGGACGTCGAGGGGCTGCATGTCACCTCCACGGTCAGGCAGGTCGAGCCCGGGCGCCGGATCGTGTGGGGAGGTACTGGCAACGGAATCACCGCCGTCCACGTCTGGACATTGACTCGGACCCGCGACGGAGTCCTGGTGCACACCGAGGAGTCCTGGCAGGGCGACCCGGTCGACGCCGATGTTCCCACCGCCCAGGCTGCTTTGGATGCCTCACTCCGCGCCTGGCTGGAAAACCTCAAGCGGGCCTCCGAGGCCCGGATGGCTCCAGGCCAGTGATCAGGGCCGCCGTCGCCCGCGTCTCCCATGACATCGGGTCGGCGTCAGGCCGGATCCGAGTTCACACACCGAGTCGCACGGCCTTGGCGTGTGCGTATGCCGTTGTCGTCACCCGTTTCAGGCGCGGCAGCAGGCTCGCCGACAGATGTCCGTTGGAAGCGACGGCATTCGCTGTGTCTTCCCGCCGGACTCCGGAAGCGACGGCCGTCTCCGGCGCTGATCGGCCGGGTCGCCTGCGGTGGTGAAGCAAACGCGCCCTGGTGGCAGTACGCTGCCAGGCGCTTCGCCGACGCGCCCCGACCGCAGGCAAGCTCGACGACGTCGCGGTGAGATCGACGCCGCCACTGTCGGTCGACAACCGAGGGCGAACTCGAGGCAGTTCCCCGTGGCCTGCACCAGGGCATGTGCCGGGTCGGCTCCCCCGTGTCGGCTCCTCTCCGTGGGCGCCGGCCGCACGCGACGATGCTCAGGCGGTTGCGGCGACGAGCCCCACCATTCCGACTGAGCGCCTCAGTTGGCCAGTCCGAGCACGACAGACAGCCCAGAACCCTCCGTCGGATTTCCGCCAGCACCTCATGCACGACCGCGCCACGATGAATGGCATGACCAGTACCTATCAACCCCGGCCCATCACCCCCACCGCCCTGAAGGAGCTCCGCGTCCGCGACGACGCCGGGTGTCCGATGTACCCGTACGTGGACGAGGAAGGCGGCGCCCCGCTGCGCTGCTGCCTGCGGCTCAGCGTCATAGATGACCGGATCGCCCTCGTCTCGTACGCCCCGCTGCGTCGCTGGGCGGCCCGGACGAATGCCGAGCCCGGAGCGTATGACGAGCAGGGTCCGGTCTTCATACACGCCCAGGACTGCGGCGGACCGGCACCGGGCGGCACCGGTTACCCCTGGGCCCGACCCGGCGCTCTCCGTGCCTTCCGCCGCTACGACAACCGAGGGCGCATCATTGGCGGCCGCATGGTGGAGCTGCCTGAGGATGCCGACGCATCCTTCGACCGCGCCTTCGCCGAAGCCTTCGCGGACCGGGATACCGCCCAGGTCCACGTGCGCGCCGTCGAATACGGCTGCTACCACTTCCGCGTCGACCGACCCTGACGGGCCCAGGGGGCGGGCCGTCGGCCACGTCGCCGCCCGCCCCTCACTCCTCCGAATGACCGGGGGTCTACGACACCGCCGTCTCGATCACGATCCTGCCCATCCCGACCGTCCGCAGTCGTTCACCAGGCCCCCTCGCCTCCTCCAGGACGCGCTTCGTCACTACGAAGACGAGCTCGCCGAGCAGCTCGACGCCTGAGCACCAGAGCGGCCAACTGCAACGCTCAGTGGCTTCCCGATGGAGAAGTCAAGCTTCGGGCCTGTGTTGGGGGCCCGATGGATCGCGTTTCGACGGGACTGACGTTGATCAGCGGGTTGGGAAGGAAGCGAGAGCAAGATCCCACTGGTCAGCTGCGTGAAGCAGTGCAGCTGTACCCACCTGGACCTCCACGAAGTATTGATAGATGTCGGCTCTGTCATCAACCTGCTGCCACGGGGGTGCCGCTTCCAGGGACAGGTGAAGGCGAATCATCGCCCCAGCCTCGCTTCGGGCGGAGAGGCTAAAGGCCAGGACCGGCTCGGTGAACCACGTGTCCGGGGACAAATAACCTTCGGCATCAGGTTGGATCACGGACACCGTCCCCGCGGCCACCGCACGCAACCAAGCGGCGACCTGGCGGGCCTCGTGGGTCAGCAGAGATGGATCGGCAAAGGACCAACTGCCCTCGGTAGTCGTCACCGTGCCACCGATGACCAGCCAGTTGTCGTCGTACCGGTTGCCCTGGACTGTGGCGAACTGATAGCGCAGCGGGCAAAGCTCGACACCGCTTGCATGGTCACTCAAGAGCACTGCCACAGGATGTCACGGGCCCTCCCGGCGGTGAACGGCGCGGGCCGAGTTTCGCTGGGTCGTCGAGCACACGATCTCGTGGCTGCACGGCTCCTCCGCCTGCGCATCCGCTGGGAACGACGCGACGACATCCACGAAGCCTTCCTCGGCCCGGCCGTCTGCCTGAGCACCCACCGCCACGTCCAACGCCTCTGCTAGGACCTCAAGCCCCTTCCAAGGAAGCATCCTTCGAAGACGCGCCCTTCGGGTACCGGACGAAGAGGACGCCCTGGACCTCGCCGTCCGGTGCGCTGTAGAAGTGCGGGGCGTCTGCCGGCCAGTGGGCGTGACCGCCGGGCCCGGCCGTCTGCGGCGCGTCCGGCAGGCCGACGACCGCCGTTCCGGAGAGCACCATCAGGCCCTCCGTGGTGTGCGGGACATGCGCGGCCGACTCCTGGGTGGTGCCCTCGGCGATGGTGACGCGGAACACGTCGGTGGCCGCGCCCTCGTCCTCGTACCGCTCCAGGAGGACCGCGGTGACGGCGCTGCCGGAGACTCCGCCCGCGCCCGCCGCGACGCCGGGCGCCGGGTCGTCGAGGACGGCGCTGAGCGGGCGGCCGAGCGCGGTGGTCAGGGCGTAGAGCGTTTCCAGGGTGGGGTTGCGCCAACCCATCTCGAGTTCCGAGAGCGTGCCCTTGCCGACGCCCGAGCGGCGCGAGAGCTCCGTCAGGGACAGGCCGCCGTCCTGCCGCAGCCGTTTCACCCTGCGCCCCACCTCCTCGTTCAGACCCATCCGTCCGCTTCCGCGCCCACCGGCGCTTTGACGTGCCACCACCTGCGTCCCTAGTGCTCCACAAACAGAACGATCCGTTTACGGAACGCTTGGAACCTGCTCTCCCGCCCCCTCCGGAAGTGATGCCCGCATGTCCCCGCTCGCCCGCATACGCGCCACCGCACTGCCCTCGGCCGTGGCGGCGGGGCTCATCGCGGTCACTGTCGGCATGACCAGTGCCGCTGCCCTCGTGTTCACCGCGGCGCGGGCCGCCGGGGCGGACGCACGCGCGGGAGGTCTCTTCGTGACTCCTCCCCGCCATAAATGACGGGGCTTCTCGCTAAGAGGCCGCGCAGATAGGCGGCGTGTGGAGCCCCGGCAACAAGGCGGGCACAGGTCCCAGTGATCATGGAGTTGCGACGCTCTGTGACCACTGGGGAGACCTGTGCCCGTCCTTCCATCATGGCTGACCGACCCGCTCTGGGACCAATTCGCGGCACTGCTACCCAAGCGCCCTGCGGTCGATCCGGCCCACCCGCTGGGTTGCCACCGGAGCCGTATCAGCGACCGGATCGTGTTCGACAAGCTGCTCCAACTCCTGCGGTTCGGCTGCTCCTACCAGGCGATCTCCGACACGACCTGCTCGGCGACCACCATCCGCAACCGCCGCAACGAGTGGATCCGGCTCGGCGTCTTCGCCCGACTCAAACAGATCGCGCTTGAGTCCTACGACCGGATCCTCGGGCTCGAGCTCGACCAGATCGCCGTCGACGGCTCCATCACCAAGGCCCCCGGCGGCGGCGAGGTGGCTGGGCGCTCGCCGGTCGATCGCGGCAAACAGGGCCTGAAACGCTCCGGCATGACGGATGGTTACGGGATCCCACTCGGCAGGGTCCTCGCCGGAGCGAACCGCCACGACTCTCCGCTGCTTGCTCCGACCCTGGACCTGCTGGCAGACCTGGGGCCGCTGCCCGAGGACATCACCGTGCACCTGGACGCCGGCTATGACTCGGACAAGACCCGCGCCGAACTCACCGCCCGAAACCTGCACGGCCGCATCGCGCACAAGGGCG
>NZ_JBSFCW010000042.1:0-46801 GCF_053593595.1 Streptomyces sp. NPDC002206
CGGTCCGACACCCGGCGGCGGTGACACCCGAGCGGATGGCTCGCCGAGAACCCCTCCCGCACCGGCAGGAGAGCAGCGAACTGGTCCCACAGGGGGTCGAGCAGGCAAGATGGCACTGCAGGCACGGGTCCTCCGTGTGATCACTGAGCGTAGAGAACTCCATGATCACGCAGGGCCCGTGCCTGTCTCGTTTCCGGGACCGTCAGCCAACGAGCGACGTAGCCATTTGCCGGTCGGTCTAAGGCGTATGGCATGAGGCCTCGGATCCTCTAGAGTGCGTGCAACCATAATGCAACAGACTGAGGGGGGTACGGAGTTGAACAGGTGGATCCGCTGGATCCTGGTGACGGGAGCTGTTGCGACCATCTTCTGGTTAGCCCTCTTGCTGGGTCGCTGGCTGCCGTTGGGCGGCCCGGCAGATGAAGCCGCCAGGTGGGGCGTCGCCACAGCCCTGGCAAGTGCGATATCTGCCGTAGCGGGCCTGCCGTTGGTCCGGTGGGCGGAAAGAGGACGCCAGGTTTCGACAGAAGCGTGATTCCGCCCTCTCCAGCCCACGCCGCGCCCTCCGCGGAAGATGAGCCCGCATGCATGAACGGCCCTCGAGTAGCATGCGGTCACTGCTCCCCGCTGAGACGGGGATGGCCCCAGACTGAGGGGCGTACCCAAGCTTGTAACCTCACTGCTCCCCGCCCGTGCGGGGATTCTTTCTGCTCAAGCCGCGCTGTCCCCCTGCCGTTCATCACGGGTCACCTCAAGACCGTCGCTGTGGCTGTATCGGAGGCAGAAACCTGCCAGTTGAGTCTGACAGTCCTCGTCGAGCGCGAGGATGAGCTGGCCGGCGAGCCAGTGGCTGTCCTTTGTCTGCCAGGCGGGCACATACAGTTCCTCGAGCTCGTCGATCGCCTGGTCCATGACGTCGGCGTAGTTGAACTGGATCGGCAGCCGCAGCCCGCAGCTTGCCGCGGTGCGGGCCGCGAGGGCGGTCGGCACCTGGTCCGTAGGCAGTGCCAGCCCCGCCAGGGGTCGGCGCTTGCGGTCTGGCTCCAGCCACGGCATCGTTGCCAGGGTGCCGTCGGCGCGCCGCTGCACGACCACGACCTCTAGGCTCTCGCGGCTGTCGCGGACCTGGGCCCGCCCGATCCGGGTGTCGTCCGCGTCGCCCACTCCCGCCGCCACCCACCCGAACAGGGGCCTGCCGTCCCTTCCGGCCTCCTCCAGCCGGAACACGGCCGCCCGTTCGGCCTGGTCTGCGCGGTGGCGCTCGTACAGTTCGAGGGCATCGGTCATCGCCGGTGCCCAGCTCCGCGGGCCTGCGGGGCCGTCGGCGTATGCCGCCTGTACGAGCGGGCTGATGTCGTCGGGCAGCCGTACCGGACGGCTTGGCCCTTTCTCGAAGTGAGGCAGGAGCGCGGCCGCGGACCGCAGGAGCGCGTACGCCCCGTACACGGCGACCGAGCCTCGCACCGGCGCCGGCACGTCGCCTGTCCAGTCGACACCGGTAACCAGACAGCGCGCCCGGCGCAACCGCTTGGGACGTTCGTGCTGTCCCTCGCCCCGCTGATGCCGGTGCAGACGCCCCATGCGCTGGAGCAGCAGGTCGACCGGACAGAGGTCGGTGACAAGCAGGTCGAAGTCGACGTCGAGGGACTGCTCGGCCACCTGGCTGGCCACGACGATGTGCGGCCCCGTCGGGCGGCCTTCCGCTTTGCCTGGCGGCCCGAAGCGTTTCAGGAGATCTGCGTCCTTCGCTGCACGATCGATGTCGATGAAACACGAGTGGGCGACCGTCACGTGCTCATCGCCGAACCTCGCCCTGAGCACCTGGGCGGTCTCCACCACCCGCTTGACCGTGTTGCGTACGACCAGCACACAGCCGCCGCCGTCCAGCTCAGTGGCGAGTCGGTCGACGAGAACGTCCAGGTCGTCGTCGATCCGCTCCAGGATGACGTCCGTGCCCCGGGCGGAGGCGCCAGGATTCCTCAGGACCGGCTCCCCACCAGGTGTCACGGCGGTCAGCAGAGGATAGGCGCCGGCCTTGCTCACCGCCTCGAACTCCGTGGCACTCCGGGCTGCTTCGGCGCTGCTGCCTGCGTACGCCTCGACGAGCTCGCGGCGCCTGCCCGCGGGCAGGGTCGCGGACAGCACCACTACTGGCACGCGATACGCGCCGAGCCACGACAGCACGCGATCGAGGTAGACGCTCATGTACGTGTCGTAGGCATGCGCCTCGTCGATCACGACGACCTTCCCGGCGACCGCGAGGTGACGCATTGCCAGGTGGCGGCTCTTGAGCCCGGCGAACAGCAACTGGTCGACGGTTCCCGCGACGAACGAGGACAGCATGGCCTTCTTACGGCCGCGCAGCCAGGCGTGCGCGACGAGCTCAGCAGGAGCGGACCGTGTCGTGTGCGAGGGGCGCCATTGCGGCTCCTCGGGCGCGTCCGCGTCGACCGCGACGATCCGGTGGCCTCTCTCGCGCATCAGGTCGGCAAAGTCCTCGTTCAACGCGGCTTTCGAGTGAGCGAGCAGGACGGAGTACCGGGCGTCTTCGGCTGCGGGCAGCCGCTCGAGCCAGTCCAGAAGGCGGGGGAACATCGCGTTGCCGGTGGCCATGGTCGGCAGCGCGAAGAACACGCCGCCCGCCCCCGAGCGGGCAGCGAAGATCTCGGCGACCGCCAGGGCGGCCTCGGTCTTCCCCTCCCCCATCGGCGCCTCTATCACCATCAGCCCCGGGTCTGCCATCGCCCGGGCCAGTTCGACGGCGGCTTCCTGCACCGGCCGGACCTTGGCCCCTGGCGGCAGATCGAAGCGGGAGGCGAACAGTTCCTGGGCGTCGCCTGCAGGCTCGTCCGGGCACCAGGGCGCCGGCAGGTCCAGGCCGCGCCAGGCCGCGGCGACGCGCTCCTCACTGCTGCGGGCGACATCCTGCGGGAAGTAAGGGAAGAGGTCGGCGTTGCTGGCGACCCAGTCGGCGACGATCACCAGTGCTGTGAGCAACACCTGCACCGGCTGTGGCAGTTTCACCGACCGCCACTCATCCAGCCGGTCCCGTACGCCGTACTCGTCGGCGCACGCATCGAGCAGCTCGTCCTGCACTCGGTGCCACGCGGCTCGGCTGGGTCCCGGGGTACGCAGCAGGTGCCCGTGCTTGTGGAGGGCTGCGATGTGACCGTGCTCCGGAGGCACCCCGTGGTGTCCTCCCACGACGACCGTGAACTGGCCTGTCTGCTTCACCGTCCAGCCGTGCCGTTCCTTCAGCCACTCCCCCAGCAACGCCTGCCCGGCCAGCCCGTGCGGCGCGATCCTGCGGTCCGGCCCGAGGGCCCGTGCCGAGCGCATCTGCAGCCCTTGCTCACGCATATGGTCTGCGAGCTGGTCGACCTGACAGGCGAAAGCGGGCGTCGCCTTCCCGATGTCGTGCACCCCCGCCATCCACACGGCAAGCCGACGTGCGTCCTGCTCACCACCGGGCAGCGCAGAGGCGATCAACTTCCCTACACTCGCGGGCAGCCACGTGTCCCACAGCAGACCGGCGACAGCGGCGCTGTCCTCCATGTGCCGCCACAACGGCAGCCACCCGTCGGAATCCCTGTCGTGCTTCGCCCATACCGTCAGCACCGGCCCGTCGAGCCTGCCCCGCAGGCCCGAGCGGGACATTCCCTCACCCGTCATGCCAGATGAATACAGGCAAACCCGGTCCCAGAATGCCTATATGACGAAACTCAAGAAGTCTTCTTCCGACCCGAGAGTAACTCCCTGACAGCAGGCAGACAGGCTCTAGGATGATCACTTTGCACTGCCGCCCACCGGACGTCTAGACGGAAGAACCAGGTGCGTTATGCCTGTTATGCCGGACTCGGTGAAAGTGTGCGAAAACTGCGTGCCGTCGCGATAAAGTCGCAGGTCACGCAGTCCGCTCCCCGCACCCGCGGGGATGGTCCCAGCCGCCCATGCAGCGATGATCGCTGCGACGACCGCTCCCCGCACCCGCGGGGATGGTCCCTATGGGAGCAGTGCGGCCCGAAGGAAAGCACTCCGCTCCCCGCACCCGCGGGGATGGTCCCATTCGGACTGCGGTGCGTCACAACGGGGTCCCCCGCTCCCCGCACCCGCGGGGATGGTCCCCGTCCCCGTTCAAATCGTCTGCCGAAAGTGCGCCGCTCCCCGCACCCGCGGGGATGGTCCCTCGCGGACCTTCAGCTTGAGGCCGCTCGTGTTCCGCTCCCCGCACC
This sequence comes from Streptomyces sp. NPDC002206, assembly GCF_053593595.1. Lineage (NCBI taxonomy): Bacteria > Bacillati > Actinomycetota > Actinomycetes > Kitasatosporales > Streptomycetaceae > Streptomyces > Streptomyces sp. NPDC002206. The sequence continues at coordinate 4,233 of NZ_JBSFCW010000042.1, forward strand.
CGCGGGGATGGTCCCCCCACCGCCTGGTCCGACTACGACTTCCTGGACCGCTCCCCGCACCCGCGGGGATGGTCCCGGTGAGCACGCCCTGTTCCATGACGCGTCGGAGCCGCTCCCCGCACCCGCGGGGATGGTCCCACCAGCTACCAGTTCCAGGTAGCGGCCCGGAGCCGCTCCTCGCACCCGCGGGGATGGTCCCGCGCCGAGGGTCTTCTGACCAAGGGTCACGTCCCGCTCCCCGCACCCGCGGGGATGGTCCCGGGTACGCGTTCGGCAAGCCCTGCGGTCTGCCCCGCTCCCCGCACCCGCGGGGATGGTCCCGGCGCTAGCAACTTGATCAATACGTCCGGATTCTGCTCCCCGCACCCGCGGGGATGGTCCCGCCATCATGGCGGCCCTGTCCCAAAAATGGTGCTGCTCCCCGCACCCGCGGGGATGGTCCCTGACGCTCATGTCTCGTCCCTCTCCACCGTCACTGCTCCCCGCACCCGCGGGGATGGTCCCTTCTCGCCGTACAGGATCGGATACGCGCGGGCCTGCTCCCCGCACCCGCGGGGATGGTCCCGGGGCCGCCGGGCTCGCGACCGTCACCCGGTCCTGCTCCCCGCACCCGCGGGGATGGTCCCAAGTCGAGGCGCTCCGTCAGGATCTGCTGCAACTGCTCCCCGCACCCGCGGGGATGGTCCCTCCACGGTGTACGTGCCCGGTGCCAGGGACGTCTGCTCCCCGCACCCGCGGGGATGGTCCCTCGATGCACGCCAACCCGCGGTCCGTGCACGCCTGCTCCCCGCACCCGCGGGGATGGTCCCGATCAGCAAGAGCACCGCGGGCAACCTCGTCACTGCTCCCCGCACCCGCGGGGATGGTCCCTCGGGCCGGTACGGGCGCTCAGGCTCCAGCTCCTGCTCCCCGCACCCGCGGGGATGGTCCCTGGGGTACTCCGTACCGCTGTTCGCGGTTCGTCTGCTCCCCGCACCCGCGGGGATGGTCCCCACATGGGAATCAACCTCAGCCGCCTGTGCACCTGCTCCCCGCACCCGCGGGGATGGTCCCTCGACCACGCACGAGTTCGGTCACGCGATCGGCTGCTCCCCGCACCCGCGGGGATGGTCCCTGCCGAGCAGCTGGAAGGGCGTCTGGTTCCCGCTGCTCCCCGCACCCGCGGGGATGGTCCCACGCCGCGCCCGAGGGTGGGCATGGTCGACACCTGCTCCCCGCACCCGCGGGGATGGTCCCCGCTCCCCGGAACCTGAACCCTGCCGACACCCCTGCTCCCCGCACCCGCGGGGATGGTCCGCCCACTTCCGTTGGGCGGGTCGCCGTTTTCAGCTGCTCCCCGCACCCGCGGGGATGGTCCCACGCCGCCGCCGGACGAGGCCTGCTCGATGCCCTGCTCCCCGCACCCGCGGGGATGGTCCCGGCGCCGTTGAACGTCCGGAAGAACGTACGAACTGCTCCCCGCACCCGCGGGGATGGTCCCGATCGTGATCGTGGTCATGTCTGCTGATCTCTCTGCTCCCCGCACCCGCGGGGATGGTCCCTGCTTGGCGTCGATCTCCATGAGGACTTCGGCCTGCTCCCCGCACCCGCGGGGATGGTCCCGGGCACGACAACGGTGACCGTGGTCCAGAAGCCTGCTCCCCGCACCCGCGGGGATGGTCCCGACCTCCGGGTCCAGACGGTGCGTCTCGATCTCTGCTCCCCGCACCCGCGGGGATGGTCCCCGGTGGCCCATGGGCCAGCCGACCGACCTGAACTGCTCCCCGCACCCGCGGGGATGGTCCCGCCTGGGACCCGCGCGACGGCAAAGCCGACCGCTGCTCCCCGCACCCGCGGGGATGGTCCCACCGTCCGACCCACCGTCAGAAAGACGGATCGCTGCTCCCCGCACCCGCGGGGATGGTCCCTCCCTGCCGCAGAACAACGACACGTCGATCGACTGCTCCCCGCACCCGCGGGGATGGTCCCGGCTGGCACCCGCACATTCACGCGATCGTTTTCTGCTCCCCGCACCCGCGGGGATGGTCCCGCGGCGCTGCGGTAGATGTCGTCGTTGTTGGTCTGCTCCCCGCACCCGCGGGGATGGTCCCCTCCTCACCGGCGCCCAGCAGTCCGTCCAGGACTGCTCCCCGCACCCGCGGGGATGGTCCCCGTCCGGCTGAGGGACGGAACCGAGGTTCCTTCTGCTCCCCGCACCCGCGGGGATGGTCCTGAACGCCAGGACCGTCCTGCCTGGACGCGCTTCTGCTCCCCGCACCCGCGGGGATGGTCCCCAGCGCACCGTCCCGATCGCCGAGTTCGGCGCCTGCTCCCCGCACCCGCGGGGATGGTCCCGACCACTACGACCCGCACACTCGCGACTCCTGCTGCTCCCCGCACCCGCGGGGATGGTCCCCCATTGCCGAGCGCGCGCCAGGCCTGCCTCTCGACCGCCCCCTACAGCATCTACCAAGGTGACCGGAACCGGCTCACCTGGTGCGCGGGCGAGGATCCGCGGCTGAGCGTCGCCTACGGAGGCGAGGGCTGGTACGGCCTGGGTACGGAGCAGATCGTCATGTGGCGGTCCGACCTCATCGCCATCGTCGCCCCGGCGTTCACCGGGTCCGGGGCGCGGCTGTATCAGTCGGGGGACCTCGCCGGCAGCCATGGTTCGTGCCATCGCGGGTATCCGGCGACGAGCTTGCTCGCTCCCGCCGGTCCCCAGGTCCCCTGCCGGTAACGCTCAGGGTCGCCGGGCGCCTCCAGCAGTGGCTGGACGATTCGCCACGTCTCCTCCACCGAGTCCTCCCGGGTGAACAGGCTCGCGTTGCCTTGCATTGCATCACTGAGCAGGCGCTCGTACGGTTCGGGTGCCTCACCCAGCTCGACCGCGAAGAGGAGGTCAAGGTCCACCAGCTGCGTGTCCTGCTTGCCCGGCTGCTTGGCCTGGATGCGGAAGTTCATGCCAGGGCTCGGATCGATCCGCAGGATCCACTGGTCGGGCTCGGGCGCGAACCGCTCCGCGAACGCAAGCCGCGGCGGGCGCTTGAACACGATCCGGATCTCGGTCACTCGCTCGGGGAGCGACTTGCCGGCGCGGATGAAGAACGGCACCCCGGACCAGCGCCAGTTCTCGACCTCCAGCCGCAACCCGACGAAGGTCTCGGTGCGCGAGCGCGGCCGCACGCCGGGGACCTGCAGGTACCCCTCGTACTGCCCGCGGACGTAGTGGGCCGGGTCGGCGTCGGGGATCGCCCGGAACACATCAACCCGGCGGTCTCGGAGCGCGTCCGCATCGGCCGCTGATGGCGGCTCGGACGCCACCAGGGCGAGCAACTGCAGCAGATGGTTCTGCACGACGTCGCGGAGCGCGCCGACCGGGTCGTAGAAGTGGCCGCGATCCTCGATCCCGAAGTCCTCGGCCATGGTGATCTGCACGCAGGAGACGTGGTCGCGGTTCCACACCGGCTCGAACACGGAGTTGGCGAACCTCAGGAACAGGATGTCCATCGCCGGCTCTTTGCCGAGGAAGTGGTCGATCCTCAGCAGCTGATCCTCGTCGAGGAGCTGACGCAGCTCGGCGTTGAGGGCGCGCGCCGACGCGAGGTCATGCCCGAATGGTTTCTCCACGACAACCCGGGCGCCCTTGGTCAGCCCGGCGCCTGCCAGGCCCCCGACCACCCGGGCAAACAGCGACGGCGGGATCTCCAGGTAGAAGACGGGGCGCCGCCTGCCGTTGACCGCCCGGGCGAGGCGATGGAACGTCTCCTCGTCGGTGTAATCGCCCTGCACATAGGTGAGTCGGGCGGCGAACCGGGCAAAGACGCTGTCGTCGAGCGGCTCACCCGCTGCCTTGATCGCCGCGCGGGCGTGGTCACGCAGCGCGTCGTCGGACCAGCCGTCGCGCGCCACTCCGACGATCGGGCAGGTCAGCTGCTTGCGCCGCTCAAGCCGATAGAGCGAGCGAAACGTCATCTTTCGCGCGAGGTCGCCAGTGATCCCGAAAATGACCAGCACGTCTGCGGGAACGTTCGACGAGTTCAAAGCCATCTGATCTCCCTTACGGGGCCGGCACGGCAAAAGGGTCGGGCGTCATGGTCATGCCGGCGGCTGGGCACCGGCGCGCGGAGGGCCCTGGTCGGCCGCCGCCGCGTCCGCGAGGACGAGCGACGCCGCCGCCTCGACCCGGCCGGCGGGAATCGACCGGTCTCCCGCAACGAGCCTCGAGAGCGGTTCGCGCTTGTCCGCTCCGGTGATGAGCCAGAGCACCTGCTGGGCGCGAGCGAGCGCAGGATAGGTGAGTGTCATGCGCTGGTGGCCCATGTAGGGCGCCGTCAGGGCCACCAGCCGGTCCGAGACTTCGAGCACCGGGTCCCGTGGCACCAGCGAGGCGGTGTGCCCGTCCGGGCCGAGGCCCAGGTGAACGAGGTCGAAACGCCCGGGCAGCGACTGCCCGTACGCGGCGGCCGCCGCGTCAAGGTCGGCGTCGTTCACGGGCATCGCCATGACCTCGGCCGGGGCCGCACCGAGGCTCTCCCTCAGGTGCGTGAGGTTGCGGTCCGGATCGCCGTCGGGCGCGACCCGCTCGTCGACCTGGAACACCGCCACGTGCTCCCAGGGGACGTGCTCATGTGCGAGCCGCGCGAACATCGCCCATGGTGTGTGCCCCCCGCTGACGGCGAACGTGAATCGGCCGTGGGCTTGAACGCAGGCCCGGGCCAGCCGCGCCACGAACGCCGCCGCGGTGCCGGCGACTGCATCGGGGTCGGCGACGACTTCGAGTTCGTGATGCACAGCCCTCAGCCCTTCTTTTCGGCGTGCCCGCCGAACTCCGAGCGCATCGCCGAGAGGATCTTGTCGGTGAACTCCCCGGCCTGCCTGGACTCGAAGCGCTCGTAGAGCGAGGTGGTGATGACCGGTACCGGGACGCCTTCGTCTACCGCGGCGAGGACGGTCCAGCGGCCTTCCCCGGAGTCGGAGACCCGCCCGGCGAAGCCGTCGAGGGAGGGCGAGCCGGCGAAGGCATCGGCGATCAAGTCGACCAGCCACGAGCCGACGACCGAGCCGCGCCGCCAGACCTCGGCCACCTCGCCGACGTCGATGTCGTACTGGTAGGCCCACGCATCGCGCAGCGGCGTCGTCTCCGCGTCGACCTCTTGCCGGCTTTTGCCGGCGTCCGCGCGCTTGATGATGCTGAGGCCCTCGGCGATCGCGGCCATCATCCCGTACTCGACCCCGTTGTGGACCATCTTCACGAAGTGCCCGGCGCCGTTCGGCCCGCAGTGCAGGTACCCGAGCGGGGCGGTGCCGTCGGTCCGGGTCCGGCTCGGCGTCGGCTCGGCGCTGCCCTCGCCGGGAGCGATCGTCTTGAAGATCGGGTCCAGATGGGCCACGACCTCATCCTCGCCGCCGATCATCAGGCAGTAGCCACGCTCCAGCCCCCAGACCCCACCGCTGGTCCCGCAGTCAACATAGTGCAGCGACTTGCCAGCAAGACGCTTGGCGCGCGTGATGTCGTCGCGGTAGTAGGAGTTGCCGCCGTCGATCAGGATGTCGCCGGGCTCCAGCAACGGCTCGAGCTGGTCGAGGATGGAGTCGACGATCGCAGCCGGAAGCATGAGCCATACGGCCCGTGGCTTGTCCAGTTTCGCAACGAGATCCCGGGGTGAGTCTGCGCCCGTCGCGCCCTCGCCGGCCAGTTCGGCGACGGCCGCCGCGTTGACGTCGGACACGACGCATTGGTGGCCGTCTCGCATCAGCCGACGCACCAGATTCGCCCCCATCCGGCCGAGCCCGATCATCCCGAGCTGCATGGGCTTGTCTGTCGCCATGTTGCGCCTCCTAGTCCTTGAGCGTGCGGTAGTGCCGGATCAGCGCGTTCGTGGACGAGTCGTGGCCGAGTTCAGGGTCGGTCGCACTCTCGAGCTCCGGGATGACAGCGACAGCAAGCACCTTGCCGAGCTCGACACCCCACACGTCTTCGAGGCGACGTTGGACACGAACCTGAACGTGAGATCACGCCGGCTGTAATGGCGCAGCGCCTCGTAGGCCATGACGGGCCCGAGGTCGGAGCCACCGATGCCGACGTTGATGATGTTGCGGATCGGCTTGCCGGTGGCGCCTTTCCAGGCGCCCGAGCGGTCCTGGTCCGCGAACGCCGCCATCCGGTCGAGCACCTCGTGCACCTGCGCGACGACGTCCACTCCGCCGACGACGAGCGAGGACTCCTTCGGCATCCGCAGCGCCACGTGCAGCACCGGCCGGTGCTCTGAGACGTTGATCCGGTTCTTCGAGTAGTCCAGGTACAGGCCGGTGGCCTCGGCCGCCATCCGCTCGCCGCGTCCCGGATCGGCGGCGAACAGCTCGCGCAGGTGGCGCCCGGCGATCTCGGAGTGATGGCCCGCGAGCGCCTTCCACGCAGGACGCTCGCGCAGCGCGGTCGATGGCATGGCTTGCTCCTCTGATGGGTTCAGTCCGGCCACTCGGCGCCGAGGTCAGGCCACGGCTTTGCTCTGCACGTCTATTCGCTCCATGAGGTCGTTCCAGGCCGCGACAAAGGACTTGGCGCCTTCGCTTTGCAACTTGGCGGCAAGCGCCTTGATGTCGACGCCCGCGCTCGCGAAGCGGGCCAGCATTGCCGCGGATTCGCCCCGTCCGACGGCAGTGTCTCTCCGATCTCGCCATGGTCGAAGAAGGCTTTCAGGGTGTCGTCGGGCATCGTGTTGACCGTGAATGGCGCGGCCAGACCGTGGACGTAAAGCGTGTCGGAGGCGGCCGGGTCCTTCGTCCTCGTGCTGGCCCAGAGCAGCCGCTGCATTCGCGCGCCGGCATTCTCCAGCCGCTGGAAGCGCTGCGAGCCCATCACTTCGCGGTACGCCCGGTACACGTCGAGGCCGACGGCGAGGGCGGGAGTGTCGGTGAGGCCGGCTGGTGCGGCGTCCTTGACCGCCACGTCCCAGCGTGACATGAACACCGACGCGACCGAGCCGACAGCGGGGTCGTGGCCAGCCTGTACCCGGCGCTCGACGCCACGCAGGTAGGCGTCAACCGCGGCCCGGTAGTGGTCTGCCGAGAACAGCAGCGTCACGTTCACCGGAACGCCCGAGGCGATGGCCTCCTCGATCGCCGGCAGCCCCTCGGGCGTGCCGGGGATCTTGATGAAGAGGTTGCGCCGGTCGGTCCTGGCGTACAGCGCCTTGGCGGCCGCCACCGTTCGCTGCGTGTCGTAGGCGAGCAGGGGCGAGACCTCCAGCGAGACCCAGCCGTCGACGCCGTCGGTGCGTTCGTGGATGGGCAGGAACAGGTCGGCGGCCCGCTGCAGGTCCTCGATGGCCAGCTCGAAGAACAGCTCCTCGCCCTTGCGCCCGCCCGCCGCCTTCGCGCGGATCGCGTCGTCGTAGTCACCGGAGCCGATCGCCTTGTCGAAGATCGAGGGGTTGGAGGTGAGCCCGGTCACCGAGTACTGGTCGATGTAGTGCTGGATCTGGCCCGTATCGAGCATCGAACGGGTGATGTTGTCCAGCCAGATGCTCTGGCCCTGCTCATGAAGCGCCTGGGTTACGTTCACGCCTGCTCCCTACCGGCGGCCACGCACTCGCGGGCAATCTGGGTGACCTTCTCGGGAGTGAAGCCGAATTTGGTCAGCAGCATCTTGAGCGGCGCCGATGCCCCGAACGTGTGCATGCCGACGACCGCGCCGCCGTCGCCGACGTAACGGTCCCAGCCGAGGGTCGCCGCCTGCTCGATGGCGACCCGGGCCCTGACCCCGGGCGGGATGACCGAGTCGCGGTATTCCTTGGGCTGGCGGTCGAACAATTCCCAGCAGGGCATGCTGACCACGCGAGCCGCGAGGCCCTCGGCGGCGAGCTCGTCACGGGCCGCGAGCGCGAGTTGCACCTCCGACCCGGTGGCGAGCAGGATGACGTCGGGCTTGCCGTCCGCCGCGTCGACCAGAACATAGGCTCCCCTGGCCACCCCGGATGCGGCCCCCATCTCGGAGCGGTCGAGGGTCGGCAGTGCCTGACGGGAAAGGACCAGCACCGCCGGCTCGTGCCTGAGCGCGGCGACGATCCGCCAGGTCTCGACGACCTCGTTCGCGTCGGCAGGGCGGAACACCAGCAGCCCCGGCATCGCGCGCAGCGACGCGAGCTGCTCGACTGGCTGGTGGGTGGGACCGTCCTCGCCGACGCCGATCGAGTCGTGGGTGAAGATGTGCACGACCGGGATCTCCATCAGCGCTGAAAGCCGGACCGCGCCGCGCGCGTAGTCCGAGAAGATCAGGAACCCCGACCAGTACGGGCGCAGCTTGGTCAGCGCCATCCCGTTCGTGATCGCGGTGGCGGCGTGCTCGCGGATCCCGAAGTGGAGGTTGCGCCCCGAGCGGTCATCGGCCTGGAAGTCGCCGGCGCCGGGGAACGTGAGGTTGGTCTTGGTCGACGGCGAAAGGTCCGCCGACCCGCCAAGCACCCACGGCACGGCTTGGGCAAGCGCATTGAGCACCTGGCCGCTGGAGTCACGGCTTGCGATGCCTTTGGGGTCGGCCGGGAAGGTCGGCAGCGCCGACTCCCAGTCCTCCGGCAGGTCACGCCGCTGGATGCGCCCCAGCTCGTCGGCGAGCTCGGGATGGGTGGTTGAGTAAGCCTCGATTCGAGCCTCCCAGCTCGTCCGGGCTTCGCGACCGCGCGCGCCGACGCCTGCGGCGAAGTGCTCGTAGACGCCGTCGGGAACGAAGAAGTCCTTGCCTTCCGGCATCCCGAGGAATCGCTTGGTTGACTTGACGCCCTCCACGCCGAACGGCGCGCCGTGCGCCTTCGGGGTGTCCTCGACCGGTGACCCGTAGCCGATGTGGCTGTGCACCACGATGAGCGTCGGGCGCTCATTCTCGGACTTGAAGGTGTGCAGCGCGCGGGCCACGGCGTCGAGGTCGTTGGCGTCGGCCACGGTGGTGACGTTCCAGCCGTAGCCGATGAACCGGGCCGCCACATCCTCGGTGAACGCGATGTCGGTGTGGCCCTCGATCGTCACCCGGTTGGAGTCGTAGATCCAGCAAAGGTTCGACAGCCGCTGGTGGGCTGCGAGCGAGGCAGCCTCCGAGGAGATCCCCTCCATCATGCAGCCGTCGCCGGCCATCGCGTACACGTCGAAGTCGAAGACGGTGAAGTCGTCGCGGTTGTACCGGGCGGCGAGCCACCGCCCGGCGATCGCCATCCCGACTGAGGTCGCGACGCCCTGGCCGAGCGGGCCGGTCGTGGTCTCCACGCCGCTGGTCCACCGGTACTCCGGGTGCCCGGGGCAGCGCGAGCCGAGCTGGCGGAACGTCCTGAGGTCGTCGAGGGTCACGGCGGGTCGGCCCAGGACCTCGTAGTCGGGGTCGACAGCCTGCACGCCGGTGAGGTGGAGCAGCGACCAGAGCAACGCGGAGGCATGTCCTTCCGACAGCACGAAGCGGTCGCGGTTGGGCCAGATCGGGTCGGTCGGGTCGAAGCGCAGGAAGCGTTGCCAGAGCGTGTACGCGACCGGGGCGATTCCCATCGGTGTCCCCGGATGCCCAGAGTTGGCCGCCTGGATGGCGTCCATGCACAGAGTGCGGATCGTGTTGACGGAAAGTGTTTCCAGGTCGTTGTTGCTCAATGCGAGCCTCCCTGAAGATGCTGCCCCTGCGCTCATATCGAGCGCGGCAGACTAGGGTTGAGCTTTCCCGGCCGGGGCGAAGAGCGCCGCGCCGACAATGCCCGCATCGTTCAACAGCTGCGCCGGCACAATCTCGGTCCTGAGCTCGATGTACGGCAGGAACTTGTCGGCCTTCTTGCTGACGCCCCCGCCGATGACAATCAAGTCGGGCCACAGCAGCCGCTGGACGAGCTCGAGATACCTCTCCAGGCGGTGCGCCCATTTCTTCCAGGACAGGTCGTCGTGCTCGCGCACCGACTCCGCGGCCCAGTCCTCGGCATCCTCGTGGTGCAGCGGCAGGTGCCCCAGCTCGCTGTTGGGCACCAGGTACCCGTCGGAGAAGACGGCGCTGCCGATACCGGTGCCGAGCGTCACCATCACGACGACGCCCTTGCGTCCCTTGCCGGCGCCGAAGCGCATCTCGGCGATCCCGGCCGCGTCGGCGTCGTTCACTACCCTCACGTCGCGGCCGGTCGCTCGTGCGAAGAGCTGGGCCGCGTCCGTCTCCATCCAGGCCGGGTCGATATTGGACGTCGTCTGGACTTTGCCGCCCCGGATGACTGCCGGGAGCGTCAGCCCGACCGGTCCTGGGACGCCGATATGGGAGAGCACCCGCACGACCACGTCCGCGACTGCCCCCGGCGTCGCCGGATGCGGCGTCGGGATCCGGACCCGCTCACCAATGAGGCTGCCGAGCTCGAGGTCGACCGGCGCTCCCTTGATACCGGTCCCGCCAATGTCGACCCCCAGCACGTGGGCCGTCTTGTCCAGACTTGCCTGCGCCACTGCCCGCTCCCCTCAGGGGCCGGCCCAAAATGTGTTGTGTGAATTTTGGACGTCAGCCCCCGCATGAGCTTCGCCATATAATTCTTAACACTGGCACACGTCCCTTATATTCGCCACATCACTCTTATAGGGTTATATCGAAGCCCAAGGGGTACATCCAAGCATTGCGCGCCCTCAACGACATTGACCTTCCCCTCTGTCCGAGAGGAACGCGACTGGGACTCATGCCAGCCGCGACGGTAACCTCCAGCAACTTTCGGAAATCAAGCCGACTGGGAACCCGTCCCACAGGTCCCCCGCATCCATGAGCCGTTGCCTCTCCCCACCCGGACCGGCCGCGACCAGAGCTTACGGAGGCGTGATGCCAACCCGACCGATCCGCCTGCTTCTTGCCGACGTCGACGGCACTCTGGTCACGAGCGACAAGGCCCTCACCGACCGCGCCGTCCAGGCGGCCCGCAAGCTCCAAGACGCCGGCGTCCTCTTCGCGGTGACCAGCGGGAGACCGCCCCGAGGCATGTCCATGATCATCGAGCCCCTGGCGCTGACCACTGAACTCGCCGCCTTCAACGGTGGTCTCATCGTCAACCCGGATATGACCGTTGTCGAGCAGCAGGTCATTCCCGCGGAGGTGGTGGCCCCGGTCGTCGCGTTGATGGAGTCGTTCGGCCTCAGCGTCTGGATCTACCGGGGCGCCGACTGGTACGTCCGCGATCTCAAGGGGCCGCACGTTGATCGCGAGAGCTGGACGGTGCAGTTCGCGCCCACGCTCGTTCCCGGCTTCGACGGGCTGGAGCAGGGCGCCGCCAAGCTCGTCGGGGTCAGCGATGACCACCAGGTCGTCGAGGCGGCCGCGGTCGCAGCTCGCGCGCAGTTCGGCGAGCATGTCTCGGCCGCCCGCTCGCAGCCCTACTACCTCGATGTGACGCATCCGCAGGCCAACAAGGGCGGTGTCGTCAAGTACTGGTCCGCCAAGCTCCGGATTTCCCCCGAACAGATCGCCACGATCGGCGACATGCCCAACGACGTGCTGATGTTCGCCCACTCGGGACTGTCCATCGCGATGGGCAACGCCAGTCACGAGGTCCAGCGCGCGGCGAGGCGGGTTACAACAAGCAACGAGGAGGAGGGCTTCGCGAACGCGGTCGAGCAGTTCATCCTATGACCCGCGTCACCGCATTTCCGAGCCTGGCGCTCTGAGCCTGAGACCTGGCCTGGTCAAGGAGGAGGACCGTGAGCGTCCAGCACGAGAAGCAACGTGCCGCCGAGGCTGCGGCCGAGCTGATAGAGGACGGCATGGCCGTCGGCCTCGGCACCGGCTCGACCGTCGCCTACCACCTGCCTGCGCTGGCCCACCGCGGTCTGTCACTGCGGTGTGTCGCGACGTCGCCGCGGACCGAGGAGGCGGCCCTGATGCTCGATCTGCGGGTCGAACCGTTCGGCAGCATCGACCACTTCGACATCACGATTGACGGTGCGGACCAGATAGCGCCGGACGGCTGGCTCGTCAAGGGCGGCGGCGCCGCGCACACCAGGGAGAAGATTGTCGCGGCGGCTGCCGACCGCTTCGTCGTGATCGCCTTCCCGGGGTGCCGGCGGTGTGTGTGCGGGATAGCCCGACGAGGCGGGCATCAAGCCTGGCTACGAACAGCAGGAGATCGACGACGAGTTACTCAAGGGCGGTCTGGTCACAGTGGCCTCCGGCATGGGCCAGCACACCGACGCGACGGCGATCCGTATCCAGAACAAGTACGTCGCCCTGCACGCCGCCCGCATCCAGGCTGGCGGCGAGATCCAGCTGCCCGACGCCCCCTTCCTGCACCTGTTCGTCGCCGAGGGAAAGGTCGCCCTGGAAGGTGTCGGCCTCCTCGAAAAGGGAGACGCGGTACGCCTCACCGCGACCGGCGGCCAGAAGGTCTCCTCCCCCGAGGGCGCCGAGATCCTTGTCTGGGAGATGCACGCCACGATCGCGGGCTGGTGAGCGCCACCATGACCAGCCGACACGACAGTACGGGCATGGAACTCTTCCCCCCTCTTCCGCTGGACTCCTGGCGCGACACCAAGGAAACGCGGGCCCTGACCCCGGACCTCGGACACCGTAGACACTGGATCTTGAGGATCTGGGAGAACGGAGTCCCTGTGGGAATGAAGCACTATCCGCCGGAGTTCAAGGCGGACGCGGTCGCGCTGTACCGCTCACGGCCGGGAGCGACGATCAAGTGCCGCCGTTGCCGGTGAACCCGAACTCCCGTGGCGTCAATCAGAGCGGGCACCCGCAGGTACGTCTTATGGCGCTGACCGAGTCTCACCGGAAGTGACGAACCACAGAACGCAACCAGAGGACAAACCCGGCTCCACTCACCAACGGCAAGCCTCTGATCAGCACGTACTCGCCAACTCACCGGCATTGATCTGAGCTGGGATGATAAGGGCGGACTCACCCACCCCGCACAATCGAGGCCCTGCACAGCGCGATCACCGCCTACGAAAGCGACATCAAACCAGGCAGTAGTTAGTTGACGGCTCCTCACCAGCGCGTCTCCGTTGCGAAATACCGGGCCGCTTTGCGCAGGATGTCCCGCTCTTCTTCGAGTTCACGGATCCGCCTGCGCAAGGCGGTCACCTCCCCCGAGTCCGACGCCGGCACGGCCGTCTGGGTCGCCGAGGGGGAGCCCAGATGCCGCTCGTCGGCGACCCGTATCCAGTTCCTGAGCGTCTCGGTGTTGACCCCCAGATCAGCCGCGACCGATGCGGGACCCATGCCCTCGTCGACGCGGCGTTCGACGCCGTGGCCACGTTCAGCGAGCAGCGGCTCGCCCGCCAGCTGCTGGCTTCCCTGCGGCCGAACATGCTACTGCTGGCCGACCGTAACTTCTCCGGGTACGAACTGTGGGGCCTGGCCCGGACCACCGGTGCCCACCTGGCCTGGCGGATCAGGAAGAACTTGGTCTTCGTCCCGCTGCCGGTGCTGCCCGACGGCTCCTACCTGTCGGTCATGCCGACCCCGAAGGAAACCGTCAGGCACGGACAGGCCAGGGCCGCTGGCCGCCGCCTGGCCGAGCCGCCCCAGGGCCATACCGTCCGTGGGCCGACACCCTCACCGACGCGGACCGGCGGGCACTGTCACCGCTGTTCTGGACCCACGTCACCCCTTATCTGGACGAATTTCCGTGCGCGGGACCAGCTCAACTTCGAATGCACTCTGATCGAGACTGGCTCCGACTCCTGCCACCTCCAAGCCACCGAGGCCGAGCAACAGGACCGCAGGTCGGGAGTCGGCCGGACCGCTCTCTCCGGTGGAGCTCGGTCGCGGCGCCCCGTGGTCACCGACCTGACCGGTCCTCGCGATCGCGCTGATCGTCGAGGCGGGCAGTCAGGTCGGGCCAGTGCTCGGACCACCGCGCCAGATCGCCCGCGGTCAACGACCACCGCGAGCGCAGGGCTTCGTCCGGCAGGAAGCGGATGCAGGTCCCCGTGGTCCCGTCGGCTTCGACGGGCTCCAGATCGGTCACCGGGACGCCGTGCTCATAGCGCTGGCTCCAGGATCCGTTGAGACGGCGGTTGGTATGAATCAGCCACTCGCTGAGCGCTGCGACGACGGACATGCCGCGACGCGGATGTCCGTCCGGAAGCCGCTCCGCTTCCGGGAGGTCGAAGAACCGAAGATCCTTCGTGGCCATGACCGGCTTCTTCACCACCTGGCCATGCTCGTCGACCCGAGTGTCGGTGCCCCGTCCGTCATCCTTCACCGACACCGAGCCGTCGGTATGCAACGTGACCACACACCGTCCGCCGCCCCGGCTCGCTGCCTCGTCAGCGGCGTAAGCAACGATCTCAAGAACGAGGTGTTCTGGCCCGCCCGGAGCGAACTCTGCGGATCCCTGGCGGATCTGACCGAGATGGTCCGCGTCCACGATGCGGGCCCAATCGTGCGTGGTGTTGACCCAAGAAGCCCTTGTTCCATCCATCCGACAAGTATCCGTCGGGCTCTCGTTCAGGCTGCCGGAACGAACCGATCAACAGTGATCGTCAGAGCCGGGTTCGGTACTCTCTCCGAGATCTGCAAGGAGGCCGCGGATCCGTTCGGCGATGGCGTTGTGCCGTTCGACTTCGCGGGGCCAACCGCGTTCGACGGCGTCCTGGGCGAGCTGCTGTTCACGGGCGAGCCGGGACCGCAGGCGCGGTGCGTACTCGCTCGTGGTGAGGAACTTTGAACAGCGGAGGTAGAGGTCGCACTCGCAAGGGCCTTCGGCGGGTGCCCGCAGGCAGTGGCCGAGTTCGAGTTCGGTCTTGAAGAAGTTGGTCTTGAGCCAGTTCAGGGTGTCCTCGCCGATCCGGCTGGTCAGCAGTTCCGCCGCAGCCGGGCCCGCGATCCGTCCACCGGCGGCGATGACCTTCTCGTACTGCTCCTTCAGGACGGGGTCACTGATGTGGGAGTAGGTGGCGGACATCTGCGCGTTGCGGTGCCCGAGGATCGCCATGATCGTCTGGATCTGGCAGCCGCCTTCGGCGAGCTGGGTGCCGACCGTGTGGCGAAACCGATGGGCGGTCACGGTGAGATTGCCGTCGCCGTCGAGGAGCCCGGCCTTGCGGCAGGCGATCTCCAGGGCGTCCGCGTAGAGGAAATGACGGCCCATGGGCTTGCCCCGCCGCATGAATACGTAGCGGACCGGCCGCTGGGCCCATGCGTCGTGGCGGGCTGCGGCGTTCGCGGCCTTGGCCGCGTCGATCAGCTCCCGCAGGGCGTCCGCTGCTTTGGGGTGCAGGGGAACCATGCGCTCGGTGTAGGTCTTGCCGACCGGGATCCGCAGCCGCGGATAGCCGTCGGGGTAGGCATCCAGGCAGTCCAGGGTCAGCCGTGCGATCTCCCCGCGCCGGGCGCCGCTCCAGCGCAGCAGAAGCAGAGCCGCTCGTTGGTGCGGGTCGTCGAGTTCCTCGACCGCTTCCATGAGGCGGTCCAGCTCGGCCCGGGGGATGAACCGCGGCAGTGCGGAGGGGAGTTTGGGCATGTCCGACCGGCCGAGGAGTGGCCGGCCTGGGCGAGCCAGCGCAGGAAGTAGCGGAAGGCGTCGCGTGAGTGGCGGACCGACTCCGCGCGGTCGCTGGTCTGCAACCGTCCAGACAACCAGCGCGACACCGGAGCTGCGAGCGCCGACGGTGTCTCGGGAGGGGTGAGTGCGGTCCGCCAGAGTTCGGCGGTCTTCAGGCCGTGGAACGGCGGCTCGGGCACCTGCCCGATATTGAACAGCAGCACATGGACGCCGTGCAGCCTGGTCAGACACGCCTTCTGGTAGATCTCGGCGAGCTGGTCCATGGGCATGCGGCGGCGTGCGTTGGAGACATGGCTGGCCCGCACGAACCCGGCCTCCGGCCGGGCGCAGTAGCGCTTGATCTCCTCGGCGAGCGCGGTGAGGTCGTCGAGCCGGATCGCGCGCAGATCGGGGTCGCCGCGCATCAGCAGAAGGCGGGTGAAGGTCCAGGTGAGGACGGACCGGCCGCTGACAGGCGCATAGCCGAGCTGAAGCATGCGGGCCGAGAGCGAATCGAGCAGATCCAGGTCCAGGCCGAGGCCGGCGGCGACCTTGGGGACGAACAGGCTGTCGAAGTTGCGGCTGAGGACGTAGTCGGCGTCCAGCCGGAGGCCGTGCACCAGTGACAGGTAGCAGAGGTAGGGGCCTGCCTCGTGGGACGGCCCGATGCGTTTGCCGGACTCATGCGGATCGCGTCCGTGCAGGTCCAGGCGGACCAGCAGAGGCTCGGCGAACCAGTCCTCCAAGTCCGGCCAGTACTTGAGGAAGCGGTTGTCGAAGTAGCGGCGGGACTTGACCGACGCCGGAGCATCGGCGAACGTCACGCGGACCCAGGCGAAGTACTCCTCCCTCGGCGCGTGGCACCGGCGGCGGTCCGGTTCCGGGGCGGGTGCCAGGGCGAGCGCGGTCACTGGTTGCCCTCCAGCGCGCGGGTGTAGTCAGCCAGCACGGCCTCGTCGGAGACGCGGGTGTAAACCTTCGTCGACTCCGGCGAAGCGTGCCGCAATCGCTTCTGCAGCGACAGCTCCCGCATCCCGCCCTCCCACATCGCGGTGGCGTGAGTGTGTCGCAGCGCGTGCGGCGTGGTCTCCGGCGTGCGCAGACCGAGCTTGTCCAGCCGCCGCGCGAACAGCCGCACCACCGCGTCGTAGCCCAGCGGCTCCAGGCGGCGGGTGCCCTTTCCTCCAACCAGGAACGCGAACGGGCTGGTCGCGTCGAGCGGGCGCTCGTGCATTACGTAGCGGTTGACCGCGTCCAGGGTGCGTGGCTCGTGCAGGTCCACGACCCGTTCGGTGCGGGACTTGCCACGGACCCCCGTGGGTGGTCGTCGCGCTTACGGACCGTCACCCGGCGGCGGCCGTAGGAGATGTCGTCCAGATGCAGCGACAGCACCTCGCCCGGCCGCAGCCCGCCGTCCAGCATCAGCAGGAACACCGCCAGGTCCCGCATCCGCTTCAGACTGCCGATGAACTGCTCCAGCACCGCCTCGTCCACCGGACGCGGCAGTCGCCGCGGCTGCTTGACCGTCACCGTGCGGCGCATCGGGTGCTGACGGCTCGCGCGGCCCATGAACGGCTGATGCCGGTCCGGCACCAGGGCAAGTGCCGGGTCAAGGCGCTTCTGCATCGGGGAGTCGCCGTCGTACTCCTCGGCGACCACCGCCCAGTCGTAGAAGCTGGAGACTGCGGCCAAGATCCGGTTCACCGTCGCCGGAGCGAGCAGACTGCCCGGCGCCTCCGGGCCGCCGACCACCACCGTCAGGCCCAGCCGCTGGGCCGGCCGCCGCGACGGTGCCCGCCGCAGGAACGCCAGCAGCCGCAAGGCATCCGGGCCCCGGAACTCGAACCAGTCCATGCCCTCAGCAGCGAGGAAGGTAAACAGGCGCCGCAGGTCGTACGCGTACGCGCAGATCGTGTGCGGCGAGAAACCCCGGTCGACCAGATGGTCCAGAAACCAGCAGGCCGCCACGACCGGCTCACCATTGCCGTCGACCAACCGGACTCGCCGTACGACACCGCCATCGCGTTCCTTGACCACCCGCACACCGGCCTCCCCGAGCCTGCACTCAGGTGGCCCAACGAACCCCGCACCTCGATCGCCACGGTGCCACTTCAGGCGTCACTCAAAGGTGTCCAGATAAGGAGATCTACGGCCGGTTCGAGCTGGACATGAACAGCCGTCTCGATCTGGACCTGTCCGTCCGGGCGACGGTGCCCGGCCCACGCACTCCGCAGGGGGAGGCAGCAAGCATCCCAGCGTGACGCTCCGGGCCTGGCCGGAGCCGTGCCGAAGACGACGTTGCCCGGGACGCTGAAGAGTCCCGGGCAACGTCGTGAGCGGCGGCAGGGCTGTGCGAGGAACGGACCAGGAAACCGGTGTTGCTGTCAGACGCGCTCAGCCGGGCAGCGTGACGAGCCCCGTCTCATAGGCGGTGATCACGAGCTGAACCCGGTCCCGGGCGCCCAATTTGGTGAGCAGGCGCGACACGTGCGACTTGGCGGTGGCCACCGTGATGAAGAGGTCCTCCGCGATCTCGGTGTTCGACCGGCCGCGCCCGACCAGGGTCAGAACTTCCCGTTCCCGCTCGGTGATGCCCTCGACCAGCCGTGGGGAGCGTGCCGGGGCGGCTTCGGGGCGCACGGCGAACTCTGCGATCAGACGACGCGTGACACGCGGGGCGATCAGCGCGTCGCCGGCGGCGACCACGCGGATCGCCGCGAGGATGTCGTCGAGCGCCATGTCCTTGACCATGAAGCCGCTCGCTCCGGCCCGGAGCGCACCGTAGACGTGGTCGTCCTCGTCGAAGGTGGTCAGGACGAGGACGCGGGCGGTCGCCGGACCGGCGGTGATCAGTCGAGTGGCCTCGATCCCGTCCATGCCGGGCATCCGGATGTCCATCACCACGACGTCGGGGCATATGTCCCCAACCAGTTGGACCGCCTCGGCGCCGGTGGACGCCTCACCGACGACCTCCAGGTCGGGGTGGTCGGCCATGATCACGCGCAGGCCGGACCGCACCAGCGGCTGGTCGTCGACGAGCAGGACGCGTACGGGACTGCCGGTCATCGGGCCTCCACCGGAACTACGGCGAGGTCGGGCAGGGGCAGCCGCGCCGCCACCCGGAAGCCGCCCTCGGGACGCGGCCCGGCGCTGAGGCGGCCGTGCAGCAGAGCGACCCGCTCGCGCATGCCCACGATGCCGAAGCCGTGGGCCGGGCCGTCCTCGGTGGCGCCGCGCCCGTCGTCGACGATTTCCACGGATAGTTCCCCGTCCCCGTACTCGATGGTCACCCGGCAGTGTCCGGTGCCCGCGTGGCGGACCACATTGGTCAGCGCCTCCTGGACGATACGGTAGGCCGACAGGTCGATGTCGGCGGGCAGCGGGCGCTGTTCCCCGCCGCGGCGTACATCGACGCGTACGCCGGCGTCCGCCGTCGTCGCCGCCAGCCGTTCGAGGTCCGCAAGACCGGGCGAAGGCGTGA
This sequence comes from Streptomyces sp. NPDC002206, assembly GCF_053593595.1. Lineage (NCBI taxonomy): Bacteria > Bacillati > Actinomycetota > Actinomycetes > Kitasatosporales > Streptomycetaceae > Streptomyces > Streptomyces sp. NPDC002206. The sequence continues at coordinate 23,178 of NZ_JBSFCW010000042.1, forward strand.
TCGGTGCCCGCCCCGAAACCTCTGCGTCCGGGTCAGCCTGGCGGAGTGCCACCAGCGTGCGCCGCAGGCCCGACAAGGTCTCTCTGCTGGTGGCTTCGATGGCTCGCAGCGCCTCGTGGGCCTCCGCGGGCTGTGTCCGGATGACCCGGCTTCCCACCCCGGCCTGGATGGCGATGATGCCGATGCTGTGCGCGACCATGTCGTGCAACTCCCGTGCGATCCGCAGCCGTTCGGCGATGACGGCCTCGGCCACCTCCTGCGCGCGCAGCTCCACCGCGTGCTCGCGGCGCTCGCGGCTCAGCAGACCGACCGTGCAGGCCGCGGCCATCGCCAGGAGGGTGATCACGAGGTTGACGGTCAGGCTGTCGCCGTGCGCAAAGCCGCCGACGAGCAGGAGCTGGACGACGAGGGATGTGGCCGCGGCAACGGTCGAAGCCCGCCGCGCGCGGGTGGCGACGATGAAGCCCAGGACGAGGTCCACCGCCAGATACGACAGGAACTGGCCCTGGTACGAAGCCGACAGATCCACACCGGCGGAGCTCGGGGGACCCACCACCACGGCCGTGGATCCGAAGAGCGCCATGGCCAGGGCCAGGACCGGCCCGCGTCGCAGGACACCGACGAGCAGGCTCGCCGCCAGCAGTGCCCCAATGCCGTGGACCGTGCCCGAAGCCCGCGGCGCACCTCCTATGAGCAGACCCACCGCGAGGACGTACAGAACACCCCCCACCCAGGCCATGACCTTCGTTCTCGTCATCGGCGGTGTGTCCTCTCGAGGCGATGTGCCCACACAAGAGAAAGGTCGTGCCCTGCGACGCGCCCAGGCAACGGGGTGGTCGGTATGTCGTTCATCCCGCGAGGCTATCCAGCCGCTGACCCTGCGGCATCGGCCCGTGGACGTACGCCCACGGGCGAAGGCGGCCACGGGATTGCCGCCCACGGCCCCATGACCGGACGGGGCCCTCCCGGCAAGGGTTGTCCATGTGATCGAAGTCAACGAACTCACCAAGCGCTACGGCGGCAAGACCGCCGTCGACCAGCTGTCCTTCACCGTGCAGCCGGGCCAGGTCACCGGCTTCCTCGGCCCCAACGGAGCCGGAAAGTCCACCACCCTGCGCATGATCCTCGGCCTGGAAGCCCCCACCTCGGGCACCGCCACCGCCAGCGGAGTCCCCTTCCGCAGCCACGCCCGGGGACTGCGGCACGTCGGCGCCCTCCTCGACGCGGGTCAGGTCCACGGCGGACGCACCGCCACGGCCCACCTGTCCGCCCTGGCCCGCAGCAACGGGATCTCCCCGCGCCGTGTGGACAAGGTCCTGCACGAAGTGGGATTGACCGACGCGGCGAACCGCCGCATCGGCGGGTTCTCGCTCGGCATGAAGCAGCGCCTCGGAGTCGCCACCGCCCTGCTCGGCGACCCGCCGGTGCTGATGTTCGACGAACCGGTCAACGGCCTGGACCCGGAGGGCGTGCTCTGGATGCGCCGCCTCTTCCAGCGCCTCGCGGCCGAGGGCCGCACGGTCTTCCTCTCCAGCCACCTCATGTCGGAGATGGAGAACACCGCCGACCAGCTCGTCGTCATCGGCCGAGGCCGGCTCATCGCTGCCGAATCGGTACGGGACTTCGCGGCCCGCAGCACCGGCCTCGGAGTGGTGGTGGGCACGCGGCAGGCCGCCGAGCTGACGACGGTGCTGACCGCCGCCGGCGCATCGGTCGAGCCGGAGGGATCGGCGGGCGCCGAGAAGCTCGCCGTGACCGGACTGCCGACGGACCGGATCGCCGCGCTCGCCTTCGAGAACGGGATCCTGTTGAACGAGCTGACCTCCCGAACCGCCTCGCTGGAGGAGGCCTTCATGGAACTCACCGCCGACAGCGTCGAATACCAGGCAGGACAGCCCCGATGACCACACAAACATCCGCCCCCGCGACCACTTCGGCCGCGTCCCTCGCCGAGCCGCCCGCCCGCTTCCGCGACCTGATCGCCTCCGAGTGGATCAAGATGCGGTCCTTGCGCTCCACCCCGTGGGCCCTCGCCTTCATCACCCTGTTCGTCATCGGGTCCGGCGCCGTGGCCACACTGGCGGACAAGGCCGCGGGCTCCGAACCCGGTAGTTTCCTGGCCTACGACGCCTTCCCGTCGACCGGTTACATGACGCTGATGCTCGTCGCCGGCAGCATGGGCGCCCTCACCGTCGTGAGCGAGTACAGCAGCGGGCTGATCCGCACCACCACCGTGGCCGTCCCCGCCCGTGGTGCGGTGGTGCTGGCCAAGGCAGTCGTCACCGCCGTGCTGTGGACCGCGGTCGGCACGGCCGCCTCCATCGGATCCTTCCTGGTCTCCCAGGCCATCCTGGACGGGCACGATGCCAGCGTTCCGATCACCCACTCCGACGTGTTCCGTCCGCTGGTGGCATCCGCGTTGCTGGCTCCGGTGTGTGCCTTGGTCGGTCTAGGCCTCGGCGTTCTGCTCCGGCATGCCGCCGGGACCATGCTCACCAGCGTCTTCACCCTGCTGATGCTGCCCACCATGTTCTCGGAGAGTAACCGCTGGTCGGCGGACGTCAAACACACGATGGTGTCGGCCGCCTGGACTCGTCTGGTCCAAACTTGGGAGCCGGATCCCGGATCCCTGGGCTACACCGCCACGCTCCCCGGCTCCTGGATCGTGTACGGCCTCTGGCCGCTGGTCGCGGTCGCTCTCGCGGTGGTCGTCGTACGGCACCGCGACGTGTGAACGCGCCTCCGAAACGCGCGTATCGCACCCCGGAGGCACAGGTGCGGCCAACCATAGGGAGCAGATCGCCGGGATGCTGCAGGGCCCCGTTCGCTTACGTCGCGCGGTGTACCGCGCCTGCCTACTCTTCGGAGCATGACCAGCAGCGACGAGCCGGAGCAGGCGCCGCCGTGGCGCCCCGAGCACGGGCTGGCGCCGACGCTGTGAACGCGGCCTGTAGGGACCGGCCGGGACTGTACGTGCGGGCGAAGGGAAGTGGCGCTACGCGGCTGTGGACACCCGCCACGACTACGCCGACAGGCGCGTCTCGTACCACGTGACCCTCGACGTGGACGGGTCGACGATGGTCACTCGCCGGGCCTACTGGTGGCCGCAGGAAGTGCGCCCGAAGGTGGCGCACTGCAGCAAGGTGGAGCCGAACAGGGGGTAGTCGGACCGCGCAGCGCATCCGTCGAGACCGGCCGCCGAAGGACCGCCCGCCTCATGTGAGAATCCGCAGGATTAGTGCAGATTCTGGGGAGGCGCCATGGAACGCGACTTTGATGGCTACACAGCCACCACGTACGGCGGGCGAGAGGTGCGGCGCACAGTGTGGGCGCCCGACAACATCGAGACGGGCAAGTGGGGGCAGGGCGGCTGCGCTTGCCCGTGCCGCATAGCCCACCAGTCGAGTCGGGCGAGGTGGCTGCTGCGGGTTCGGTCAAGGGGATGGCCATTCCACCAGGCGTCGAGGCGGATGAGGTTGAGCGTGACCGCCGAGTACGCGTGTTCCAGATGAGTCTTCTGCAGGCCGCCCGCCGCGCCATACCGCCCACGTGCGATCGCAATCAGGCGATCAAGAGGGCAGACGGGACAGGCCCTTACGATTGGGAGTCATGACATGGAAGCGGCACGCCCGGAACGTCGAGCAGTTTCTCCAATGTGCTCTCGACGCTCTCAGGGGTGATCTGGATGGGATTCTGGATGCGGAGCAGATCCTGGCTACTGCCCTGCAGGACCCGGCCGATGAGCAGGGGATCGTCTCGTGGGTGATCACATTCGGTTGGGCGGAACGCGCGGTCGACCGGGCCGACGGTAGCTCCCCCATGATCCGGCTGACTCCGCTAGGAGTGGCCAGGGCTCAAGAGTTGCGGGACCACCCTCATTCCCGGGCCGATCGTGAAACGTACCTGCACTACGTCCTGCCTCGCTGGGCATATCAGAGCGCACGCTCGGGGGACTGGGCCAGTCTTCAGACGTTCGCCGCGTGCGACCAGTGGTGGTTCCGCGGCGCCGCGATGACCTGGGGCGAAGTGGATGCCGCTGTCAGCTATCTCGAAGACAAAGGCATCCTGAAGGTCCAACGGGCTCCCGGAGCCAATGCCACGCATATTGCACCGACCGCCGAGGGCATCGACTTCGTGCTCTCCAAAAAGATGCTGAGGACCTTCATGACCAACCAGCGACCGGATTCCCGGGCCGATCGTGAAACGTACCTGCACAACGTCCTGCCTCGCTGGGCATATCAGAGCGCACGCTCGGGGGACTGGGCCAGTCTTCAGACGTTCGCCGCGTGCGACCAGTGGTGGTTCCGCGGCGCCGCGATGACCTGGGGCGAAGTGGATGCCGCTGTCAGCTATCTCGAAGACAAAGGCATCCTGAAGGTCCAACGGGCTCCCGGAGCCAATGCCACGCATATTGCACCGACCGCCGAGGGCATCGACTTCGTGCTCTCCAAAAAGATGCTGAGGACCTTCATGACCAACCAGCGACCGGCGACCCAGAGGGTTACCAACTACTACGGCAACAACAGCAATTACGTACACGGGGATGCCCCCGGCTCCAACCTGGCCACCGGAGGCGGCAACACCCAGACCGTGAACCAAGGCATTGACGCTCAAGGTCTCGCTACGCTCGTTGCCCAGCTCCGGGCGATTGCACCGAACCTCGGGCTCTCCCCTCAGGACGCTGAGGACTTCAACCAGGACATTGACGAACTGGAGCGGGATGGAGCCGATCCGCAGAGCGGGGGGAGGATCTTCCGGAGGCTTCTCCGAATGGTGCCGCCCGAGCTGGTTGCAGCGGGCACGGACCAGGGCCTCGCAGCCACCATCGCGTTCGGTACCTCCCTCTTCGGCGGCTGACCGAAGGAAATACAACATTCCGCGCGTCCCCATCATGCGCTAAGGGAGAGGTCGAGTCGGGCGAGGTGGCTGCTGCGGGTTCGGTCAAGGGGATGGCCATTCCACCAGGCGTCGAGGCGGATGAGGTTGAGCGTGACCGCCGAGTACGCGTGTTCCAGATGAGTCTTCTGCAGGCCGCGGTAGCGGGCGCGTCTCATGCCAGTGACGGCGACGGCCTGGTGGATGGTGCCCTCGACGCCGCGCGGGTGGCGTACTTGGCCCGCCATTCCTGACTGGTCTGCTGAGTGCGGGCCTCATCGAGGACCTGCTGTTGATCGCGGGAGCGCAGGGAGAGTGTGCGGCCGCCGCTTCTGGCTCGGGTGTATTTGTCGCGGACTGGGCAGGGATGACAGGTCTCCTTGTCGAACTTGACCACGATCGCTTTGGTGCCGCGTTGGACGGCGGGGCTCCACCAGGTGCTGGTGTGCCCGCGCGGGCAGGTGGCCTGTCGGTTGTCCCAGTCGATGGTGAAGGCGGTGCGGCTGAACCCGGCGCCGGAGCGGGCCTGGGGTGAGCTGTCCAGCAGGACCGGGGTGACCAGAGTGACGCCGAAGCTCTGCTTCATACCGACGATCAGCTCGGCTGAGGGGTAGCCGGAGTCCAGATAGTGCTCGGCAGGCAGCAGGTCGCGGGCGGCGAGCATGTGGTGGACCGGTTCGGTCATCTCCGCGTCGGTCACGGTGGCATCGGTGGTCGCGATGTTGGTGATGATGCGCAGTGGGCCGGCCGCATCTGATCCGGACCCGGGTGCCGTCCCGCCGTCAGCCGGGATGTTCTCTTTCTCTTCCTCAGGGTCGCAGGTCTCGCTGATGTGGACCTTGTAGCCGGTCCACCATGAGCCCTGTTTGAGGCCGTAGCGCGCATCCAGGTCGTACGGCGAGGTCAGTCGCAGTCTGCTCGGCGGGAGATCCTCCCTCTCTCGCCGCTTCACTTCCCGCCCCGTCTCACTGACCGTGCGCGTGTAGTTCTGCAGCCACACCGCCCGCAGGACCTGCACCGCCGGGAGTTCCCGCAGCCACACCAGTGCGTCCGCGGCGTGCGCCGCTTCCAGGAGCGCGAAGCCGTCCCGACCGTAGGCCAGCGCCAGCTCGGTGCGCTGGGCCTGGGACGACGGCAGTTGCCAGGAGTTGATCCGCGGCCCGTACCGCTCCGTCCATTGTCGAATCGGCACCGCCTCGGCCAGCCAGTCGGGCGCCGCGCATGCCAGGGACTCCAACGCGGCGCGCAGGGTCTCCCCGGCCAGTTCCAACCGGTTCAAGTCCCGCACCGCGGCCAGCACACGAGTGGAGTCGGTCCGCTGCTGCCCGCCCGCCTTCACCAGGCCCTTGTCCTTCAACGTGGTCAGCAGCAGGTCCAGCGCCCGCTCCTCCAAGCCGTGTTCGACGAGGCGGGCGCGGAACTCGGACAACACCGAGGCGTCGAACCCGGGATCGTCCAGCTCCATACCCAGTGCGTACTTGACGTCCATCCCGAACCGCACCCGATGCGCCGCGGCCCGGTCGGTGAGGTTCTCGGCGAACTGCAGCACCGTCACCAGCGCCAACAGCCCCGGCGACCAGCCCCGCCGCCCCCGCACCCCGAATGCCTGGGCGAACTCGGCGTCCGAGAACAGTTCACCGAGCTCGTCACGGATCCTCATCGCCAACGGATACGGTCCTCGCGCCGCTGCGGCCCGTGCTGCCCGCCCGGTCGCTTCCGGCACCTGCGGCCACGGCCGCGCCTGCATCGACACCCCACACCCCACCCTGCGGCCGATGACGGAAGACGCGACCGCTATACGGAGCCAACGAGCAACACAGCCGACCAGCAATGCAATTGGCCAGCAGGATCGGTGACAGAGTTCTTACCGGCACCCCATGCCCGTGAACCCGCTGGTGTCCTCCACCCGCCGCAGACGGACTGTGTGGCCGATCAGGGCCTCGTCGAGCTCCAGGCCGTCGACGGTGTCGAGTAGATCGGTGACGAGCTGCGCGGCAGCGTTGTTCAGCACGCTGCAGGCCGTTTCGGCGGGCAGGGTGGTGCACGCGAGTTCGTACGCGCGGCCGGGCCGGGCGCCGAGCCCCATCGTGTACGCGAACGGCGGATTGACGGCACCGCGGGTTCGTCACAGCCCCGTCACGGCATCCTCGTACGCGCGTCGCGGCGGCGAGGATGACCCGCATGAGAAAGACGATCACCATGGCGGCCGGCGCCGTCCTTGCCGGCGCGCTCCTCGTCGGCTGCGGGTCGAGTGGACCGTCCGCCGACCAGAAGAAGTACGCCGACGCCGCGGCGGCCGCCGACCCGGACGACTTCGGCGGCATGAAGACGGACGACCTCGCCGGCACCCTCGGAGACGAGGGGGCCGAGCTGTGCGACCAGTTGAAGAAGGGGTCGTACGACGACGCGGTCGCGTATGCCAAGACCGGCTTCTCGGCGAAGGAGGCAGCCGCGCTGGTATCGGCCGCGGTGCTGGTCGAGTGCCCAGACCAGAAGGGCAAGTTGCCGGCACCGTAGCGCGGCGGCTACTTCCTGTACCTCAACTACTCACACCCGGGGTCCATGGGGGCAAGACAGCCGGCCCGGCGACTCGCTTCCGGCTCGGGGGCCAGGGCTGTACCCAGTCGAACACCGCGGTGCAGTCGGCCACAGTTCGCCGGGCGGCACGTGGCAGTAGGGGGCAGGACACGCTGAACGGACCGTGCTGATACAGGCGCAGCGTCTCGTACAGGGCGTCGAGGGCGGGGTCGGCAGCCTGCTCGCCTACCTCTCCCGCATCGTCACCTGGTACCCCGCGGGCGAGCGGCCTGACGGCTCCCTCGTCCGGCAGATGATCGAGGACTACCGCCTCGAGGAGTACATCCCGGCCGGCGGCGAACGGGATGAGGCCGCGGGCCTCACCCTCTTCTACCTGGTCCAGGTACTCGACAAGATCGACGAGATCACCCGGATCGGGCGCCGGGACGCGGCCATGCTCGCCGTCGCCTACGGCAAGCTGTCCCGCGGAATCGAGGTCGCCGACCTGCTCGTGAAGAACCTCCGCGTGGCTGACGACGGAGTGTGGGTCTACACCGCGAAGTCCAAGACCCGCCGCGACGGCGAGGGTAAGTGGCGGTTCATCCGCGACCGGGCCGACCTGCAGATCGTCCGGCGCGTACGGGCCTGGCTCGGCGACCTGCGCGAGCTCGACGCCGACAACCCGACCCTTCCTCTCTTCCGGGCCCTGTCGACGACGGGCAACCTGAAGGGGCGCAGCAACGCCACGGTGCGCGGCCTGCACCTGTCCGGCAGAGCGATCAACGAGATCGTGAAGAAGCGCGCGGCCGCCGCCGGAGTGACCTACATCAACGGCCTGAAGGTGACGAGCCACTCCCTGCGGGCCGGCCCGAACACCGACATGAAGCGCGCCAAGATCCCCCTCGCAGACCGGCGCGAAGCGGGCGACTGGGGCGAGAAATCTCCGCTGCCCGACTCCCGCTACAACCGGCCGGACGGCACCGTCGACGCCACCGAGACCGATCCACTCGACGCCGTTCCGCTCTTCGGCAGGTTCAAGGAAGACATTGCGGAGCCATAAAGATGCAGGTCAACGAGTGTGAGTAGTTGAGGGACAGGAAATGCCGGTGAGATTGATCTTGCTGGGGTTCGCCTACTTCACGGGGCTTCGAGCTGGCGGGGGATGGCGCCAGCGCGCGCCCCAAGGGGTTTTTGAAGACCCTGCGGGGTTCGAGCGGCTCCACAGAGCGATCTTCAGAAGAAAAAGGTTTGCTGAAGGAGGGCGCAGCCTCCGGCGGACCGGCTCTGCGGTCCGGTGCGTGGCCGATTCGATCGGGATCGGCTCAGTGGGGTGCTGCATGACGCCTGCCGAGGCCCCTCCTGTGCGGTGCCTAAGGCCGACCCGAAAGGAAGTCGCCATGTCCTATCCAGAGCCCCGCTATCTCGGCCAAAGGGGCCAGGTCAGCGCACTGCTCCGGCCTGCATCCCCGGAGCCCGACACCGGCTTCATCAGCTACGTGGCCAAGCAGGAGAACACCAACGGCGAGTTCGGCCTGTACAAGATCGACATGGGACCGAAGGCCATGGGCGCCACGGAACACTTCCACCGTACGATTTCCGAGTCCTTCTACGTCCTGTCCGGCGAGATCCGGCTCTACAACGGCGAACGGTGGGTCACAGGAGGCGAGGGAAACTTCCTCTACGTACCGCCCGGCGGGCTCCACGCCTTCCAGAACGACAGCGACGACCCGGTGTCGCTGTTGCTGCTCTTCACACCGGGAGCTCCCAGGGAGGAGTACTTCGAGAAGTTGGAGGAGTACTCACAGCGCAGCAGCGAAGAGCTGAAAGCCTTCCGGATCAGGCACGACCAGTACAACACCACCGACATGCTCGACGACTAGGCTGCACCGAGTGCTGCGGCCCCTGCGTCACACGCCCGGGAGTGCCCGAAAGCGCCCCGGCCGGTGCGGCCCGTCAGTCCCCGGCAGATGCGCTAGCCGCCCAAGATCAATCTCGCCGGGATTTCCTGCACCTCAACTACTCACGCCCGGCCAAGGCGGGGTGTATGCGTGGACACATGCGTGGGTGCATACTGGCGGCATGGCTGACACCAGCGTACGAATCACCACGGACACAAGGGACCGCCTCGCGGCTCTCGCCAAGGCCCGCGGCATGAGTCTCGCCGCCTACCTCGAGGACCTCTCCCGCCAAGAAGAGCACCAGGCGCTGCTCGGTCGGGCGACCGCCGCGTTCGACGCCGCGCTCGATCGTCCGGGATTCGTCGACGCCTTCGACAAGGCGTTCGGCGGCCTCCCCGAGGCCCCGGCCAGTAGCCGGGCGGCCTGATCTTGGAACTGCACATCGACGTCCGGTGGCTCCTGGACCGGCAAGAACGCGTGCTCGGCAAGAACCTGCAGGTCCGCGACTACTCAGGGCTTGTCGCGGCCGTCGCCCGGCATCGCGTCAACACGCCCCACCTGGACATGGCCGACCCCGATGCCTACTGGCGGGCCGCAGCTCTGCTCGACACGATCGTCCTGACGCGGCCGCTGCCCGGAAGGAACGAGCTGTACGGGTACACGGTCGCCGTGGCGTACATCGCGGCCTCCGGCGAGACCGTCGACGCGAGTCAAGGCCAGTGGATTCAACTGATCGAGGACATCAAGGCCCTGCGGCTGGACACCTTCGACATCGCCGATCGTCTGCGGTCCTGGCGCGCTTCCTGACCATCTGCCCGTCGGGGGAGCCACGGGTGCTCTTTCGTTCAGCGGCATCCACTTGGCAAGATCTCTGAGCATGAGACTCCTCGTGATGGGTGGTACCTGGTTCCTGGGCAAGCACATTGCCGAAGCGGCCCTGGCCAGAGGGTTGGACGTGACCACCTTCAACCGGGGCCGCTCCGGGAAGGACGTACCCGGGGTCAGGCCTGTTCACGGGGACCGAACCGTCATCGACGATGTTCGAACGCTCGCAGCGCGCGGCCCGTGGGATGCAGTCATCGACACCTCGAGTTCCGATCTGCCACCACGCGACGTGCTATTGGCAACCTCGACGCTGAAGGACTGTGCTGCCCGCTGGATTCACCTCTCCACGGTGTCCGTATACAGGGGCTGGCCCCACAGCCGTCTGGCCGACGACTCCGAACTGCTCGAGTGCCCAGCGGACTCGGATGAGAACTACGGCTACACCGGCGAGGACGGCAGTCCCACCATCTACGGCTTCCAGAAAGCGGGCGGCGAGCGTGCCGTGACCGAGTCGTTCGCCGGCCGAGCCGTGTTCCTCCGCCCTGGCGTGATCCTCGGCCCCGGCGAATACGTGGGACGCCTGCCATGGTGGCTGCGCCGTGCGCACCAGGGAGGCCCCTTTGTAGCGCCAGCGCCGGCCCAGCGGCGGATCCAGCCCGTGGACGTTCGCGACGTTGCTGCGTTCGCGCTGGACCAGGCCATCGGCGAAATCACGTCTGGGAGCTACAACGTCGCGCACCCGGACGGCATCACGTTCGAGGACTTCCTGGGTATCTGCCTGGAGACCACGGGCGGAGCCGGGCGCCCCGTATGGGTCGACCCCTCGGTCCTCATCGACCACGGCGTGAAGCAATGGACCGAACTCCCCCTGTGGCGCACCCACAGCGGCGTCTGGTCAGTGGACTCGAGCCGGGCCGCAGCCGCAGGACTCCGCTGCCGACCCCTGCACGAGACCATCCGTGACACCTGGAACTGGCTGCAGAACGATGGCCGCCCCGTGGACCACCCGCGGTGGGCAGAACACGGGATCGCCCCCGAGAAGGAAGCGAAGATCCTCGCCTCCCTCTGATCAGGCATCCAGCGCCAGCACTCCATACGGGGGAACAAGCTGACACTGGCCCGGAAGACGAGTGAAGTCCTCCAGCCGCTCGCCGAGATCGGCGGCAAGCGCCGTGCCCTGCAGGTGCCGCCGGGTGAGTGCTCGCCGCAACTCCATGGCCCTTGCCACGAGCCCGGTTGCCCGATGCGTGGTGGTGATCGACAACATCACCTCAAGGGCTTCTGCAGCACCCTCCAGATCATTCGACAGCATTCGACATGGCCAGCCGCTCGTCGCTGAACCCGAACTCACCGCCGACTGAGTCGTGCAGCTCGTCCGTTGCGTCGGTCCCCACCTCCTCCGACATGCTCAATGCGCGTCGGGCTGACTCCGCATCCCCGAGGTGCCCATACGCCCGAGCCTCGATCGAGTGGAGACGCCGCACCGCAACATCTCCAAGACCTCCGTAGGTGAGTGCGTGCCGAACGTGAACGGACGCCTGCGACTGCGCGCCGGAGTAGTAGGCGATGAAGGCCAGGCTCCCCGCTGCGTATGCGCGCAGCGGCTCGTACCGCGCGGTCTCGCCATAGAGCGCCGCCGTGCGCGCCAGCCGCTTTGCACCGTCAAAAGACCCCAGGTCGAACGCGGCGGTGGACAGCAGGGCGGACGCCTGTCCCGCGAGGATGAGCAACGCCTGCTGTTGGGCCGGGACGGCAGTGCGGTCGCGGTCGTTCTCCGCCTGTTCCCGCAGTTCCTTGGCTCTCTGCCAGACGTCGCGAGCGGACTGATTGCCGTAACTCCTGGCCAGTGCGTGCAGGTCGTCACGCAGTTGGTCGACGGTCAGGTCAGAGACGGAGGATGCGGCAGCGGCACCGGCATCATCCTGGGCTTCACGTGCGGTCATTGCGATCTCGGCTTCCAGGTCGAACGTCGGTACATCGGGATCTGTCGACTCCGGCGGGGGCGCGAAAAGTCTCGACGCCTCGACATGGAACATCTCCTGCAGGACGCGGCAAGCATCCGCGCTGGGCAGCCCCTTGAGCTGGCCACTCGTCCACCGGCGGTACTGCGTCTCGCCGACGGTGGGATTCTGCGCCCCGCGGCCGATGACCTTGTCTGCTGCCTTCGCGAACTCGAGCTCGAAGATCGCCCACGTCCACTGTCGCTGATCAATCAGGACTTTGAGCAGCGTCCTCGGCTTGACCACTTCGGCCCCCAAGTCTCTGAGCGTCGTCCTCGACCAGTCGTCGACGGAACCCTCCTCACGAGGGGATACCGCGTGCCGTCGACAGGACAACAGGTCCTGTGCAAAAGGCATTTAGAAGCTACCCCGAGGCCACGTCTGTCGCCCATAAGTGTCGTGGAAGCCACCCCGGAAGCCATGGCGAAGCCACCCAGGCCGGGAGGAATCTGATCGCCACCCGCTGCTGAGCGTGGTGGTCCGAACACATTCCGACGCCAGGAGTGAGAGTCGTGCATCCGAGATACGCCGAGCCGGCGGCACCGGTCACGTCCCTCACGGGGACTGCGCCGGTCGCCGAGGAATGGTCAAGGACTCCTGAGCTCTTGCCGGGTGCCTCGCAGCTCGCTCGCTTACACGCACGGACGCGGCTGACGATGTTCAGGTGGCCGGGGAACGTTGAAGGCGCCACGGAGGCCGTAGGGATCTTGGTCGGCAACGCCGTTGCCCACGCCGACCCGGGTCCGAACCACGAGGACCGACGCGTGCGACTCCGGCTCGCCATCACCGAAACCCACGCCCTTCTTATCGACATCGAGGATCCGCTTCCCGCGTTCCCGAACTTTGAGCAAGCGTGCGCCGGCGAGCTCGGCCGCGGCCTGTGGAAAGTCGGCCGGCTTGGCGGTGCACTGTCGTGGCGCCTCTGCGAGCGAGGCGGCAAAGCTGTCCGCGCGCATATGACGCCCGGTCGGGTCCCGGCATGAGAACCCTCCCCTTACGAACACGCGCCTGGGGCGCCCTCACAGGTCCTGAGAGCAAGTGATGCTCCCCACCGCCCCGTTCTTGAACGGTGTGAGCGCGAACAGCCCGGCCGAGCCGCAGTGGACTCCCCCGCTCAACGCGGATGCCCTGGCGCACCTCCTGGACCGGGTACGCGCCTGGGACCCTCTCGTCGTCGAGTCCGTCTTCGATGACCTGGACCTGGCCCAAGGGGACCAGATGCCAGGAGCGGGCGAAGTCGATGAACTCGCCCAACGGCTACGCAGCACGGTCAAGCAGCTCAGCGCCATCGCGGTAGCCGACCCGAAGTTCCCCGCGGATTCCGCGACGCTGCAGCTCATTGACCGAGGGCGAAGCCTGCGGGACGAACAGGTGCCCCGCGACTACCAGTCGACTCTTGGGCTCGCCCGTCGTCTGTCCTGGGTGACATCGGACTTGATCGAACGCCTGATTTCCGCTCGGCAGATCAAGGACACCGACTGATGCACGACCCCAACTCGCTCAATCCTGCGCACCGATACCGCCCCGGGCGGCCCCAAAACTCCCTCTTCGGCGGTGCGATTCCGGTCCCCCGCGGTTTCGAAAATCCCGCCGAAGAGGGGCCACCACAGCACGTCCGAGAGGAAGAGCGACGCACATGTGCCGTCACAAGACCCCTTGTCCCACCGCTGTCGCGTCGGATCGCGAGGCGGCCAGGTCGGTTGCACGAGACGACGTCCTGGGCTGGGCTCTGCTGTGCAACGGGGTCGTGCTCTTCGACGACACCGGCGAGCTGCTGCCCGACGGCCAGATCGTTGCCCCGCACCGCCCCACCGTGCTGACAGGAGCGGCCGCATGAGCACCGCCGTCAGCCGCCTGGTCCCGTACATCACAGCCCGCCAAGGCGAGGAACCCGAGTCGTACCTGGCTCTGCGCGCTTCCTTCGACGGCGCCGGCCGCTCCGCCCTGGGCTACTGGGACGAGAGCCAAGACGACCGCGATCCGCTGGGTGTGCTGTGGGGCCGGTGCTCGCAGTCGATCGGTCGTGACGGACTGCCGTCCGGACAGCCGCAGTGGCGGCTGATCCACCCCGCCAGGCAACGCGAGACGATGACGAAACTCCACTGCCAGATCTGCGCAGGCCCCACCAGAACACCCGCGGGATACCCGTTCCTGGCGCCCGCCAACGGCGATCCGCGATCTGAGACCACCCTCCTCACCTCGCAGCCCCCGGTTTGCCTGGCGCACATGCGCGTCGCAGTTGAGCAGTGCCCGCACCTCCAGAGGGGCTACACCGCTCTGATGGTGCGCAGCGCCCCCCTCTACGGAGTCATTGGGACGCCGTACGAGTGGACCGCCCACGGGATCAAAGCGCTGGCAGGCGACGACGTGCCCGTGCGGTACCGAGACCCGGTCCTGAGGTGGTTCCTCGCCTCGCAACTTGTCCGCACATTGACGGACTTCGCGGTCGTCGACCTGGACAGCCTTTCGACGCTCGACTCAATTTCCTGACCGTCCTGGAGGGCCCATGCTCCGACGCGTGTGCCAAGTAACAGTCTTCCTAGTTGCCGTTGCCGCGATCGTCACTGCCGCAGAAGTGCGGCCCATCTGATGCCCCATCCAGCGAACGGCTACCAGTGCTCGCTCAGGCGCTCGCCGCCATCAACTGCGAGGGGACCGCCGCCTCACGGCGCTGACGCCTCGTATCCGAGCACCATCGCCACCATTCACGCAGAGCAAGGAGATCACATGAGCACCGCGGCACCCGTACGGGCCGACGCCCGTACCCTCATCTCCGACGAGCTGTTCGGCCGACTCGTCAACCGGATCGTCAAGGACGAGGGCGTGGATCAGCCCCTCGCCGAGCGGATCATGACCGACGCGGTCGCGTTCCTGGCAGCCTGCGCGGCCAACCCCGGCGCCGCTCTCGGCCCGAGCGAGCAGGTCGACCTCGGTTGGCACACCTTCGTTCTCTACACCGAGCCTTACGCCGATTCTGCGAGCGCATCGCAGGCTGGTTCATCCATCACTCGACCACGGACGAGCCCGGCGCCAGCTACGAGCCGAAGCGCGACACGCGGCTGCGCGCCATCGAGGCGATTCGCAAGGCCGGCTACGAACCCGCCGCTGAGCTGTGGGGCCACGCCGCCAACTGCTCGCAGTGCCACTCGGGCTGCTCGGATAGCAATTACGACGGGCAGTAACCGCCCGGCACGACGGTGCGCCGACGAGATCTTCCCTGTCGGCGCACCGCTGTCTACAGTTCTCCGTTGCGGCAGCGCTCATATTCGTTGTCGAGCTGCTGCTGGTTGACCTGGCAGGCACGTGCAACCGCTACCCAGGCAGCGGCGAGACTGTTGAAGGCCTGCAGTTCGGAGGCATCTAGTGTCTCGTGCACTACGAAGAATGCCAGGAGCCTGTCGGCGGCCGGCTCACCGCGATCACAAACTGGGCACAGCATGGCCTCCCGCATACCTGGGACCTCTTCGCCGCGGACATTCTTCCAGGAGTGCGAGAACCGGGCCGAGAGCAGCCCAGCTCCCCCACACCGTGCGCAGTCCGGTGGATCGGCGAGTTGGAGGACGATTTCGTCGTCCTCTTCGCTCACGCGGCGCCTTGCCAGGCGTCGGGGCCGAAGGTGCCTTTAATGTCGGAGGCGACCGAGGTCGGGTCTACCAGGAATCCCAGCTCGTACAGGACGGTCTTCGCGGGCGTCTGGACTCGCATCCGTACCGGGCTCTCGCCCTTGTGCGCGGCAAGGATCCGCTTCAGTTCGGACACCGTACGCTCGTTGATCTTGTAGGCAGGAAAGGACAGTGTGACCGGTGGCCGGCCGCCACTTTCCGCTGAGGACACGTCAAGCACCTGGATCTCCTGCCCGAAGATGCTGACCGCTCCGTCGCGGTCGTTGAGGCGGCCCTGTACGGAGACAACGGTGTCGGCGATCAGAGCGTGCTGGACGAGGGTGTAGGTGGCTGGGAAGAACAGGATCTCCATCTCGCCGTCACGGTCGGCGAGGTTGAGGATCGCCCAGGGGTTGCCCTGCTTGGTCATCCGGCGGTCCACGCTGGTGATGAGGCCGGACAGCTGGACAGTGCCTTCGGTACGGCCTGAGCCGAGGAGTTCGCTGATCGTGGTGTCCCGGTTGCGGGACAGGATGTGCTCGGTGCCGTCCAGCGGGTGCGCGGAGACGTACAGCCCGAGCATCTCGCGCTCCGCGGCCAGCAACTGCTTGCGGGGCCACTCGCTGGCGTCGATGGGGATGTCCAGGCCGAAGGCCGGCTCGTCGCTGTCGCCACCGAGGTCGCCGAACAGATCGTCCTGCCCGATCGCGGCCTGCTTCTTCACCGGAATGATGGCGTCGATGGCGTCCTCGTGCATGGCGGACAGCCCCTTGCGGCTGTGCTGCAGCGAGTCGAAGGCGCCGGCCTTGATCAGTGATTCGACGGCCCTCTTGTTGAGGGCACCGATGTCGGCCTTGTCGAGGAAGTCGGGGAAGGAGGTGTACTTGCCCTTGGACTTGCGGGAGCCCACCAGAGAGTCGATGACGCCTTCACCGACGTTGCGCACCGAGCGAAGCCCGAACCGTACGTCGTTGCCGATGGCGGTGAAGTTGGCGACGGACTCGTTGATGTCCGGCTGGAGCACCGAAACGCCCAGTTTCCGGGCGTCGGCCAGGTAGATCGCCGCCTTGTCCTTGTCGTCCCCCACGGAGGTGAGGAGCGCGGCCATGTACTCGGCCGGGTAGTTCGCCTTGAGGTAGGCGGTCCAGTAGGAGACGAGGCCGTATCCGGCGGTGTGGGACTTGTTGAACGCGTAGCCCGAGAACGGGAGCATGACGTCCCACAAATCCTTGATGGATTCCTCGGAGTAGCCGTTGTCCTTCATCCCGCCGTGGAACTTCTCCCACTCGGCGGCCAGCACCTCGGGCTTCTTCTTGCCCATCGCTCGCCGCAGCAGGTCGGCGCCGCCCAAGGTGTACCCGGCGAGCTGCCGGGCGATGGCCATGATCTGCTCCTGGTAGATGAGCAGGTGGAAGGTGTTGCCCAGGATCGGCTCCAGGGCCTCCTTCAGTTCCGGGTGGATCGGCTCGATCTCTTGGCGGCCGGTCTTGCGGTGCGCGTAGTTCGTGTGCGCGTTCGCCGCCATGGGGCCGGGCCGGTAGAGGGCAAGGGCTGCTGCGATGTCTTCGAACCGGGAGGGTTCCATCAGCTTCAGCAGGGTCCGCATGCCGCCGCCGTCGAGCTGGAACACGCCGAAGGTGTCGCCGCGTGCCAGGAGCTGGAAGGTCGTGGCGTCATCCAGCGGGATCTGCTGCGCGCCGTCCGTCGGCATCGTGTCGGTGGTGATGTTGTTGCCACGGTTCTCGCGGATGTTCTGGAGTGCGTGGTCGATCACGCCCAGGTTCCGTAGTCCCAGGAAGTCCATCTTGACCAGCCCCATGTCCTCACAACTGGGGTAGTCAAAGCCGGTGATCTTGACGCCGTCCTTGGCGCGCATGTGGAGCGGAATACGGTCGGTGAGCCGGGTCTTCGACAGGATGACCGCGGCCGCGTGGACGCCGGTGTTACGGATGAGGCCCTCGACGCCCTTGGCGCCGTCGACGACCTTTTTGACGTCCGGTTCGTTCTCGTACAGGGCCCGGATCTCGCCGGCCTCCCCGTAGCGGGGGTGGCTCTCGTCGAAGATCCCGTTGATCGGGATGGACTTGCCCATTACGTCCGGCGGCAGGGCCTTCGTGATCCGCTCGCCGTGACTGAACGGGTAGCCCAGGAGCCGCGATGTGTCCTTGATCGCGTTCTTGGCCTTGAGCTTGCCGAAGGTGTTGACCATGGCGGTGTACTCGTCGCCGTACTTGTCGACGACGTAGCGCACCATCCGGTCGCGGTGGCGGTCATCGAAGTCGAGGTCGACATCCGGCGGGTTGATGCGCTCCGGGTTCAGGAACCGCTCGAAGAGCAGACCGTGTTCCAGGGGGCACAGCTCGGTGATGCGGGTGGCGTACGCGACAATCGAGCCGGTCGCCGATCCACGACCGGGGCCGACGGGGATCTTCTGGTCGCGGGCGTACTGGCAGATGTCCGCGACGACGAGGAAGTAGCTGGAGAAGTTCATCGGCCCGATGACCTTCATCTCGGTCTCGAACCGCTCCAGAACCTCGGCCGGGATCGGGTCGCCGTAGCGCATGGCGAGGCCCTTGAGGCACTCCTTGCGAAGCCAGGACTCCTGCGTCTCGCCCTCGGGAACGCCGGGGAAGTTCGGCATCTCGTCGACGTTCTCGAACACCGATGCGTACGACTCGATGCGCTCCGCGATCAGGAGAGTGTTGTCGCAGGCCTCCGGAATCTCGGAGAACAGCTCCCGCATCTGGACTGCGGTCTTGAGGTAGTAGCCGGTGCCGTTGAACTTGAACCGGCCCGGATCGTCCTTGTTCTTGCCCACACCGATACACAGCAGGTTGTCGTGCGCGTCCGCATGCTCTTCGAGGACGTAGTGCGCGTCATTAGTGGCCAGCAGCGGGATGCCGAGATCCTTCGCCAGGCGCAGCAGATCCCCCCGGACGTTGCACTCCAGATCCAGGCCGTGGTCCATCAGCTCCAAGAAGTAGTTCTCCTTCCCGAGGATGTCCTGGTACTGGGCTGCGATCTCCCGGGCCTCGTCGTACTGGTTCAGACGCAGCCGGGTCTGGATCGCACCCGAGGGGCAGCCGGTCGTCCCGATGATCCCCTCGGAGTGCTCGGCGATCAGCTCCATGTCCATACGCGGCTTGCCGGCCGGGAACTGCCCCGTGTACGACGCCTCTGTCGACAGATAGAACAGGTTCTGCAGTCCCTTGACGTTCCGCGCCCACATCGTCATGTGGGTGAAGCGGCCACCGCCACTGACGTCCTTTGAGCCCTCGCCGTCGTCCGACATGGCCCTGACACCGCCGGGGCCCCAGAACTCCTGTTTGCGGTTTCGACGCGAGGACGGGGCGACGTATGCCTCGATCCCGATGATCGGCTTGACGCCGTCGAAGCCTTTGGCCACTTGCTGGAACTCGTACGCTCCGAACATGTTGCCGTGGTCGCTCATGGCGATGGCCGGCATGCCCTGACGCTCTACCTCGGCGAACATCGGCTTGAGCCGCTGAGCACCGTCGAGCATCGAGTATTCGGTGTGATTGTGCAGGTGAACAAAGCTGTCGGACACCGGGCAGGCACCTCCGAGGCGCTCGTGGAAAGCCTTGACCCTATCCCCCAGCGGGACGTGGAGAGCGCTCCCCCGCCCGCTTCGATGGTGATCAAAAGGGATCCGGACGATGACCTCGGGCGATCACGCAAAGTTGTCACCGCGCACTCTCAGATCGCGGTTCTCGGCGGGCTTACCAGCGACGGCGTCGCGCGCCTGCTATACGGCAACTACCGCGAGAGCATCGACCACGCGCGCTGCAATGACACATCCCCAAGGCCGCACTGGTACCTCGGCATGCGAAGACGCAGTACTCCTGCGAGGTCGTCTTCAAGGGCAAAACCCCGGGCGGCCTGGCCCAACCGGTGCGCGTCACAGACGCCGAACCGAGGGTCTACTGACCACGAAACGCCCCGCAATTTCCGCCCACCCCCAGAGCAGCCAGACACGTCACTCGGGGTGAGCGGGGCTTCTTCCACTCACCCCGCCCGTTGCTTACCTCGCCGATCGCTTAATCAGTCCAACTGCATACACACCTGGGGCTTGACGCCGTACTTCGCGACCCAGCACGTGGTGCCAGACTTCAAGCCGGACTTGGAGCGGTCTTGCAGGCTCACCCGATACCAGGTCCCCCCTTGCTCTGTCGGCGCTGATGGAGTCCGCCGGGTAGAGCACCCCCAGTGTCGTGTGGTTCGTGCTCGGGCCGCTTCGCAGCCGTAGGGCCGACTTCGGTTGGTAGCCACACGAGTTGAAGTCCCAGGCCACGACGACCGTTGAGGCCGTGACCGGCAGGGCATGGGCCGCAGGCAGCAGTGTGCACAGTGGCGCGCATACGGCCAGGGCGTACGAGAGCAGTTTTCGCACGCTCGGCTCAACCGGCCGTCGCCACGGTCTTGTCACGGGCCGCCCAAGCTGATCACCCGCACGTGCGACAGTCACGATTCCACGAATGATTCGATCCCTCGACGAGGGCAACGAAAAGCCCCAGTAGCCAGTGCCTTTGACTTCGGTCTGCCGGGAGGCGTTGGCGTAGGTTGCCGGCCAGCCCCTCCTGAGACGGGCCGCTGCTGTTTGTCGTCGTGAACATCCGAGACGTGCCAGCCTCCGTAGTTCGTCCGACCTGCTGACGAAACGCTGCTCGTCGTCGCGCACGGAGCCATACAGTTGGGCCCGCGTGGACTGACTGTCTCGATTCCGTGCTTCCTCACATCACGGGTGTGTGATCCATGCGACCATCTGGCCACGTTGACTCCGGGGGGGCAGGGTGTCGATTCAGGTTCAGACCCGTCGCAAGCGGCTTCTGCTTGCGAGTACCGCGGGGGTCGTTGCCGTGGGCGGGATGTCCGGGGACCTGATTTTCGGTGTCCTGAAGGACAAGTGGGCGCTGGGCAGCTTCGTGGGCGTTGCTGCTGTAGTGGGCGGCCTGTCGGCGTTCATGTACCGCCACTCAGCGGACGATCTGGCCGTGTCGGCCAGGGCGGGGCTGGAACTGCGTCATCAACTCCCACAGGAGCCCGTGCTGGTGGGGCGGGACATCCTGAGCAGCAGTCTCGTCGAGCGACTCCGGGACGTGCCGACCCCCACCAGCGGCGCGCTGCCCGGGGCCCCGGCAGCCGGGCAGGCCACCGTGATCGTTGTCCACGGAGCGGCTGGCACGGGGAAGACTGCTCTCGCTCTGCACGCGGCGCACCGCGTCAAGGAGCATTACCCGGACGGGCAGCTCTACGTCGACCTGCGGGGTGAGGCCGACATGCCGCGCGAAAGCGGTGAGGTCCTGGGGGAGTTCCTCCGGAGCCTGGGGGCGGCCCAGGGCAATGTCCCTCGCGGGGCGGACGACCGGGCCGCCCTCTTCCGCAGCCTCACGAACAACCTGCGCCTGCTAGTCGTGCTCGACAATGCGCACAGCACCGAACAGATTCAGCCGCTTCTGCCCGTGGGGACCGGCTGCTCGGTGCTTGTGACGAGCAGAAGAGCCCTGTCGGCGGGAAACATCACCAGGCGTCACCGGCTGGAGGTGCGACTGCCCGACGAGGACCAGGCGCTGGAGGTCCTCAGTGTGTACGCGGGCCGGGAGCGCGTCGCTGCTGATCCCGCCGCGGCCTTGGAGATCGTGCAGTTCTGCGGCCGGCTTCCGCTGGCGCTACGCATCGTGGGCGGAAAGATCGGGATGCGTGAGGACCTGACACTCCAGCGGATGCGGACGCGGCTCGAGGACGAGCGCGCGCGGCTGCACGAGCTGGTCTATGAGAATCTGAGCCTCCAGGCTTGTCTATCCCTCACATACCGGGATCTGCCGGAGGCGGCCCGGCGGGCGGTCGGGCTGATGTCCTCCCTGCCCGTGGGAAAGCTGACGGACTGGCATGTCGGGTGGTGCCTGCCGACCGCGGCCATGGCCGGAGGCGTCTCCGACGAACTCGTCGCTGTGGGCCTGATGGAGGCGCACGGGAGTGGCGCCTTGGATCCCGGCTACCACTTTCACGACCTGGTGCGCGTCTTCGCGAGAGAGCAGTACGAAGGTCTACCACCGGAGGAGCGCCGTGGCGCCGAGGAGCGCCTGGTACGGGCCTACCGGGAGGCCATCGTGTACCTGGCCACGGGGCGTGCCCCGGAACTGGGCACGGAGGCGTCGCACGAGCGCACGGGAAACCTGGACCGCGAGTCGGCGGGGCCCTGGGTTGCCGGGGAGATCGAGCGTATCCAGTGGGCGATCGCCCGCGCCCGGCGCCTGGGCATGGAGCCCGAGGGCGCTGAGATCGCCGAGGGCCTGTCGTACTTCCTCGACGACGTGAACCTGTCCTCGGAGTCCGCCCAGTGGCTCTTCGACGAGGGGGACGAGCAGCGGGCTCGGGTGGTCCGGAGCCTGCGTCGCGGACGCGCCGTGGCCGCCCTGGGAAACGGGATACCGGACACGGCCATGGACCTGTTCCTGCCGGGGGGATCTCCCGATCCCGCCATTGCGCTGACCGCACGGGACCGGATGGTCGTGGCACGTGCCCACGCAGCCAAGAGCGACTATTCGGCGGCGCTGGAGCAGATGACCACAGCCGTGCAGGAGCTGCGCACGGAGAACGACTTGTGGCATCTGCTGTCCTCGCTGGAGAAGCTGGGCGAGTTCCAGAGGTGGCGCGGTCAGCCCGAGAAGGCGGAGGAGAGTCAGCGGGAGGCGCTGCGGCTGGCCGAGGAGTTCGGGGACAGGAGGGCACAGGCGCGCCTTCGACGCACCCTGGCTGAGACGCTCGGGTACTTGCGCAGGCCAGAGGAGGCTGCGCCGCTCCTGGAGCAAGCCGTCCACGACTTCAGGTTCCTGAACGACAGGGTCTGGGAAGGCGCGAGCCTCTACGCGTTGGGCAAGATCTACCGGCTGCTCGCCCGCCGCCAGGACGCCCTGGAGGCCTATGACAAGGCCGAGGACATCTTCGGTCCCATGGGCGAGCGGCTATGGATCGGCCGCATCGACAACGCGCGGATCCGCGTGTACGCCGGCATGGAACGGTTCGACGAAGCCTGGGCTTCGGCACAGGCGGCCCTCGCCCTGTTCCGGCAGCTCGGGAACGAGATGTGGTTCAGCCACACCCAGCGAGACGTCGGCTGGCTGCACCTGCGACAGGGCCGCCCGGGCGAGGCGCTGACTCCCCTCACCGAGGCGATCAACGTGACTGTGCGGGCTGGCGACGCGTACGCGGAGGCCATGGCCAGACACCTGCGGGGCGTTGCCCACCGCGAATTGGGACAGCTGGACAAGGCGCGCAGCGACCTGGAGGCGACGCTGGCCATCTACGGGGGCGGGGCGTACGAGTGGAACGAGGCGGTGGTCCTGCACGACCTGATCCGGGCACTGCGCGCCGACGGGGCATCCGACGAGGCCGATGGCATGGAGTCCTCGGCGATCTCGACCAACCCGGTGTTTGTCCGGATGCCTGGGCGGGACGGCGCTCAGGCGATCCCGGACGAGGACTGACCGGCCGAGACGACGTCGAGGTGGGTATCTCGCACGCGACGAACCGGGCCTACGACGGTGAAATGCTGCGTTTCGCCGAGTGGCGCGAGGCTGGGTGATGCCCGCCGCCCCGCCGAGAGTGACCGACGTAGATCGACCTCACCGTACCGCCGGATGGTCTACAAGGGGTTTGGGGCAGGGGAATGTGGGCTGGTTGAGTGGATGAGTCGTCCGGTCCTCGGTCGTCTTCGCGGTTCCCTGCAGGCTGTAGCCCATGGCGTGCAGCAGGTGCCCGACGGTTGAAGCGCTAACCGGGTGGCCCTGTGCGGTAAGGGTCGAGGCAAGGGCTCGAAGTGACAAAGTGGTCCAGCGCAACGGAGAGACGGGATCACCTCGGGTGTGCGGCTCGATCAGTACCTCCAG
>NZ_JBSFCW010000043.1:0-41406 GCF_053593595.1 Streptomyces sp. NPDC002206
GAGAGGAAGACCCGTGCACACCAGCAGTCGTAGAACACTCACCGCCGTGGTCTGGCTCTGGGTCGCCCTGCCGTTCGCCCGAAGTCCCGCCCCGGCACCACGCGGTGGGGACGGGGTTTGCGGAGCCGGGCGGGGCACAAGGACCCGGTGCTGTCACCTGGGCCAGTGGCCCCCTGGCCGACGTCATGTGAGGCGTGTTGACCGCTTGTTCCGCTCCGCGCCCAGGCGGGCGAAGTAGGCGATCAGGTCGGGGTTGTCGACCGCCGCGGGGTTGAGGACCTGCTGGGCGGGGACGCCCTGAAGCAGGCGCTTGACGGGAACCTCGAGCTTCTTTCCGGTCTTCGTGTGCGGGAGGGCCGGTACGGCGAGGATCTCGTCGGGGACATGGCGGGGTGAGGCGCCGTCGCGGATCGCGTCGCGGATCCGGTCGCGCAGGGATTCGTCCAGGCCGACCCCGTCGGCGAGGACCACGAAGAGCGGCATCCAGTAGCCGCCGTCGGGTTCCTCCGCGCCTATGACGAGGGCCTCGGTGATCTCCGGGAGGCGTTCGACGACGTCGTGGATGTCGGCGCTGCCCATGCGCACACCGTTGCGGTTGAGGGTGGCGTCGGAGCGGCCGTGGACGATCACCGAGCCGTGTGAGGTGAGAGTGATCCAGTCGCCGTGGCTCCACACACCGGGGTAGGCCCCGAAGTAGGCGTTGCGGTACCGGCTGCCGTCGGGGTCGTTCCAGAAGTACAGCGGCATGGACGGCATGGGTCGGGTGACGACCAGTTCGCCGACCTGGTCGAGGACAGGGGTGCCCGTGGCATCGTAGGCGGCCAGCGCCACGCCCAGGTTGGGGGCCGACAACTCCCCTTCCCAGACGGGGGTCGTGGGGGCGCTGCCGGCGAAGGCGGAGACGACGTCCGTACCGCCGCTGGTGGACGCCAGCTGGATGCCCGCGCCCACGTGGTCGCGGACCCAGGGGTAGGCGGATGCGGGCAGGGCGGAGCCGGTGGAGCCGATGACGCGTATGGCCGACACGTCGTGCACGGAGGGTTCGATGCCCAGCTTGGCCATGGCCAGCAGGTACTGGGGGCTGGTGCCGAAGACGGTGACCTTGTGGCGGTCCGCCAACTCCCACAGGATGTCCGGTCGCGCAAGCGGCGCCGGGCTGCCGTCATAGGTGCACGTGGTGGCACCGGTCAGCAGGGTGGAGACGACCAGGTTCCACATCATCCAGTGGGTCGTGGTGTACCACAGCAGGCGGTCCCCGACGCCCAGATCGGTGTGCAGACCGAGGATCTTGAAGTGCTCGAGCAGGACCCCGCCGTGGCCATGGACGATGCC
The DNA here is from genome assembly GCF_053593595.1 of Streptomyces sp. NPDC002206. Classification (NCBI taxonomy): domain Bacteria; kingdom Bacillati; phylum Actinomycetota; class Actinomycetes; order Kitasatosporales; family Streptomycetaceae; genus Streptomyces; species Streptomyces sp. NPDC002206. Next base: position 1,333 of record NZ_JBSFCW010000043.1, read on the forward strand.
CTTGGGCAGGCCGGTGGTGCCGGAGGAGAACACCACCCAAAGAGGGTGGTCGAACGGCACCTGGGCAAAAGAGAGGTCCTCGGTGCGGGTGGCCGCGTCCTCCCAGGGCACCGTCAGCCCCGGGTGCCCGCCCTTGGGCCAGGCAAGGCCCACGTGCTCCACGCGCACCGTGGCCTTCAGCGTGGGCAAGGCGCGGGCCAGTTCGAGCGAGGCGGTCCGGCGGTCGTGTGCGGTGCCGTTGAAGCGGTAGCCGTCCGCGGTGATCAACACCGTGGGTTCGAGCTGAGCGAAGCGGTCGGCGGCGGCCTTGGGTGCGTAGTCCTGGCCGCACACCGACCACACCGCGCCGAGACTGGCGGTGGCGAGGAAGGCGATGACGGCGTGGGGAGTATTGGGCAGGTAACCCACCACCCGGTCGCCCTGTCCGACGCCCAGGTCACGCAGGGTGGCTGCGACCGAGGCGACCCGGGCGCGCAGCTCACGGCCCGTGATCTCGTAGCAGGCTCCGGTCTCGTCCAGCGCGGTGATCGCGGGAGCGTCCGGCTGCAAATTGCGCAGCGCGTGGTGAGCGTAATTGAGCGTAGCGCCGGGGAACCAGCGGGCGCCGGGCATGGTCTCCTCGGCCAGCACCCGCTCGTACCCGGTCGTCGCGTCGACGGCGAAGTACTCCCACACCGTCTCCCAGAACCCTTCCAGGTCGGTGACGGACCAGTGGTACAGAGCTTGGTAGTCGGTGGGGTCCTGGATCCCTTCGGTGCCCTGGTGGCGGGCCGCCCATCGGGCGAAGTCCGCGATACGGCTGCGGGCGGCCGTCTTCGGGGCGGGGGTGAAGAAAGGTTCCGGATGCGGCGTGGGGTGCAGGGTGGTCATGGTGTAGGGCTCCTCGGCGGAGGGACGGGCCGGGCATCGGCGATATGGCGGGCCGTGTGGAGCAGGGGAGCCCAGACGGCGGTGTCCGTGAAGTCGCCGGTGCCGATGGGGACGGTGTCCATCACGGCGCGGTCGGGGCGCAGCAGGACGGCGTCGGCTCGGCCGCGTGCCAGCCAGGTGGCCAGGGTGCCGTCGTCGCCCAGGTCGTCGATGTGAATCGTGGATGCGCCCAGTGCCGTGGCCACAGCCGTCACCTGCGGGGTGGGCGGCACGGCGGTCAGGACGGCGAAGGAGTCCCCGAGGACGTCATCGAGGCGCACTCGCCTGCCGTCGCGCTGAACCCAGGGCTGCGGGCAGAAGGTGCCGGCCAGCACGCGGCCGGTCAGCCGGGGGCGGCGCCGTACCAGCGGACCGGCGGCCAGGGCGGGGCTGAGGTCGCGGCTCACCGCCGCGGTCACGCCGGGGATGCGACACGCTGCGCCCACGACGGCCCGGCGGAGCGCTGCGGCGCGGTCCTGGCCGCCGGTCATGGCCCAGCCGACGGCGACCGCGACGCGGATCACGTGGCGGGCGTGCGGCTTGCGCTCGTGCTCGTAGGTGTCCAGCAGCCCTTCGTCTGCGCCTTGTTGGAGGACCCGGGCGAGTTTCCAGGTGAGGTTGTGGGCGTCGCGCAGGCCCGTGCACAGCCCCTGCCCGATGAAGGGCGGGGTGAGGTGGGCGGCGTCGCCCAGCAGGAAGACGCGTCCCCGGCGCCACCGGTCGGCGAGGCGGGCGCGGAAGGTGTACTGCGCCTGCCGGATCACCTCGAAGTCGTCGCCAGGGGAGGCATCAGACGGCAGGTCCACCCAGGGGGCGACCAGCTCGCGCAGGCGCTCCAGCCCGTCCGGACCGTCCAGGTGCTGATCGTCGGGCAGCCGGAACTCCCAGCGGTAGCGGTCTTCGCCGACGCGCATGAAAGTGGCCGGCTGGGTGGGGCAGCAGATCTGCTCGGCGCCTTCCCAGCTGCGCACCCGGCGGCTGGTGCGCACGTCGATGACTCGCCAGCTCTCCTCGAAGTGCAGGTCCTCCCATGTGGCGCCGATGGCGTCGCGGGTGACGCTGCCCGAGCCATCGCAGCCGAGGACGGCATCGGCCCAAAGGTGCTCGTCCTCGTCGCTGCCGTCGCGGCGGAAGGTGACCCGGACCGGACCAGCCGAACCCTTTGCTCCATCGGCGTTCTGGCTGACGGAAACGACCTCCACCCCGCCCCGCAGCTCACACTCCGGGCGGTTCGCCAGGGCGTCGCGCAGCAGGTGTTCCAGCTCGGGCTGGTCGAACATGCTGGTCTGCGGGAAGCCGTGATGTCCCTGCGGGGACCGCGCGAATTCAGCGATCACGCGGTGCCGGGCGTCCAGCAGCCGGAGCCCGCGTGCCGGGCGGGCGAGGGCGGCGAATTCCTCGTGGACGCCGACACTCTGCAGGATCCGGCGGACCTCGTCGTCCACGACAACGGCACGCGGCAAGGGGTAGACGTCCCGGTGGCGCTCCAGGACAACGCTGTGTACTCCGCGCCGGGCGAGCAGGAGAGCGGCCGTGACCCCCACGGGTCCCGCACCGATGATCACCACTGGTGTCCGGGATGCGGCGCTCATGGGGTGCCCGTCACAGAGGTCCGCTGCTCGCCGAGGTCGATCCGCCCGTCCGGGGTAGCGATCGTGGCGGTGATCAGATCACCATTACGCAGGTAACGGGGGTTTTTGGCCTGGCTGTTGAAGAACGCCTTCCACTTCATCGCGGGCGGCAGCAGTGCTGCGATCTTCTCGACAGACTTGGGCGGGGCTTTCAGGGCCGTGCCGCCGGGCGTGCCGGTCAGCAGCAGGTCACCCGGGTCGAGGGTCTGGAAGCGGGCGAGCAGGGTGAGGGCCTGCGCGGGTCGTACGATCATGTCAGCGAGCGTGCGGTCCTGGCGCGGCGCGCCGTTGACCGACAACCGCAGCCGCAGGTTGACCAGGTGGGCGAAGTCCTCAGGTTCCAGCAGGGCCAGGTACGGACCCGTCGGTGTGAAAGTTGGATAGGACTTGCTCTCGTAGAACTGGGTCTTGGTCAACTGGACGTCGCGGGCACTGACGTCGTTGGTCAGGACGAGACCGGCGACGTAGCGCGGCAGGTCACTCTCTTCCACCACGGTGCCCACGGGCAGAGGCGCGCCCATGACGAGGGCGAGTTCCACCTCGTAATCGAGGAACTTTACGTGTGAGGGGCGGACGATCTCCTCGTGCGGGCCGCTGACGGAGCCGGATGCCTTGCGGAAGAAGGTGGGCGGGATGTCGCCGGTGAAGCCCGAATCCTTGGCGTGGCTGTGGTAGTTGACCATTTGGGCGACCACCCGGCAGGGGGTCGTGACCGGAGGCAGGGCCACCAGGTCGGCGACGGGCGTGCCGCTCTCGGCGGAGGTGGCGGCCTTGCGGACCGCGTCCCGGTCGGCGAGCAGATCGACAGTGGTGACTGCCTTGGTCTTGATACGGACGGCGCGCTCGTCCCGGACGACCCACCAGCCGTCGGTGGTGCGCATAACGTTGGTGCTCATGAGCTCATCGCTTTCATCAGGCCCAGCAGGCGTGCGGGGTCGAGTTCGTTGTCGTCGCGCAGGGCCGTCATGACCTCGCGGAGCTTGGCGGGAGACGGGTTTGTGCCCAGGAAGTCGCGGGTGACCGGCGGGCCCCACTGGGCTAGGCCGCTCCCCGACATCGGCGCCCAGCCCGGTTCGAGGTCGCAGGAGAACAGGTCGCCGTCGGCGAAGTGCTCCAGCATGAAGTGGTCGGGGTCGCGCCAGTAGTCGAAGAGCTGGCTGCCCTGGATGTGCCGGCCGATCCCCCAGCTGCGCCGGTAGCCGCGCTCGGCAAGGTACTCACCGCCGACGGCGATCGCGTCGAGGTCGGTGACCTGGTAGGCGGAGTGGACATAGCCGGTTCCGGGTCCCAGGTGCAGGGCCAGCGTGTGGTGATCGACGGCCACGCCTCCCTGGTCGCACCGGATGAACGCCATGGTCGGCCCGCGCCCGCGCTGCCCGTCCAGGAACAGGAAGTCGGACACGATCATCCCGAGGGTGTCCAGGTACCAGTTCAGGGTGCGGGCAAACACCCGAGTCTCCAGCACCACATGGCCCAGCCGCTGGATACGGGACGGCTCACGGGGCGGACGCTGGGTGACGTTCGTACGACGGGGCTCGGTGCCGAAGTTGAGGATCAGCGGCTGCTGCTCGGGCAGCGCGGGCAGCGGCTCGGCGCAGTACACGACCCGGACCGCCAGGCCCGAGGGATCGAGCAGGGCGACCGACTGCCCACCGCCAGGTACGTCGATGTCCCGCACGGTACTGCCGGTGGCGCGGGCGAGCCGGTCCAGGTCGGCCCGCTCGGCCGCGCGGAACGCCGGCCCGATGAACCGGGACGCACGCCCCAGCCGGATGACCATGCAGGGTGAGCCCGCGAACGTGCCGCGCAGCCACAGCTCCTTCTCGGTGCGGGCGGCGATCGCGAACCCGAAGTCACGCGCGAACACCTCGGCCTGGTCCAGGTCCGGCTTCTCGAACTCCAGCCAGGCCAGATCCGCCACCTTGATCACGGGATTTCGGGAACGTCCGGGGTGCTCTCCGCGCAGGGCGCCCTGCTCACTGTGTAGGTCTTGGTGGGGCGTCGGGGGAGCGGCCCTGTTAACGGGGGTGTGGGACATGGTGTCCTCCAAGCAACATTGCCGTAATGAGGAAATCATCAACTTTGCCTTGCTCATCGTCAATGGGTTCGAGCCAAATAATTGATGATCTCATCAGTAATGGCAGACTGATCGTGACGGTTGTTACACTCGCCGTATGCCGACGTCAGCCCCGACCAAGAACCGCTTCGAGCGGCGCCGCGCCGAGACCCGGCAGGCGCTCGTCCGCGCGGCCCGGCAGATCCTCGCGGAGACCGGGGACACCAGCGCCAGCATCCAGGCCATCGCCGAGCGCGCAGACGTGGGTTTCGGCTCCTTCTACAACCACTTCGAGTCCAAGACGGAGCTGTTCGACGCCGCGGTGACGGACGCCCTGGAGGAGTTCGGGCAGGTCATCGACGACCGTGTCGAAGGGATCGAAGATCCGGCCGAACTAGTTGCCGCGGGCTTCCGGCTCACCGCCCGGATGGCCGACTCTCACCCGGAACTCATGCGGATCCTGCGTGATCGCGGTCTGGCCCACATTCACGCGGACCGTGGCTTGTCACCGCGAGCCCTGCGCGACCTGGAGATCGGCATCGCCTCGGGCCGCTTCACCTGCAGCAGCGCGACCACTGCCCTGTCCGCCCTGGGCGGGACCCTGCTGTCCCTCGTGGCGCTGAGGCTGGCCCGCCCGGACCTCGACGGCGACGAGACCGCCTCCGACCTGGCCGAAATGGTCTTGCGCATGCTCGGCCTCCCGCCGGACGACGCCCATGAGGTCACCCGGCGTTCCCTGCCCGCCCTCGACTGACAGCTCAGGGACCGGCCTGCGTCCAGAAGCCTCCGGGCCCCTGTGTGCTCGCACTGGATGGCGGAGGCCCCAAACTCAGGCCGGCAGCCAGCTTCAGCACTGCCGACTCGAGCGCATTGAAGTCCGAGAGGGAACTGCTGGCCCGGGCGTGCGGACACGGGCGATCTGCTCGAGCCAGCTGTTGGCCATGCTTGAGTGCGCTGAACTGCTCCAGCACCTCGTGCTCCTCGGCGAACAAGCCCGGGTGCTGCCTTATGTCCCGCTGAAGCTGCTGGTATTCGACCGCCGCGATGCCGTCGTTCCGCTCACCGCCGGCGCCGACGTCCCGCGCAGTACCGCCCCCTGGTCCACTGGTCGCCGCCGGTCGACACCTCGTCGACCTCTTCGACGCCAGCTGGCGGCAGGCCACCCCCGTGTTCTGCAGCAGGAGACGGATGACCATCCCGACCTGAGCGAGGCCGACTGCGCTCTGCTCCACCTGCTCCACGCCGGGCTGAAGGACGAGACCATAGCCCCCCAACTCGGCCTCAGCGAACGTACCCTGCGCCGCCGAATCACCGACCTGACCACCCGCCTTGGGGCGACGACCCGATTCCAGGCGGGCGCGCAGGCGGTCCGCCGCGGGTGGCTCTGAACTCCCTGTGTTTCAGGGGGCCGGGAGCGAAAGACCGTGGGCGCCGGTGCTCTGTCAAGCTCCGGCGCCCAGTCACCCCTGCCCGAGGTGGTCTTGATGAACTTTCTGTTCAGGTGTTAGGGGACGAGGATGAGGCGGATCGGGTCGCCGATCTTGTTCTCCAGGCGGTGGAGGGCGTCGGCGGCGTCGGCCAGCGGGATGTGGTCGGTGATGGAGGGGGCCAGGTCGAGGCGGCCGGCTGCGGTGAGTCGCACCAGCTCGGAGACGGACTCGGGGGAGCCACCGTAGTGGCCGCGCACCTGCTTGCACATGTAGTTGAAGGTCAGCCCCTCGGTGATGGTGAGCGGCTTGGGCGTGATGCCCACCAGGATGAGGGAGCCGCCCAGGCCCAGCACTGCGGCGGCCTGCTCGCGGACGACGGGAACGCCGGCGCAGTCGAAGGCGTAGTCAAGGCCTCGTCCGGCGGTGGCCTTCATGACCTGGTCGGCGAAGTCGGGGGCAGCCGGGTCCAGGGCGAAGTCCGCGCCAAAATCCAGGGCCCGCTCGCGGGCGCTGGGCAGCGGGTCGATGGCGATGATCGGCGCGGCGCCGACCAGGCGGGCGAGGCGCACGTTGTGCGCGCCGACTCCGCCAACGCCCCAGATGCCGACGGACTGGGCGGGTCGGACGCCCGCGGTGGTGACGACGGCGGCGTAGGGGGTGGAGACCGCGTCGGGGATGATGGCGGCCTGGTCGAAGGGGAGGTTGTCGGGGATGGGGATGAGGGTGTCCTCGCGGGCGATGGTGTACTGAGCCCAGCCGCCGTCGTAGTCGATGCCGGCGGTGCGCATCTGGGTGCAGGGGCGGCGACGCGCGCAGTCGGCGCACTGGCCGCAAGTCTTGCCGGCCTCCAGGGTGACGCGGGTGCCGACGGTCAGGCCGCGCTTGAGGTCGGGGCCAAGGGCGTGGATCACGCCGGAAACCTCGTGGCCGACGGTGACCACGTCGGAGGTCGCGAACTGCGGGACCAGAGTGCCGTCGATGAGGTGGACGTCCGAGAGGCAGACGCCTGCGGCCTTGACCTCGATGAGGACCTCGCCCGGTCCGGGCACGGGGACGGGGGTCTCCTCGACGACGAACTTCTTGCTGTCCAGGTGGAAGCGTCCGGCGAGCATGGTGTCCATGGTGATCTTCCTTCTATGAGTGGCGCTTCGGCCGGTTCCGGCCGATGGGTGCCGTGTGGTGTCTGGTGGGCTTGTGGTGGCCGGGAGGCGTGCGGGGGGAGAGGTACGCCGCACGCCTCCCGGGGTCTGGGGGTCAGGCGAAGACGTCCTGCTGGTAGCGCTCGTCGGCCTCGAGCTGGGCGAGCCACTGCTGGGCTGTCTCGTCGTCGGCGCCGGTCCGCTGGCGGTAGATCGCGGCCAGGGCCTCGCGCACGGCGGGCGCCATCCGGCGGCCGTCACCGCAGACGTAGATGTACGCGCCGTCTTCGATGGCCTGCCACACCGTGTCGGCGGCATTGGCGATGGCGTTCTGCACGAACCGGGCCGGGTGACCGGCCACCGCGGAGAACGCGGTGTGGACCTGCGCGATCCCGGACTGCTCCCAGTTCTGCATCTCCTGGCGGTAGAAGTAGTCGTGCTCCGGGTGGCGGCAGCCGACGAAGACCTGCGACAGGCCTACCTCGGTGCCGTTCTCCTGCTGCGAGGCGCGCTCCTCCAGGAATCCGCGCAGCGGCGCGATACCGGTGCCGGGGCCGATGAGGATCAGCGGCGTGGCGGGGTCGGCCGGCGGGGCGAAGGTCGGGGAGGGCACCCGCACGTAGCCGTAGAAGACGTCTCCGGGCTCGAGGCCGCCGATGTAGGACGAGCAGGTGCCGCGGTACTGGCCGTCACCGGACAGGGCCGGGCCTTCCAGCAGGCCCACGGTCAGGCGCACGTGGCGCGGGTTGGCCAGCGGCGCGGAGGAGATGGAGTAGAAGCGGGGACGGATCGGCCCCATCATCTCCAGGAAGACCGCCAGCGGCAGTTCGACCGCGGGGAAGCGCTCCAGGAGGCCCAGCACGGAGATGCGCTTGCCGAGGATCTCGTTCTGGTAGCGCTCTTCGGCTTCCTCGGTGTCGGCGGTATAGGCCTGCAGCTGCGGCCGGGTCCACGGGCACTCGGTGTGCTCGGCCAGGATGCGCACCTGGGTGCGGGTGGCCACGTCCTGCAGCTCCAGGAACTCGGTGAGGAGCAGGCCTGCGGTGACTGCGGTGCCTACCGGCAGGTGGGTGCGGCCGCCGGCCGGCTGGTCCAGGCGCAGGACCTGGTCGCGGTCGACGCCGAGGCGGGTGAGGGCGCGGTTGACCAGGACGGGCTCGTTCTTGGCGAAGACGGCCAGGTGGTTGCCGGTGTCGTAGGTGACACCCTCGGGGAGCTCGATGGTGATGGACTTCGCCGACGGGCGCGGCGGCTCGAGACTGAAGTCCCACAGGCCGGTCGCGTCAGCCACGAGTTCCTCGTTGGCCACCACCGTGAGGGGGTAGGCCTGCTCGGAGACGATGGCGGGGCGCACGTCCGCCTCGGTGAGCAGCTGGACCTGGTAGCGCGGGCCGCTCGCGTCGGATGTGTCGGCGGCGTACTCCTCGGCCAGCGTGGTCCACAAGGTGTCCATCCAGCGAGTGGCCATGCCGTCGAAGTCACCGGCGGCGTCGGCGATGCCACGCTCGATGATGGGGGTGGCGCCAGCAGCCAGCAGAGCTTCGTTGATCCGCGTAGGGAAGGCCTGGTAGGTGGCCACCCACTGGGTGTTGCCGGCGCCCAGCAGTGCGAGCCGCACGTTCGACAGCGAGCCCTCGGGCAGCCCGGCGGCGATCAGGTCGTCGAAACGCTGGGCATTGTCGGGGGCCTTGCCGTTGTAGCTGGCGGCGACGACCACGAGCAGGCCCTCGGTGGGCAGGTTGTCGCCCAGCTCGTCCAGGCTGGTCAGGGTGGTGCCGAAGCCGGAGCGCTCGCCGCGGTCGGCGATGGTGCGCGCCAGGTCCTCGCACGAGCCAAGGCTGGAGCCGTAGGCGACGGTCAGATTCACCCCGACACCGCTGACCGCGGCCTGCGCCTGCGTGTCGTCAGTCTGCAGGTCCACGGCGCCGAAGACGGTCCGCTGGTGTTCCTGACGGCGACGGACGACCAGCTGGAAGTCGCTGGGCTTGCGCGTCAGCGCCTCCTTGACGTCCATCTTGTAGTCGCTGGTGTCGGAGAACTTGAGCTTCTGTAGCACCAGCGCGAGGGCCAGGCGGGCCTCGGTGAGCGCGAACTGCCGGCCGATGCAGGCACGTACGCCGTTGCCGAACGGCTTGTAGGCGTGCGGGTGCTGCTTGGCACGGTTCTCCGGCAGCCAGCGGTCGATGTCGAACTCCTCGGGCCGCTCCCACGCCTTGGGGTGGGTGTGCAGCGGGCCCTCGAGGATGTTGACCCGGGTGCCCTTCTTCAGCTCGTAGCAGCCACCGATGACGGTGTCCTCCGACGGGGCCTTGCCGAATGCCGGGATGGGAGCCCACAGGCGCAGGGTCTCGTCCAGGATGCGCGGGATGACGTCCAGCTTCATGATCGTGTCGTAGTCAGGCACGGTGTCGCCGGGCAGCAGCCGGTCCACCTCCGCGTAGGCCTGGGCCAGGACGTGCGGGTTGCGCATCAGCGAGTAGGTGGCGAACGAGAGCAGGCCGCTGGTGGTCTCGTGACCGGCGATCAGGAACGTCAGCACCTGGTCGCGGACGTTGTCGTCGGCCAGCAGCTTGCCGGTGTCCGGGTCGGTGGCCTCCAGCATCAGCCCCAGAAGGTCCTCCTCGCCGCTGCCCTCCCCCTGGCGGCGCTCCTTGATCACGCTCTCGACCAGTTCCTGCATCTGCTGAATGTTCGCGCGGTACTTCTTGTCGTCCGCCTTGCGGAACTTGGTCATCATCGGCAGCTCCTGCGAGCGCCGCAGCGACTCCACCAGCGCGCCCAGCAGCGCGTTGAGGAAGGGGTGCAGCTCCTCCTTGTCGAAGGACTGGAACCGGAAGCCGAAACCCGACAGGGCGATGGTGTCCAGCGTCAGGCGGGTGTAGTCGTCGGTGATGTTGACCGACTGACCCTCCCTGCGCTCCCATTTGCCCACCAGGTTCTGGGCGATCTCCAGCATCTGCCCGTAGTAGGCCTTCATGGCCCGCTGGCTGAAGGCCGGCATGAGGACACGGTGCGCCATGCCCCATTCCTCTTCGTGCTGGTGGGCCGTGAACAGGCCCGCCCCCGCGAAGTCCCGGACGTGGTGCAGGGGCGTTTTCTCGATCTGCTTGAAGAACCGCGTCTCGTCGCAGACCTCGGCCACCAGGTCCGGGTCGTAGACGAAGACCTGCTCGATGCCGGCGATGTCCATGCCGTAGATGCCCTCGGGGAATTGCTTGGACAGCTCGCCGAAGTACGCCACCGGGTTGGTGCTGGGGATCTGCGGGGTGTGGCCGAGCAGGGGTATCCCGCGCGGGGACCGAATGGGGCGAAGGTCGTTCGACGTGGTCATGGCTTGCTCCTTTGGGTGGAGAGGGATAGGCAGGGGCGCCGGTCGATGTCGGGGTGTACCTCAGAAACATACGCCGTATGGAAGAGAACCGTACGCCGTATGGAACGTCGGGCGCAACCCGGGGTGCGGGAGTGTCTCCTCCGTCACGGTGTGGCCGAACCCATTTCCGTACGCTGTATGGAACCGATACCGTACGACGTATGACAAAAGCGAAGCGTCCCCAGCGGGGAACAAGGAAGAGAGACGTGCCTCTGACCGAGGCCGGGATCTATGCAGCCGCCCTACGGCTCATCGACGCGGACGGGGTCGAGGCGCTCACCATGCGCAAACTCGCGACCGCGCTGGATGCGAACCCGATGTCGCCGTACCACCACGTGCCGAACAAGGACGCCCTGCTGCGCGGAGTGGCGAGGATGGTCGGCGCCCAGTTCCGCACTGTGACGCTGGAGGACGCTCCCTGGCAGGAGCGCATCCGCCTGCTCGCCACAGATTTCCGGACGCTGGCGTACCGCCACCCCAACCTCATGGCCTACTCATTCAGCCACCCGGACTTCATCCAGCCCGACGACCCGTTCTGGGCCGCGCTCATCGCGACACTGGATGCCCTAGGGGTACCGCCCTCAGAGATCCAGCAGATCGCCGCTCTCATGTGCGCAGTCGTCATCGGTGTCCTCATCGCCGAACTCAACGGTGCGCTTCACCAGTGGTCGAACCTCAAGCCCGCCGCCCCCGTTTTCGGCGAAGACGGCGAAGGCGGGCCCCCGGACGGAGCCCCTGACGAGGACCGCATGTTCCGCCTGGTGCTGGACACGATCATCACGGGCCTGGAAAGCCGACTCGCCGCCAATCGTGACGCCAGGGTGCCAGCCATTGAGTCCTGAGGCATTGCGGCCTGGGGCAGGCCCGTGGGCGCGCGAGCTCGGACTACGCGTGGTCGCAGATTCCCCCTCGCCGGCATCCGAACCAGGTCGACGTCGTCATCTTCCACAGGGTCCGCGGCAGCGAAGGTACGTTCGAGGCGTTCCAGCACCTTTGCGGCCGTTGGGGCGTGGTGCAGTTGATGGGGCGCGTCGGGTCGGACAATGCTGCCGCGCAGTCTCCACTCGCTCCTCACGGTCGAGTACGTCCACCGGCACACCTTCGCCACCCGCACCGAGGCGAGGCTGAAGTGACTCCATGCAGTCCACGGCAGCACCGATGACAGATGGTGACCGTCCCGTCGACGCTCGCCATCGCGCACGGGCGAAGACCGCTGTGGCGGTTCGCCAGACGCCGGGGCCGGGGCCACCCAAAGACCAGCAGGGACTGACAGCGCCTACGGCGGGCCAGGCTCGCCGTCCAGCCCCCTGCGCCCAGCCCCGCGTCCAAGGCGCAACATAGATGATCACGATAATCTGGGCAAACAGCCACAGATCCCCACTCGCCAGCAGCCGACAGTGGAGTGAAAAAATGGGCACGAAAGGAACGACTGTCCGGCGCTGGATTGCCAGAGGACATCGAGCATGATCAGTCCGAAACCTGGCGGTTGGCCGTATGCCTTCGACGGCCTGGCAACCGCCGTACTCGACAGCCGGGGGACGGTGCTGGGGTGGACCGAAACGGCGGCGGACCTGACGGGGCTGACGGCCAAGGATGTCTGCGGCCGCCCTGTGCAGGAACTACTGGCCGACCTCCCGGGCGACGCGGATACGGCCACGGAGATACCTGCATTCGGCCAGGCACGGCTGCGCCACCGATCTGGAGAGATCATCCCCATCACATTCCGGGCGACGCGGGTTACAGGGTCTTCCGATCTCCTCGTCGTGGCAGCGCCTACACAGAACGTGTCCGATCAACAGCAGGGCGTAGAACTCCTGCGCGCGTTTTCCTCCCAGGACCAGATCGCAATCGCCCTGCATGATCGGGACCTGGTCATCGTGCACAGCAACAACGTGTCGGGCGTCTTTGGCTGTCCCTCCGTGCCGCCCAGGGGCCGGCTGCGCGACGTGCTGATGGACGGGGACGCTGAGGAAACTGAGGCGTTCCTGCGTCAGGTCCTCGACACGGGCGCACCGTTGGTCCGCAGGGACCAGCCAGTGAGGTGGCGGCACGACCAGGCACGGCAGCGGGCCATGTCACTGTCAGCCTTCCGCCTCGAGGACGAGCGGGGGCGACCGACCGGAGTGGTAGCGCTGTACATCGATACCACTGATCAATGGCGGGCTCGTCGGGACCTGGACCTCGCTCGTAAGACGGCCGAGCGCGTCGGGGGGTCCCTCGATGTCGTGCGCACGGCGCAGGACCTGGCGGATGTAATGGCGCCGGCCTTCGGAGACTTCGCCGCGGTCGATCTCGCGGAGGCCGTATTCGACGGTGACGAACCCGCGAAGCGGCTGGGCGGTGGAGATCTTTGTCTACGCAACGCTGCGATGGCACCGGCCGCCGAGGGGTGGCCGGCTGGCATCGAGTGCGGCGACCCTGTTCCACCGTTCCTCGATCACCCCATCCTGCGCAGTTTTCAACACGGTGAGACGGTCATCCTCAGCGGCGACGAGTACATCTCTGTGATCGGCGATCCGCAGCTGGTCGAGTTCCTTCTGCCGAAGGGCTGTCATTCGGTGATGGTGGCGCCGTTGCACGCTCGCGGCCTCACGCTCGGCGATGTGTCCGTCTGGCGCGTCGGCTCATCCGTTCCGTTCACTGAGGACGAGGCGGATCTCATGGCTCAGATCGCATCGAGGGGCGCCCTCGCCATCGACAATGCCCGCCGTTACACGCGAGAGCACCGGGCGGCTGTTGCATTGCAGCGACGTCTTCTTCCTCCGGCCACCACCGACGCTCCGGCAGGCGAGACTGCAGGTGTCTACCTGCCCGCGGGCGGTGGAGCGGAGATCGGCGGCGACTGGTTCGATGCCATTGCTTTGCCTTCTCTCCGGCTGGCCCTTGTTGCCGGGGATGTCGTCGGCCATGGCATGCCCGCGAGCGCCACCATGGGACGCCTGCGCGCCGCCATCCAGACGCTCGCGGACCTCGAACTCGAGCCCGACGAGCTGCTCACCCGGATCGCGGACTTGGTCCAGCGCCTTGCGACCGAAGCCCCACCGGCAGACCAGGACACCGTCGGCGCCACGTGCCTGTACGCCGTCTACGACCCAGTCACTCAATGCTGCACCCTGGCCAGTGCCGGGCATCCGCCGCCCGTCCTGGTCCGGCCCGACGGGACCGTCGAGGTGGTTGAGGTCTCCCCGGGACCGCCACTCGCCATCGGCGGCATGCCGTATGAGACCACCACGATCGACCTCGAGCCAGGTAGCGTCCTCGCCCTCTATACCGACGGGCTGATCGAACGGGAGGGCGACGACATCGGCCAAGGGCTGCGGCACCTGATGGACACTCTCGCCGCGACCTGCCGGCCGGAGCACCCTCTGGACGAAACCGGCGCGTCTCTCCTCGCCAACCTGGCTGACCAGACGCCGCGCGACGACGCGGCCCTGCTGCTGGCCCGCACCCGCGCCGTCCCGACGAAGGACACCGCTCAGTGGCAGATCCCGGCCGATCCTGCCGCCGTCTCCGAGGCCCGAGCATGGACAACCCGCCAACTCACCAGGTGGGGGCTGGATGACCTCCTGTTCACCACCGAACTCATCGTCAGCGAACTAGTGACCAACGCCATCCGCTATGGCCGTCCGCCTGCGGAACTGCGTCTGATTCGTCACGACGTTCTAATCTGCGAGGTCACCGACTCCAGTCCCACCCAGCCTCGCCTGCGGCGTGCCGCAACCACCGACGAGGGAGGACGCGGCCTGTTCCTCGTCGCCCAGCTCGCCATGCGCTGGGGCTGCCGCTACACCCCAGGCGGCAAGACGATCTGGGCCGAGCAGCTCATCGAGTAGCCACACTGAACTGTGGCCCCCTCGTTGTGCTGCAGGCGGCGACGAGGTGAGCGCGGCTCCTGCGCAGTGAGAGTCGCTGCGCGCCCGCCTGACCTCGCCGTTTCGGTTGGGCTGAGGCGGCGTCGCTGATCGCCAACTGTTGGGTGGCCGACGTGATTTCGGTGCTTGGGCAGGTCGGAGTCCCGGCGCGGTGGTCGGGTTCTCCGGGTTCTTTCGGGTCGTGGGCGAACGGGGGTTTGCTGGTCAGCTGGCGGGTCGGGGCAGTGCGGCGAGGCGGTGGAATGCCGTGGCCAGTTCGTGTCTCCAGGGCCAGGTCGCCGATATTCGGAGGTGGAGGCGTCGGCTGCCGCGGGTGAGGCGGGCGGCGACGTGCAGTAGCCGGTAGCGGAGCTTCTTCGGCTCAGCCGTGGCCAGCTCCCCGTCCAGTAGCAGGACACGGTCCAGGCGAGCAGGTCGATCGCGGCGAGGCTGAGTTCGAGCCAGACGGTGTTGATGCCGAAGTGGCGGGAGGGGAAGCGGCCGAAGCCGGTGGTCTTGCCGCTCCGGATGTGGTCCTCGACGGTGGCATGTCCGCGGTGGCGGACCTTCAGGAACTGGGCGGAACCGCCACCGGAGTACGGGGTGTCGGTGAGGAACACCTGATGCCGTAGGCCCTCGTCCTGGTCGAACAGGGACAGTTGGGCTCCGGGGTGCGGCCGCTCGCGGCGCACGATGATGCGGGTGCCGGCCGGGTAGCCGTCCAGATTGACCATGCCGGTCAGCTCGGCGAGACCGACCCCGCGGTCACGCGCAGCATCCAGACCCTTGTGCCGCGCGCCCAGGCCGCCGGCCGCACGGTCGGCCTCTGCGGCCAGCGTCCCAGCGACGACCCCGCCTTCACAGAATTCCTGGTGAAGACCGGTATCGACTCGATTTCCGTGGCACCGGACAGCTTTGCCGCGGTGAAGCAGCAGGTGGCTGCTGCCGAAACGAACCTGCACAGGGAGGGCCGAACGGTCCCATTCAGGACCGAGTCGTCCCAAGTGGACCTGACGTCCAGCCACTGAAACTGAATCCGGCACCGCAGAAGGCGCCGCCAAGGCGCTGGAGATGGAGGACACCATGTCCGGAACCCAGATGGAGCGCAGGCGCAGCCTCTTCCCCGACCTCATGGACTGGTTCGGAACCGACTTCCCCCGCTTCCCGGTATGGCGGCCGATGCCCGACGTCCACCCGATTCCGATCGAGGTGACCAGCCAGGAGGGGCAGTTGTCGGCGTACAGGGAAAGGTGCCCAACCACGTACATGCGAATGTGCTCAGCTTCCTTCGCCGACTCGCCCTGCTGGTGAACGGCCGGCGTGGGCTGACTCGTCACCGTGATCAACGGGGATGGGACTCGCTGGATATTCAGATGACAGGAGCCGCGCGGTCCTGGCAGCATCGGCCGGTTGCACCGACCGGACGGATTATCGGAGGAACACCACGTCCATCAACTGGGACCTGATCCCGCGCCTGCTGCCATGGTCCGCCGTTGACCCTGACCATCACGCCTTCACCTGGAACAGTGATGAGGAGGCACAGGTCACGGCGCTGATTCGCGCCATGGCGAACCGGGACGGCTTCGTCAAACTGGTGACAAACCTCCTGGTCGACCGCTACGACCGGTGGGCCTGCGGATGGCACTGGGCGTTCGGCGAGGGCGGTGGCGGCGGCGTCGTCACCGCTTGGTGCTGTGATCCTTGTTCGCTGCGGGACGGCCCCGAGGCCGCGACCGCCAACGTCGTGGCCTCACTCCTGGAGTGGCGCGACTGGCTGGAAGAACTGGCCGAGCGCTTCGCCGAGCTCGCTCCGGCAGCCGATGCGGACGCGGAGGACCGCAGCTGGCACGTCCAGCGAGCAGCAACCCGGCTGGTGACCCTGGTCGTGGACCGGACCTGTACCGAGAGCGGCTGGCACATGCTCTGTGAACGCGTGCTGACGTGGTATCTCTCCTCGGTGGGCCTGGAAGGGGAGGAAGCGTCCGAGATGGTGAAGGGCGCTATCGGCGGGCGCTTCAAGAGCTGGGCCGAGCCGAGTTCCGTCCTGGTCGACGCCGTCGGTGAGGATCTCGGGTTCGGCGTGACCGGGCATCGACCGTTCCGTGACTACTGACTCCCTTGACTCCCTCGCCGTCTGGTGCACGGTCAGGGATAGGGTCGACTGGGCGTTGGCCGGTGCCGGGACCCAAATTCCCGTGGCACCGGCCGTCGACGGGCTCACAGGCTGGTTCGACGGTGAGGTCCGGCACCGGTGCCCGCAACGCGCCGAGCGGCTGCTAGACGCGAACGCCCTGGCCCGCATCGACGCCGCTCACCGACGCGCCCTCACCCCGGCTCTGCTCGCCGGCTGGCAGCGGATTGTCCTCGGCAGATCCGAGATCACCTTCCGGGACGGTGATGCCTTCGCCAAAGGCGGCCGTGAGCGCTACGGGCTCACACCATCCACGTGGCCTGACTTCGCCCGCTGCCTGCAGCAGAGCACCGACCCGGCACTTCCCCTGGCAGCCCGCGCAGCCAGGGCGTATCTCGACGTGGCCTTCTTCCATCCCTTCCCGGACGGAAACGCGCGCTTGGCGCTGCTGACCCTGGCCTATGTCCTGGACCTCGACGGAGTGCGGCTGGACCAAGTGGCTCCCTTGCAGACCACTCGCTACGCGGACGACCCGGCCGGCGCCGCAGACCTCGCAGCCCTGGTCGCAGTCCTCATCCGCGCATCCCACCGCCGGGCCGCCGCCCCTGCCATGTGCGGTGAAAGGCCGCGGCGGGCACCGGTATCACCGCCGTCCCCGGATGATCACCGCTCGCCCCAGGGACGTGGCGCCGGAGAGACTCCCCGCACGTGAGCGCGTTCGTCTGTACACAGCTGGGCACATTCATCCGTACCCCGACAGCAGTACGTGCTGCGTGCGGAGCTTCCCGGGATGGACCCCGCGAAGGACATCCACATCACGGTCGAGGGCGACACGCTCACCGTCGGCGCCGAACACACCGAGAGCAAGGAGGAGAAGGATCACTCGGAGTTCCGTTATGGCTCCTTCCACCGCACCGTTCGCCTACCGACGCAGATTCCGTCCGACGGGGTCGAGGCGGAGTACGAGGACGGCATCCTCACCGTTCGCGTGGCGATGGAGCCCGAGAAAACGGAGACGGCACGCAGCATCCCCGTGAAGCGGGCCGCAACCAACGATCACGACGAGTCTTGACGAATCTGCTGGTCTCTCCACGATGACGTCCTCGACGTCATTGCGGTCCCAGCTCACCAACATATGCGGCGGCATGTCGGCCGACAGGCCGGGAACCTGCCCGCTCGGACCCTGGCCCGCGCGGGCAGGAGCCGGGTGTTCCTCAACACCGGACACATGCATGCCGAGGCCCACCGCATCAGCGCCGAGGGCCACTTCTGCCTGGCCGAGGCTCAGGGACACAGCGCGGAGCTGCAAGATGCCCGATGTCAATTCGACCGGACCCGAAGCCATGCAATCTCGGACCGTAACTGTGCGTCCGCTGCGGCGGTTGCTCGACCGTCGTGTGAACGAGCTGCGACGCGCCGCTGACCGAAGGTGCGGCCACTTGCATGTTGCACCCACGGTAGGCCGACCGGCGGCGGTGGGGGCCGGGAGCCGAAGATGACCGAGGCCGGCACCCCCGTCCAACCGCAGGCCAGAGTCCGCTACTGAGCCCGGATCCTCTGGAGACCCTGCCCTTGCTGCGGCGCGAACTCGGCACCGAGGCACGTGGTCTTTCCGCACGGGAGGCGGCGCGTCGCCTCGCCGGCTATGGCCTCAACGAGGTCCGCCGCAAGGCGAGGTCATCCTTGGGGCGTGAACTCGTCCGGCAATTGGTGCACCCGCTCGCCCTGCTGCTCTGGGCGGCCGCGGTGCTGGCGTTCGTAGCCGGCATCCCGGTGCTCGGCTGGGCCATTGTCGCCGTTGTCATCGTCAACGCAGGGTTTGCGCTCCTTCAGGAGCGGCAGGCCGAACAGGCGGTGGAGACTCTGGCCAAGTACTTGCCCGAGCAGGCCTTGGTGATCCGGGACGGACGCCCGTCGGCCGTAGAGGCGAGGGACCTGGTGCCGGGCGACCTGGTCGTTCTCGAGGAGGGCGCCAAGGTCCCCGCCGACGCACGTCTGGCCGAGGGCGGCATCGAGGTCGACCTGTCGATGTTGACCAGCGAGTCCGCGCCGGCCGAACGCATCGCCGGTCCCGAACTCGCCGGGGCACCGTTGCTGCAGGAGCCCAACCTCATCTTCAGTGGCACCACGTGCACGGGGGGCCGGGCCCAGGCGATCGTGTTCGCCACCGGCGATCACACGGAACTGGGACGCATCGCCGCGCTGAGCCAGCGCACTCGTCGCGACCCCAGCCCCCTGGAGAAGCAGGTCAAGAAGGTCGCCTGGCTCATTGCCGCCGTAGCGGTCGCCATGGGCGTGGTGTTCCTGCATCGCCGGTGTCGCCGTAGGTCTGCCGCTGACCGACTTCCTCCGCCGCGGTCAGCAGCGCGGGCCGGGCAGAGCGAACACCGGCACCTGGCCGACAGGACGGGAGTCAACGAGCCCGCACTCGCACGGACGGGCCAGGTGCTTGAACACCATCGCCCGTGCCAGGCCGGACTGGGCGACCAGTCACCAGCCTCGCATCGCCGCATGATCTTCAACCGGCCGGTCACCAGCGACCGGAACAAGGTGGCGGTCGGCGCCGGCTCGACAGACCGGGTGAGTGAACCGCCACCGCCCGAGGGCGATGGCAGCGGGGTGTTCTGGCGTTCAGGGAGGGCCTACACGGTACGGCCGCATCATCTCGTTGTCCTCGTGTTCCAGCATGTGGCAGTGCCACACATACTGTCCCGCCCGGTCGAAGGTGGCCTTGACCCGGGTGGTGGCGTGCGGATAGGCGATCACCGTGTCCTTGAAACCGCTCTCCCCGGGCTCTGGAGGTCTTGCGCTGTGCCCGGTGCTCTGTCGGTCGACGACCTGAAACTGAACCTCGTGGAT
The DNA here is from genome assembly GCF_053593595.1 of Streptomyces sp. NPDC002206. Classification (NCBI taxonomy): domain Bacteria; kingdom Bacillati; phylum Actinomycetota; class Actinomycetes; order Kitasatosporales; family Streptomycetaceae; genus Streptomyces; species Streptomyces sp. NPDC002206. The sequence goes on from NZ_JBSFCW010000043.1 coordinate 20,709, forward strand.
GTGGATCGGGTGGGCATCGCCGGTGGAGTTATGTATTTCCCAGATCTCGGTCGCCCCGAGTGCCGGGTTCTCCGTGATGGGGTCACCCCACCCCATGGGGGTCCGGTTTCCGTTCCGGTCCACGGTGCCGAGCATTACCACGCGGGGACCCACACCCCGCAGGACAGCGGACTTCTGCTCCTGCAAGGAGACCTGTCGCGTGTGGCTCGCTGGACCCAACGGCTCGAACGGCGGAAGGGCGAGGCGGGCGGGGGGTACGGTCCTGTCCGGAGTAGCGAGCGGCCGTGACACCGTGAATTTCATGACCTGTCCAGTGGTCCCGGGGGCCGCCGGCCGGAAGTCTGTGCCCGCTCTCCCACCCTTGAACGGCTCGTCGGGGCCCTCGTTGATGAGGTACAGATCAGTGCCGACCGGGATCGAGGTGAAGTCGACGATGACGTCGGCGCGTTCGGCCGGGGCGGTGAGCAGCTGGTCGCGCTGCACAGGTGAGGGCAGGAAGCCTCCCTCCGAACCGATCTGCCAGAAGGGGAGCACCGGGGCTGCGGGGCGAGTGGCCATCGGGTCGGTGACGATCTTCAGGATCAGGAAGCGTGCGTTGCAGCCGTTGAGGAACCTCAGGCGGTAGCGGCGCGGCTCGACGGAGAGAGCGGGCCAGGTACGGCCGTTGGCCACCATCGTGTTGCCGAAGAACTCCGGGTTCCAGATGGGGGAGATGTCACTGTCGGGGATGTACGGACCGGTGAAGTGGTCGAAGGATGCGCGGCTCGCCGGGTAGAACAGGCTGCCGTCGGTGGAGAACGACCGGTCCTGGATGACGACCGGGATCTCGTAGTAGTGCCTCCCCGGAGGGTCACCTAGTTTCGGCGCCGGCCCCGGAAGCACACCGTCCGGGAGGTCGGCGGGCCCGCCACGCAGGAGGTAGAAGCCCGCCAGCCCCGCGTAGACGTTCAGCCGAGTGACCCCCAGGGCATGGTCATGGAACCAGGAGGTGGCGGCACGCTCCTGGTTGGCGTACCGGAATATGGCGGCTCCTGGCTCCCAGGCTGCATCGAACTGGTTCTCGAATATCGTCTTGAACTGTTCATAGAAGGAGCCCACCCGTGCGTATCCGTCGGGGATGTCGGATGCACGGGGTAGATACCACGCCTCGGGGTAGCCGTCGCTCTCCTGCGTGTTGTGCCCCCCGTGCAGGTGGGTCACGATCGGCACGGGTCCCGTATAGGGGCCGGGTGTCGAGGTGAAGGCCGGTCGCGCATCACGCCGTGAAATGCCGCCTTCAGGGTTGGCCCAGTGCAGTGTGGGGTCTACCGGCAGCAGGTGCGGCAGATGGTTGCCGTGGCGGTCGAGTAACTGGTTCACCCACGTGACCCGTATGGCCCGGCCGAAGGTCGCCTCGATGGTGCATGACGGATAGGCGAAGCTTCCCGGATGCCGGGTCGACCCGTATCCCCACACCGTCGTGGCGGGCATACCGGCTGGCAGGATTTGCTGCCGCAACTGCCGTACGCCGATCGTGTAGTGATCGACGTGTCCTGCCTCGTCCCTCTCGATCCAGGGCATGACTGGCGGGACGGCGAGCTCGGTGACGTACTTGTCGATTGTCGTCGGGTCCAGGACGCGGCTTGGGAACCCCGGCGTGGAGGCAGACCCGGCCGGGAGGAATAGGCAGATTCCGCCGCCTAGGCCGGCCTTGATGAATTGGCGCCTTGTGGCCATCTGAGTCCTCCTGGACACGGCCCCCCATCGGCTGCAGTCCCAGAAACCGTTCCAGTGTTTCCGACACGACGAAGAAGAGCCACTCGGAACGTCGCGGGCCGAGTTCTTCGTGCAGGTGCGGTGTTTCAGGACGCCCGGATCTCCACTCCGTGGCGTTCACGATGCATGACCTATGACGGTGGCATCAGTCGGCTAGAAAAAGGAGACCGGTACGACTCGGTCGGGTTTCGGCAGTAGCGCAGTCACTTAACTGCCTTCGCAGCGTAGAGGCCGAGTGTCCACTCCGCCGGAGGAACTTCACTCACTGTGCCTTTCTCGTCTGCCATGGGATGACGTTACGGAGGGGAACACGCTCGAAGTCAAGCGTCAGCGCCGAACGGGCTTCGCCGCGCGGACCCGTTACGGCGTCCGCGTATGACTCGGGCGGCAGACAGTTGCGCCGGGGGAGGCGCTCTGGCGTAGAAGATGGCGGTGCGCAAGGGAACATACACGCCGGAAGCAGCCAGTTCGTGCCTATCGGCTGCCGGCAGAACCCACGTGCAGCGCGATTTCTTCCGCGATCCGTTCGGCGAGCGGCTCCACGATGGCTGCGACGGGTGCTGACAGGCCGGTGCCCAGGGTGCTGTTGGCTCCCTCGATGGCGTAGACGACCAGTTGTCCGGGCAGGCGATCCAGTTCGCGGGCGAGTTCGACGGCATCGCCGAGCCCGAGCCCGTGGGAACTCGTCGCACTGCCTGTCTGCGTCAGCTGCCCACCATCCAGTTTCAGGCGGTGCAGCCGACCGGGGTGCCCGGGGTGTGCGTGTGCGGCGTCCACCACGATGGCGAGGTCGATGTCTTCCCACAGGGTGATCAGGCGGGCAGGGTCGCCGTCGCACGCCAGAAGGGCGGTCGCACCCGGCAGTGGCCGTTCCGCGGCTCGTTCCGCCAGGCGGGCCACGACGGCCCAGCCCACACCGTCGTCGTGGCGGAACTCGTTCCCGATACCGATGACGGCGATCCGCGTAGTGAGGTTCACGCGCTTGCCCCTTCCCGTCAGCCAGGCTCGCCAGTGGTACCGGGTCCGTGCGAGGGCCGTACGGGGTGACGGACACAGCCACCTGGACCACGCAGGGGCCGGTCGGCCCATGCCGGGCAGCAGGCCGTGCGCATACTGGCCGGGAAGGCATCATCGGCGGCGTCGGAAGGGTGGGGATGGCTGACGACTGCGGGACGGAAGCGGTGATCGGCAAGGACGGCCTGGATGCGTTGATCGCGGTCCTGGCCGGGCGTGGCCGGACGGTCGTGGGACCGACCGTCCGCGACGGGGCGATCGTCCTGTCCGAGATCGCGGGCGGTGCGGAACTCCCCTACGGCTGGGGAGTCGAGTTGGAGGCAGGCGTCTACCGGCTGCGTGCCCGCGAGGACGGCGCCGTGTTCGCGCACAGCGCGGGTCCTCAGTCCTGGAAGACGTTTCTGCATCCGCCGCGGGAGAGGCAGTGGACTGCCGATCGCGACGCCGATGGTGAGCTGGTGGTGACCCAGGACCGGACAGCACCGTCGTCGTACGCCTTCCTCGGTGTGCGCCCCTGCGACCTGCGGGCCATCGCGATCCAGGACCGGGTGCTGACGGGCGGGATGTTCGACGACCCGGCGTACCGTAGGCGTCGTGAGCGGGCCTTCCTGGTGGCGGCGGAGTGTACCGAGCCGGGTGCCACCTGCTTCTGCGTGTCCATGGGCACCGGGCCGGCCGTGGGGCCCGGCTACGACCTGGCGCTGACGGAGGTGCTCGATTCCGACGGCCACCGCTTCCTGGTGCGGATCGGGAGCGAGGAGGGAGAGTCGGTCCTGGCCGAGCTGCCCCACGGTTCCGCCGACGCCGCGACTCGGACCGCGGCGCGTGAGCGTGTCGCCGACGCGGCGGATCGCATGGGCCGCAGCATGCCGTTGGTGGACCTGCAGATGCTGATGCGCGAGACTCTCACGGCCGAGCGCTGGGACGACGTCGCGGCCCGCTGCCTGACCTGCGGAAACTGCACCATGGTCTGCCCGACCTGCTTCTGCACCACCACCGAGGACGTCACAGACCTCACCGGCGAACATGCCGAGCGATGGCGGCGCTGGGAGTCCTGCTTCGACCTGGATTTCTCCCACCTGCAGGCGGGTCCGGTCCGCAACTCCTCGCGAAGCCGGTACCGGCAGTGGGCCACCCACAAACTCGGCACCTGGTACGACCAGTTCGACAGCTCCGGGTGCGTCGGCTGCGGGCGCTGCATCGTGTGGTGCCCGGTCGGTATCGACATCACCGAGGAGGCCCATGCGCTGAGCCTGGAACGGGAGGCCGCCCGGCAGGAGTCGGGGGAGGGCCCGCAATGACCGTTGTTCGCCACGGGTTTCTCGGGGCCCTGTCGCCCGGCCACCGTGAGCGGCTGGTCACGTTCGCCCACGACGTCTCCTTCCCCGGTGGCACCCGCATCTTCGACGAGGGCGGTGTCGCCGACCGGTTCTGGATCATCCGTTCCGGGCTCGTTGCGCTCGACGTTCACGTCCCGGCCCGGCACGAGGCAGTCCTGGAGACCCTTGGTGAAGGTGATCTGCTGGGCTGGTCCTGGCTGTTCGAGCCGTACCGCTGGCACCTCGGTGCGCAGGCCCGCAGCACCGTGTCGGCGTCAGAGTTCGACGCGGAGCGGGTCCGAGCCGCGTGCGAGAAGGATCCGTCGTTCGGCATGGCGTTGACCAACTGCGTTGCGCAGGTGATCGCACGGCGGCTGAAGTCCACCCGAATCCGTCTGCTCGACCTGTACGGGCCCCCCGACGCCGGTGAGTCGTGATCACGGCTTCCGCAACTGCTCGGCTGGGAACCGTCCCTATTCCGTTCCGGGTGGTGGAACGTGAGGCCGAGACGCCCGACACCGCCACGATCGTCCTGGAACCGGTCCGCTCGACCCTGCAGCCCTTCACTCCTGGGCAGTTCGCGATGGTGTACGCCTTCGGCATCGGCGACATCCCGTTGTCGGTCTCCGGAATCGACGGGCACCGGCTGACGCACACCGTCCGCACGGTCGGAGCGGTCTCCGCCGCGCTGCACAAGCTGCGGACTGGTGACACGGTCGGAGTGCGCGGACCGTTCGGCACCGGCTGGAAACTACCCGCCGCAGTTGGGAACGACCTGCTCGTCGTAGCCGGAGGTATCGGTCTGGCGCCGCTGCGCCCGCTCGTACGCGACGCGCTCGCCACCCCCGAGCGCTACGGACGGCTGAACGTTCTCATCGGAGCGCGCACTCCCCACGAGCTGCTCTACGCCGAGGACGTTCGCGGCTGGCAGTCGGCTGCCCGGGTCTTGACCACCGTGGACCGCGCGGATCCGCTGTGGCAGGGCGAGGTCGGCGTCGTCACGACCCTGCTGGACCGGGCCGCCTTCGGTCCCGCGGCGTCGGCGGCGTTCATCTGCGGCCCCGAGCCGATGATTCGCGCCACCGCCGGCGAACTGGTGCACCGCGGCGTCGATCCGGAGCTGATTCGGGTCTCGCTGGAACGCAATGTGCACTGTGCCACTGGCCACTGCGGGCACTGCCAGCTCGGCCCCCTCCTGCTCTGCCGCGACGGCCCCGTCGTCAGCTGGAGCAAGGCCCAACCCCTCCTCATGGTCCGGGAGTTGTGACATGACCGCGAGCGATCGTCCGAAACTCGCCGTCTGGAAGTTCGCCTCCTGCGACGGATGCCAGCTCACTTTGCTGGACTGCGAGGACGAACTACTCGGCATCGCCGAGAGGGTGGACATCTCACACTTCCTGGAGGCTTCCAGCGCCGACGCGCCGGGCCCTTACGACCTGTCGCTGATCGAGGGATCGGTCACCACCCAGCAGGACGTCGACCGGGCCCAGCACATCCGGGCCGTCTCCAAGCGGTTGGTGACCATCGGGGCGTGCGCGACCGCAGGCGGCGTCCAGGCACTGCGCAACTACGCGGACGTCGCTGACTTCCAGGCTGCCGTCTATGCCAGACCGGACTACATCGAGACCCTCGCCACATCCACACCCATCAGCGCCCATGTCCCGGTGGACTTCGAACTGCGCGGCTGCCCCATCGACCGAGGCCAACTGGTGGAGGTCATCACCGCCTACCTGGCCGAACGCAAACCCGACGTACCCGCGCACAGCGTCTGCTTCGAGTGCAAGCAGCGCGGCACCGTCTGCGTGACGGTCGCCCACGGCACACCCTGCCTGGGTCCGGTCACCCACGCCGGATGCGGTGCGATCTGCCCCGCGTACGGGCGCGGCTGTTACGGCTGCTTCGGCCCGTCCAACTCGACCAACTTCCCCTCGTTCATTCCCCTCCTGCGCCGCGATGGCATGGACACCCTCGACGTGGTGCGGGTGCTGCGAACCTTCAATACCGCCGCTCCTGAGTTCGACACGGCCTCCCGGAAGGAACTGGAAGAGTGACCCACCGCGGCTCAAGGGTGTTGAAAGTCGGATCGCTCGCCCGCGTCGAGGGTGAGGGCGCACTATATCTGCGCATGGACGGCAGCGAGGTCGCAGAGGCCCGGCTGGCGATCTACGAACCGCCACGCTTCTTCGAGGCGTTCCTGCGCGGACGCTCCTACGCCGAGCCGCCCGACATCACCTCCCGAGTGTGCGGGATCTGCCCGGTCGCGTACCAGATGAGCGCCTGCCGAGCGATCGAGGACGCCTGCGGCGTCGTCGTGGACGGGCAGCTGGCGGCGCTGCGCCGGCTGCTCTACTGCGGTGAATGGATCGAGAGCCAGACGCTACACATCTACCTTCTCCACGCGCCCGACTTCTTCGGCTGTGACAGCGTCATTGACATGGCTCGCACCCGGCGTGCCGACATTGAACGCGGCCTGCGGCTCAAGCAGGCCGGCAACGCGATCCTGGAACTACTGGGCGGCCGGGCGATCCACCCGGTCAATGTCCGACTCGGTGGCTTCCACCGCATCCCCACCGCGAACGAACTGCGCCCGCTGGCCGACAGGTTGCGCCGGGCCCGGGACGACGCGGCCCAAACCGTTCGTTGGGTGGCCGGTTTCGAGTTCCCTGACGCCGGTTGTGACAACGACCTGTTCGCTCTGTCCGAGCCCGGCACCTACGCCATCGAGTCCGGCACCCCGACCGTCATGCCTGCGCCGCACGCTGGCTACCTTCCCCCCGAATCCGACCGCGCGCTGCCCACTCGTACCTTTGGGGTCCACGATTTCGGCGCCCACGTCGCCGAGAGCCAGGTACCCCACTCCACCGCCCTGCACTCCCTGCTGGACAACCGCCGCCATCTCACCGGCTCCCTCGCCCGGTACGCCATCAGCGGCCGCTGGCTGTCCCCGATCGCCCTCCAGGCCGCCCACGACGCCGGACTCGGCGACCCCCGGCAGGGCACCGTCTGTCGAAACCCCTTCCGCAGCATCATCGTCCGAGCGGTTGAGGTGCTCTATGCGGTCGACGAGGCACTGCGGATCATCGACGCCTACGAACCCCCGCCGCGCCCCTACGTCGACGTGCCCTCACGAGCCGGTACCGGGCATGGAGCGACTGAGGCGCCGCGCGGTCTCTTGTACCACCGTTACACCCTCGACGCCGAAGGAACCGTCACCGACGCCAGCCTTGTCCCGCCGACCGCACAGAACCTGGGTGCGGTCGAGGAGGACCTCCGCCGAATCGTGCAGGAACGCCTGGGAGACGGCGATCCCACCGACGCGGAGCTGACCGCCCTGTGCGAACGGGCGGTCCGCAATCACGACCCGTGCATCTCATGCTCGGCCCACTTCCTCAATCTCACCGTCGAGCGGACCTGAAAGCCGAACGAGGGAGGTGCGCGAATCGGCACGCCAGCTCACCGGCCCGCCGTAGGTCGACGCGTCGACGTGGCTCGTGGGGCCGTACGGCAACAGTCGCCCCCGCACCTGGGTGGAGGTCAGCCGTGCCCGCGAACCGGGCAGACAGCAGGGAATGCCGCACGGCACGCATCGGGGCCGCGAACGCATCCCGAGCCCGTCGGACATCGGGCGGAAGCGCCACGGCCGACGTTGCGCAGTGGCGGAACTCTTTCTGTCCACCAGTTGGGGCGGCTGCCCTCGACGCCCTTCAACCGGGCGCGGCGAGGCCGCCCGAAGCGGAGTCAGTTCTTCCGGCGCGGAGCAGTTGGTTGCCGAGGTCGATCAGGGCCCGGCCGGCGGCGAACTCGTCGCCGATCTCGGGAACGGGTGTGTCGTTTGGGTTGCGCTGCGCGGAGCTGCGACTCCGAAGGGTGGTGTCACCGGTGTCTAGGACGGCGTGAACCTTGGTGAGGTCACCTTCCTCGAAGAGGTCCAGGCGCACGCTCCACTGCTTGCTGTGTGGCTTCTCGGTGCTGGTGTGCAAGGTCATGGCCAAGACTTCCCTTGAATGGTCCAGCCTGCGGGGGGCTCGGCCGCCGTCGGCACGCCGGGTTCCCACGGCGGCGAGGCACGACCGATGCCCGGATTCGGCGCGACAACGATCCTTCTCGAATTGCTCCGGTCTCCATACTGCGCCGTGCGGGCTGTCCCGGGCTTGGGCCTACTGGCCCTGCCGGGAGCGCCGGACGGGTCCGTCCGGCCCGCCCTGTGCGCCCCCGGGGGGATGTGGCTGACTGGCCGGCGACCGGGGCCCATCCGGCTCTACACCGGCGGTCAAGGCCGTGGGACCGTGGTGGTGACAGGGAACGTGACAGGACAGCGGGCCCCGCGCCCGCGGCCCCCGGCAGCAACCGGGAAGTGAAACGCGATGTTTTGGTACGGCCACGGTGGTGGTTGGGGCTGGTTCGCGATGTCAGTGAACATGGTCCTGTTCTGGGTGGTGATCGTCGGCATCGGCGTGCTCATCTTCCGGGTCCTGGGCCGCACCCCCGAACACCCCCACACCCACATCCAGGCCGGGCCCTCGCCCGAGCAGCTGCTGGCCGAGCGGTTCGCCCGCGGCGAGATCGATGAGGAGGAGTACCAGCGGCGCCTGACGACCCTGTGCGCTTCCCCGCCTTCCACGAAACACGAATGACCCCGGCAGATGCCCTTGCCGACCAGTCGCATCAAGGACGCCGAGATCGCCACAGACAAGGGGAGCCGCCATAATTGTCCGTCCAACCGCGGTGCATCCACTCCGTCGGCGCAGCATCGACATCACCCCCGCAGGGTGCGCCTCATTCTCGTGATCCGCAGGGGCATGACAATAGGCCGCGCGGCGCTGTGCCTGGACCTGCTTCGCGGCGAAGGTCGGATCGCGGTCGTGGGATACGCATCGGGCGCACCGCGGAAGTGCCCCTCATTGCTCGGCGGCGGGACTGATGAGACGCCCCGTGAGGCGCGTGGGCCGGATCGACACCCACATGTCGCGTTCGCCCCCCGCCCAAGGCTTGGTATGGGCGCGAGTTGCTAGCCGACGCACTGCGTCGGGCTCTGTAACAACCCGCGCAGGGCCGACTACGAGCACGCTCCAGCCCTGGCTCATGGCCTCATCCACATGGTCGACCTCGAATGCGACATCCGTTCCGACAGCCGCTGCGGGCACCGAGTCAGGCGCGGTCCGGAAAACGATCACGTCATCGATGACCTCGTAGTTCACCGGGATGACGGCTGGGCCATCGGGTGTCGACACCGCGACTCGCCCCACGCCATGTGTGGAAAGCCGGGCTCGGCATTCGTCGGGGCCGAGGTCCCGCAGCCGGGGGTGCGTGACCGCCCGACCTCGGCCTGGCGGCAGGTCGATACCGCCTCCGCGCAGGACTGCGACGCTGGTTCGCAGCACGCTGGCCAGTCTGATCAGACTCGCCACACTCGGGTCGGCCGGCCGTTCTTCGAGATAAGCCAGGTAGGCCGGCGCCATTCCGGCCAGGCGGGCAGCTTCTGCCCGGGTGAGCCCCTGGCGCTTGCGTTCGAAGGCCACGCGCCGACCGATGTCGCCAGGGTTGGGTGCCCTGCCGGGCCGGGTCCTGGCGGACTCGGTACCCGCCTCTTCCCTGCCCGGTTGACGGAACTCGTAGTCTCCCTCGGGCTCGTGTTCGACGTGATGGACATGCGCGTCGGGCCCGGGGAATACGAGAGTCACCGCGTCCGTATCCGACCAGCGCACGTCGTAGGGAGGGGTTCCGTCCTCGTGGTGGAGTCCGACAATCTCGCCGTCGCGCCTGGTAGCGCCGGTGACTGGGCTTTCGACCACAAGTTGATCGCCGAGGTGAGCTCGCATGATCGCCGCCGTTTCCTCACTATGTTGCTGTATCCAACGTGCCACGCGCGGCGTGCCGCCGCACGGGGTGAAACCCTGATTCCTCTCGGGCCGACGGGCCGGTCTCGGGCCTCGTGGCCCCAGACAGACCTGGGCGGCTCACCTGTGGGCGATTGGTTCCCGACGCGCTGCACACGTGCGCGTCACACCCCCGAAGGGAGAAGCATCATGCACCACCGAACGGTCGCAGAGCGGCACTGTCACGTTGGCTGGCTGAGTGAGATGATCTTCGGGTTGGTCACTGGTGGAGGGGATCGTCCGTGGAGGGCATCTCGCCGTCGTATAGGGGGCACCGGTGCCCGGTCGAGGTGATCTCGCACTGCGTGTGGCTGTACTTCCGCTTCCCGCTCAGCTACCGCGAGGTCGAGGAGCTGATGCTCCGGCGCGGTGTGATCGTCTCCCATGAGACCGTGCGCCGCTGGTGTCTGAAGTTCGGCCAGGCCTACGCTGACGGGCTGCGCCGCCGCCGGCCAAGGCCGGGGGATAAGTGGCATCTGGACGAAGTCTTCATCAAGGTCAGCGGTGAGCTGAAGTACCTGTGGCGGGCCGTCGACCAGGACGGCAACGTCCTCGAGATTCTCGTGCAGAACCGTCGGGACAAGGCCGCGGCCAGCCGTTTCTTCCGCCGCCTGATGAAGAAGACCCGGGCGGTGCCGCGGGTGGTCGTCACCGACAAGCTCCGCTTCTACAAAGCGGCCCACCGCGAGGCAATGCCGTCAGTCGAGCACCGTTCGCACAAGGGCCTGAACAACCGGGCCGAGAACAGCCACCAGCCCACCAGGCAACGCGAACACGCGATGAAAGGCTTCCGCTCCGTCGGCGCAGCGCAGCGGTTCCTGTCCGCATTCAGCGGCATCTCACCCCACTTCCGCACCTGGCGACACCTCCGCACCGCCACCGAACACCGCTTCGAGATGACCATCCGCTTCACCCTCTGGGACCACGTCACCGAGAACATCAGCCTGGCCGCTGCGGCCTGAACAGGCGCCCAAACCACACCCCAGCACGCCCCGAAACCCCATCACCCAGCCACCCCGCCATCAACGTGACAATGCCCGCCGGGGTGCTCACAGGAACACCACTTCACGGGGACGCAGATGGTGAGCGAGCGCGCTCACCGAAAGGTTCCGAGCATCCCGCGAGAATCATCCGTCAGCGCGAGTGGCGGAGCACTGGGTCGGACCTCACCCTCGCCTCTGCTCGGTCGGTGGCTCGGGCACGGGATCGCTGCCGTGCGAATCGGCCTGTGCGGAAAGTGCAGGGTGCATCCGGGGATTCCCGGGCGCCTGCACGGGCGTTCTCCCGCCGAGCGTACAACACGCTCCCGGCACCTATGAACTGGACGCCGCCACCTGTCGATGAGGTCCTTGAAGGGTCCGGTTGACGGCTCCTCAGATCGATGTGAGAGATTGTCACTCCACTTATGAAGTGCCGATTGGCGGATCGGTGGCGAGAGGGATGGCGGATGGCAGATGCGGGGTCGAAAGGTCGTGTCAACCCGCTGTTGCGGCAGCCGTGTTGGGCGCATAAGGCGCCATAGCAGGCGTCCGGGGAGGCGAAGGTCCGGTGGTAGCATCCTGGCATCTGTGATCTTGATCCATTTGACGCAGATGCTGATTTGCGATCGGCGGCATGCTCTCCGCTTAACAACAGGTGAACCGTACCGATCAGCTGTGTTGCGGGTCCTCGCGAGGTGTATCCGCAGCCGTCCGCATGCCATGCACCTGGAAAGGTTTCCATGAATCGAGACACACTTGCGTGGTGCTTGGTTGTGGTGGCGGCGATAGCCGTTGTCGCGGTCGTGGCACTCGTCGCCCGCAACAGAGCGCTGGGGGCGAAGAAGCAGCATACCGAAGCCGAACTGAGGCGCCAGCTAGCCACGACAGAGAGCCACCTGCACTCGTCGCGCGCCGAGCTGCAGACGTTCCGGAACGAGCAGGACGCCACGCTCCGCGAGGCGAAGGAAGCGGCGGAGGAGAACACAAAGGCCGTCCTCAAGGGCGCCGCTAGCTTCCTGCAGAGCCTCGCGGCCGAGCAGACGACACTTCTGGATGGCATCCAGCACAAGTACGGCGGACACGCCGTCCTCAGCGACCTGTTGGACGTCAACCACGCCAACGCCCAGATGGCGCGCAAGGCTCAGGGCATCGCCGTCATGTGCGGTGCGCCCCTCGGCCGCCGCAACAAGCCCGCCAGCGTCTACGACGTGGTGCGCAGTGCCCAGGGACAGATCCGCAACTTCCACCGAGTCACCATCATGCAGCAGACCGGTCTTGCCCTGAAGGCGTCCGCGGTCGCGCCCGTCGCACTCGCTGTGGCGGAGCTGCTTGATAACGCTGCCAGCTTCTCGCAGCACGACGCGCCGATCGAGGTGACGTTCCAGCGCGTCCAGAACAACCTGTGCATCGTCATCGACGACGCCGGTGTCAGCATGAACGACGAAGAGCGGCAGCGGGCGACCGCGCTGCTCTCCGGAGAAGTCGCCCCCCGTCTGTCGCAGCTCGGGACTCATCCGAAGTTCGGCTTCCCGGTCGTCGGCCTGATCGCGCGTCAGCACGGTTTCAGGGTGGACGTCACCGGAGTCTCCCGATACGGCGGCGTCAGGGCCGTTGTCCTCTTGCCCGAGGAGCTGTGGACCATGGAGGAGATACCGCCCGCCCAGGAGGCTCCGGTCAGCAATATCCGGCCCGCCACCGAGAGCCGGCCCCAGAGCGCAACGTCGCGCACCATGCACGGTCTGCCCAAGCGCGGCGCACGCCAGGCACCCATCGCGAGCGTCCCCGATCACGACACCACCTCACCGGCGCCGCGGACCCCGGGGGAGACAGGCCGCACTTCCGGGCGCAGCCTGGGGGCCTTCCAGCGCGGCACGCTCTCCGGCCGCAACCTTGACGCCACCTCGCTCGAAGGGTCCGAAGACGCATGACCGCAGACCTGTCGTGGATGCTTGAGGACATCGTGCACAACGTGCCCCGTGCACGGCACGCCGTCCTGCTGTCCGCGGACGGCCTTCCTCGCGGCGCGACGGAAGGCCTGGCCGAGAAGGATGTGCGCACCATCTCCGCCGCCATGGCCGGGATGCAGTCGCTCAGCCGGGCGACGGCCCACTTCGCCGGACCGGAGGAGGACCCGCAGTGGAACCAGACCATCATCGAGTTCTCGCATGGCTGGAGCTTCCTGATCGGGGCAGGGCAGGGCGCCTACCTCGCCGCCGCAGCCGCGCCCGATGTGGACATGCAGCAGATCTCCTTCCGCATGCACCGCCTTGTCGCCCGGCTGGGCAACAACCTCACCTCGCCGCCGAGGGTGAGGGCCGAGGACGCCGGAGGTGCGCGGGGGAGCGCCCCCCGGCAGCAGAGCTCCGATGACGCGGGATTCGTCCTTGGCGAGCTCGACCAGGTGATGTCCGAGGTCAAGGGTGCCCGCCACGCGGTGCTGCTCGGATCGGAGGGCCTTCCCCGCGGGACGACCAGCGGGATGAGCCGCGACCTCGCGGACACGATCTCCGCGGCCATGACGGGCATCCACGCCTACAGCCGGGTCACCTCCCAGTTCGCGGGGGTCCTTGAGGACGCGGAATGGCGTCAGACGGTCATCGAGTTCCAGCACGGCTGGATCTTCCTGATGGCGGCCGGCCCCGGTGCCCTCCTGGCCGCTGCCGCCGAACACGAATGCGACATAGAGGAGTTCACCACGCGTCTGCACGAGGCGGTTCCCAGACTGACCGCGGCGGCGACACCGGGGAAGGGGACAGGCCATGCCTGACGGGCCCGAACAGGATGAAGAGCTGGAACTGACGTCTCCGTTAGTCCCTCTCTTCGTGATCACGAACGGACGAGCGCTGCCCCCGGACCACGAGTACGAGCATACGACGCTCGTGACGGCGGCGGCAGAGGACGGACCGGTCGCGGCGCACACGCTGTCCCCGGAAGTGGGGCAGGTCATGGACCTGGTCGCGAACGGCTTCCTGTCCGTGGCCGAGGTTGCAGGGCACACGCACCTGCCCCTGGGCATCGTCCGCATCCTGCTGGCGCAGTTGGAAGAGGACAGTCTCATCCTCGTGAGGAGACCGATACCTCGCGCCGAACGTGTCGACAGAGAACTGGTCAGCGCCGTGCTTGAGGGCCTGAAGAATCGATTCGGAGCGTAGCGTGTACCTGGATCCAGATGTCTCCCACGCAGTGAAGATCCTCATAGTGGGGCATTTCGGGGTCGGCAAGACCACCTGCATCGGCAGTCTCTCCGAGATCGAGCCCCTACGGACCGAGGAAGAGATCACCGAGGCCAGCGTGGGCTTCGATGACCTTTCGGGCACCCCCGACAAGAAGACCACCACCGTCGCCATGGACTTCGGCCGGCTCACCCTCAGCGACACCCTGGTGCTCTACCTCTTCGGAACGCCCGGCCAGGAGCGCTTCAAGGAGATGTGGGAGGAGCTCTCCCGAGGCGCCCTGGGCGCGCTGGTCCTAGTCGACCCGGAGCGACTGCACGAGTCCTTCCCCGTCCTGGACCTCGTCGAACGTTTCGGCCTGACGTACGCCATCGCCGTGAACCACTTCGAGGGCACCGCGGACTACCCGCTCGACGAGGTGCGCGAGGCCCTGAACCTCACCGTCGAGACCCCCGTCGTGGAATGCGACGTACGGGACGAGAACTCCTCGGCGCAGGCCCTCATCACCCTCGTGAAACACCTCATGTCCCAACTCGGCTAGGAGCGCAGCAATGCAACAGCCACTTGAACCGCAGCAGATACCCCCCGGCTGCCCCGCGCACGGGAACGTCCAGATGTACGGCCCCTCGTTCGGAGCCGACCCCGACAGCCACTACACGCATCTGCGTTCGTTCGGTCCCAGTGCGCCCGTGGACATCGCCCCCGACGTCCAGGCCGAGCTCGTCACCAGCTACGACGCCGCTCTGCACATCCTGCAGAACCCCGCCTCCTTCGTGCGCGACTCCCGCCGCTGGAACGCCCTCAACGAAGGGCGCGTCCCGGCCGACAGCCCGGCACTGCCCATGATGGGTTACCGCCCCAACGCTCTCTTCAGTGACGGTGCGGCACATGCCCGACTGCGTCAGGCCGTTACCGACAGTCTCGCCACGGTCAACGAGCACCAGCTCATCAGGCAGACACAGCAGTCCGCCACCTACCTGATCAGCCAGTTCAGTACCGACATCCGCGGCCAGGCGGAGCTGATGGCCGAGTATGCCCAGCCGCTGCCTCTGCTGGTCTTCAGCAACCTGTTCGGCTGCCCGCCCGAGATCGGCGACCGCGTGATCGCCGGGATCAGCGGCATCTTCGAGGGCACACCCGGGGCCGACGAGGTGCTCGGCGGGGCGCTCACCGAGCTGATCGCCCTCAAGCGGCGGCGCCCGGCAGTCGACCTCACGACTCGTCTGATGGAGCACCCGGCCCAGCTGAGCGACGAGGAGGTGCTGCACCAGCTGGTCACCCTGCTCTCCGGTGGCACTGCGCCGCTGGCCGCGGCCATCGGCACCAGTAGCGCCCTGTACCTCGGAGAGGACTGGCAGGTCGGCCTCCCGGTCGAGGACGCGGTCTCCCAGACCCTCTGGAACTACGCGCCGATCGCCAACTACGCGGCCCACTACCCGACTCACGACGTCGAGCTCGGCGGCAGGGTGATCCGGGCCAACGACCCGATCCTGATCTCGTTCGCCGCGGCCAACACCGACCCGAAGCTGACCGAACACCGCGAACAGCTCAGCGCCAAGGCGCACCTGGCGTTCGGAGCGGGCCCGCACGCCTGCCCCGCCAAGGACCCGGCTTTCATGATCGCCGTGACTGCCGTCGAAGCACTGCTCAACCGGCTTCCCGACGTCGAGATGCGTGTCCCGTTCAAGGCGCTTACCTGGGTGCCGAGCCCGTGGAGCCGCTCGCTGGTCACCCTCCCGATCCGCTTCACCCCGAGGGCTGTTCCCCAGGCAGCCGTGTCGGCCGAATCGAACGCGGGCCAGATGCCCCAGCAGCAAACAGCCGCCTCCTCGCCCTCCACCGCCGGACCCTCGCGTACGAACGCCGGTGCCGCGCTGCAGCCCAAGGGCGGCCTGTTCAGCCGCTTCCTGGCGTGGACCAGGGGCGAGTGAGGGAAGTGTGATTTTAGTAACCTCCTGAGTACTCAGGGGTAGCGGATGCTTTAACGATCTTGTGGGTATGCATGGCGGCTGGGTCTCAGAAAGGAGCCGCCACCATGGGCGTTGCCACAACTCCGTCGTACGACCGCCGGGCGTCCGCCTCCCTCTTCTCCCGTCTGCGGACGGCCAGAGGGCAGGCAGACCCCTTCCCGATATACGCCGAACTCCTCTCGCGGGGCGAGGTGGTGCCCGCCCCCTGGGGCGGCTCCGTCGTGACGGGCTTCGCCGCCTGCACCCAGGTCCTGCGCAGCCGTCAATGGCTGGAGCCCGACAGGAAATGGCGGGAGCGTCAGGGGCCCGGGACACGCTGGAACGCGCCCTCCTCACGCGAGATGAGCAACACGCTCGCCGCGCTCAACCCCCCGGACCACACCAAGGCGCGACAGGCGGCGGGCACCTTCGACCGAGCCACCGTGGAGCGCATCGGCCGCAATGTGAACCGGACCGCGAATCAGCTCCTCGACGCCTTCACGGAGCGAATACGCACTGGCGAGGCGGACTTCTCCGGGCTTGTCTGCGAGGAGCTGCCGGTGGCCACCATAGGTGACTGGCTCGGGCTGCCGCAGGCCGACTGGCCCAGGCTCCGGGAGTTGACACACGATCAGGTCTTCACCCAGGAGCTGCTGCCGTCGGCCAGTCAACTGGCATTGTCCGACGCGGCCACGGCCGAACTCCGCACCTATTTCATGGACCTGGTGCGTGATCGGCGCTCCCACCCAGGTGATGACCCCGTCACCCGGTGGATCCAGACGTGGGACGCGATCGAGCCCGACCAGGACAAGGCCGACGAGGCGGTCTACTTCCTGGTGTTGTTCGTCCTGCTGGCCGCCCTGGAAACCACCGCGACCCTCCTCTCGACGATGACACTCCGGCTCGTCGAAAGCCCGGAACGCTGGGACATGATCGCAGACAACCCGGGCCTCGTACCCGGGTTCGTGGAGGAGACGCTCCGCTACGACCCGCCCACCCACGTGATCAGCAGGATCGCCTCGCAGGACTCCGTGCTGGGAGGTGTCGAGATCCGCCGCGACGAAATGGTCCACCTCATGGTCGGAGCGGCGCACCGAGACCCGGCCAGACACAGCGACCCGGACCGGTTCGACCCCGAACGCACGCCCGGCCACCTCGCATTCAGTGGCGGCATCCACTACTGTCTCGGCGCGCCGCTGGCCCGCCTCGAAGCCCAGACCCTTCTCCGCCAACTGATCCGGCGCCTTCCTCGCCTCACCCTCGTACGCCCCCCGTCGATGGCGCCCCGTGTGGCGTTCCGGCGCCTGCTGAACCTGGACGTAGCCCTCGCATGACCGAATCGACCCCCACCCCCGCACACGCCCGGACCGCTCCCAAGGCGATACGTGCCGAGCAGGACGGCCCCGTACTGCATGTCCGCCTCAACCCCTGGGGACAGGACGACACGTTGGACGCCGCAGTCCTCGACGACCTCGCCACCCTGCTCGACGACCTCCACGAGAGACCCGACGTCCGGATCCTGACGCTGTCGTCACTGGGTACGGACTTCTGCCTGGGTGCCGACCGCAACGAGTACCAGGAGGTACTGGCCGCCGATCCGTCCGGAGTAAATCTGCGGCGCATCGCCGACAAGGCGCACCGCCTGTGCCAGGCCCTGGAGAACACTCACGCGGTCACCATCGCCCGGTTGCACGGGCGGGTCATCGGCGCGGGTCTCGCCCTCGCCTCCTTCTGCGATCTGCGCGCCGGTGCCGACACCAGCCGCTTTCGCATGCCGGAGGTCGGCATAGGGCTACCGCCGGCGTGGGGCGGGGCGATGGGACGCCTGATCTCCGAGGCCGGCACCTCCAGGATTCGCGAGCTCATGCTCACCTGCGACGTCTTCGACGCCGACACGGCCCACCGTATCGGTCTGCTCCACCGGACCGCCCCACTCGACCAGCTGGACAAGGTGATCGATTCCTGGACCAGGCCCCTCGTCCGACGCTCGCCCGAAGCACTCGTCCTGACCAAACGGATGCTGGCCGGCTACGCACGGGCGGACAGGATGGCAGACGTCTCCCTGCTCGACTCCCATCTCCTGGCAGCCACTCTCCACCAGCACGCAAGGGGCTGATCCTCCCAGGCTGATGCGAGCGTCCGGCCCGCCACGGACCGCCGAGGCATAGGGACGGCCGGGTGCCTCGGCGCGTGTGGCGGGCACAGTGCGCGCGGCGAGGTACCCGGCCACTCACGATCGGGTCGGGCACCTCGCGCTGCGCTCGCAGCCCCAGCGGCTAGTACTCCAGCCGGACCTCTTCATCAGCGCTGGTCAACGGCTTGGGCGTGGAGAGTGTAGCGGGCTGGAGTGAGGGTGGGACGGTCTTTGCCGGGCCGTCGCATGAACGTGTGGCCGCGCCGCTTGTAGTGGCAACGTTCCGGGCAGTCCGCCCGTATGAACATGCATCAACGAACGTGGGGGCAATCGCGCGGCGACCTGAGAGACCTCTGAAGAGGTTGCCCGAACTACGATGAGCCCCAGCACGGTCCCGGGTCTTCAGGTACACCACCTTCCGCGCGCGAAATTGGAGGCACCTTGAAGCTCTTGCTTACGTCAGGTGGCGTCACGAACCCAAGCATCCACTCGGCGCTCGTGCAGCTTCTCGGCAAGCCGATCGCCGAGTGCCACGCCCTCTGTGTCCCGACAGCACAGTGGGGTCACCCGATGTGCGGTCCGACATCGGTGCGGGGCTTCGTAGCCGCCGAACCCGAGGGGCTGCACCTATCCGGCCTGGGCTGGGCGTCGCTCGGTGTCCTCGAGCTCACCGCACTGCCCACCATCGGCGCGGAGCGATGGGTCCCCTGGCTCCGGGAGGCCGACGTGCTCCTGGTCGACGGCGGCGACGCGACGTACCTGAGCCACTGGATGCGGGAGTCCGGGCTGGCCGATCTGCTGCCTTCGCTGCCCGACACGGTCTGGGTGGGAGTGAGTGCCGGAAGCATGGTGATGACGCCCCGGATCGGAGCGTACTTCGTCGAGTGGCCGTCCGCGCCGGACGACCGCACCCTGGGAGTCGTCGACTTCTCGATCTTTCCGCACCTGGACGCCTTCCCGCAGAACACCCTGGCGGACGCAGAGCGGTGGGCCGCCGACATCGGCGTTCCGGCCTACGCCATCGACGAACAGACGGCCATCAAGGTCGTCGACGGCTCCGTCGAGGTGGTCTCCGAAGGGCAATGGACGAAGTTCGGGTCATAGCCGCCCGGCATTCGTGACGTCGCACCGTTGGACGTGACCTTGTCGCCTTGCAGCACTTCCACCTCGTGTTCTTGGTGAGGTGCCTGCACCTTGCAAGATCGGGCGGTGACCGCACGGCGAAGAGCAGTCCCTGACCGGTGGCAATCGTTGCTCCGCGAGGTGGCGATCCTCGTCGCGGGTCGGTTCGCGCCGGGGTGAACCCCAGTCGAGGACAGGAGAGTTCGCGACCGGATTCTCTCTTGCGTGAAATGAACGAACCGCCGGCCGCTGGTTGACAGGCTGACCGACGGCCGAGGCTCCCACGCGATGCTGATCGCGCGTCCTGCTGAAAAGCAGCTGGTCCTGGCCACTATGACACGAACCGGACTAGTGGCACGATAGTCGCACAAGCAGTATCAACGGTCGATACGTGTTTCCTGGGGCGCCCATGAACATTCGGCTCCACTTCCGACTCTTCGCTGCAACGGCCGGGACCGGCCTGGTGCTCACCGCCTGCGGGAGTTCCGGCTCGCCCCCGAGCGCGTCAGGATCGCCGTCCGCCGCACCGGGCACATCGTCGCCGTCGCGGTCGGCCACCGTCTCCGTACCGTCAGGCCCCTCGGCGATCACCCCACCGGGCACGCCGGCGCCGACCACGCCGGGGCCCGGGGGCGGCGCGCCGCCGCTCGGTTCTGGGCGCTTCCAGCCGATGTGGCCCTTCACCACGCTCGCCGAAGCCCGGGCGTGGGAGCGTGACTTCCACTCCGCCGGCCACCAGCCCTGGCATCTCGACCCTGACGAGACCGCACTGTCTTTCACCCAGGGCTACCTGGGCTTCCAGGACATCGGCCGCGTCACCGCGCACACCGTCAGAGGTCCGGACGCCCGCATCGGCGTCGGGCTGAGCAGGCCCGCGGGAGTCACGGGCACTGCGGCGGTCATCCACCTCGTGCGGTACGGCACCGGCCCGGATGCCCCGTGGGAGGTCGTGGGCACCGACGACACGACGTTCTCCCTGACCATTCCCGGATACGGGTTGATCGTCCGCTCCCCCCTGCTGACCGGCGGGCGGATCACCGGCGTGGACGAGGGAATCCGCATACAGGTGCGCCAGCCGTCGTCCGCGGCACCGCTAGGCACCTCCTGCTGCACCGCGGCAGGCGGCAACGGCCGCCACTGGAAAGAGTCTGTGTCCTTCTCCGGCGCCGACGACCCGGTGCTCACGGTCGTCGCGTCCACCGGCGGGCACATCGCCGAAGTCGAACGCTTCACAGTCACCGCGGTGCGCACCGGCTGACCGGTTCACGGGCTCACGAAGTGCGGCTGGAGTACTAGTACTCCAGCAGTACTTTGTGGCTTGACCTGGGGAAACGTCGAGCGGTGGGAGTGTAGCGGGCAGGTTGCCGTCACGGACG
>NZ_JBSFCW010000044.1:0-39921 GCF_053593595.1 Streptomyces sp. NPDC002206
GAGCAGTCCGGACCCTGAGGGGGTCCTGTCCGGCCGATCAAGCCGGCCCCGCCGGGCGGGCCCCCCCCCGGGGGGGGCGGGGGCGCACCCCCCCCCCCGCCACCACACCATTCGCATAACCAAGTAAGAGAGAAACCATGAACATGACCGACTACGAACCGCAGGCCCTCGACGTCCTTGACGATGCCGGGCGAAAGGTGCTGTTCACCGAGGCCCGCACCGCGAACACCTTTGCCGCAACGGATGTTGCCGACGACGAACTCGCCAAGATCTGGGAACTCGCCCGCTGGTCGCCGAGCGCCGCCAACGGTCAGCCTCTGCGCGTGCTCTTCGTGCGCACCCGCGAGGGCAAGGAGCGCCTGGGCCGGCATCTCGACGAGGGCAACAGGGCCAAGACACTCAGTGCGCCGGCCGTGGCGATCCTGGCGTACGACGTCGACTTCCACGAGCAGATGCCGACAGTCTTCCCGGCTCGCGGCGACATGCTGCGAGCGGCCTTCGCCGACCAGGTCGAGAAGCGCGAGAGCATCGCAGCCTACAACTCGGCACTGCAGACCGGGGTCTTCCTGCTCGCGGTGCGCGCGGCGGGGCTCGCGGCGGGTCCCATGGCGGGCTTCGACAGGGCCGGCGTGGACGGGGAGTTCTTCACCGGTACCAGCTGGCGTTCGCATCTGGTGGTCAACATCGGTCACCCCGGTGCCGACCCGTGGTTCCCGCGGCTGCCCCGCGTGCCCGTCGAGGACGCCGTCGCCTGGGTCTGACGGCCCCTGCCGCCGCCTGGGCGCGCCGGAACGGAAGTCCGAGCAGCCCGAGAGTGGTCGGCGGTAAGAGGTGCCATGCCGTGGGCGCCGGTGCTCTCCTGAGTGCCGGCGCCCACTTTTCTCCCCTGCCCGAAGTAGCTGTGATGGACTTCCTGGAAGCGACCGCCCTCATAGCCGCCCTCAACGAGTCGCTACAGGCAGGGTCATTAAGAGTGCCCGGCAGTAGGCGTTACTTGAGTCTCCTGGTGGTCGGGCGGCCGTCCCAGCGGTAGAGCGGGGTGGCGCGTCGGATGAGCATGCGGAGCGTGACGATGGTGGCGGACAGGTAGAGGTAGAAATCGACGACCTTGCTGCGCTTCTCGGTGCAGCGCCGCAGCTTGCCGAATCCGTTCATCCACGCATGGCTCCGCTCGACGACCCATCTCCTGCCGGCCTGGATGGGAGCGGGCACGCCCTTGCGGGCGATCTCGCCGGTGAAGCCCAGTTCTTGTAGCGCGGTGCGGGTCTTGTCACTGTCGTAGCCACGGTCCAGTCCGTTGTGGTGGTGCGTGTCCTGGGGGTCCGGTGTGGCGTTGAGAGTGTGTGACTCCGGACGAGATTGCTGTGGTGCGTGGCGAGTTGGAGACGTTCGCGGCGGAGGTGTTCGAGCCGTTTGCGCGCAAGGATCAGCGCCGGTGGGGGCAGGTTTATCTGCGGGGGCTGCTGACCGACGGGCAGCGTAAGTCGGTCGAGCCGATGGCCGCCCGGCTCGGGGAGGACGGCAATCGTCAGGCACTGGCCAACTTCATCACCACCAGCCCCTGGGACCCCGCGCACATCCGGGCCCAGCTGGCCTGGCGGATGGAGGAGGCGATCGGGCCCGACGCTTTCGTCTTCGACGACACCGGGTTCCTCAAGGACGGGACGGCCTCGGCGTGTGTGTCGCGGCAGTACACCGGCACCGCGGGCAAGGTCACCAACTGCCAGGTCGGCGTCTCACTCCACCTCGCGTCCGACCACGCCTCGGCGGCGGTCAACTGGCGGCTGTTCCTGCCCCAGACCTGGGATCCCGCCTCACCGAAGGCCGATGCGGGCAAGGTCGCCCGCCGCACCGCCTGCGGCATCCCCGAGGACGTCGGGCACGTGGAGAAGTGGCAGCTGGCCCTGGACATGCTCGACGAGATCCGCTCCTGGGGACTCGAGGTGCCGCTGGCCATCGCCGACGCCGGATACGGCGACGCCGCCGCGTTCCGGCACGGACTGCAGGATCGCGGCCTGAACTACGTGGTGGGGATCTCCAGCACGCTGTCGGCCCAGCCCGCCGACGCGGTCCCGGTGGCCGAGCCGTACTCGGGGATCGGACGCCCGCCGGTGGCGAAGTATCCCGACAAGCCGCGGTCGGTGAAGGAGCTGGTCATCGCGGCGGGCCGGAAGGCGGCCAGGCCGGTGCAGTGGCGTGAAGGTTCCCGGTCCGGCACCGGCCGCTCGGGCCGCAAGCGGATGTACTCCCGCTTCGTGGCCCTTCGTATCCGGCCCGCCGGACGCGAGGTCCGCCAGAACGTCGACGGCCCGGAGCTGCAGGAGTGCTGGCTGCTGGCCGAATGGCCCGCCGGCGAGAGCGAGCCGGTGCAGTTCTGGCTGTCCGACCTGCCCTCCGGCATGCCGTTGACCACACTGGTCCGCCTCGCCAAGCTCCGCCGGCGCATCGAGCACGACTACCGGGAGATGAAACAAGCCCTGGGACTTGCCCACTTCGAGGGCCGGACCTGGGGCGGCTGGCACCACCACGTCACCCTCGTCTCCGTCGCGCACGCCTTCTGCACCCTGCAACGACTGGCCCGGGCCCCAAAAGACCCAGCGCCGGCCTGAGCCTCTACCAAGTCGTCCGCGAACTGCAGACACTCCTCGCGGTCTGGACCGGTGCCTGCCCCACCTGCCACCGCGACATACCCACACCGATACGAACCTGACCAAGCCCTACTAGGACCCCGCACTGACCGCGCCCGCCACACCGGGTGCGGGGCTCCGGTGTCCCTGCACGCACGCAGCGCGCCAGGTCCGCGCTGCCTTCCGAGGAACGAACCTCATGCTTTCGCCTTCGCCCACGCCCTCCCACGCTCCCTCGTACGCAACGGTTCTGCGCACCCGTCATGCCTCCCGCACCTTCGGTGCCGCACTGCTGGGACGGCTGTCGTACGGGATGATCTCCCTCTCCCTGATGCTGGCGGTCAAGGACACCACCGGCTCGTACTCCGTAGCGGGCGCCGTCATGGCCCTGTTCGGGGCGACCAGTGTCTTCCTCTCCCCCGCCCGTGCCGCGCTGATCGACCGGTACGGGCCACGACGCGCACTGCCGCCGATGGCCATCGCGTACGCGCTGCTCCTCTCGGTCCTCGCCCACGGCACCTGGCAGCCCGGTGCGTCGGGGGTCCGGCTGGGAGCGTTGGCCGTGACCGCCGGCGCCTGCACACCACCGCTGGGACCCGTGATGCGGACCCTGTGGAAAGGCCTCGTGCCCGACCGGGAACATCTCCAGCGCGCCTACAGCCTGGACGGCGTGGCCGAGGAACTCCCCTTCGTCACCGGGACGTTGCTGGTGGGTCTGCTGGTGAAGTTCGCCGAACCCGCGGCCGGTGTGGCGGTCAGTGCCGCGCTGGTGCTGGTCGCGACATCGGCCCTGGTGACATCTCCGGCAGTACGCGGTACGGGCGTCCGCCCGCCGAGGACGAAGCCACTTTCTGCGGCACCGTCCGGGAAGCGACTGCTGGGCGTGGCCGCGTTGCGGCACGCGGTGGCGGTGGCGGCCGGGGTGGGGCTGTGCCTGGGGGCGCTGGATCTACTGGTGGTGGCCTTCACCGACCGACAGGACCAGGATGCGGCCGCGGCCTGGGTGCTGGCGGCGCTCTCCGCGGGGAGCGCGGTCGGCGGTCTGACCTACGGCGCCGTCGCGTGGCGCGCCTCGAGCCGGCTGCGGCTGACGGCACTTGCCGCGGCGCTGGGGCTGTCCCTGCTCGCGGCCGGATTGTCGCCGAACCTCTACGTGCTGGTCGGCATGGTTGCCGTCGCCGGGCTGTTCGTCGCCCCGGCCCTGACCACGGCGTACCTGATCGCGGACGAGTCCGTCGACACGAACAGCCGTACGCAGGCTGGCGCATGGGTCAACACCGCCGTCAATGCCGGGTCATCGGGCGGAACAGCCGTGGTCGGTCCGCTGCTGGGGCACATGCCGCTCGCGGCATGTTTCGCCCTTGCCGCGGCCCCGGTGCTGCTCTGCGCGGCGTTCACGGTCGATTGGACGGGCGAATTGGTCCGGACGTGGCGGGACGCGTTGCTGGGCCGGGTGGTTGGCGGTCGCCGGTGTGATCGTGCTGACGGCGTGCAGTGGCTCCGCGGGCGGCGGCGCGGCAGATACCTCCGGTAGCCCCGTCGGACCCGTCGACAGGTGGGCCGGCGAGCAGGGGCCCAGGACGGTGGTGGCCCTGGTGCTGCGGCCGCGTACGGACGACTGGCGGCGGACGATGGTGCACAGCTCCGCGCCCGTTCTCGTGCTGGCGTCGGGGTGGCGGGTCGACGCGGACGGTACCGGCCAAGCGTCGCTGTGGTGCGCCGGGGTGCGGGCGGGTGCGGCCACAGTCACCGTGCTGGCGAAGGCGCCGGACGTGGCGGACGCGGCGTGGGCGGCCTTCACGTCGAGGATCAGCGTGGTGCCGCACCCGAAGGAGGGGTGACCCCGGAGTCCGAAGCCGGATCCGGGTTCACCCCTCCTGATGGTGTGTGGCTCAGCTGAGGTTGCGTATGCCGATGGTGTAGATGCCACGGCCGTGGGTGGCCGCGTAGAGGGTCTTGCCGTTCGGGCTGAGCCTCAGCTGAAGCACGGCGACCGCCGGGAGGGAGCCGACGCGCTGCCACGTCGTACGGCCCGGCGCCCGGTAGACGACACCGAGGTCCGTGCCGACGGCAAGGCCACCGCCCGGTGTGACGACCGCGGAGTCGGCCGGCACATCGGGGAGGTTCGCCGAGATGTCCCTCCAGGTGGTGCCGCCGTCGGTGGACTCGAAGACATGGCCGACGCCGGCGCCGGGCCCTTCGGTCCACTGCCGGGAGAAGCCGTTGACGGTGAGGTAGACGTGGTCAGTGTTCTTGGGGTCGATGGCGAAACTGCTGAGGTAGCGGTTGGGCACCGTGCCGACCGCGCCCTTGGCCGGGAGGACGATGTCCTGCCAGCCGGTGCCGTCCGCGTTGCCGACTGCGATGCCGCGGGTGAAGCCCTGGTTATTGCAGGGGCCGCACCAGGCCGCGTACACCTTGCCACCCGAGGCGGCAACGGCGGTGGCGGTGTGGCCGGCCCCGAGATCGTGGACACTGGTCCACTCGTCGCCGCTGCGGATGGCGTAGCCGTGGGTCTGCACCCACACGTGCCGGCCACCCGCGATCCAGGTCGAGCTGTTCTTCGCGTCCGCGGCGAGCGGGGCGATGAAGCGGGCCTCCCCGGTGGCGTTGTCGGCCGGGGCGACGGAGTACGAGGTGATCTTGCTGGAATCGTTGACCCAGGAGCCGTCGTTGATCGCGCAGTTCTGCGTCACCTGGACCGCGAGGTAGACGTACTCCTCAGCGATGTTGCAGCCGTTGGCCGGGTCGGTGAGGGTGTCGCCGCCGTCACCGCCGAAGTTGGATCCCATCACCGTGTCGTTGCTGCGCAGGATCGACTGGCCGTTGTCCTGCAGGCCGCCAGTCACGGAGACGCCGCCATGGGCCAGGTCCTTGCCGATGCCGACCGAGAAGTACTGGAGGGTGTCGATGGTCCCGTCGTTGAGCGAGATCCAGTCGGTGGCGTGGCCCTCGGCGTCCTGTTTGCCGTTGACGGGCCGCTTGTAGGCGCCGCCGTCGTTGCCCACGTACACAAAGCTCTTGCCGTGGTAGCTGCCGATCGCGACGCCGTGCTGGTCGGAGTGGGTGGTCTGGTTGCAGTCACCCGTCTGCTTGGTGGGGTCGATGCTCCAGCAGGAGAAGCCGAAGTTCCAGTACGGGCCGACGGTCGACCAGTTACTGCCGCCGTCCTTCGTCTCGTAGACCTCCTCCAGGCCCGTGTACACATGCTCGGCGTCGGCCGGATCGACGGTCAGGAACTGGTTGTACCAAGCCTGGACCCCGGGCATGTAGCCGCTCGAAGTCAGCGCCGAGCCGTCGGCGGCGAGACCCTTGTAGTCGGCGATCTTCGTCCAGGGACCGGTAGGAGAACCCGACTTGGATACGTAGATACCCTCCAGGCCGCTGTCCGGGTTGGTGTTGAGCTGCTCCGGCGACTGGTCGATCGCGTAGTAGCGCGAGCCGTCGGCGGAGCGGGCGAAGGTGACGTTGCCGACGTTGTCCGCGTCGGACGGCAGATCGCCCAGACCGCTGGTGATCCGCGTCCAGGTGCCGTTCACCTTGGTGTAGAAGCCGTTGTAGTCGTCACCGCTGCGCCAGCCGACCGCCAGGACCACCTTCGAGGGGTCCTTGGGGTCGATCGCGATGTCGTTGGCGATGTTCTTGTACGCGGCGGCGGGGTCACTCGTCAGCGAACCACCCGGCAGATAGTCGGGATTGGGTGCGAACTCCAGCTTCCAGGCGCCGACGAGCTTCTTCGTGGAGTGGCTCCACACACCCCTGCTGGTCGCCGCCCACACCTTGCCGCCGCCGAAGCGCAGCTCGTGGACGGTGGTGCTCTCCAACTCGTCGCCGCCGACCCGGCTGCGGGAGGAGAAGGTGCCGTGGTGCGGGTTCGACAGGACGTAGACGCCGCTGCCGAGATAGGCGTCCGCGTTGGTGCTCGCCTCGCCGGTGCCCAGCCACAGCCGGCCCCCGCCGTCCAGCGCGAGCGCCCCGGTGGACTGCGCCGGCAGCTTGTCGCTGATCGGCTTCCAGTGCCCGCCGCCGCTCCGGGACCGCCATACCCCGCCGCCCGCGCTGCCCGCGTAGACGTAACCGTGGTCGTCGGCAGCCATCGCCGCCAGGCGGCCGGTCACGTAGCCCGAACCACCACTGGAGTTGGAGTCGTAGTCGCGGTAGCGCGAGTCGTCGGAGTTGTACGGCAGATCGGTGACGTTGCGCCAACTGCCACCGGTACTCGACAGGTTGTTCAGGCTGCTCCATGCGGCGCCGTACGCGCCCGGCGCGACGACGCCGGGTGAGGTCCGGGCCTCGGCGTACTGGTCGGCGCCCTCGGCGATCTCATCGGCCTCATTGCCGCCATCGGCGTCCTCCGCCTTCACCTTGGGGCTGATTCCACCCACCGACTGCGCTCGCCCGGCGGCGAGTTGCGCGAGTGCACGGGCCCCGAAGGGGCTGCTGTCCCCGCCGGACGCGGCGCCTGCGGGTATCGCGACGAGTGCGGCGGATGCGGTGATGGCGCAGATCGTGAGCCATCGTCTTTTACGTGTTGGTGCTGACACCAGGGCCTCCCAAACGGGCGTTGATACAGCCGTCGCAGGAGACCCGATCACGAGCGGGACGAGACGTCCGCCGCTTGGAGAAGTCTTTGACCAGAACCTGCCACTACGCGCGTCAGAGGCCGACTGGCTCATCGCACCGTCACCGTCTGAGCCGGCACCGGGGTGTGCGCCCGGGGGACACGCACGCATGGACACGGCGCCGACCGTAGCGGTGACCACCTATCGCGGCCGCGCGGCCCGGGTGCCGGAGCCTTCCTGAATCCGCCGCGTCATTCCAACCGCGGTCGCGGCCCGCTACCGTTGCTCACGCGCTACGGCGCAGGGGCTCGCCGCAACCGCGACGACATCCGTCGCCAACGGTCCCTACCTCGACATGACGCCTGCTCGACCGGGCTCTGAACAGGTAGGAGGAGCATGCCCTCGAACGCCGGGCATCACGTGCTCGCGCCAACCTCACATACCGGCAGCCCACGCCTCCTGCGGGCGCCGATGCGCGTTCCGCCACGTCCGCTTCCTCTTCCTCGGAAGAGAGACGGTTGATGGCCCTGCTGCTGTTGTTCCTGGGCGGAGTGGGTGGTGCCATGTCACGCCACCTGTCCTCGATCGGGTATCCGGCGTCCTGGAGCATGCGCAGGGTGATCTCCAGAGAGCACGCCCGCGTTGTATCCCTGGACGACGTCAGCGAGGATGGCGGTGGGTCGATGGAGTGTATGGGCCCCACATGAGCTTGGCGGGCAGGGACTCGCCGGCGGGCCACACCTGCCCGGCCTGGTGGAGGCGCTGGACCATGCGGAGCAGCAGCACGTACGTGTGGTCGCGGGCCGGCCGCATGGAGCACACGAGCGCGTCGAGGGGGCCGAGGGCCATCCTCACGGTCGGCGGCGGCCGCCGGTGAGGTCCCCCGCCCGGAGGCACGCTTCGAGTTCGTCCGCCGGATAGGGCACCGTCTTGCTCCCGCCCATCATGCGCTGACGGAACCCACGCAGTAGGAGGGCCGTCGGCGCGTGCCGGGTGAGGAGGTCTGCCAGGGGGCCGGTGGTGTCCCTGGGCCGGACGCCCTCGGCCCAGTCGCGGACGAAATCGGTGTCGTCCTGAGTCCCGCGGAGTCGTTCCGCGAGGTGGTACCAGACCATCTGGGCGGCCACCTGCGCCCGGTCGTAGCTCCAGTGCCGGCCGAGGAAGTCCGCTTCCTGCGGCGCGAGTTCGAAGCCGTCGCTGAGGGCCAGACCGAAATCGGAGAAGTACAGCTGCCGGCCGTCGGTCAGGATGTTGTCGAAGTGGGCGTCGAAGTGGACGAGACCGCGGGCCCGCATGAAGTCGGCGGTGTCCGCGAGTTCCGTATCCGCACGGAGGGACTCGGCGGGGTCGTCCTGGCCGGCCAGCCATGCGCCCAGGGTCTGCGGGACGTACTCCAGGAACAGGACGATTCCGGCCGTGGAGTCGCGGATCGCCTCCAGCCGGTCGCGTACGGCCGGTGAGCCGTCCCAGTGGTCGACCGCGCCGTCCAGGCCGCCGAGGAAGTCGAACGCATGGGGCCCGGCAGGAGAGTTGGGCAGCACCCGCCAGTGGTACATCAGCGGGAAGGCGGGGCTCTCACCGCCGAGCACCCAGTTGGTCGTCATGGTGTGCACGGCGAGTTCGCGCCACGCTCCGAACCCGGTCGATCCCAGGCCGTACTGGTAGAAGGCCGGCAGCCCGAAGAGGTTCGCAGTGGACCGGACGTTCTCCGGCCGCAGCTCCAGTGCGGTCAGCGGGACCCGCTTGACGAACGTCTTCACCCCGCCGACGTCCAGCGCGGTCGTGGTGCCGCCGATCCCTGTGCCGACCGGGGTAGCCCCGGCGACCAGCCGGTCGAGCCGTTCGTCGCTGAGGAGGGAGAGACTGGTCGACACGGTGGTGTACGAGGACAGCCGCGTCGACAGGTCCCGGGGGACGGACGGCTCGGACACGCGCTGCGCAGCATCTCGGAAAGTCACCCGGCCCATCCAACCGCATCGTCCCAGGTGGCTCCACGCCCCTGTCGAGAGTGTGGAGCCACCTCGTGGAAGTCCTCCGGAACATCTCAAGAGGACCTGTCAGCAGCTCACTTCGGGCAGCGGGTCACTTCAGACCGAACGCCCGGACGATCTCCTGGTCGATGCCGAGCCCGTTGCCGGCCTCGCTGTGCGCCTTGAGCGAAACGAAGCCGCCGGCCTTCTTGGGTGTCTTGAACCCGGCGGTCCAGTTGCCCTCGGAGGTCTTGCGCAGCTCCACGGCGTTCCAGCTCTTGCCGTCGTCGTAGCTGACCGACAGCGAAGCCTTCTTGGCCTTCACCGCGCCGTCCAGCCATTCCTGGGTGCCGGAGGCGAGACCGATCTCGGTCCAGTCGCCGGCCTTGACGTCACCGGCGAGGTCGGTGTCGACGCTGTAGTCCAGTTGCAGCATCGGCATGTCCACCTGCCAGGGGCCGTTCTCGTCCAGGGCGCCCGAGACGAAGTTCCACTCGGTGTCGGTGCGGGTCGATGTCTTCCAGGTCGCCGCGTCGCGCGAGGCGTCGAGCACCAGGCGGTACGGGAGCTTATCGGGCGACACGCCCCAGGCGTACGCGTCGCGTCCGGGAGATTTCAGGATCAGTGTGTCGCCCTGGTAGAGGGCGATGGTGCCGATGTCGTACTCCATGTCGGGCATCGAGCCGGAGTGGCCCTTTCCGGAGTCCGTCCACGGAGTCATGTTGAACTGCATGCCGTTGTAAATGCTTCGGGCCGGACCCCAATAGCCGGTGCCGAGCCGCAGGTGGCTGACTGGTGCGAACCAGTCGTCGCCGTAGGTGCGGCCCGCCGTGTAGTCCAGCTCGCCGCTGCGCATTTCGTAGGAGATGTTCGTTGCGGTGGCGTCGAAGACCGAATGGTTCTCGGACCAGTGCGAAGCGCCGGGCAGCGGGGTGACCCACTCGGTGCGGGTGCCGGGAAACTTCTCGTACTCCTCGAAGCCGATACCCGGGCCGTAGTCCGGGACGTCGTAGCGGTAGCCGCTGCCGAGCGCCTCCCGCTGGCCGGAGAAGGTGTTCTCCACCTTTGCCAGCTGGCCCGTCGACGGGGCGAAGGCCAGCGAACGGTCCGGGACGGCGCCGTCGTGGCGGTCGACCAGGTCATACAGGTAGCTCGCGAACTTCCGCTGATCGATCGTCAGCTGTGCGCCTCGCTGGGCCGCCTTGATCAGCGTTTCGCCCGCGAGGCGCTGGACCGAGGCGACCGGGATGGCAGCCGTGGATCCGTAATCGGCGTACCACTCCATCAGCACACCGCTGCCGTCGTTGACGACGAACAGCGCTTTGGCACCCGCGGGGACCGCGTTGGCGATCCGGTCGGCGGGGGCCACCGCATCACTGCGGCGGATCACAACGGCCTTGCCCTCGACGTTCAGGTCCTGGTAGTCGGCCGTGGCGCCGTTGCCCGCGAAGACACCGGTCGGTTTCTAATTGCTGTCCTCGGCGACGGGCGAGCCGCCCTGCACGGTGACCGGCACATCGTGGCAGTCGGCCGACAGGTCGATCTGCTTCTCGCCCTGGCGCCAGCGGGTCAGGAAGCTGAACGTTCCCTGGGTGACCTTCTTGGTCGGGCTCGCCCACAGCTGGTCGTACATGACCGGGATCTGCTAGGAGTGGCGGACGACAGCTACGCAGAGGTTGCCGCCCGGCCGGGAACACCGGCGGGACACCCTCCACAGCGAGGACCGCACCTGCCGCTGCAGGCTGCGCAGGTACCGGCCACGGCCCCTCGGCCGACCACGTCGTAGCCCTCCACCTGGTGCGAACCCAGCCACACCAAACTCTGGTCGAGCTCGATGCCCTGGCACATCTCGTTGGGCTGCTGGACTACTGCGACAACCGCGACCGGTGTCGACCTCCTCCGCATTGCCCTGCGCTCCGCGATGGAGAAGGCGAAGCAGCGCGGAACCCAGCCCGGCACCCTCAAGACCAAGAAGCGCACGCGGCCCGCACGCCGCGCCGGACGCGATCCGATCGGCCTCGGCTACGCAATCAACGCGATGATGGCCGAACGTCCCTGGATTGCCCCGACGGCGTTGATGCCCGTGTCAGCTTTTTCGGCGTATGTACACCTGCCCAATGTGGAGACGCTGGGCTTCGCCATCAGCCAGGTGCCGCGGTTCGACGTGGTCCCGCCCGCGGTGAACGCGCAGGACCCTCACCTGCTTGTCGGCCAAGTCCTCAAACACCACAGGGCGACCGGCGGCCGGTACCAGGTGCCGCTGAAATCCCTCACCCGCCACGTCTTCATCCCCGGCACGACCGGGTCCGGGAAGACCAACACGATCATGGGATTGCTGCTGGAGGCCAGTGCGCACGGCGTGCCGTTCCTGGTCATCGAGCCCGCGAAAGCCGAGTACCGTTCCCTGATCTCGCACCCCGTGCTTGGCCGGGACATACAGATCTTCACCGCGGGCAAGGCCACCGTGGGCCCGTTCGTCCTCAACCCGTTCGAGGTGCCCGCCAGCACGACCGTCAGCGAGCACCTCGACCTGCTGCGGGCCGTGTTCACCGCATCCTTCGGCATGTGGACCCCGCTGCCGTAGATCCTCGAACACTGCCTGCACGAGGTGTACGTCGACCGGGGCTGGGACCTGCGCACCAACACCAACACCCGCCTGGACGAGGCGGCCACAACCACGGATGCCTTCCCCAGCCTGTCCGACCTGGTCGCCAAGGTCAGCGAGGTCATCCCCGCCCTCGGCTACGAGGACCGCATCGCCGGCGACCTGCGCGCCGCCCTGCTCACCCGGCTGGAGTCACTACGCAAAGGCGCCAAGGGCGCCATGCTCGACGTGTCCCACTCACTGCCTCCCACGGTGCTGTTCGAAAAGCCCACCGTGATGGAGCTGGAAGCCCTCGGCGACGAAGGCGACAAGGCGTTCTTCACCGGACTGCTCCTGATCCGCCTGGTGGAGCATCGCCGAGCGCAGGGACAGCGGCCCAACCTCGTGCATCTCCTCGTCGTCGAAGAGGCCCACCGGCTGCTAGCCAACGTGCACACCCAAACGTCCGAGGAGGTGGCCAACCCCCGCGGCCAGGCCGTGGAAACCTTCTCCAACCTGCTGTCGGAGATCCGCGCCTACGGGCAGGGCGTGGTCATCGCCGACCAGGTCCCCGTCCGCCTCGCCCCCGACGTCATCAAGAACACCAACCTGAAGATCGCGCACCGCATCATCTCCGCGGACGACCGCGCGGCCCTGGCCGGCGCCATGGCCATGGACGAACTCCAGGCCAAAGCCCTCACCACCCTCGGCGTCGGGGAAGCAGTCGTCTTCAACGGCGGCGACGACGCCCCCCTCCTGGTGCGCGTACCGGCCGTGAAAGACCCACTCTCCCCGCACCCGCCACCGGACGACCAGGTACAGGCCCACATGCGGCACTGGAGGAACACAAGCTCTCACGCCAAGCTCTTCCGGCCCCGCCCCTTCTGCGACCAGACCTGCGTCACGCCGGCCGCCTGCGACACGGCCCGCCTCTTCGCCGACGACGAATACGTGCAACGCAACCTCGCACGCATCGTCACCACCACCGTCGACGAACCCGGGGCACTGGACCGCCTGTGGGACGACCTCACCACCGCCATCGACGCCCGACGCCCACCCACCGTCCCCACCACCGACCTCCTGCGCGCCTACGCCGGACACGGAACCGACTGGCTCGCAACCCGCCGCGGCGCCCAACGCTCCTGGACCTACACCGACACCGCCGAATTCCGCGACCGCATGCGCGCCCTACTCCTCGACAAGCTCGACACCGGCGGCCAGAACGCCGCAACCCTGGCGGCCGACCTCCAGCAGACTGTGCACCGCCTCCACGCCCGCCAGTTCGAGCCCTATCCGGCATGCCACCTCGTCTGCACCCAAGAGCCCCCACTATGCCTGTACCGCTCCGCCGTCGCCGACCTCGTCGCCGGCCGCCGCTACCACCCGGCCTGGCGGGACGCCGACCAGAAAGACGCGGCCTCCGAAGACAAGCGGCGGCGCCTGACCTGGGAGGTCTGCCAGGACGCGGCCTACGAACTGGTCGAGTTCCCCACCGAGGACGTGTCAGAGGAGACCAAGAAGAAGCTGGACACCACAGCCCGGCGGGCCTGCCTCTGCTTCGAACAGCAGATGCTCGCCGACGCCCGCCGCAGGCATCTGAGATTCGCAGACCACTGGCCCTGGACCGACGTGATCATCGACGCCCTCGCACGGCTCGAAGCTCTCCCGAACACCGGATGACCAGCGCGTTCCCGCCCCTGCGAGCAGCACCATCCCCACCGGAGCCGTGGAACCCGGCGCCCACCCGACGCGATAGCCGGGCCACCGGCCTGCCCACCATCAGGCAACCAAAGCGAAACAGCCCGCCAAGTGCGCTGGCGAGCTCACGAAAGTTCGAGGCTAGTGATCCTTATGCCGTTCGTACCGCGTTCACCCTGGACGATAGCGATGAAGCGGTGGAATGGATCATCGGACGCGATCTACTGATCGAGGGTCTGAAAGGCCCCGTCGGCGAGGGTGATGTTCGGCTCTGGCCAGCCGGCGAGCGCGACCGCGGGTCCGTGTACATCGTCCTCAAGCCACCAGATGGTGTGGCGCTGCTCGAAGCTCCGACGCAGGACATCAAGAAGTTCCTGCAGGAAACGGACGCGCACGCGCCTACAGGGTCCGAGTCCGAGCACATCGACTCGGACGCGCTGCTGAGGCACCTCCTCGCCAAAGACTGAGGTTTCCCTGCCCGGACGCCGGACTTTAGCCGCGATTGCAGCAAATGTGCCGCTGCAGGCCGAGACCGCCCTGACTGGCTGCAGGCCCATGGGCAACGGTTAGCGTGCCCCTCCTGAGGCTGGCACACTGAATGTGTGTCCCCGCTGATGACCGCTGCTGATCAGCATGCGTTCTCATCGATTTCTGGCGCCGCCGTCGTGTCGGTCTGCGCACTGGTCTTCACCGTCGCCTCATTCTGGTGGCTCAATTCCAGGCAAGGGCGCCTGAAGTCATGGGAGCCTCATTCTTTTGCGGCGACTTTCACCTCCTCTCTGGTTCGCCTGCGGCTACCGCTCGTCCTTCACAACACCGGCGCCAAGCCGATAGTTGTACAGGATCTCAGGCTCACCTTCCCTGATGAGCCCGCCTCTCATCTACCACTCCTGTGGATGTCTTCACCGTCTCGGCTTCAACCGGGGCCGGACGAGGAAGCGAAGTTGCCAGCCGGATTCGTCGTGGCCGGCAGAGAAGCTCAACAACTCTTCATTGAGTTTGAGGCACCGTTTCCTGGGCTCGTTCCGGAGGCCCGTGACTACAAGGTCCAAGTTCAAGTGAGGGTTGGCCACCGAAAGGGGTGGCGCCCGCTTGTGACGTTCACCTTGAGGACCAACAACATCATTGATCCCGTCCGGTACGCCGTCTACAACAACGCACCTCTTGAACTGACGAAGGAGGATCAGCAAAAGGCAGACATCGCGCTCCTGGAGCTCTTGGACAAGCAGGAGAAGGACGTTTCCACCCAGGGTGAGGCTAAGCAGCGAGACTCCTCGAGCGACGACGGCAGCGCCGGTACCGATCTGTAGGCGGAACATGCTCATGAGCTCGGCGAGGACAGACGTGTCGCACTGCACGTACGACACGTCCTGACGGCTTTGCGCCTGTGCACGTTGGCCAGGTTCTCCTCGTCCTCCCAGCTCACAGCCTGCGGGCGGGGGCCGCCATCGAGCAGCTCACTACGGCACCAGGGGAATGCGGCGGTTCTCGTTCCGAGTTTCCATATGTCGTACGTAACCGCTTCAGTGGTACCATACGACGTATGGAAAAGGTGAGGAAGGCCCCCCGGGGGACCAGGAAGAGGGACGTCCCGCTTACCAAGGACGGCATCTACGCCATGGCGCTGCAACTCATCGATGCCGATGGGGTCGAGGCGCTCACCATGCGCAAACTCGCGACCGCGCTGGATGCGAACCCTATGTCGCTGTACCACCACGTACCGAACAAGGAAGCGCTGCTGCACGGCGTGGCCGCGCGCGTCGGATCACAGTTCCGAGAGGGGCAGCGGGAGGACATTCCCTGGCAAGACCGCATGCGCCAACTGGCCCTGGACTTCCGCGCCTTGGCACACCGCCACCCCAGGTTGATGGAGTACTCCTTCGCACGCGCCGACTACGTCCAGCCGGAAGACCCCTTTTGGCGGGGACTCACCGAGACACTGGCCGCCGCGGGACTGCCGGCCTCGGCAATCCCGCGCGTCGCTGCCTCTCTGTGCGCGGTCTTCACGGGGCTGCTGCTCAGCGAACTGACCGGAGCACTCCAGCGCTGGGCCACCCTGCCGCCGGCACCAGCCAGCACCGACGGGGAAGACGCGCCCCCACCCGCGACGCACGTGGTCGACGCGACGTTCAGCTATGCGCTGGACGCCACGATCGCTGGCTTGGAAAGCCATCTCGCCCGCAGGGAGCCGTGACGGAGCAAGCGGCTACCGTGGGCTCCGCTGACGCACACTTCTCCGCCGCCTCAGTGCCTGCGCGCTGAGGCGGCAAAGCGGCGGCCGTACGCGGCGACGTACCATCCCTGGTCAGTCACCTGCCCCCATGCGCGACCGCGCCGCGGCCGGAGGGCAGATCGCCGCTTGCCCGGTCGCCCTTGGCCTTCTTGCGGCCGCCGCCGAGCGGCTTGCCCCTCACGCCGCGGGCAGCACCTTCCTGCCCGCGGCGTGAGGGGCGCCGGGATGAGGGTGAGCGCGATGAGGACCGCAATGACGACTGCGTCGGCGCCCCAGCGCGCCGCCTCCTCGCGCTCACGGCCCTCGGCGAGCTCGGCGCGGTAGCGGGAGACGCGTAGTCGATGCCGACGGCGAGATCAGGGCGAGGATGGAGGGCGAGGATGGAGGTGGTGGAGCCCAGCGCGGACGTGTTCGCCAGCGCGGTGATCGTGGAGATACCGATGCCGACGCCGATCAGTGCGGTGAGCAACAGTCCCGCCGCTATCCGCAAACCGAAGGTGATCACCAGCATGACGGGTGTCATCAGCCGACGACGTGAGCGGCCGAGTCGGATGCTGCGAGAGGGGTGCAGGGCCCCCCGGGATGTCAGGCGCCGAGGGCGGGGAGGACCACGGCGTCGATGTACGAGGTGAGGAATGCCTGCGTGGGCGGCTGGTTGTCGATCAGCCCCCGGACGACAAGGGCGCCGACCAGCATTTGCGGTACGTACTCCAGCGTGGGGTTGTCCGCGCGGATCTCGCCCCGCTCCACGGCCCGCCGCAGCATCCGGTCGAGGCCGATCGCCTCCGGCTCGAACAACAGCTCACGCAGGGCGCGCAGAAGATCGGCGTTCTCGCGCACCGCTATGGCCAGGCCTCGCATCAGCGAGGTGTCCTGCTCCATCCGGCAGTCGTCCGCATGCATGACCATTTCGTGGAAGTCGCCCCGCAAGCTCCCGGTGCCGATCTCGCCTATGCTCACCGGCTTCTGGTGCCTGAGCGCCTTAACGACCAACTCCGGCTTGCTTCCCCACTGGCGGTAGAGGGTGGCCTTGCTGGCCCTGGCGCGGACGGCCACGGCGTCCATGGTCAGGGCGTCGTAGCCGACCTCCCGGAGCAGATCGAGCACGGCCGCGTAGAGCTCGGCCTCGCGCGCGGGCGTGATCCGGCTGCAGCGCACCGTTGCGGCATCAGCCATGCTCATCCACTCCGTTCCGAACGAAACCGTCTTGTACAGCAGCGCTATCGAAACGAAACCGTCTCGTACGTGGGCTATGTCGCATCATCACCGTCCAGAAGTCCGTCGGAATGCCCGGCGCCGCAGAACGCGCCGGCGCGGCAACGGTCTGGCCGGTGACCGGCTCCCGGCGCATTCGGGGCTTCGGCGAGGCCGAGCCATTCGACCGGGACATCGGCGACCACACAGCCGTCGACATTCCACTGCACTACAAGGCCGGCGACATGATGGCTTGAGCCGCGTTCTGACACGGACTCAAAGGTCGCCGGAATCGTCATCCCGCCGCCCGATGCCAGGCCCGACCGTCGGCGGCGGCGACCGACACTTTCAGGGCATCGCCGTCCACGCCGGGGGAACGTGCGCGTCAGGTGATGCAACAACGGGCCACTTGATCACTGACCGGGGCACGCAGGTCGATCTTCGACTGTGTGCGTCCCTTCGAGCGGCTCGGCACCTGTCACCGCAAGGGTGAGGCGGCGGTGGGCGCCAGTACGGATTCGGCGACGCCGAGGATCTGGCTGATGTCGAAGCCCTCCATGTCCGCGCGGAATTCTGGGCTGGACAGGTACGCCCCCAGTCGCTCCTGCACGTCGTCGGCGTCCCTGTAGGAAACGAGGGCGTACAGCTGGGGCGCTTCACTCTCGAGAGCCGTGGGCACCGTCCAGATGCCGTGTGTGGTAATCCGGTGCTTGGCCATACCGGGAATGTGCTTGGACCAGATGGCCTCGTAGGCGACGAGCGCCTCAGGGCTGCACAGTGTGTAGACACGAAGCTGGTACTGGGACATGAACACTCGTTCCTTTTCTATGAGCATGGTTGTCAGTGGTGGGGGCGTGACGCAGCGGAGGCTGTGTCCGGATCCTCCGTCCGGCGACAGCGGACGAAGGGGCGCGCAACGGATCGATTCGGCAGGCTAGTTGGGAGGCTTCTCTCAGCTTTCTGCACGCAGGTTCGCCAGTTCGATGTCCCAGTCGATGTGTCCGGACCCGGCGCCCCGTGGCACCAAAGCCTCGGTGTTCTCCAGGAAGGTTTTGACATCCTGCACGGGAACCTCGAGCAAGGCGGTGCCCGCGGAAGACCCGAGGGTGATGTACATCCCTTGGCCACCATGGCCAGTGGCCGACCAGATCCGGATGTCCCCATCGCCTGCGGAACCGCTCAGGCCATCAGCCAGCAGATCACGCCCCAGGACCCATTCACCCGGATCGTCACTGTGGGTAAAAAAGGTGGCACGGACGGCATAGGGATCACTGGGCCCATACCGCAAGCGCATGCACAGCGGTAGCGAGTAGTCGCGCGTGACGACAAGCTGCGCGGCCACCTCCTGCACCACGGCCCTCAAAGATTTCATCGACTTCCACTCCACGGCGCCTCTGCCTCGGCTGCGCCCCGCCGTCGGGCGGCAGGATTCAACGAGGGAGAGGGGCTACAACAGGGCCCGGATGCCGGACGGTGTCGGCGGACCCCAAGATTCTTGACGTCGGCGTCGCTGGGCGCGAGCGAGCCCGCTACGCATGGTTGGTGTCCGCCGACTGTGTGAGAGGCAGGCCCTCACACAGCCAGCCGCCTGGGCGACGGCCAGAACCGCTGGCCCCCGGACCAGCGATCACGCCCCCGCCTCCGGCAGGCATCACGGCGATGCGAACGGTTTGGGCCTGCGGGCGCAAGTGGTGTCTGTCTCAGTGGTCGTTGTGGTTGCGGTGGTTCCAGTCCCGGCCGTCGTGCTCATAGCGGTTCCAGTGGTACTGGTACGACCTGTCGAACTTCCAGCCGCATTCAGTGTCATCCCAGCGGTAGAAGTGACCATCGCGGCCGTACCGGGCCGAGTCGTTGACGCGGTCGTCGTGCTGCCAGCCGCGGACTCCGTCCCAGCAGTAGCCCTGCTCGATCAGGTAGCTGACACCGTGGTCCCAGCGGTAGTCGGTGGCCTTGACACTGACGGCCGGACGCTGAACGTGTGCGAAGTCAGGAGTCGCGGCCGAAGCGGTGCCCCCGGCACCGAGAACGGCAACACCCGCCACTACTACGGAGGTAGCAGTGACAGAGAGGCGCTTCTTGAGCTTCATGGTCATTCCTTCCGGATTGGTGCAATCTGCACCATCAGTTGCTTGTGCAGGCGGTGTGATGCGCCTGGCGTCGCAGGAGAATGCCTTTCCATACGCCGTATGGAACTGCTCTTCATTAGTACCATACGACGTATGGAAGTGTCGAGGACGCTGAGTGGCCCGCACTTTCGGCCTCCTCTGGCGGCGTCTGCCGGGCCCGGGTAGGCAAGTAGGGCGATCGCTCCATGCCAATCGACGGGCGATTGATCGCGTCACCTCTCTCCTCAGTGCTCGCCACGGTGAGCTGCAGGCGTAAGTGACCGGCGATGAGTCGGGGTGGTCGGTCGCGTTTGCGTATCTGCTGCGGGTCTCCGCTGCCTGGCAACTGGTGCGTGACATCAGCCGACGCCGGAGGACACGCCGCGAGGCGGGCTGACTTCTCGGGGGCCGGCGTTGCCAGGCCCCACGCGATCCGCCTCGCCGAGGCGTGAGAGGAGTCCGAGGTGGCAGACGACCTGTCCGCGGTGGCGAGGTTCCTGTACGAGGCCGGGACGCTGAAGCAGACCAAGCGCACTGGTTGGTGGATGGCTGGCGTACGCGACCCCGAGTCTGTCGCAGAGCACTCCTGGCGCACCGCCCTCATCGCATCGGTCATCGCGAAGCTCGAAGGGGCTGACCCGGCGAAGGCCGCATTCCTCGCGGTGTGGCACGACTCGCAGGAGACACGCACCGGTGACGTGAACCACCTGGGCAAGAAGTACGCCCCGAGCGCGGACCCCCAAGCGATCACGGCCGACCAGGTCGCCGGCATGCCCGAGGTACTGGCGTCCGCTATCCGCGAGGTCGTCGCCGAGTACGAAGCGAAGGAATCTCCGGAAGCAGTCTGCGCTCGGGACGCCGACAAACTGGAATGCCTGATCCAGGAGATCGAGTACAGGGCGCAGGGCTACGACGCCCAACGGTGGATCGACAACAGCCGCGGGCGTCTCACCACGAAGACCGCGAACGAGCTCGCCGACGCAGTCCTGGAGGGCGCGCCGCTGGACTGGCTGCGCACGGCGATGGGCGAGAAGTAAAGCTGACCGCCACTTGACGGTGGGTCCCTCTCGTTGGTCGAGACGGGGCCCACTGCACACCTCTCGGCTGCGTGCGGCCGGATGGACGACCACTGTCCCGTCTCACGCCAGCTGCTCCGAT
Organism: Streptomyces sp. NPDC002206; assembly: GCF_053593595.1. Classification (NCBI taxonomy): domain Bacteria; kingdom Bacillati; phylum Actinomycetota; class Actinomycetes; order Kitasatosporales; family Streptomycetaceae; genus Streptomyces; species Streptomyces sp. NPDC002206. The sequence continues at coordinate 20,132 of NZ_JBSFCW010000044.1, forward strand.
GCCGGCGAGGCTGGACGACCTTGAGCCGTAATCTCACTGAATCCGCTCTGTGGCCTGCTCGGCCTCCCGGTCGGGCGCGCCTACGTCTCAGTGAACCTGCCTCGTTCGGGACGAAAAAAAGTCATTGGCTTCCCGTTCCATCTGGCGAGGAGACTTCCGACGTGACGCTTCACGAGAATGAGATCCCAGTCGACGAGACGCTAGTCCGAGCACTACTGAGGGCACAGCGCCCAGAATGGGCTGGCCTACCGTTGTCGCCCGCAGGCGCGGGCACGGACAACACCATGTATCGGCTGGGCCATGACCTGCTCGTACGACTTCCACGAACCGCCGACAACGGGCAGTCCGTGCGGAAGGAACAGGAATGGCTTCCTCGCCTGGCCCGCCACCTTGCCTGCCCGATTCCCGAGCCCGTCCATGCCGGGACGCCCACCGATGCCTTCCCAATGGTCTGGTCGGTCTACCGCTGGATTGACGGTGACGAAGCCAGCCCGGACACCGTCCGGGACTGGGCCGCCTTCGGAGCGGACCTGGCGGCGATCGTGAGGGAACTCCACCGCATCGACCTCATGGGAGCGACCCGCACGGACGGCCTCAGCTGGTACCGCGGAGGCAGCCTGGAGCCTTGCGACCAGTGGATCACTAGGTGTCTCAACGACTGCCGCGCCACGGTGGGTTCTGAGCTCGACGTTGACACTCTGGAACAGTTGTGGCGAGCCGCGCTCGCACTGCCCGAGCTCTCCGGGCCTCATGTGTGGCTCCACGGCGACCTCAAGCCGACCAACCTCTTGGTCCGGGAAGGCAAGCTCCACGCAGTTATCGACTTCGGAGGACTCTCGGTCGGCTTTCCCGACGCCGAGCACTCCACAGTCTGGGACTTGCCGCCCCAAGCACGACAGGCCTACTGGGACACCTTGAACCTCGATGATTTGACCTGGACCCGCGCCCGCGCCTGGGCGGTCGCAGTGGGCGTCAGTGGGATCTCCTACTACTGGGACACCTTCCCCGCCTTCGTCGCCGAATGCCGAGCACGTCTTCAGGCAATCCTCGCCGACGCCGCTACGCGTTGAGTGGCCTCCCCAGCCCAGGAGGAAGGTCAATACGGCGCAGGTTCAATGACACGCGGCAGAACACCGCACGGAATGGAGCACCCTCGCCGACACGCTCTCCACTCAGCTCGTCTCACCGAAGCTGCACCGCCCAGGTCACAGCGTCATCGACAGCTCACTTCCGATGGGACAGGACAACAGCACTGCGGCCCCGCGCAGGTGTGCGCGAGGCCGCCAAGAGGCCGTGGGTCAGACGGCGCTGGACGCCGTGGTGATGTGTTCCATCAGCCTGGTGGAACGGCAGATCTCCACCGTGGACGCCTCGGTGACGTCGTCGGCGAGCCAGACGCGGCCGGCCAGGCCGCCCGTCTCGGTGACGACCTCCACCAGGTCGCCGAGCAGCGCGACCGGCGCCGACACGGGCGTCACGAGCCGGTACCAGGGCGGAGCCCTCGGACAGCCAGTCCTGGCCGAGGACCTGGCCCAGGACGATCTGCCCGTGCGTGGACAGCACCGCACCCGGACCGTCGTACACCACGGTGGTCGGGGTTTGGCCGGGCTCCCCGGTCACCGGGTCCAGGACGGGCTGGCCGGCGGTGCAGGAGATCCGCACCGTGTCGGTCAGCTGCGCCTCCAGGTCAGCCCTGGCCTGCGAAAGATCCAGCGGCACCGGCTCACGCCCCGGTGGTCTGCGTGGTCTCGCCCAGCCACGTCGTACGGACGACGGCGAGCGAGTTGGCGTCGGAGATGTCCATGACCCGCCACACCCTGTTGATCAGGCCCGGGTCCTGCGTGGCCACGGTGACGCGCACCCGGTCCTCACGCGACGCGAGCGGGACGTCCAGGGGAGCCAGGAGCCGGTAGCGGTTTCGGGTGTCGTCGGCGTACGCCTGTCCTTCCAGAGACAGGACCAGGCCGGGACCACCGGCGGCGAAGATCGCATCGGCACCCGTGTAGAGGATCTGGTCCGGGCCGGGGTGGTACTCGCCGGAGTCCGGGTCAAGGACCGGCTCCTCGGGACGGAAGATCTCGACAGTGTCCACGAGGATGCGCATCTCGACGGTGGGGGGCGACGGCGGCAAGCGAAAGCCCCTCAGAGGGCGAAGGAGTGCTCCTACGTTCGAGCGTAGGGCGGTGCACGGACAGCTCCCCGACCCGAGGAAACGACGGGCGCATGCGGCTGACCCAGGTGCGCGGGTCTCGGTCCGGCGTGACGATCGGTGTACCGGTGGTGGCTCAGATGTCCCCCCGCTGGACCGCCGCCGGACCTACCCGAGCACCCCGAGCTCAGTGTCGGGTCGGCAGTGGATGCAGGCCCGCATCCCGTCGGCGAGGGCGGCGAGGGCTTGCTCCCGGGTGATGACCCGCTAGCGTTTCCCGGCCGCGTAGCACCCGCCGACGTGGACTTCGATAGGCCGCGCGCCTACGCCGATACTGAGCACAATCCAGTCCGGGGTGGGTGGCCGTCGCTCCTCGCCCTGCTGCCGCTCTTTCTCCCGCTGCTCGGCCGCCGCGTTCGCCTCGTCGATGCGGTCCACCCACATCCCGTACCAGGTCCGCAGCGTCCGGAGCCTGGGTAGATCCGGCGAAATGTCGTACATGCGTTCGAGTCTACGTCGGGCAGGCGACCGCACTGCCCGTCTCCGCATGCGAGCCTAGTAAGGGCGGGGTAGGAGGAGTCATGTCGCAGTGCCTCGAAGAACTTCGCCGGCTGGTGCGATCGGGTCGGGCATGGGTCGCCGTCCCGCTCGGGTGGATAGTTGCGGTGACCGTGATCGACGTTCTTGCACCGCCCGACATGCACTTGGGTCCGCTGCTCGTCGCGGCCCCGGCGATCACGGCGTCGTTCGGAGGGCCCTGGGCGGTGGGTCTGGTCGCCGCACTGGCGGTGATCGCGCAGACGATCATCGGGCTGCTGCGCGATCCTGACGAGCTGCTCTCGTCCAACCACCAGGCACAGATCATCGCCCTGATACTGGTCGGCACGAGCCTCGTGATCTTCTGCGTAGTGCGGGAGCGTCGCGCAAAAGAGCTGGCGCAAGTACGGTACGTGTCCGAGGCCGCCCAGCGTGTGGTTCTGCCGCCGCTGCCCAAGCAGCTCGGACCGCTGAACGTCGCCTCCCTGTACCTCGCGGCGGAGGCCGAGGCCCAAATCGGCGGGGATCTGTACGCGGCGGCGCGCACCACCTCGGGCACCCGGCTGATGGTCGGCGATGTGCGAGGCAAGGGGATGACCGCGGTCAATGACGCCGCTTTGCTGCTCGGAGCGTTCCGCGTCGCGGCCCACCGCCAGGCGAGCCTGGGTGAGCTGGTGGCCTACCTCGACCGAAGCGTGTGCTGGGACCTGATCGAGCCGGGTGAGACGAGCTGCTGCGGAGAAACGTTCATCACCGCCACCATCCTGGACATCCTCGATGGGGACGGCCGAGTCGAGATGGTCGCCTGCGGGCACCCGCCGCCGGTCGTCCTGCACAACGGCCGACCGGTGACGATGGACTCCCTTGATCCCGCGCCTCCGCTGGGCCTGGGCGAGCTGGCGCATCCGCGATACCACGTCGACAGCTTCCAGTTCGAGCCGGGAGACCTTCTACTGCTGTACACGGACGGCGTCACCGAGGCCCGCGACTCCACCGGCACCTTCTACCCGCTCACCGAGCGCATCACCGGCTGGACCGAGAGCGACCCCGACGCCTTCCTCGGCCGCTTCCGGCGCGACCTGCTGCTCCACGTCGGCGGACACCTGAACGACGACGCCGCCGTGATCGTCATAGAGCGCCCCGCCACGCCCCAGGCCTGATCACCCGGCCCCTCTTGCATCACTCGCACTTCGACGGCACGCGCTCAAGATTCGCTGTCACGGGACAGTATCGTTCGGAAGCCGACGAGAGGAGCCGCACACATGACCGACGCTGACCTGCTGCGATCCCTCGGCATCGACCCGTCACAGCTGGACCCCGCCCCACCCTCCTGTGACACCTGTGGGCGAAGGTTTGGCCGACGATCACGAGCACGACGTGCGCAGGCATCGCTACGGCGCGACCTCTTGAAGCAGGGGAGGAGAAGAGCGACGTGCTGGGCGGTCCGCCCTGCCAAGGGCAGCTGACCTCGGCAGGGCGGGAACCACTCGCCTGCTAGGAGCGTACGGAGGACCGGCTCCGGGCAATGGCAACTGCTGCCGCGATCAGGCCCAGAACGCCCACGACCAACCCCGCGATGCCCAGGCCACGAGCTGTCGAGTCGCTGGCCGCCGTCGCCTTCCCTGTGGATTTCGAATCGGAGGGCGGAACCTCCGAGGACGCGGAGGCCGAGGAACTGGACTTTCCGGCCACCTTGGTGAGCTGTAGCACCGGCGCCGGGTTCTCCGGTTCTTCCTGGCCTTCCTTCGACTCCTCGATCCAACGGGCGACCTTGCCGTCGGAGTACGTCTGCAAGGTCTTGAAGGACAGCTGGTCGGTGTCCTCCGGCAGTTGGCCGAAGGCAACGTTGAAGTCCTGGTACTGGCCGTGCCGGATCCTCCCACCGGTCCAGGTAATCTCCGAGACGGCGTCGGTGATCGTGCCGTCGTCGGTCTTGACCGGGGTCTTGAGCTTGGTGGTCGTCACCTTCGCCGTCCAGCCCGCCGCGGGTGTGACGAGCACGCCGAGGACCGGGTGCTCAGTGGGCAGGAAGACCTGCACCTTCGTGGTGCTGGCGTTGTCCTCCTCATTGGGGACCCGGAAGGTCAGGACGCCGTCCGTGGCGCCCTTCTCGTAACTACCGGGATGGACCGTCACGTGCGCGAAGGCCACGCCCGCTGCGGCCAGGACTCCGGTCGCGGTGAGGGCGCTGACCACAGTCATGCGGCGCAGGGCACGCCGGAAAAGGCTGTTGTTGGGGGCCATGAGGGAAACTCCGTACTGTTGAGAACGTGTTGGGGTCGGCATCCGTACGGGTTCTCCGTGGGCGGCCCACGGCGGGAGACAATGTGCCGCAGCAGAAGTCGTCGCAGCGGCCAAGGCCCGGCATCACAACCAGCGCCCACGTATGCGCGGGAGGGCAACTGACTCGTCGGTGCTCGCCACCAGGCCGCGAGGCCCGGCACGAGAGCGACAACCCAGCGCAACAGCGTCCACAGAGCGACTTCTCCGCGCCGCAGCCACCATGAGGCAAGGAGGGCCGCGGCGATGTGCGCGGCAGCGGCATGGGACGTCATCGCGTGCGTCGGTCCCATAACGTGTGAGTGGACCATCGCGTGTGCATGCGTCGTCAGCAGGCCATGCATACGTGCCGCCGCCGGAGACCGGACGGCGCCGAACATCATGTGCAGGCCCGCCTGCGTGCCAAGCATCGCGCCGCCGATCCCAGCCTGCGAACGCTCCTGACCACCCATGAGACAGCAGAGGACGAAGACGGTGAGGAACCCGGCGACGGACGCCCACACCGGCGGCGCCGCACCGGTAGTGAGCCCGTGGCCCGCTGCGGCCAGCAGCACGCACACAGCGGCAAACACCGCGGCGCGCAAGCTCCGTACCGCCAAGGAAGCCCTCATGGTGGCCGAATCCTCCCATGGGAACAGCAGGGACGACGGGAAGGGGGCGCCCCCTGCCCCCTAGCCCGCGACGCTGTATCTGGCCTTGGCAATGGCGCAGTGCTCGTGATTGTTCCAGTGACCGCGGTCAGCCGACCGGGACGTAGGTGCGCTCGCCGCGCCAGTACGCGATCTCGCCCAACCCGATGTCCACGGCCAGGAACGCGGCCAGCGGGATGCCGAGCCGCGGCACGAAGTAGCCAAGGACACCGACAGTGGCTATGAGCGGGACCAGCACGTACGCCGGAACGTTCTGCCAGGCACCGCGCGGCAGCGGACGCCCAAACGAGGCACCACGCCCGCGCTGCCACCACATCCGGTACCCCCACACGATCAGCAGGATCAGGCAGGAGGCGAAGGCGACCAGCGCGATCTGGTTGACCAACCCGAACAGAACGCCGGTGTGCGCGTCGATGCCCCAGCGGGTCAGCTTTGCCAGCACCGGGTAGTCCGCGAACCGCAGAAGCTGTACGCCGCTGACGTATGGGTGGCCCTCGATGACGTCCAATTCGTCCGCCGCGACTACCAGCACCGCGCCCGTCTCGCCGCACTCGACGACCCGAAGCAGCAACAGTGGCCGTCCGTGGAAACCCATCTCCCGCACGGCCGCGCAACATTGATCCGCGATGCTCAACTCGCCGACCCGCAGCGCGCCGCCCGCCGCCTCGGCCAACTGCCCGCGCAGCACTACCATGCCAGCCCCCACTGGCAGTTGCTGCAGGCTTCGCTCGAACCCGTCGTCCGGCACCGTCGCCGAGGCCGCCGGTACAGCGGCCGTCGCTGAGGCCACCACCCCTGCCCTACTGAACCTCCTGGGCTGGCGCGTCACCATCGTGCGCAGCAGTGCCCTCGCCGCTTCCTCCGGCCGCTCGGTACGTCTGGCCGACCTCACTTCCGCTGTCGGCGCCGGCACCTACCTCTGCGGCACCGGCGGCCTGCGCTACCTCGACCGCCGCCCCTTCGCGGAACTTCACCACTGGTAGATGGCTTGGGCTGAGTCTCCGACCATGACGAGTTCGGCGTGATCGCGTTGAGCGTTGAAGATCTTCTCGACGACGGGATTGGTGTCCTGGGCTTCGTCGAGGAAGAGGAAGTCGCAGGGGATTCTCACCCGCACTGGATCAGCCATGTGCGGGCGCATTCCTACGCGTGACCGAGCAGCTGGGCCGCCTGGCGACACGAGTCTTCGATTCAACTCCTGTACGTGCAAGTGAGTCAAGGGCTGAGAAAGCGTTTGCAAAATCCATCCTGTGAACACAGCAACCCAGATCTGCACGACGGGTGGAGGCGAACCCGAGCCAGTGGCCGCCAGGAAAGCTTTCTGACTCAAAGTCTTGACGGCTGTGGTGCTCAGGATGACTGTGGGGCTGCTCGGCTGAACCCACCGCACCCGGCACTTGGAGACGAGTCATGTGTGTCAGGCACAGCCTTGCCTCCGCAGTGCTGCTCGCCCTCCTCGACTGACCACGTCCGCGCCACTGCGCGCCGGGCGGGGCTTGCCAGAGAAACCTCGCGCAACGAAAGGGATCAAGGAATGTCACGACATTGGCCAGGAGTCGCACTGGCTGCTGCAGTGTCCCTGCTGGCGCTCACTCCGGCCCCGGCGCCCGCTGCGGAGCCCGTCGCAGCGGACCAGCAGGCCGGGGTGTCGGTGTTTGTCACGGACCTCGCCACCCACACGTACCTGTCGCGCCGACCCACCGTCGACTGGCACAGAGGGCAGGCCCCCAGCGGACCGACCATCACGGTCGACACGCAACGGCGGTACCAGGAGATCACCGGTTTCGGGGCGTCGTTCACCGACTCCTCCGCCTGGCTTGTCGGCACCAGGCTCGACAGCAAGCAGCGCGAAGCTGTGATGCGCGACCTGTTCGGCCGCCAGGGAATCGGACTGAGCTTCCTGCGCCAGCCGATGGGCGCCAGCGACTTCGCCGTGAACGGGAACTACTCGTACGACGACATGCCGGCGGGTCAGACAGATCCGACGCTCACTCACTTCTCCATCGACCACGACCGGTCGTACATCATCCCGGTACTCAAGCAGGCCCGTCGGCTCAACCCCCAGCTGACCGTGATGGCCTCGCCGTGGAGCCCGCCGGGGTGGATGAAGACGAGCGACTCGATGATCGGGGGAACGCTCAAGCCGGACGCCTACCAACCGCTGGCCGACTACTTCGCGAAGTTCATCGAGGCTTACGCGGCCGAAGGCGTCCCGATCCGCTACATCACGCCGCAGAACGAGCCCCTCTACGTACCCGACGGCTATCCGGGCATGTCGCTCAGTGCCACGCAACAGAACAACCTGATCAAGAACCACCTCGGCCCGGCACTACAGCGGCGCGGGCTGCGCACCGGAATCCTCGGCTACGACCACAACTGGGATGTCACCAGCTATCCCGAGAGCCTCTACGCCGACCCAGCCACCTCGCCGTCGGTCGACGGGACGGCATGGCACTGCTATGGCGGCAGCGTGCGGGCCCAGTCCATGTCGCACAACAGCTACCCCAACAAGCCGGCCTTCCAGACAGAGTGTTCGGGCGGTACCTGGGAGGGCGACGACCAGGCCGGGTTCGCGGGCGCCATGGACCTGGTCATCAACGCCACCCGCGACTGGGCGAAGAGTGTCGTCCGCTGGAACATGGCCCTGGACCAGGACAACGGGCCGACCAACGGCGGCTGCGACACCTGCCGCGGAGTGGTGACGGTCACGCGCGGTGCGGACGGCAAGTGGTCGTACGCCAAGACCGTCGACTACTGGGCCCTCGGGCAGGCCAGCAAGTTTGTGCGTCCGGGCGCCCGCCGGGTCGCGTCCAACACCCTCGGCGCCGGTGACGTGCAGGACGTCGCTTTCGTCAACCCCAACGGCTCGACGGCGCTGGTCGCGTTCAACTCCGCGAACAGCCCGAAGACGTTCCGCGTGCAGTGGGGCGACAAGTGGTTCTCCTACACCCTGGCCGGTGGAGCAGCCGCCACCTTCACCTGGAACGGCCCCCAGTCCGGGGCTTCGGACCCGACGGCCATCGGCTCGGTCGACATACCGTTCGACAACCCGGACGGTACGCAGGCGCTGATCAGCTACGACTCCGGGATGCTGGCCTCCCAGACCCAAGTGCGGGCCGGCGACCAGTGGCTCGGATACACGATGCCCGGTGGCGCGTCGCTCACCTCTCCCACGGCCGAGGTGCCGCTGGATCGCGGCGGGTGGACGGCCACGGCCTCGTCGAGCAGCGCCGGTGATCCGGTCGGCAACGCGGTCGACGGGGACCCGGCCACGCGGTGGAGCACGGGCCAGGGCATGCAGCCCGACGACTGGTTCCAGGTCGATCTCGGCTCCCTGCAGACCTTCAACCGACTCGTCGTGGACACCACCGCAAGCAACCAGGACTTCGCCAAGCAGTTCGAGGTGTACGTGTCCGACGACGGTACGGACTGGGGCAAGCCGATCGCGACCGGACCGGGCAGCACACTGGACGAGATCCTGCTTCCGCAGATCAAGGGGCGCTACATCCGGCTGGTGAACCGGAGCAGTGCCGGCAACTGGTGGTCGATCCACGAACTGAACGTCCTCGAGCCCGGCGGCCCGGCGAGCAAGGACTCGGGACCCGTCGGCGACGTCCAGCGCAAAACGGCAGTGCTGCCCGACGGCACCCAGCTGCTCGTCGTTTACAACCCGGGCCACTCCCCCGCGACCTTCGACATGCCGCTCGGAGACACCACCTACGCCTACCATCTGCCCGCAAGCGCCGCCGCAATCTTCACGACCCGTCAGCAATAGCCACTGGGCGGTGCCGGCCGGAAACGCCTCCGGCCAGCACGGCCGCGAACCCGTCCCGAACGGCCTGCCGGTCCGGGGCGGTCGCTCTCTTTGGCAAGCCGTCAAAAACACTTGCTATGAGGAGCTACCGCCATGACGGAAGGGCGCCACCTAGACCGTTACGGAGAAGCGATCCGGGCAGAACATGGAAGGGGCCCTCATCATTCTGATCGTCGCTGGTCAGGCGCCGTGACGAAGACCGGCGCCCTTTCATGGAGTTGCGGCTGGCGGCGCCGACCTCGCCCGGCGCCGCCAGGTGACCCGCAACGGCGACTACACGTAGCTACATGGGACGTCCCCGTTCAGGCCGTCGTGATCGCCGCCGCACCGCTCATGACCTGCACGCTCTCGTCGAGCACGTCTGTGGCGGGGGTGCGGTCCGGACGGTAGTCCGCCAGCTCTTCGCTCGCCCGGCCGCCGATGATCTCCTGCGCGGCGAGCAGGCCGAGCGCCGGTGCCAGGGTCGCACCGCTGTGCGTGACGACCGTGTAGAGGCCCGGAGTTGCGGCCGCGCAGCCGACGAGGGGCAGCCCGTCCGCTGGCACCGGACGCACTCCGAGGCGTACACCTGCCATCTCGGCGGTGCGCAGCGGTGTGAACACCTCCCGGCCAAGACGTTGCAGCTCCCGCTCCAGCGCCGGGGCGGCCTGCTGCGCCGAATCCGCCGCATCCGTGATGTCTGCCGCACCCTCGGCATCCGCCGGCAGCATGGCGTCCACCGGCCAAGAGATCGAGACGATACGGCCGTCGGGCGCCGGTCGCAGATCGACGCGGGGTGTGGCCAGGATCGCGCCGAGCCGGTCCCGCTCCGGCAGCCGAGTGCTCTCGCCGACGAGCCCGGGCAGCCGAGCGGAGTGAGCAGCTGGCCGGGGGTGCCGGCCGCGTCGGTGGCGATGACGTCGTACGGGCCGCGGTCCCAGCCGCCGCCCAACGCGGGTGGCGCCGGTGAGCTGGAGCGTGACGGCTTCGCTGCCGACTTCGAGGTCCCCGAGGATGCCGTTCGTCACCCACGGCAGCAGGAAGTAGATCCACGCGCCGTCACCGGTGCCGTCGGCGGCACAGACGTCCTCGCCCAGGACTTCCGCCCACAGCTCCAGTGCGAAGCCGCTATTGCACTGGAGGGAACAGTCGTCGTAGCCGACGGGCTTGCCGCTGTAGTCGTAGACCACCGGGTCGCCAGTGGTGATCTCCAGGAACTCGGGCGAGACACTGAAGAAGTTGACCTCGACGTCGTACCTGTTGAACGTCGGGCAACCACGCTTGAAGCCGCACTGCCGACCGTTCGCGGCCTTGTAGCTGACGTCGTCGCCATCCTCGGTGTTCGGGTTCATTGCGACGGATGCCAGGCAGTCGAAGACGAAGCCATTGTCGTCGCCGCAGACGGGTCGTCCACAGGTGTCGACTCGCGTGACTCGGACGGTGTCGAGGTTAGCGATCAAGGGGCAAGACATTTGGGCCCTCCAACGGATCGTTGGTGAGCCCGGCCCAAAACCAGCGGCTACATGCGAAAGTCTAGCTACCGCGACGGCCAGCCACAGGCCCTCGCCTCCGAGCCGCCGGGGTGGTCCAGTCACCGACTTGGAGCGGCCGTGCTTACGGGCGTCCGGTCCGCGAGAACGGCTGGACATGGCACATCCTGGCGGATCCTGACGGCAACGAGTTCTGCGTTATGGCCCCGCCCGACGCCTACCGGACGGGGCCATAACACGGCCGGACCGTACCGCGGCCCGCGCCAACTTACGGTTACCGCGTTGCGGTGGCCAGTGCCGCGCGGATGGCGTCCTCGCCGACCGGCTGGCCCTTCTCGTTCGAGAACGGCCCGTACGGGGTCCCCCACACGGGCGTGCCCGTCGCCTGCCGCCAGCTATCGGCCAGCGGTCCCGCGTCCGCCACGCTGTACCCGATGGATTCGATGAACTCGTTCACCGTCTCCTTCGCCGACGCGGAGTCCCCGGCGATCGGCAGGTACGAGCGGTCCGCCGCCCCCGCCGGGCGGGCGAGGGACAGCAGGTGCTTGAAGAAGATGTTGTTGAACGCTTTCACGAGCATGGCGTCCGGGATGTACCGCAGCAGCAGCTCGCTCGAGGTGAGCGACTTGCTGTCGAGCTCGGGGATGTGCCCGTCACGCTCGGGGCCGTAGTTGCACGTGTCGATGACCGTCTTCCCGGCCAGTGGCGCGGCGGGCAAGCTGGGGAAGGCCTTGACCGGCACCGTGACCACGACGATGTCACCGGCCGCCGCGGCCTCCCTGCTCGTCGCCGCGGACGCCCGCGAACCCAGTTCCGCGGCCGTGTCCGCGAGCGTTTCGGGACCGCGCGAGTTGCTGAGCACGACCTGGTGCCCGGCCTCGATGGCGAGCCGCGCGATGGTACTGCCGATGTTGCCGCTTCCGATGAATCCCACGGTCGTCATATTCCGTCCCTCCAGAAGAGCCGTACCCTTGTCATTTGCCGGACTCGTTGCGATTCGGGTTCCTGCCGTCAGTTGGCGGAGAAGTAATGGCCGTTGTCCAAATCGGCGAGCAGGCTGGGCTGAGCGGGTTCCCAGCCGAGGGTCCGGCGGGTGATGAGGTTGGACGCCGGGTAGTTCTGCGTGACTATGTTCGCGAGGAACCCAAAGTATCCCGGCACCATCAGTACGTCCGCGGGAATGCTCACGGCGGGCAGGCCCAGACGGCTACCAATGGCCTCGGCGATCTCGCGAAGCGGGATCGCCCCGTCCCCAACCGCGTGCCAATATTTGCCAGCTGGCCCCTTCTCCAGCGCCAAGCGGAACAAGGAGGCGACATCGCGGACGTGCACGGCGTTCCACAGGTTCGCGCCGTCTCCGGGGTAGCCGACGAAGCCCTTCTCCTTCGCGAGCGCGATCAGCTGCACGAGGAAGCCGGCACGATCGGTCGTGCTGTGCGCGATGTTGGCAATCCGCACGACCGAAGACCGCACTCCCCGCTCGGCGAGGCCGACTACGGCGGTTTCCACGACGTTACGAACCCGCAGGGTGCCCTTGTACTCATCCCCGCCGGGAAGGGCCGGGTCCTCCTCGGTGGCCGGCCGGCCCAGGTTCCCGGGCGAGCCAATGCTCCCCGCCGCGACCAGCGGCTTTCCGGTTTCCGCGAGTGCCTCGCCGTACGCGAGCATGATCGGGAGCTCCGCGGCGGCCACGGCGTCGATCCCGCCGGACGGAAGCAGGTCTTGCCTGTGCGCGACGTGGATGACGCCGTCGGAATCCGCGGCCGCCTCCTTGAGCCCGTCGAGATCCTCGAGGTCGCCGCGACGCACCTTCGCGCCGAGCGAGGACACCGCCGCCGCAGCCGTGTCCGACCGGGCCAGGCCGGTGACCTCGTGCCCGGCGGCGATGAGCTCGGGGATGATGTACGAACCGGAATGGCCGGTCCCGCCAGTCACGAAAACGCGCACGCTACTGCTCCTTGTGAATGATGTGGCGCGAGAAGTGGTGGTGCGGGTGCGCTCAGCTGAGAATGCTGACGCCGAGGGAGAAGTTGGTGTGCCTGACGGAGTGGGCGACGAGGCCCAGCTCCAGCAGGCCGGCGTTCTCCAGTGTCCGCGCCATTGGCAGCTGCCCGGTGTCCATCGGGCGCAGTCCCAGGCTCTCGATGAACGCTGACACGCGTGCCTTTGCCTGTGGGTCGTCGCCGGCGATGAACACGTCCAATGGGCGGCCCTCGGCTGGGCCGGCGGCCAGCACATTGGAGAACAGGGTGTTGAACGCCTTGACGACATGCGCGCCGGCAGGGGCGGCCTTGGCGATCTCCTGTGCGCCGGAACTGCCGTCGGGGGTGACAAAGCCCTTGAAATCGGGGGTGACGGGGTTGGTGATGTCGATGATGATCTTGCCGCGTAGTGCGTCCCCGTACTCGCTAACCACCGCCGCCGCGCTGGCGTACGGCACGGCGAGGATGACGATGTCCCCGGCCGGGGCGGTGCCGGCCGTCCCGGCAGTGGCGCCGCCGAGCGCGGCGGCCACTTCCTTGGCCTTGGCCGGGTCGCGACCGATGATCTCGACGGCGTTGCCGCCGGCGAGTGCCCGGCCGGCCAGGGCGCTGGCCATGTTCCCCAGGCCGATAATGCTGACGCTGCTCATTGGTGTGCCTGCTTTCTGGAGCTGGATAGGACGCCATTCCCACCCCCGTCGTTATTAACGATTGCGTCGTCGACGCCATCGAATGACGTGATGGGCCTGGCTCAATTCGTGATGCGCCCATTCTGGTTCTGGGCCCTGCTATCAAGCCCCGATGTCGAACTCTTATGTCGAATTCGCTCTGGCCCCATCGGGTACCTATTCAGGATGCCGTTGGCGTGAGTGGGTGTCCAAGACCTCTTTCAGCTGTTGCGATACCCTCAAGGCATCGCCGGACCGGGAGGCTCCATGGATCTGGACCTGCGCAAGTTGCGCTACTTCGTCGCCGTCGCCGGCACGTTGCACTTCGGCCGCGCCGCCGATGAGCTGCACATCGCGCAGCCGGTGCTCAGCCGGCAGATCCGCGCGCTGGAACAGGATCTCGGCACCCCGCTGCTGACAAGGGACAGCCACGGCGTGATGCTGACCGACGCCGGCAGGCAGTTGCTGACCGACGCTGGCCCGCTGCTGGCCTCCGCGCACGCGGTCCGCCGCCGGGTGACCGTGGCCGCGCGGGGCAGCCAGCGGATAATGGTCGGCTTCCGGGCGGGCATCGCGGTCGCCCCGGCGGTACGGCTGTTCGCCGCCCGGCACCCGGACGTTCTGGTGGACGTGCAGCGGATCGAATGGGACGACCAGGCCCCGATGCTGCTCGACGGCCGCATCGACGTCGGCTATGTGCGGCTGCCCATCGACGAGGCCGGCCTGCGCGTCGCCCCGCTGTACACCGAGCCGCGGGTGGCGGTGCTGCCCGCCGGCCACAAACTGGCCGGCCGGGAGCAGGTGACAGAGGCCGACCTAGCCGGCGAGCCGCTGGTCTGGCATGTCGACACGAGCACGCAGCCCACCAGGCGCCCGCACCCTAACGCCGGGTACCTGGTGCGTGGGGTGGACGAGACGCTCGAGCATGTCGCGGCCGGCCGGGGCATCTCGTTCCTGGCCCGTTCGGCGACCGTGTTCTACTCACATCCGAACATCAGCTACGTGCCCGTCCCGGATCTGGCGTCCGACCAGGTGTGCCTCGCGGTGGCGGCATCGCACACCTCGCCGGTGGTCGACGACTTCTTCACCGCGGCTCAGGCGGCGGCCGAGATCACGGCAGAGTGCGGGAACTATGAAATGTGGCAGCTTGGAAGCGGTGCCGTTTCAATGAGGTGATCTCAGAGAAAGCGAATCGGACACCCGGTTTTTAACCACGCGAGAGGCGTGTTCCGGGGAGGCTCGCGGACAGTCCGGACGTGCCCGGAGACGGGCGTGGAGTCCGAGGCTAGAGCTTCCCGCTCCGCGAGGTCAGTCCACCGGAGTGACAGTCAGCAGGAACTCCCGCAGGTGGAGTTCAGAGGAACTGACGGAGGACGTCGTGCCACGGGCCGATAGTCTGGGCCAGCTGAGACGAGGGGCCGGCTGCGGCAGTGATCGCGGCCATGGCAGCCCGAGCAATGCTCATGACCTGTGGATCGGCCTCGGGCTGGGACGTGAAGGGCGTACCTTCCCGAGTGATCGACTTCTGGTCATCGAGTAGGCCGACGTTGCACCGTCGGTCGGGAAGGCACGCCTGTGCTGAGCGTAGTGAATGCCGATGGAACGACCGGGACCGGCTCCCTGATTGACGACATCGTCCGCGAAGGTGCGAGACGGATGCTGGCCGCCGCTCTGGAGGCCGAAGTCAATGCCTACATAGCCGAGTTGGCCGATCAGCGTGACGAGCACGGGCATCGCATGGTGGTCCGCAACGGCTATCACCAGCCCAGGAAGGTCACCACCGCGGCCGGGACGGTCGAGGTGAAGGCGCCGCGGGTGAACGACAAGCGCGTCGACGAGGGCACGGGCGAGCGCAAGCGGTTCTCCTCGGCGATCCTGCCGCCCTGGTGCCGCAAGTCCCCGAAGATCAGCGAGGTGCTGCCTCTGCTCTATCTCCACGGCCTGTCGTCCGGCGACTTCGTGCCCGCCCTCGAGCAGTTCCTCGGCTCCACGGCCGGTCTGTCGGCAGCGACGGTCACCCGCCTCACCCAGCAGTGGCAGACCGACCACCAGGTATTCGGCGAACGTGATCTGTCCGGCAGCGACTACGTATACGTGTGGGCCGACGGCATCCACCTGCGCATACGCCTGCGGGAGGCGAAGTCATGCGTGCTCGTGCTGATGGGCGTGCGCGCGGACGGCACCAAAGAGCTGATCGCCATGAACGACGGCTACCGCGAATCCGCCGACTCGTGGGCGGATCTCCTGCGCGACTGTGCACGCCGAGGGATGCGTGCTCCCGTCCTCGCGGTCGGCGACGGTGCACTCGGGTTCTGGAAGGCCCTGGCCGAGGTCTTCCCCGAAACCCGCCATCAGAAGTGCTGGGTTCACAAGATCGCCAATGTCGCGAACGCCCTGCCGAAGTCCGCCCAGCCCGGCGCGAAGAAGGCCCTGCAAGAGATCTATAACGCCGAGGACCGCGATCACGCGCTCAAGGCCGTGGCCACGTTCGCCAAGACTTACGGAGCGAAGTTCCCCAAGGCCGTCAAGAAGATCACCGACGACGTGGACGAGCTGCTGGCGTTCTACGACTTCCCCGCCGAGCACTGGATCCACCTGCGCACCACGAACCCGATTGAGTCGACCTTTGCCACCGTCCGGCTGCGGACCAAGGTCACCCGAGGTGCCGGCAGCGCGCCCGCCGCCCTGGCCATGGTCTTCAAGCTCGTCGAGTCCGCCCAACAGCGGTGGCGGGCCGTGAACGCACCCCACCTCGTCGCCCTGGTCCGCGCCGGGGCCCGCTTCGAACGCGGACGTCTCATCGAACGTCCCGAGACCAACGCAGCCTGAACTACCGCACGATCCAGAGATCTTGATTACTGATCTCGCATCACTGAGGATCAGGCTGTCGGGGACAGGAATCCAAGGGCCGTCGTAACGTTCGACGGCAAGTCGGTCATCGTATCCAGCACCAACCGGTGATCGGCCCACGAGGCGAACTCCTCCCGCAGACGTTCCACCACCTCCCACGTCGGCTCAGCGAAGCCCTCGATCCCCCGGGACCGGTTCTCCAACCGATGGCGGTGCACCAACTGATCCGAACACACCACCTCGATGAACACCACTGGCACACCACGACGATCCGCCAGCGACCGCCACTGTTCCCGCGCCGCCTTCACGGCGTTGACCGCATCGACGATCACGGTTTGGCCCATGCCGAGCACACCATCGGCCACGGCCTCGGCCACGACATACGCCGCCAGGCCCGTGGGCTGGTCACGGCCTACCCCCGCACGCCACATCGCCGCCTCGATCTGGTCCACGGACACGACCGGAGCAGCCAGCTTGCGCCCCAACGCCTCGGCGATCGAACTCTTCCCCGCACCGGGCAGCCCAGCCATCGCGATCAACATGACGACACCCTCGCACGCCCGACCGAACCACCGGCCATCAACGCCAGAACGGCGCAGGCATCCGCACTCCGAGCCATCAAGTCACGCGACAACATCCACAGGAATTGACAATTACTCACCGGACGGTGGTCCTCGATACATGCCGGTAGGCATCCCGTCGCTCCTGTAACGCCCCGTTGTAGAGCGAGCAGTGATCCCGCAGCATCTCGCCAAGCGCGATCTGCTGGCCCGTGGTGGGCCGCATCAGGAACTTGTACGCACGAATCATCCAGCCCACCCCCCTTTTGGGGTCAGTCCGGTCAACATAGCTGGCGCCACTGACAACGCAGAGAACTCCGGCGCTCCGCGCCTCCGGGCCAGGGACCGCATTCCCGCCCGGCCTGAAGGCCGGGATTCCCCGCGAAGATCAGGGATGGAGAGCATGGGGAAGAAGAAGCCTCGCCCTCGCCGCTCGTTCACGCCGGAGTTCAAGGCCGAGATCATCGAGCTGTGCCGACGAGGTGACCGCTCGGTCGGTCAGATCGCGAAGGACTTCGATCTGACCGAGACCGCGGTGCGCGACTGGGTCAAGCAGGCCGAGGTTGATGCCGGCGAGCGCGACGGCTTGACCAGCAGCGAACGCGATGAACTGGCCGCGCTACGGCGGGAGAACCGCCGGCTGCGCGAGGACGTCGCCGAGTCGTTCTTCGCCACCATCAAACGAGAACTGCTCGACACCACCAACTGGCCCAGCAGAGCCGCCGCCCGCACCGCGATCTTCGACTTCATCGAAGGCTGGTACAACTTGCACCGACTCCACAGCAGTCTCGGCTACCGCAGTCCCGCCGACTACGAGACTGCACTCGCAGCATGACCACCACACCAACGGTGTCCGTCAAAGCGAAACAAGCTCATCAGTGCGGGACGAAGCGTTACACCCTTACGTCGGTCGGGTAGCCCGAGGGAGTCGCACCCTCGGACTACCCGACCGTTGCATTTTCGCTTCCCCGGTCCCGGTCTGTCGCGGGGAGGGCGTTGTCGATGAGGACGGCGGCGATGGCGGCGGCGGTGGGGAAGGATTCGGCGTTGAGGACTCGGGTGCGGGCCGAGGCGCCATCGAGGAGCAGTGCCAGTTGTTCGCCGAGCTGTTCGGGGTTGGTGGCGCCGGCTTCGCGGGCCGTTTCGGCGAGCCGCGCGGCGATGGCGAGCTTGTAGTCGCGTGCGTATTGGGACGCGGGGTGTTGGGGGTCGTGGATTTCGACGGTCGCCGCGATGTAGGGGCACAGGGGCGTGAGCTCCTCTGGGCCGGATGTGGGGACCTCGAAGGCAGCGAGGAGTCGTTCGCGGGGCGTGAGGTCGGTGCGGTCGAACACTCCGGCCATGATGTCGGGATCGAATCGGCGCAGGTATTCGGCGACCAGGTCGTCCTTGCCGGTGAAGTGCTGGTAGGCCGTGCGCTTCGAGACCTGGGCCACTGCGCAGAGTTGATCCATGCCGGTGCGGTTGATGCCCTGAGCGCGGAACAGTTGCTGTGATGCGCTGAGGATGCGCTCGCGCGCACCCCTGCCACGGCGCCGGCCTTGGGGGCCCATCTCCAGCTTCGTCATGACTCCATCATAGCCCAGTGCGGTACCGCTCGGTATACATAGCTTGCGTTCCCACTGGCCGTCAGATACGTTTAAGTACACAGCTCGGTGTACAAAGGAGTAATCGTGGGAAAGCTCGATGGCAAGGTAGCGGTGATCACGGGCGGGTCGACCGGCATGGCGCTGGCCGGCGCAAAGCTGTTCGTCGAGGAAGGGGCTCATGTCTTCATCACGGGCCGGCGGCAGGAGGCGCTGGATGACGCCGTCAAGGTGATCGGCCGGAACGTGACCGCCGTGCAGGGTGATGCGGCCGACCTGGACGACCTGGACCGTTTGTACGAGACGGTCAGGCGGGATAAGGGCTCGATCGACGTGCTGTGGGCGAGTGCCGGTATGGGTGAGCAGGGCAAGCTCGGCGAGATCACCGAGGAGCAGTTCCATCGCGCGTTCTGGCTGAACGCGCGCGGCACGCTGTTCACGGTACAAAAGGCGCTGCCGCTGCTCAACGACGGTGGCTCGATCTTCATGACCGGGTCGAACGCTTCGCTCAGGGGCTTCCCCGGGTGGAGTGTGTATGCGGGGAGCAAGGCCGTGCAGCAGGCCTGGGCCCGTGTGTGGCTGAACGAGCTGAGGGACAGGCGGATCCGAGTGAACGTGCTGACCCCCGGCCAGGTCGCCACGGCCAAGCAGGAGGAGTTGTTCGACGAGGAGACGAAGCGGCAGTTCGAGTCCCTGATCCCGCGGGGCAAGATGGGCCGCCCCGAGGAGATCGCGACGGTCGCGCTGTTCCTCGCCTCGGACGACTCAAGCTATGTGAACGGGCTGGAACTGACCACCGACGGCGGCACCACGGTGATCTGAACGGACACACCGGTATGTGCGGGCATGCCCGCTAGAACGCAGTCATCACGGGCCAAGGGACTGGCCCCGAATGCGGACATTCGCTCGACGCGGTCGGCAAGATTGCCGAGGTGACCATAGGGCCCGCTGCCGTCCGCCGTCGAGATGCAGGGGCACCTTGCGCATGTCCTCGGCATGCAGCCCTGGGAACTGCGCACGAACGGGGAGTAACGATCATGGATGCCCTCGTCCCATGTCTGTGACCTCCTTGGAAGAGGTCATCGAGGGGCAGGTTCACGCATCCCGACCTACCGGCGAAATACCAGCCGGGGGTCCGACTGGATGCCGGCACCTCCCAGAAGGACAACAACGTCTCCGCCCACCCGGGCAAGGGTCTGATCCTGCCGATCGACGCGCACGCGAAGCCGCTGAAGTGGGCCGACG
>NZ_JBSFCW010000045.1:0-39268 GCF_053593595.1 Streptomyces sp. NPDC002206
CGGCCGGCTGCCCGTGTTCGGCTCGTACCACCTGGGCACACCGGTCCTCTTCGACTTCGGCGTGTACCTGCTGGTGCTGGGGCTCCGCCCGCCCCTTCGTACGCCTACTCGCTGAGCATCAGCTGCTCGGCTGTCAGGACGTGCTCCGCCGTCAGGACGGTCTCCGCGGGCAACGGGGCCGGACTTGTAGGTTCCGGCACTGTCGCCTCGACCACCGTCTGCGGTGCGGGCAGCAGATCGAGCACGGCCTGCCGGTGTGCCTCGCTCGTCGCGTCGTCGTACGGGTCCGGCGTGGCCGGCACCTGGAGCCGCAGCACCGGGCCGGTGCCGAGCCGCGCGTATCCCCGGCCGGGCGGGACGTCCGGTGGCGGGGTGGTGTGCGGCTCCAGGCCGAGCACGGCCTCGACCTGGTCGCGTGCGCAGGGGCCGAGGACGACCCGGGCCCGGGTGTGGGTCCGTACGGTCTCGCTGAGCGTGTCCAGGCTGTCGAACTGGTCGGTCGTCACCACGGTGACACTGGCCGCCCTGCCGTGCCGCAACGGCACCTGGAGCAGTTCCTGCGGGTCGGGCCGGCCGTCGACGGCCGCGAGATGGCCGAGGACACTGGGCCGGTCCAGCAGGATCCAGAGCGGGCGCTTGGTGTCCTCTGGCGGGGGGTGTCCCGCCTGCCGGGCCCGGTTGGCGGCGATCAGCCGCCGCTCCGTCTCATGGGCCGCCCATTCCAGGGTGGCCAGCGCACCGGCCAGTCCGCACTCGACGGCCAGCACCCCGGTGCGCCCGGTCAGGCAGGCGTACTCGCCGGTTCCGCTGCCTTCGATGATGACGATGTCGCCGTGCTGGAGTGCCTGCAGGGCGATGGAGCGCATCAGCGTCGAGGTGCCGCTGCCCGGCTGTCCGACGATCAGCAGATGCGGTTCCGTGGAGCGGGCGCCGGTCCGCCAGATGACAGGGGGTGCGTCCCGGGTCTCCTCGCCGTCGGTGACCGGCACCTTTCGCTGCACCGCGTCGTCGTCGGTGAAACCCAGCACCGTCTCCCCGGGCGTGGTGACGAAGCGCTGGGCGGCGATCGAGGTGGGCAGGGCGTCGAGGACGCTCATCACGAGCTGGTTGGCCTCCTCGTCCCAGGCGAAGTGGTACTCGCGACCGCGGCCCGACTTGGCGTGCAGCAGCTGTTCGATCCGGATGCGGGAGGCGGCCTCGCCGTCGGTGAAGTACGCGGGGTACGCGACCTTGAGCCGGGTGACGCGTCCGTCGCCGTCGAACTCGTGACCGCTGAACGCCTTCCCCCAGTCGCCGCCGTGAGCGAACAGCGGACTCGGGTCGTCGGCCACGGAGAAGTACGGCACGAGCGCCTCGTACAGGGCCTGCAGCCGCCCGGTCTCGGTCTTGTCGGGGCCGGTCTTCACGGGCGTACGCTCGCGCCCCTTCCATGCAGCGGCGCCCATCACCGCGGCCAGGGCGAGCAGGGGCCCGTACGGGATGAGCACCACCACGAATACGCAGGCCGCGACGAGGAACAGCGTGGGACCACGCCGCTCCTTGGGTGTCGCGGCCCACTTCCGCCGTCCTGCGCCGGCCAGCAGCCGCAGACCACGAACGATCCTGATCAGCGGGTGAAGGACGTCGGTGGCGTTGTCGGCGGCCGTGCGCGCGAGCTCGCGACTGCGAGTGATCGAAGCGCTGCTGCTGCTCAGAATGCGGGGGAGTGGTCGCCGGGCCACGTCGGTCTCCTGAGGTGGGGTGGGAGCGGTCGCGGAGGGTCAGAACTTGATCCCGCCCAGCAGGCCGGCCAGGCTCGCGCCGCCCGCGGTGATGCTCGGTGCGATGGCGGTGCCTGCCAGATAGAAGCCGAACAGGGCGGTGACGAGTGCGTGCGAGCCCTTCAGACCGTCCTTCCTGAAGAACAGGAAGACGATGATGCCGAGGATGACGACGCCAGACATGGAAAGGTTCATGAGTGGTTCTCCTGTTTGGGGGGACAGTCACCATGAGTCCTTCCAGGCTCACAAAAAGTATCTATAGGATAAAAGGTGCAATGGAGTGAAAGGACGTAATTTTCACTGGAACGGCGGACAGGAGAGGCCGGCTCGGACGGAACAAGCGGCACGGCGCACCGCCCTGCCCTCACTCGGCGTGATCTTTGCCACGGCCGGTCCGGGGCATGTGTGCCGTGGAGCAGTACCCTGTCGATTCACCCGTACGGCCCCCGTGCCGTACGGCCCACCCGGTCAGCAGCAGCGAGTTCATGGAAAGCGGTCCGTCCGATGAGCGAAGTCCCAGATCCCGAGGTCGTGGAGCTGGCGACCAAGGTCTTCGACCTGGCGCGCCGCGGGGAGACCGAGGCGCTCGCCGCGTATGTGGACGCCGGTGTGCCCGCGAACCTGACCAACGACCGGGGCGATTCGCTGCTGATGCTCGCCGCCTATCACGGGCACGCCGAGGCGGTCACTGCTCTTGTCGGCCGCGGCGCCGACCCGGACCGGGCCAACGACCGCGGGCAGACGCCGCTCGCCGGAGCCGTCTTCAAGGGGGAGGAAGCGGTGATCGAGGCACTGCTCGCCGCAGGTGCCGACCCGGCGGCCGGAACACCGTCCGCGCTGGACACCGCGCGCATATTCGGCAAGGCCGACCTGCTGGAACTCTTCGGCTCCCGCTGAGGGGGTACGCGGTAAATGTGGTCGCGGTGACGAAATGGCTGGGTCATCATGACGTCGCGGGCCCGATTCGGGCCACCGACGAGAGGTAGAGGAAGATGGTCTACACCAAGCAGAAGACGGCGGTCGGCCGATCATGTTGCTGCGCGGCGTAGTGCCCACCCGGCACTTGGAACTGCACAGTCCCGGTTGCGTCGACAGCTTGATGTGAGGCTTTTCCCATGTTCGATCCGTTCATAGCGCCGAGCGGCACCCTGCTCGGCCTGCTGCAGAGGGGCCGCGGCGACGGCACGCTCCACGCGCTCGCCGCACCACGCGCCGAGGCCCTCGCGGCACTCAACCACTGCGTCCTGAGCGATCCGCGTCACGACTGGCAGGTCGAGAACCGCTCCCTCTACTACGCACGTCTGTATCTCGACCTCGACGGCGGCATCGAGGAGATCGAGCAGCACCTGAGCGATCCGGACGACCACATCGACACCGACGACTCGCGGACCGGCCTGGCCCTCGCGGTCCTCGGCCACCTCGCCTCGTACGGTCGCTCCGACGCCCTGGCCCTGCTGCGGCGGTACGCGGCGACCGGCGCCAACTGGGCGTGGGCCCTCGACGAGCTGGCACTGCGCGACGACGACGCGGGACTCCGCACGCTCGCCGTGCCCGTCCTGGCCCGATTCCCGGACACCGAGGAGGGCGCCGCCGAGCTCGCGGCCGCCGTACGGGACGCCTTCGAGCCCCGGCCCTGGCGGCTGTGGGCGGACGATCCGCGCGAAACGGTCGGAGCCAGGGTCAGGTCCGCCTCGGAACAGGGCTCGTTCGACCGCTGGCAGCGACAGATGCGCCCCGGCGGCCCACGCCCCGGCTGGAGCGTCCAGGCCGTCTTCGACTGGGCACAGCAGGGACTGGACCGCGGCACCCCTCTTCACGTACCGGCAGCCCGCTGCCTCACCGCCGTCGCCGGACCCGACGACCGGCCGACGATCGTCGAGGCTGCCCGCAGCGGCCCGGAAGGCGCCCGCTGCGCGGCTCTGCACTACCTGTCCGAAGCCAGGGACCCGGCCGTGCTCGACCTGATCGAAGCCGCGGCGGTCAGCCCCTCGCGCACGGTCGCCGACGCGGCCGTCGCCGCCTTCGAGCGGATGTGCGGCGACGCGGCGGTGGACCGGGCCCGGATCTGGGCCCGACGGCCCGACGCGCTCGGCGCCTCCGCCGCCGGGGTGCTCGCCTGCCGGGGCGGCGATCAGGACGCATCACTCGTTCTCGCCGCTCTGCGTGACGCCGTACGCGGCGAAGGGCCGGACGCACAACGCCTGTGGACCCTCGTCGACGGTACGGGACGGCTGGGCATCGCCTGCGCCGCACCCGTCCTGCGCCACGTCTACCGGGAGACGTCCTCCTCACAGCTGCGCGGCCGGACGGCGCGCGCACTCGCGGCCACCGACCCGTCCTTCGCCACCGGCTTCGCCGTCGAATGCCTGTGGGACTGCGAGGAGACCACCCGGGAGGTCGCCGCACTCCACGCGGAGACCGGCGACATCAGGGTCGCCGAACGGCTGCGCCGACTGGCCGCCGACCCGGCCGAGGAGGCCGAGGTACAGACCGCGGTACGCAGCAGGATCGGGCCCGACACCCCGGCTGTCTGACCCGCGGCACGCGCAGAAGGGCGCAGCGCTCCGGGAGGAGCGCGGCGCGCCCTGCCACCGGACGTCGAACGCTCACTGGACGTTCCCCGGGTGGAAAGATCCAAGTCGGCCCCGTCACGTCCGGTGCGACGACAACACGGGTATGCGTGTCGTCATCGTCACCGAATCCTTCCCGCCCGATGTCAACGGCGTGGCCCACTGCACCATGCAGACCGCCCGGCACCTCGCCGCGCGGGGCCATGAACCGCTCGTCATAGCCCCGGCCACGGCCGGTGCGACGGCCACATCCCGGTCCTCCGGCACTCCGTGGAGGCCACCCACCGGCAGTGACCCTGCGCGGCCGTCGGCTGCCTCGGCCCCGTACCAGGGTGCCTCCGGCACCCCGTGGGAGCCGCCCACCGGCAGTGACCCCGCACGCCCCCCGGCCTCCTCGACCCCGTACCAGGGTGCCTCCGGCACCTCCGACATCTTCGAATCGGCCGCGCCCTGCCCCGTGGTGCGCGTCCCATCCCTGCCCCTGCCCGGCTACTCCCAGGTCCGGGTGGCACTTCCGAGTCGTCGGCTGATGGCCGCCCTCACCGCTCACCGGGCCGAACTCGTCCATCTCGCCGGACCGTTCGTGCTCGGCGCACGCGGCATGGCGGCAGCCGCCCGGCTCGGGCTGCCTGCCGTGGCCGTCTACCAGACCGACCTGGCCGGATACGCCCGTACGTACCTCGGTGCCGGCGAGAACACCGCCTGGCGCCGGATGCGGGCCGTGCACAGCGCCGCCGACCGGACCCTCGCTCCCTCGTCCGCCGCCGTCCGCGACCTCACCGAGCACGGCGTGGAGCGGGTGCGGCTGTGGCCGCGCGGCGTCGACACCGTACGGTTCCGGCCGGAACTGCGCGACGAGGCGTTGCGCCACCGCCTCGCGCCCGGCGGCGAGAAGATCATCGGATACGTCGGCCGGCTCGCCCCGGAGAAGCACGTCGAACTCCTCGCCGGGGCCTGCCGGCTGCCCGGGGTGCGGGTCGTGGTCGTCGGGGACGGCCCCAGCAGCGCATCGCTGCGAGCGGCCCTGCCCGGCGCCGTCTTCCTCGGCCGCAGGACCGGGGAGGACCTCGCCCGGCTGTTCGCCTCGCTGGACATGTTCGTGCACACCGGCCCGTACGAGACGTTCTGTCAGACCGTGCAGGAGGCCATGGCCTCCGGTGTGCCCGTCATCGCCCCGGCGGCGGGCGGCCCGCTCGACCTCGTCGACCACGGGCGGACCGGCCTGCTGGTCCCGCCGCACGACGCCGACGCGGTACAGGCAGCCGTCGGCGCACTCGCCGCCGACCCGGCTCGTGCGGCGGCCTACGGGCGGGCCGGGCGGACCATGGTCGAGGGCCGGACGTGGGAAGCCGTCGGCGATCAACTGCTGGACCACTACGACGAGGTGCTGCGCGGCCGGACGGCGGTGGCCGCATGACCGGGCGCGAGCGGGGAAAGACCATTGTCCGCCTGGCGAACTTCGTCACCCCGTCCTCCGGCGGACTGCGCACCGCCCTGGACGAACTCGGCCGCGGCTACCTCGCGGCCGGGCACGAGCCGGTGCTCGTCGTGCCCGGCGACAGCGCGAGCGATGTACGCACCGCGCAGGGCAGGGTGATCACCCTCCCGGGACCGGCGCTGCCGGGCAGCGGGGGCTATCGCGTACTGGCCGGCCGCCGCACCCTCCGGCACCTCCTCGAAACGCTGCGGCCCGACCGCCTGGAGGTCTCCGACCGCACCACCCTGCGCTGGACGGGCGAGTGGGCCCGCCGTGCCCGGGTGCCCGCTGTGATGGTCTCCCACGAGACCGCGGACGGGGTGCTGCGCACCTGGGGCGTCCCGGCCGGTGCGGCCGCGCGGACCGCCGACCGCCTCAACACCCTCAGCGCACACGCCTACACCCGGATCGTGTGCACCACGGAGTGGGCGGAGCGCGAGTTCGTCCGGATCGGCGCACGCAATGTGGTCCGCGCCCCGCTCGGCGTGGACCTGCGGCGCTGCCGCCCCGGCAGGCGCAGCCTGGTCCTGCGTGCCCGGCACGTCCGCGGCTGCTCCGTGCTCCTGCTGATGTGCTCCCGCCTCTCGGTGGAGAAACGGCCCGGCCGGGCCCTGGACGCGCTCGCCGTCCTCAACGGCCTGGGTGTGCGTGCGACGCTGGTGGTCGCGGGTGACGGGCCGCTGCGCGCGGGGCTGGAGAGCCGGGCGCGGGCGGAACGGCTGCCGGTCGAGTTCCTGGGGCATGTGCGGGACCGCGAACGGGTGGCGGATCTGCAGGCCGCGGCCGACCTCTGCCTGGCGCCCGGCCCCGCCGAGACGTTCGGCCTCTCGGCCCTGGAAGCGCTGGCCTGCGGCACCCCGGTGGTGGCGAGCGCGAGCTCCGCGCTGCCGGAGGTGATCGGCGAAGCGGGAGTGGCCGCGGCGGACACGGGTGAAGCATTCGCCGCAGCCGTACGGGAGTTGCTGGCGCGCCCCGAAGCGGAGCGGCGTGCGGCGGCGAGGCAACGCGCCGAACTCTTCGGCTGGGACCGCTCGGTGGCGGCATTCCTGGCCGCCCACGACGTGCCGGACCGGGGCGGGATACCGGGGGTGCGGGCATGACGGGGGCGGGGGTGCGGATGGCCGGGGCGACGGCCGTGCCGGTGCCAGGGGCGACGGCATCCGCGTCGAGCTCTGCGTCGGCTCCGGTGTCCGTGACGGGGGCTCTGCCGGTTTCGACCGGGCCCGCGCCGACTCCCGTGTCGGCTCGCGTATCCGTAACAGAGGCTCCGTCTGTACCGCCGGCGTCGCCCGCGCCCGCCTCATTCTCGGTAGCCGCTTGCCTCCCCGTAACAGCCGCTCCGCCTGTACCGCCCGAATCACTTGCGCAGACCGCGACCCCCGGTCGCCCGATCCGGTTCGCCGCGCTCGGGGACTCGTTCACCGAGGGTGTCGGTGATCCCGTGCCCGGTGGCCGGCGCGGCTGGGCCGCGTTGCTGGCGGACGGGATCGGGAACGGCCGGCAGGGCGTCGAGTTCCGTAACTTCGCCGTCAGCGGTTCACTCTCCAGCGACGTCCGTGACCGGCAGGCCCCGGCCGCCGTCGCCTTCCGGCCCGACCTCGCGTCCGTCGTCGTCGGCGTCAACGACACCCTGCGCCGGTCCTTCGACATCCGGCTCCTCGCCCAGCGGCTGGACGAGGTCTGCGCGCTCCTGACCGACGGCGGGGCCGTACTCCTCACGGCCTGTCTGCCCGATCCCGGCACCGTCCTCGGGCTGCCCGCGCCGCTCGGCCGGCCGCTGGCCCGGCGGCAGAGTGCGGTGAATGCCGTGGTGCATGCGTTGTCCGCCCGCTACGACGCCGTCCATCTGCATGCGTCGGACGGGGAGTGGGTCTCCGACCGTTCGCTGTGGAGCGCCGACCGGCTCCATCCGGCCGAGCGCGGTCATCGCACGGTGGCGGCGGACTTCCATGGGCTGCTCGCCGCCCGTGGTCTGGCCCTCGGCACCCCGCCCGGGCGCGAGCCGGAGCAGCCGCCGCCGAGCCGTACCGACTCGTTGCTCTGGCTGGCCACGGCGGGCACCGGATGGTTGGTCCGCCGGAGCACCGATCTGCTGCCCCAACTTCTGTGCCTGGCAGGAGCCGAGATACGGCACTGGGCGCGCGGCACGAGCGCGCAGCTGGACCGGCGGGCCGACCAGGCACTGCAGGGCGCGCTCGCCACGGTCCCGTTCAGAACTCCGCCCGCCGTGCCGTCTGCCCCGTTGCCGGTGCCGCACGTCAGTATGGAGGGGTGACTGGACGCTGGGAGTTCTGGATCGACCGTGGCGGCACGTTCACCGACGTGGTGGGCCGCGATCCCGAAGGGCGGCTGGTCACCCGCAAGCTCCTCTCGCACGATCCGGACCGCTACCGGGACGCCGCAGTGGCCGGGATCCGTCTGCTGCTGGGCCTCGGCCCCACCGACCCGGTCCCCGCCGACCGGGTCGGCAGCGTGAAGATGGGTACGACCGTCGCCACCAACGCCCTGCTGGAGCGACGCGGCGAGCCGACCGTCCTGGTGATCACCGAAGGGTTCCGCGACGCCCTGCGCATCGCGTACCAGAACCGGCCGCGCCTCTTCGACCGCCGCATCCTCCTGCCGGAGGCCGTGTACGAGCGGGTGATCGAGGTGCCGGAGCGGATCGACGCGAACGGCCGGACCCTCACACCCCTCGACCTGGCAGCGACGGCCGAGCAGTTGAGAGCCGCGTGGGCCGACGGATTCCGCAGCGCGGCGGTCGTCCTGATGCACGGCTACCGGCACCCCGCCCACGAGACCGCGGTCGCCGCCGCGGCCCGCGAGGCCGGCTTCACCCAGGTCAGCTGCTCCCACGAGGTGAGTCCGCTGATCAAACTCGTACCGCGCGGTGACACCACCGTCGTCGACGCCTATCTCTCGCCGATCCTGCGGCGGTACGTCGACGAGGTCGCCGGTGAACTGGACGCCATCCGACTGATGTTCATGCAGTCCAACGGCGGACTGCGTGAGGCCGCGCACTTCCGTGGCAAGGACGCCGTGCTCTCCGGTCCGGCAGGCGGAGTCGTCGGCATGGCCCGTACGTCCGAACAGGCCGGATTCGACCGGGTCATCGGCTTCGACATGGGCGGTACGTCCACCGATGTGTCGCACTACGCGGGCGAGTTCGAGCGCGAGCTCGGCACCCAGGTCGCCGGCGTACGGATGCGCGCCCCCATGATGAACATCCACACCGTCGCGGCCGGCGGCGGCTCCGTCCTGCACTTCGACGGCCGGCGCTACCGGGTGGGGCCCGACTCCGCGGGCGCCGTCCCCGGCCCGGCCAGCTACCGCCGCGGCGGGCCCCTCACCGTCACCGACGCCAATGTCATGCTCGGCCGGGTCCAGCCCGCACACTTCCCCGCCGTCTTCGGACCGGACGGGGACCTTCCACTCGACGTCGATGTGGTGCGCGAGCGCTTCGGCGAACTCGCGGACGACGTGGCCCGGGCCACCGGAACGCGGCGTACCGCCGCCGAGGTCGCCGCCGGTTTCCTGGAGATCGCCGTGCTCAACATGGCGAACGCGGTCAAGAAGATCTCCGTGGAGCGCGGCCACGACATCACCCGCTACGCCCTCACCTCATTCGGCGGCGCCGGCGGCCAGCACGCCTGCGCCGTCGCCGACGCGCTCGGCGTCGACACGGTCCTCGTACCGCCGCTGGCCGGGGTGCTGTCGGCGTACGGCATCGGTCTCGCGGACGCGACCGCCATACGCGAACAGTCGGTCGAGGCGGAACTGGACGACGAGGGGACCAGGACCCGGCTGGGAGAGCTCCACGACGACCTGGCCGCCCGCACCCGAGCCGAACTGCGCGCCGACGGACTCCCGGACAATGCGATCAGCACGCACGCCCGGGTGTTCCTGCGCTACGCGGGTACGGACGCGAGCCTGCCGGTCGACCTGGACACCGCGCCCGCGATGACGGAGGCGTTCATGGCCGAGCACCGCGCCCGCTACGGCTTCACCATGGACCGACCGCTGCTCGCCGAGGCGGTATCGGTCGAGGCGACCGGCGCGGCCGGCCGGCACGAACCGCACCCGGTGGACCGGAGGGCCCGTCAGGACGCGCCGCAACCACACGCCACGGTACGGATGTTCGCCGACGGCCGATGGCAGGACACCCCGCTCCACCGGCGCGAGGCTTTGCACCCGTCGGACACCGTCACCGGTCCCGCCGTGATCGCCGAGGCCGACGCCACCACCGTCGTCGATCCCGGCTGGCAGGCCGCCATCGGCGACACCGGCCATCTGCTGCTCACCCGGGTCCGCCCGCGCCCCGGCCGGACCGCGATCGGTACGCGCGTGGACCCCGTCATGCTGGAGGTGTTCAACAATCTCTTCATGTCGATCGCCGAGCAGATGGGCGTACGCCTGGAGAACACCGCGCATTCCGTCAACATCAAGGAGCGGCTCGACTTCTCCTGCGCCCTGTTCGACGCGGACGGCAACCTGATCGCCAACGCCCCGCACATTCCGGTGCACCTCGGCTCGATGGGGGAGTCCATCAAGGAGGTGCTCCGGCGCAACGGCACCACGATGCGCCCCGGCGACGTGTACGCCATCAACGACCCGTACCACGGGGGTACGCATCTGCCCGATGTAACCGTCGTGACCCCGGTGTTCGACGGACGTGAGACATCCGGCGACGGTCGCGCCGGGCTGCGGTTCCTGGTGGCATCGCGCGGCCACCACGCCGAGATCGGCGGCATCACCCCCGGATCCATGCCCGCCTTCAGCCGCACCATCGACGAGGAAGGGGTGCTGTTCGACAACTGGCTGCTGGTGAGGGACGGCAACTTCCGTGAGGCCGAGACCCGCGAGCTGCTCACCGGCGCCGCATACCCGTCCCGCGATCCCGACACCAATCTCGCCGACCTGCGCGCCCAGATCGCCGCCAACGAGAAGGGCATCGCCGAACTGCGGCGCATGGTGGACCAGTTCGGCGCCGAGGCCGTCGACGCGTACATGGGCCATGTGCAGGACAATGCCGAGGAGTCCGTACGCCGGATCATCGCGGAGCTGAACGACGGTGCGTACCGTTACGAGACCGACAACGGCGCCGTGATCGAGGTCGCGCTGACCGTGGACCGTAACGCCCGCAGCGCCGTCGTCGACTTCACCGGCACCTCACCGCAGCAGCCCGGGAACTTCAACGCCCCGAAGTCCGTCGTCATGGCCGCAGTCCTGTACGTCTTCCGGACCCTGGTCGCCGACGACATCCCGCTCAACAGCGGCTGCCTCAAACCCCTGGAGGTCAGGGTCCCGGAGGGCTCGATGCTGGCACCCGTCCACCCGGCGGCCACCGTCGCGGGCAACGTGGAGACCTCCCAGGCCGTCACGGGCGCGCTGTACGCGGCGCTCTCGGTCCAGGCCGAGGGCTCGGGCACCATGAACAACCTGACCTTCGGCAACAACCGTGTCCAGTACTACGAGACGGTGGCCAGCGGCTCGGGCGCGGGCGACGGCTTCGACGGCACCGACGCCGTGCAGACCCATATGACCAACTCCCGTCTCACCGACCCCGAAGTCCTCGAATGGCGCTACCCGGTGCTTCTGGAGAGCTTCCGGGTACGCGACGGCAGCGGGGGAGCGGGCCGGTGGCACGGCGGCTGCGGGGTGGAGCGCAGACTCCGGTTCCTCGAACCCGTGACGGTGGCGCTGCTCTCCGGGCATCGCCGCGTCCCGCCGTACGGCATGGCGGGCGGCGCGCCGGGCGCGCTGGGCAGCCAGCACATCGAGCGTGCCGACGGCGCGAGGACGGTCACCCCGCTGAAGGGCTGCGATACGGCCGATCTGGCGCGCGGGGACGTGCTGGTCCTGCGCACTCCGGGCGGCGGAGGGTACGGAGCCGGGGAGCGCGGGAACCCGTCGGTGCCGGAACCGGAACGACCGCCGCAGCGTGACTGACCGACCGTGTTGTGCGGTACCGGCCGACGGTGGGGCAACCGGTAGCTTCTGCGCCGTTTCGACCGTTGTCGGTGTGAGGACCTAATCTGTGCAGCGTGACTTCGCCTGCCTACACGGACAACGCTGCGCCCCAGCTCAGCGCGGGGCCGCGGCCCGCCCCGGGCCCGGCCGCCGACGAGGGGCTCTCACGGCGGCTCCGTGCGCTCGCCTGCACGGCGCCGCTGCACGACCTCGACGTGCGCAAGGCGAATCTGGCCGGTGAGTACACGGTCTACGCGATGGCGGAGGTCGCGCTCGCCGCGATCGACCAGGTCACGCTGCACATGGACTTCGACACGGGCGCCGACCACGAGCAGATAGTGGCCAAGCTGCTCCCGCGCGTCGCCGCCCAGGCCCCGCGCCGTCCCGTCGCGGAGCACGAGCGCGTCGCCCGCTGGGTGCTGGAGAACCTGATCAATGTCGGAAGCGTGGACCGTGGCTTCCGCGCGGTGTACGGCACTTTCGGCCCCGACGGGGTGTATGTCCGCAGGGACTACGACTTCAAGCTGATCGAAGAGGTTCCCGGTTACGGCGGCAGCGTCTATCTGAGGGCCACCGACGAAGCGGTCAACGTCCTGGTCGGTGCCCTCGACACGGACGTCACCAGCGCCCAGATCGCCGCCGAGGTGAAACTGGAGGTCCTGATCAGCCGGGGCCGCCTCGCCGATGCGCAGCTCGCCGCCGAACAGGCCCGCTACCGCACTGTGCAGTACGCGGAGACGCTCCGCAGGACGCTGGAGGCGACCCGGCGCAACGTCAGGGCCGTCGACTGGCTCAACGCGGTGCCCGACATGATCGCCGAGGCATTGGACCACGTGGCCGACCGCTACCGCCACGAGAATGCGATCCTCACCAACATCCGCAAGGCCAGGGACGAGGCGGAGGACCCCGAGCACAAACGCCGCGCCGCCGAACTCGTCGACATAGTCAAGGACTGCATCCGCCGCCACACCCAGCTGCAGTCCCGCCTGCTGGAGGCAGGACCGCTGTTCCGTGCCGAGCAGGACCGGCAGGCGTTCGCCACCCCCACGGCCAGGACCGGCCTCGACCTGTACGGCCAGCTGGTCGCCCCGCTGCTGCCTCTCCCCGTCGAACAGGCCATCCGCGTCACCGACGCGTTCTTCGCCCACGGCACGGGGCTGCGCACGCCCACCTCCGTACGGGTGGCTGACCTGGTCGACATGCTGCTCACCCCGCCCCTGGAACGTGAACACCTGGGCGCCGAGATGCCCGAGCCCGATCTGATCGCCACCCCGGACGACAGCAGGTTCAGCGAGGAGCAGTTGGCGAGCGCCATGAACCTCCTCGATCTGGAGCACGACGCACCGCGCCGGCTCTCCGGGCTCCTCGCCGAGGCCCGGCGGAGCGATCCGGACCTGCCCTATCTGGTCGCCCTGCTTGCGGTCCACGCCGCATCCCCGCCGGTCGGCACGGCCTACCGCCAGGGCGAGCGGCGTCTGCTGTTCGCCGTGGACGACGGGACCGAGCTCGACGACCCGGAGTTCGGCGGCGCGGATCTGATCGTGGGCACGGCCGTGCTGGACGCGGCCGGAATGGCCGCGGACCGCTCGGAGGCGTCATGAGCGGGCCGCGGCGCCGGGCCCGTCCCGGTCACCGTAGATCCGGTCCCGGTCGCCGCCACCCCTGCTCCGGTCACCGGGTGTCCGGACCCGGTCACCGCCGAGCCGGGGTCGGCGCCCCCCTGCGCGCGGTCCGGCCCGCACCGTTCCCGACGGACGCCGGCAGAGCCCGCGCCGTCCACCCCGTACCACCGATCTTCCGCACCGAGGAGCGACCGTCGTGAGCGACCACCGCGCAGAGCACACCGACGCGTGGAGCGAGCCGACCGCCGGGTACGCCACCGTCGGGTACGCGCCCGACGGCGAAGCCGCCCACGAGTCCACGGCGCCCGCCGCCGTCACCCCGGCCGACGCGGCCGACGCAGCCCGGCTCGTCGCCTTCGGGCTGCAGCCCAAGCTGCTGCCCGCCCGCGACGCCGAATACGCCGAGCTGCTCCGCCGCTACCGGGAAGAGACCCCCTTCGCCCGGCTCGCCGACGCCGTGGCCACCGGGCTCGGTCTCGTCGTCCTGGAGGTGTCCACCCGGGCGGGCATGGCCGTGACGGCGGGCGAGGACTCGGTCTTCGCCGTCCGCATGGGCGACTACGCCCGACGCGCCTCGTCCGACTCCGCCGACCGCTTCCTGCACGGACTGGCCCACCTCGCCGTCGCCGCCATGGCCTTCCCGCGCCCCGAGGACCTCGCCGACGACGCGTACATCGGCCGGATCACGGTCAACGGCATCGACGCGTTCGTACGCCAGGCCTGCCACCGCCTGGAGGAGCGCGCCGAGGAGCACGGCGACAACACCGACCCGGCGACCGACGCCCCCGGGCTGGAAGCGGCCTGGCGGATCTACGCCCGGCGCAGCGCCACCGGTGCGACGAAGGACGCCCGG
This sequence comes from Streptomyces sp. NPDC002206, assembly GCF_053593595.1. Classification (NCBI taxonomy): domain Bacteria; kingdom Bacillati; phylum Actinomycetota; class Actinomycetes; order Kitasatosporales; family Streptomycetaceae; genus Streptomyces; species Streptomyces sp. NPDC002206. The sequence goes on from NZ_JBSFCW010000045.1 coordinate 14,250, forward strand.
CGGCTGGCGGGCTCCACCACCGGCATCGTCGGCAAGGCCGTCGCCTTCCTCACCGACTCCGGCTTCCTCCAGCGCACCGGGGACGACGCCGGGGGTGCCTTCCGCACCACGGCCCGCTACCAGCTGCAGGTCCGCGACATGGCGGGCACCGCCGCCATGGCCGAACTGCTGGAGCTCGGCGTCGTACCCGTCACCGACGGAACGGCGACGCTGCTGCCGCCGCCCGACGGCGACGACCTGGAGCTGGCGGCCGACGCCGGTCTGCCCTTCCACGCCTGAGCACCTCCCCACCGCCGCCCCACTCCTGCTTTCCGAACGACGAGAGTCCGCCGCCATGTACGAGCTGTCCCGGGTCCGCCTCTACTCCATCGGGCCTGCCGGTGCGCGCTACGCCGACACCGTGCTTGACCTGCGCGGAGTGGGCGAGCCCGTGCCCCACCCCGCGCCGGCTCAGGCGGAGTTCTTCGAGGAGGAGCCGGTCGGCCCGCCGCGCCGCCCCGCACCGGCCGGTGTGCTGTTCCTGGAGAACGGCGGCGGCAAGTCGGTCCTGCTGAAGCTGATCTTCTCGGTGATGTTGCCCGGCCACCGCAACACCCTGGGCGGTGCCAGCTCCGGCGTACTGCGCAAGTTCCTGCTCGCCGACGACTGCGGCCATGTCGCCCTGGAGTGGCAGCACACCCTCACCGGCGAGTGCGTGGTCGTCGGCAAGGTCAGCGAGTGGCGCGGACGGCAGGTCTCCAACGACCCCCGCAAGTTCGCCGAGGCCTGGTACTCCTTCCGCCCCGGGCCCGGGCTCAGCCTCGACTCGCTGCCGGTCGCCGAGGCCACCGCCGTCGGCCGCCCCGTCGAAGGCGCCTCCGGCGCCCATGGCCGGCGCCGCACCATGAAGGGCTTCCGGGACGCCCTCACGGACGCGGGCAAGTTCTACCAGCACCTCGATGTGCACTGGGAAGAGATCCACGACCGGTGGAACGAGCACCTCGGCGACCTCGGCCTCGACCCCGAACTCTTCCGCTACCAGCGCGAGATGAACGCCGACGAGGGCGAGGCCGCAGGCCTCTTCGCGGTCAAGAAGGACTCCGACTTCACCGACCTGCTGCTCCGCGCCGTCACCGACACCCGCGACACGGACGGCCTTGCCGATCTGGTCAGCGGCTTCGGCAACAAACTGGGCCGCCGGGCCGAACTCACCGCGGAGCGTGACTTCACCGCAGGCTCGGTCGATCTGCTCGGCCGGATCGTCGAGGCCGCCGACACCCGCTCCCGCACCCGCGACATCCACGCGGGCGCCGAGCGCCGCACCCGCACCCTGGCCCGCAGGCTCTCCGCCCGGGCCGCCGAGGAGCGAGGCCGCGCCGCAGACCTCGCCCAGCAGGTGACGGGAGCCGCCCACACGGTCGGCGCCGCCGAGGAGGCCCGTAGCCGCAGCGGCCTCATCGCTGCCGAACTGGCCTACCGTCATGCGTCCCTGGCGCTGGCCGCAGCCGAGAAGGGCGCCGCCGCCCAGCGCCGAGAACTGGTCGAGGCCCGCACCCTGCACTCCGCCTGGCAGGCAGCCGAAGCCGTCCTCCGCCACCGCGCCGCCGCCGACCGGTCAGCGCGCGTCGCCGTCGCCATCCGCGAGGCCGAGCGCGACGCCGCACCCGCGCTCGCCGCCCGCGCCACGGCCGCCGCCGATCTCGTACGCGCCCTGCACACCGCCGCGGAGGCCGGCGAGCAGGTGGCCAACGAAGAGGAGGAGCGCTCCGACACCCTCCAGGCCGCAGGCGAGACCGCCCACCGGGACGCCACCACTGCCGCCACCGAGGCTCAGCGTGCCCGCAGCGAGGCCGGACATCTGCGCCAGCGCCTCGCCGAGGTCGAGCAGGAGACCGCCGAGGCCGTACGGGCGGGCTGGCTCGACAACACCGCCCCGGACGCCGACCCGGCGCGCGCCGCCCTCGCCGCGAGCGACGCCGAACAGTCCACCGTCGCCGCCTGGAACAAGGCCAGGGAAGCCGCCGGCGCCGCGGCCGACCGGGCCAGGGAAGCGGCGGCCACCGAGAGCCGCGCCGAGCTCGCCGCGGCGCGCGCCGCCGACGCTGCGCAGGCGGCGGAACAGTCGTACGAGGCCGAGCTGAGGGCCGCCGAGTCGATCGCCGCCGACCACCGCCTCGCCGACCTGCTGAGCCTGCCCCCGGCACCCGGCACCGGAGTACCACGACCCCGCCGGGGCACCGCCGGAAACGAACCGGGCGCGGCTGCGGACGCCACCGGCTCCCATGCGTCCGGAGCCCACTTCCCGTCACACGGCCGACCCGGTGACGGTACGGGCACCGCGGCAGCCGGATCCGAACGGCAGACGGCCGTCACCGATCACGCACTCATCACTGACCACGCCGTCAGCAGCGAGCAGCCGCTCACCGCCGAGGAGCTCGACCGCAACGCCGAGGAGCTGCGGGACCTCCTCGACCAGGGAATCGCCGCCGCGGAACGGCGCCTCTTCGAACTGCGCACCGCGGCCGCCGACGACTCCCGCATCCTCGGCGCGCTCGGCGACGGCGGACTGCTGCCGCCCGGACCCGACGTCCTCGCCACGGTCGAGTATCTCGGCGAGCACGGCATCCCGGCCCTGCCCGGCTGGCGCTATCTCGCCCAGGCCGTCGACCCCGCGGACCACGCGGCGGTGCTCGCCGCCCGTCCCGAGCTGGTCGACGGCGTGGTCATCACCGACGCCGACTCGCACGCCCGCGCTCGCGAAGTCCTGGGCAGCGCCGCCCTGCTGCCGCGCTCCGCCGTGGCCGTCGGCACCGCCGCCGCGCTGCTCGCCCCCGTACCGGCCTCCGGTTCCGGCTCCGACGCGGACGGCGTGTTCCTCGTCCCGCCGAACCCGGCCATGCACGACGAGCACGCCGCCGACGAGGAACGGCAGGCGCTCAGGAGCCGGACCGCCGCCCGGGACGAGGACATCCGCACGCTCGCGGCCCGCCTCACCGGGGACCGGTCCCTCGCCGCCCGCATCGGTTCCTGGCGCGCCGACTGCCCGTCCGGCATGCTCGCCGAGCTCGCCGAAGCGGCCCGCTCCGCCCGCACGGCCGCCGAGACGGCCCAGGCCGTGCTCGCCGAAGCCCGTACGGCACGGGCCGAGGCCGACGAAGCCGCCGCCGACACCGCTCGCGTCCGTGACGAGCGACAGGAGGCCGCCCAGCGGGCCCGCCGCGTCGCCGACGTACTCGCAGGCCTGGCCCACCGGCTGCGCGAACGCGCCGGCTGGCAGGCGAAGCTGCGCGAACTGGTCGAGGAGGCAGCCGAGTCCGAAGCCCGCGCCACCGTCTGCCTGGAGCGGGCCCGCGCCGCCGACGAGGACCGCAGGGCCGCCCAGCGCGCCGCCGACGACGCCCGCCGTACCGCCCGCGCCCTGCGGGCCGAGCGCGCCGAGATCGCCGGCGCCCCCGAGAGCATCCCGGAGCCGGAGGGCGACGCACCGCGCCCTGCCCTCCCCGCCCTGCGCGAGGCCTACCGGGCCGCGTCCCAGCTGTACGAGAAGGTCGGCGTCGGCGCCGACCTGCGCGCCGAACAGGCCCGCGCCGAGAGCGACGAGAGCGCCGCCCTCGCCGAGTTGGACCGGCTCACCAACAAGGTCCGCACCCGCGCCGCCCAGCTCCTCGAAGGCACCGACGGCGCCGACGGCCCGTCCCGGCAGGCGGCCGCCGCCCGAGCCGAGTCCCTGGTCCAGCTCCTGGAGACCCGTGCCTCCACGGCGAGCGAGCAGCTCGGCCGACTGCGCGGCGAGGCCGAGCGACTGGCCCCGGCCGACGGCGAGAACCACCACACCGAGCTCCCCGACGAGAAGGTTCCCGCCGACGCCGAGCAGGCCCAGACCCTGCTGCGTACCGCCACAGCCGAACTCGGCACCGCAACCGGTGCCCTGGACACCGCCCGCGCCGCCCACGGCGAGCTGCTGCACGCCCATCGCACCGCAGACGCCTCGGCCGGTGGCTTCGACGAGTCCGCGGCCCTCCTGCGCGACCTGCTCAGGGACCACGGCGCGGACGACGACCCCGAGTCCCCCGAGCCGTACCCGGGCAGCCTCGACGAGGCCCGGCAGTCCGCCGCCGAGGCCCGCCGCTCACTGCGCGGCTGCGCCGCCGACCTCTCCGCCGCCGAGAGCGCGGTGCGCGAGGCGAGCGATGTGCTCGTACGGCACGCCAACTCCACCCGCTACGAACAGGTCCGTACCCCGGCCCGCCAGCAGATCCGCGAACTCCCGGCCGCCGCCCTGCCCGAGCACGCCGAGAAGTGGGCCGCCGCCTTCGCACCCCGCCTCCGCGTCCTCACCGATGAGCTGGCCCAGCTGGAGCGCAACCGCGACTCCATCGTCGACCGGCTCCGCGGACTCGTGGAGTCCGCGCTCACCACCCTCCGCTCCGCCCAGCGGCTCTCCCAGCTCCCGGAGGGGCTGGGGGAGTGGTCCGGTCAGGAGTTCCTCCGGATCCGCTTCGAGGAGCCCGACCAGGCGACGCTCACCGAGCGGCTCGGCGTGGTCATCGATGATGCCACTCGTGCCGCGCTCAAGAAGAACTCCGATCTGCGCCGCGACGGCATGTCCCTTCTGCTGCGCGGTGTACAGGCGGCGCTGGAGCCCAAGGGCATCGCCGTGGAGATCCTCAAGCCGGACGCGGTGCTCCGCGCCGAACGCGTCCCGGTCGGTCAGATGGGTGACGTCTTCTCCGGCGGTCAGCTGCTCACCGCCGCCATCGCGCTCTACTGCACGATGGCCGCACTTCGCAGCAACGACCGGGGCCGTGACCGCCACCAGCACCGCCATGCGGGCACGCTCTTTCTGGACAACCCCATCGGCCGGGCCAACGCCACGTATCTGCTGGAGCTCCAGCGAGCGGTGTCGGACGCCCTCGGCGTACAACTGCTCTACACCACGGGGCTGTTCGACACGACGGCGCTCGCCGAATTCCCGCTGGTCATTCGGTTGCGCAACGACGCGGACCTGCGGGCGGGCCTGAAGTACATCAGCGTGGAGGAGCATCTGCGCCCTGGTCTGCCGCAGCAGGATCCGAACGGCGAGACGGTGCACGGCGAGATCACCGCCACCCGCATGTTCAAGCGCACACCGACGGCGCCTGATGCGTCAGCGTCGCCTGAGATCCCCCAGGCCCGCTGGACTCCCGACACCCCGACCGACGACTGACCTCAACTTCTCACCGGGGCGCGTGCTCCAGGTCCTGACAGGCTGCTCGCGCCCCGGCGGCGTATCCGCGCGGCTTCTCGTTCCGCCGTCCTCGCCGCCCGTCGCGCCGCCCGTCGCGCTGCGCGCCGCTCCCGGCGCAGCTGCCGCGCCGAGCTGCTCGGCACGGACACCACACCGTGGCGCTGATTCCAGACCTGCCGGGTCACCCACACATCCAGGACCGCCCAGGTCGCGACCACCGTGCTGCCCACACTGCTCAGCATCGTGGGAAACGCCAGCCAGGAACCCGTCAACGTGCTCAGCAGAGCCACCATGGCCTGAATGATCGTCAGCGACATGACGAGCACAGCACGCACGGCCGCCGTACGGACCGGATCCGGCATCCGCCGCCGCACCGCGGGCTCCTCCACCCACAACGTCTGCCGCGGGATCCGTGCCCCGTCCGCCGCCGACGCCGCACTTCGACGCTCTTCCGTGTCCAAGGACTCTCAACTCCCCACCGCTGTCCGCCTTCAGGGTTGCTGCTGCCCGGCATGCGCCGTTTCTACGCAGGCGGGCGGAAAACCATCCTGTCCTACGCGCTCCCCGCAATCCCTCTCCCTTACGGACAGACGAGTGACCGGCAGTGAAGATTCCCCCGATCCCTCGCGGAACGAAGAGTTCCAGCCAACTGCCGGGTGAGGGATTGAGGCGCTCGGTCGGGTCTCTTCTGCCGCTTTCGCGGATTTCATCTCCCGGAATGCCACGACAACTCGTGATCGACGCGTGGAGTGCGGCCGAAAATAGTCCGGACGTGTCTTCGAGTTGCCTGTGCGGCAGTAGTAGGCTCGCGCCGTTTGTTGACGGAACACCCACCCCCGCCGTGCGGGGCCGAGCTGGGGGAGGCCATGCGCTTTCGCGGAAAGTCCATCCGCAGGAAGATCGTGGCGTTGCTGCTGGTGCCGCTCGTCTCCCTCACCGCACTCTGGGGCTTCGCCACCGTCCTGACCGGCCGTGAGGCCGGTGACCTGATGGGCGCGAGCACCATCGTGGAGAAGGTCGGCCACCCTCTCGAGGACACTGTCCGGGTCATTCAGAACGAGCGCCGCCAGACACTGGTCTTCCTCGCGGACCCCCGTGCCTCCGATGCACTTCCTCTGCTGCGCCGCCAACGGGCCGCCACCGACCGCGTCGTGGCGGACGTCAAGGAGAGCGCCCGGCAGAAGGAGATTCGCGACGCGCTGAGTCCCGGTGCCGAAGGGCAGCTCAATTCGGTGCTCAGCGCCGTCGACGGCCTCGGTGCGCTCCGCGACTCCGTCGAGAAGCGCACCATCGACCGCAATCAGGCGCTGAAGTTCTACAACCGCCTCGTCGACCCGTGCTACCGCTTCCTGACGGGCCTCCACACGACGGAGAACGCGTCGATGGACAAGCAGGTACGCGCTCTGATCGGCGTCTCGCGGGCTCGCGAAATGCTGTCCCGGGAAGACGCTCTGGTGGCCTCGGCGCTCATCGCCGGACGGCTCGACGCCCCCGAACTCCGGCAGATCTCCGATCTCGTCGCCAACCGCAAGCTGCTTTACGAGATCAACAGCGAGGTCCTCCCGTCGGCGGAGCGCCGACGTGTGGAGCAGTACTGGGCGAGCCCGGACAGCGAGCCGTTGCGTACCGCGGAGAACAAGCTCCTCGCCGCCGGCCCCACCCGCGCCCCCCGTACGGTCGATGCCGAACGCTGGCAGGAGGTGGCCCTGCCGGTCCTGGACCAGCTGGCAAACGACTCGACCGAGATGAACAACCGCTTCCAGGACCGCGGCAGGCCCGTCGGCTACAGCGTCCTGGTCAAGGCCGGAGTCGCGGGAATCCTCGGCTTCCTCGCTCTGCTCGTCTCCGTCTTCGTATCCGTCCGCATCGGCCGCGAACTCGTCCGCGACCTCTCCCGGCTCCGCAAGGACGCCCACGAGGTCTCCGGCGTACGACTGCCGAGCGTGATGCGCCGCCTCGCCGCGGGCGAACACGTCGACGTCGAGACCGAGGCCCCGCATCTCAGTTACGAGCGGGACGAGATCGGCCAGGTCGGCCAGGCCCTCAACACCCTGCAACGCGCCGCCGTCGAAGCCGCGGTCAAGCAGGCCGACATGCGACGCGGCGTCTCCGAAGTCTTCGTCAACCTCGCGCGCCGCAACCAGGTTCTCCTGCACCGCCAGTTGACGCTCCTGGACGCCATGGAGCGCCGCACCGAGAACACCGACGAGCTCGCGGACCTCTTCCGCCTCGACCACCTCACCACCCGCATGAGGCGGCACGCCGAAGGCCTCGTGATTCTTTCCGGTGCGGCGCCGTCCCGGCAGTGGCGCAAGCCCATCCAGCTGATGGACGTGGTGCGGGCAGCGGTCGCCGAGGTCGAGGACTACGAGCGGATCGAGGTACGCCGCCTGCCGCGGATCGGCGTCGGAGGCCCCGCAGTCGCCGACCTCACCCACCTGATCGCCGAACTCCTGGAGAACGCCACGGTGTTCTCGCCCCCGCACACCGCGGTCCACGTGCACGGCGACCGCGTCGCCAACGGTTTCACCCTCGAAATCCACGACCGTGGCCTCGGCATGGTTCCCGAAATGCTGCTGGACGCCAATCTGCGGCTCGCAGAGACCCCCGAGTTCGAACTCTCCGACACCGACCGCCTCGGCCTCTTCGTGGTGAGCCGGCTGGCCCAGCGGCAGAACGTCCGCGTCTCCTTGCAGATTTCTCCGTACGGAGGAACCACCGCCGTCGTCTTCATCCCGGCGGCCCTGCTCGCCGACGCCGCGGAGGCGCACGGCACCGGATTCCGCCTCGACCGCCGCGCCGAGAAGGCGATCGGCAGCGGCAGGCCCAGCAATGAGGGACCGCGCAGCGACAAGAACCGCAGGGACGGCGTGGCGGACCCTTGGACATCCGACGGTACGGGCGACGCGGCGTCCACCGGCCTCGCCCCTGTCCCCACCGGCCTCGTGGGTTCGTCCGCCCTGGACGGACCGGTCGAGCTCGAAGCCCCGGTCGGAGCTCTCGGCTTCGGGACCGACCCCGTAGTCGACCCTGTGCTGGACGTCGTACTCGACCCGGTACTCGACGGAGTGTCCGACATCGACGACACAGAGAGCGAGCGCGGGGGCATTTTCCGCGCCCGCGACCTGCGTCGTGCAGGGGACCACGCCCGTCGGCGCGACGCCGACAACGGCTTCCGCCGCGATGCCGACCGCGACCAGCATCAGCAGGCCGCCGACCAGGTCCCCGAGTCCACGGTCGACGTCCGGGCGATGCGCCCGGGCGGTCCGGTGCCGCTGCCCCGCCGCAAGCCGCCCACGCTGGTCACCGACCGCGGCCGCCGGGTCGACGAGACCGGCCGCGCGCACCCCACGACCACCGACCCGGAGCCCTCGCGTACCGGGGCCGGGCAGTCTGCCACCGGCCCCTGGCACTCCGCCGCCGACACCCGGCAGCCCACCGGCTTCCGGCCGCCCACCGAGTCCGCCGCTTCCGCGTCGGCACCGGCTGCGGCGACGTCATCGGCCGCACCCTCCTCCCGATCCACCGGGCCGTCCTCGTCCCCGGGGACCGTGGACGGCCTGCCCCGCCGGATCCGGCAGGCCAGCCTCGTCCCGCAGCTCCGCGAAGGCTCCGCCGGCCGCGCTTCCGAGCCGGCCCCCACGGAACCGGCGGAGGACGTCGAGCGGGACGCGGAGGAAGTACGCAACCGTATGGCTTCGATGCAGCGCGGCTGGCAGCGCGGCCGCCGGCAGAACACCGAGGACGGGACCGGTCTCGGTGAGACAGCACAAGGAACCACTCCGGGAGGGGACGGTCGATGACCGCACCGAACGCCGCAGCACCCGACGCCACACGCCAGGGATCCGGCGAACTCAACTGGCTCCTCGATGAACTCGTCGAGCGCGTCGGCTCCATCCGCAAGGCGCTGGTGCTCTCCAGCGACGGCCTTCCCACCGGCACGTCCAAGGACCTGACCCGTGAGGACAGCGAGCATCTGGCGGCTGTCGCCTCGGGGTTCCACAGCCTCGCCAAGGGCGTCGGACGCCACTTCGACGCGGGTCGCGTCCGCCAGACCGTCGTCGAACTCGACGAGGCGTTCATCTTCGTCACGGCCGCCGGCGACGGCAGCTGTCTCGCCGTGCTGGCCGACTCCGACTCCGACGTGGGCCAGGTGGCGTACGAGATGACGCTGATGGTCAAGCGCGTGGGGGTCCACCTGGCCAACGCCCCACGGTCGTCCGGTCTGCACGCCGGAGGGTGAGTGGATGGCATGAGCGCTGACTCCTCCCGGGGCGCACCCCCCGGATCCCCGGTCGCTTCCGACGATCCGCAGTCGTCGCGCTGGTACGACGCCGAGGCGGGGCCGGTCGTCCGTCCGTACGCGATGACCCGGGGCCGTACCAGCAGCGCGTCCCGCCATCGTCTCGACCTGATTGCGATCGTCGTCCCGGAACCCGCGGCCGATGATCCGGGCCGGAATCAGACGCTCTCCCCGGAACACGTGGAGATCATTGAACTCTGCAATGACATGCCCCAGTCGATCGCCGAGCTGGCGTCCGGTCTGGATCTCCCCGTCGGGGTGGTCCGGGTGCTGGTCGGCGACCTCGTCGAGGACGAACTGGTGCACGTAACCCGTCCCGTTCCGCCGGCCGAGCTGCCGGATGTGAACCTTCTTCGCGAGGTGATCAATGGCCTTCGGGCGCTCTAGCCGCAGCACGCGGCCCGTGGAGCCGGTTGCCTTGAAAATCCTGGTGGCGGGCGGCTTCGGCGTGGGCAAGACGACGCTGGTGGGAGCGGTCAGCGAGATCAGACCGCTGCGTACGGAGGAGCGGCTCACCGAGGCAGGCCGCCCCGTGGACGACACGGCCGGAGTCGAGACCAAGACCACCACCACCGTGGCCATGGACTTCGGACGGATCACGCTCCGCGAGGATCTGGTGCTGTACCTGTTCGGCACACCGGGACAGGACCGGTTCTGGTTCCTCTGGGACGAACTGGCCCAGGGCGCCCTGGGCGCGGTCGTTCTCGCGGACACCCGGCGTCTGGAGGACTGCTTCGCGGCCGTCGACTACTTCGAACGGCGCGAGATCCCGTTCACCGTCGCCGTCAACTGCTTCGAGGGAGCCGACCGGTTCCCGACCCGGACGGTGCAGGCTGCGCTGGACCTCGACCCCGAGGTGCCGGTGCTGATGTGCGACGCGCGCGACCGGTCCTCCGTGCGCGATGTGCTGGTCACGGTCGTCGAACACGCGCTGGCCCGAGCGGACCGCCTCCGCGAGCCCGCCACCACCTGAGTGCCCGGCGGAACGCGGCCCGCACCCCCGCCGACCGGGGTACGGGCCGCGCGTCCTGAAGCCGTCCGATGCGCGATCGTGTACGGCAGGGACGGTTACCGCTCGCCGCCGCCCTCCTCCTGCCAGCCCAGGCTCCGCTCCACCGCCTTGCGCCAGTTGTGGTACTCGCGCTCACGGATCTCCGGCTCCATACGCGGCTGCCACTCCACATCGCGCTGCCAGTGCGTCTTGAGCTCGTCGAGCCCCGACCAGACGCCGGTCGCCAGCCCCGCCGCGTACGCCGCGCCCAGACACGTCGTCTCGGAGATCTTCGGCCGGATCACCGGCACGCCCAGCACGTCCGCCTGGTGCTGCATGAGCAGCCGGTTGGCCGTCATGCCGCCGTCCACCTTCAGCGTCGTGATGGGCACTCCTGAGTCCTGATACATCGCGTCGACGACCTCACGCGTCTGCCAGCTGGTCGCCTCCAGAACGGCGCGTGCCAGATGCGCCTTGGTGACATAGCCGGTCAGTCCGGTGATGACACCCCGGGCGTCCGAGCGCCAGTACGGGGCGAAGAGCCCGGAGAAGGCGGGCACGATGTACGCGCCGCCGTTGTCGTCGACGCTCGCCGCCAGTGTTTCGATCTCCTCGGCGCTCCGGATGATCCCCAGCTGGTCGCGGAACCACTGGACCAGCGCCCCGGTGATGGCGATCGAGCCCTCCAGGCAGTAGACGGGTGCCTGGTCGCCGATCTTGTAGCCGAGAGTGGTGATCAGCCCGCTCTTCGACGGCACGGGCCTGTTGCCGGTGTTGAGCAGCAGGAAACTCCCGGTGCCGTAAGTGTTCTTGGCGGTACCCGGGTCGTAGCAGGCCTGCCCGAAGACCGCGGCCTGCTGATCGCCGAGTGCGGAGGCCACCGGCACCCCGGCGAGCGCGCCGACCGCGGTCCCGTACACCTCCGACGACGACCGGATCTCCGGAAGCACCGCTTCCGGGACATTCATCGCGGCCAGGATCGACGGATCCCACTCCAGGGTTTCCAGATTCATCAGCATGGTGCGCGAAGCGTTGGTCACATCGGTGACATGGACGCCGCCGTCCGTACCGCCGGTGAGATTCCAGATCAGCCAGGAGTCGATGGTGCCGAAGGCGATCTCGCCCCGCTCGGCCCGGCTCCGCAGCCCCGGTACGTTGTCCAGCAGCCAGGCGGCCTTGGGGCCGGAGAAGTAACTGGCCAGCGGAAGCCCGGTGATGTCCCGGAAGCGGTCCTGGCCGTCCGCGCCGCCGAGCTCGTGGCAGAGCGTGGACGTACGGGTGTCCTGCCAGACGATGGCGTTGTGCACGGGCTGTCCGGTCGCCCGGTCCCAGAGCACGGTCGTTTCGCGCTGGTTGGTGATGCCGAGCGCGCTGAGCTGTTCCGCCCGCAGTCCGGCGGTGGCGAGCGCGCCCTCCACCACGGCCCGCACCTTTGACCAGATCTCGGTGGCGTCGTGTTCCACCCAGCCGGGTTTCGGGAAGATCTGGCGGTGCTCGCGCTGGTCGACGGCGACGATCGCACCGTCCTGATTGAAGATGATGCAGCGGCTGGATGTGGTGCCCTGGTCGATGGCGGCGACAAACCTGTCCGTCATGACGTCCCCTTGTCGCGAGGTCGAGAACTCGAATTGCCGGAGCTTGAATGAGACGCGCCTGAACAGCCGGAGACCGAACGGCTAGAAGGCGGCGTTGAAGACGACCCCCGCCAGCAGCCCACCCACGAGCGGTCCTACCACTGGGATCCAGGATTAACTCCAGTCGGAAGTACCCTTGTTCGGTATCGGCAGCAGTGCGTGCACCAGCCGCGGACCTAGGTCACGGGCCGGATTGATGGCATATCCGGTGGGTCCGCCGAGTGAGAGTCCGATACCGACCACCAGCAGGGACACCAGCAGTACGGAGATCCCGGAGCCGTGGACGCCGGCACCGGCGCCGGCCACCGGGCCGATCCCGATCCCGGCGTTCTTCCCGAAGGCCAGAATCGGCAGCACCAGCCCGGCCGTCGCGATGATCTCGGTGACCAGGTTGGCCACCGGACTGCGGATCTCCGGAGCGGTCGAGAAGATCCCCAGCGTCGGCACGGCGGTCTCCTTGTCCGCGTTGGCGCGGAACTGCGCGTAGTACGTGAGCCAGGCCAGCAGCGCGCCGACGACCGCGCCGACCAGCTGTCCCAGGATGTAGAGGGGGACCTTGTCCCACTTCCCGGTGTCGACGGCGATGCCGACCGTGACCGCCGGGTTGAGGTGGCCGCCGGAGAGGGGAGCCGCGGTGTAGGCGCCGGCCAGGACACCGAAGCCCCATCCGAAGGCGATCACCACCCATCCCGCACCTCTGGCCTTCGAATGATGGAGGGTGACAGCGGCGCACACACCCGCGCCGAACAGGATGAGGATCGCCGTTCCGATGACTTCCCCGACGAATATGTCTCCATTGCTCATGGCGCTCCTAGGGGTTGTCCGGCGGATCGCGCCGGGCGCTTCCATGGCTTCCGTGACGAGCGTGGTGACCAAGTCGATCTGCCGCAGAGCGGGGGTGGCGGCAGTGACTGAGCAAGGAGTTTTCACGGGTGCTGATCAGTCGTCAAGAACACTGACAACAAGCCCAGTTCACGGCACACGCATCGGACACGTCGGTACTGGGTCCAAGGCGCCGGGCCGGTCTCAGCGGACCGCGACGACTGCCGAACCGTGCCCGAACAGCCCCTGATTCGCGGTGATTCCGGCGCGCGCCCCCGGAATCTGCCGCTCCGCCGCGGTGCCGCGCAGCTGCCAGGTCAGCTCGCAGACCTGCGCGATGGCTTGGGCCGGCACGGCCTCCCCGAAGGAGGCGAGTCCTCCGCTCGGATTGACCGGGATGCGTCCGCCGAGCGCCGTGGCCCCTTCGCGCACGAGCTTGGCGCCCTCGCCCGCCGCGCACAGCCCGATGTCCTCGTACCACTCCAGTTCCAGGGCGGTGGAGAGGTCGTAGACCTCGGCGAGGGACAGCTCATCGGGCCCGATGGCCGCCTCCTCGTACGCCGCCCGGGTGATCGACGCGCGAAAGCTCTCCGGTGCGGGTTCCGCCGCGATTGCCGAATCGGTTGCGATGTCCGGAAGGTCGAGTACGGCCTTCGGGTAGGTGGGCGTCACGGTGGAGACTGCGCGGATACGGACCGGATCGGCCGCCCCGTGGCGGCGCGCGAATTCCATGCTGGACATGACGACGGCCGCCGCCCCGTCGGACGTCGCGCAGATGTCGAGCAGCCTCAGCGGATCGGCGACCACGGCGGACGCGGCGACCTGCTCGGCGGTCACCGGCGAGCGGTACCGGGCATTGCGGTTCAGTGCGCCGGCCGCCGCATTCTTCACCTTGACCAGTGCGAAGTCCTCCGGAGTGTCCCCGTACAGTGCCATGCGGCGGCGGGCGTACAGCGCGAAGTAGGCGGGATTGGTCGCCCCGAGCACCCGGAACCGCAGCCAGTCGGGATCGTCGGGCCGGTCGCCGCCCGCCGGGGCGAAGAACCCCTTGGGCGCCGCATCCGCACCCACCACGAGCACCACGTCGGCCATACCCGCCAGGATCTGCGCCCTGGCCGTGTTGATGGCCTGGGCGCCCGACGCGCAGGCGGCGTACACACTCGTGACCCGTGCGCCCTGCCAGCCCAGCGCCTGGGCGAATGTCGCACCGGCCACATAGCCCGGATAGCCGCCGCGCACGGTGTCCGCGCCGACCACCGACTGCACGTCCTGCCAGCCGATCCCCGCATCGCTGAGTGCGGCCCGCGCTGCGACCGTTCCGTACTCGACGAAGCTGCGCCCCCACTTGCCCCACGGATGCATCCCGGCTCCGAGGACGGCCACATCCCCGGTCATGCAGCACCGCCCGGGGCCGCGCCGGCGGCGGTGCTCACGGGCCGCCAGTGCCAGGTGGTCCATACGGTTCCGCCGCCCTGGGGGGCAGCCTCGTTCAGGACCCCCGGAACCGCCTCGACGGCCATTCCGACCGCCAGATCCCCGATGCCCACCCCCGGCGCCGCCTGCCCGAGCACCACCATGCGCTCCGCCGCGAGTTCGACGGCGATCAGGACGTACGGCTCCCAGGGCGCGTCCGGGTCGGAGATGTACGGGGCGGGAGGGCGGTAGCGGCCGTCGGTGTACGACCAGACCGTGCCGCGCCGGGAGAGGGGCACCTCGACCAGCTCGCCGCCCGTGCAGCCGGGATTGCGGCAGAACGTGTCCTGACGTGGGAAGAAGACCGACGAGCAGGCGCAGCAGCGTGTGCCCAACAGCCGGAAGTCCTTCTCGGCGGTGCCCTCGGTGAACCAACCGGACACCACGGGTGTGCGCATGTGCGACAAAGCCCCTCCCCGGCACAGGATCTGACGGAACGTCAGAAGTGTGCCACGGTCAGTCGTTCTCGGCGAGCCACTTGGCGGCGGTCTCCGCCAGCTCCCTGTCGCGGCCGGCCAGCATCATCCGGATCATCTGCACGTCTCCGCGCAGTGACCACGCGGGATGCCCGAAGGTGGCCGGATTGTTCTTCTCGATCAGGAAGTGTGCGGGCCAGGCCGTGCCGTAGCCGATCAGGGGGAGCGCCGCCGCGTACCGCTTGCGGCCCCGGGCCAGGCCGTAGGCGGTGATCGCGAGACCGGTCAGGGTCCCCGTCAGATGGACCCAGCGGGTGGCGGCCCTGGAGTGCATCGCCACGTAGTAGGGCCAGAACTCTTCGTACGAATCGAACGTCTGCTGTGACATATGGGCACCGTAACGGCTGGGAGGGCAACCGGATACGGCCGATCCGCGTCCGAGAGGAAGTGCGGGCGGCCGGAACCCACGGGGGTGGTCCCGACCGCCCGTCCGCCCGGCCGTACCCGCACTGGCCGGGTGCGGGCCTCAGTGGCCGGCGACGGACCTCCTGGCCACCGGGAAGTCGAAGTAGGTGTCCGGAAACAGCTCGGGCTTGAAGGTGTAGTGCCACCATTCCTCGGCCAGGTTCACGAACCCGGCGTCGGTGAGCGTCGTCTTCAGGAACTGCCGGTTGGCCCGCTGCACGCCCTGGATCCGCGCGTCGTCCGTGTGCGACAGCGTGTCGAAGCAGTCGAACCCGGTGCCCATGTCCACCGAGTTGTCGGGGAAGCGCTCGGCCTGCGGCGCGTAGCAGGGCACCAGCTTCTCGCCCGGCCGGTACGGCCTGGTCGGCACGGCGGGCAGCTTAACCAGAGTCAGGTCCACCGTGCTGCCCCGGCTGTGCCCGGACTTTTCCGCGATGTAACCGTCCGCGAACAGCCGCGTCTTGTCGACCTGGGGGTAGAACTCGCCCTTCATGGCCTCGTCGTCGAGATCCTTCGCCCACCGTACGAAATGGTCGACGGCCCGCTGCGGCCGGTAACAGTCGTACACCTTCAACGAGTACCCCTGGCGCAGCAGCCGCGTCTGCGCCGCGTGGAGCGCCTCAGCCGCAGGCCGGGTCAGGATGCAGACGGGCTGGCGGTACCCGTCGACCGGTTCACCCATGAAGTTGTGCCCGGTGGGGTAGCGCATTTCCTGGATGATCGTGGGGTCCACCGAGCGAAGTGCGACGAACTCATCGGGGGCTTTCGGCTCGGCCTGGGCCCGTGCCGGCGGGGAGGCGACGGTGGCGGCGAGCAGGATGGTGGCAGTGGCTGCCAGGGCGCGGAAAGCGGAAGCAATACCTGTCATGAGCGCATCATCCATCAGTCGTGGGGGTGTCGGCACGACGATCGGATACAGTCCGCGCGTGTCCGCGCCCGGAGAGAAAACCGAGCGAAGGAACAAGCGCAGCAGAACGTGGAGGAAAAGGTGCGGAAACCGATGAAGGACTCCCACTGCGGGAGCTGCGGCACGCCGTACCCCCGGCCCGCGCCGGGATCCACCGGCGCCTGGCCCCGCACCTGCACCGTCTGCGGCGACACCGCCTACCGCAACCCGCTGCCGGTCGCCGTCGCCCTGGTCCCCGTCACCGACCGGGACGGCATCTCCCTCGTCGTCATCACCCGCACCATCGAGCCCCGGCGCGGCGGCCTCGCCCTGCCCGGCGGCTTCATCGACCACGCCGAGGACTGGCGGCACGCGGTCGTACGGGAACTGCGCGAGGAGACCGGCATCGAAGCCGACCAGCAGGACGTACGTCTTGCCGACGCCCTCAGCGCACCGGACGGCCACCTTCTCCTCTTCGGTCTGCTCCCGCCACGTCCGGTCGCCGCCCTCCCCCCGTCGGTGCCCACCGACGAGACCGCCGGCCACAGCCTGCTCCGCGCCCCCGCCGAACTGGCCTTCCCGCTGCACACTCTGGCTGCCCGCGCATGGTTCGAAGGCCGCTACCACCACCGCTGACGGGCATCACACCCCACGCACCCGCACCGGGCACGTCACCTCACCACCCTCCAGCTCCACCACGACCTGCCCGCCCACCAGTCGCGCCGTGTACCGCTCGACCCCCGGCTGCTCCCAGCCCTCGCCCGCGTCACGGACGACCAGGCCACCCCCGGTACGTCCGGCAGCCGGAGCCCAAACCTCCAGTTCCAGCCCCCCGTCCACGCCCCGCACCGGAATCACCGACCCCGCCCGCGCCAGTACCGGCACCCGCGACAGCGGCGCATCGACCAACACCTGCCCCGGCCCCTCGTACGCCTCACCGGTCGCCGTGTCGTACCACCGTCCCCGCGGCAGCCGCACCGCCCGGCGGTCCGTCCCCCGCTTCAGCACCGGCGCCACCAGCAACGCATCCCCCAGCAAGAACGCGTCCTCGCAATCCCGCAGTGCCCGGTCCCCGGGCGCCCCCCACCAGAGCGGCCGCACATACGGCGCACCCGTCAGCCGGGCCAGCTGGGCCAGCGTCACAAAGTACGGATGCAGCCGCTCCCGCTCCACCAGTGCGGCCCTCGCGTGCTCAAGCACCTCGGGCCCGAACTCCCACGGCTCCCGCCGCCCCGCGTCCATCGCCGCGTGCGTGCGGAACAACGGCAGCCAGGCACCCAGCTGGAACCAGCGCAGATACAGCTCGGGGGACGGCGACCCGTCGAACCCGCCCACATCGGGACCCGAATACGGCACCCCGCACAGGCCGAGCCCCAGCACCAGCGACAGCGAGGCACGCAACCCGGGCCAGCCCGTCGCCACATCGCCGGACCACGTGCCCCCGTACCGCTGCATCCCCGCCCAGCCGGCGCGCGAGAACAGGAAGGGCCGCTCGTCCGGCCGCAGTCGGCAGAGCCCCTCGTACCCGGCCTTCGCCATCGCCAGCCCGTACACATTGTGGGCCTCCCGGTGATCGCCCCCGCGGCCCTCCAGAGAGTGCCGGGCCGAGCGCGGCAGCGTCGGCTCGCCGAACGCCGAGAACGACACCGGTTCGTTCATGTCGTGCCACACACCGGAGAACCCCTGCGCCAGCCGTTCCTCGTACAGACCTCCCCACCATTCCCGCACGTGCGGATCGGTGAAGTCCGGATACACGCACTCGCCGGGCCACACCTCCCCGCGCACCGTCCGCCCCCGTGCGTCCCGGACGAACGCCCCGGCTCCACCGACCGCCGAACCGGCGTCGAACACCGCATTCCCCGGCACCGCCTTCACCGCCGGATCGACGATCGACACAAGTCGCACCCCGTCCTCCCGCAACTCCTTCGCCAGCCGCGGCAGGTCCGGGAACCGGCCCCGGTCGACGGTGAACACCTGATGCCCGTCGTAGTGATCGATGTCCAGATGCAGAACGGACAGCGGCAGACCCCGCTCCCGGTACCCGGCGACGACCCGTCGCACCTCATGCTCACTGCCGAACCCCCACCGGGCGTGCTGCGGACCCAGCGCCCAGGACGGCGGCAGCGCCGGCGCACCCGTCAGCGCCGTCCAGCCCTGCAGCACCCGGGCCGGCGTACCCGCCACCACCCAGCAGCGCAGCGGCCCCCCGTCCATCCGCACCTCGCACAGCCCCGGACGGTCATGGCCGGACCCCGCGCCCTCCTCGCCCTCGCGCAGCGTCACCCGCCCCGCCCAGGAGTTGTCGTGGAACGCCAGATGCGTCCCCGCGTCCGAGACCACCAGCTGCACCGGCATCGTCAGATACAGCGGATCGTCACCGGGCACGAAGCGCCCGCCCGGATCGGTGTTCCACAGCTCGTACACGCCATCGCGCAGTCGCGGCCCCGACGCCCGCCCGCCGAGCCCGAAGAACCGGGCGTCCGCCGGCACCTCGGACCGCTGCACCCACCGGGCCGGGCCACCCGCCACCGGCTCCCACCAGCGTGGCGGCAGCTCCCGCCGGAGCACCACGCCGCCCGGCGTACGGAGCTCCACCGCCCCGTGCCGCGACACCACCAGCGTCAGCCGCTCCGAGACCACCTGCCAGCCGCCGTCCTTGTCCGGCTCCAGCACGGCCCGCGGATCGGGCTCCGGCGCCGGACCCGGACCCGGAAGCGCGTACGACGGCAGCGGCTCCGCCCCGTCCCACGCCCAGAACACGGCACCTCCCACCGCGACCCGGATGTACAGCTCCGAACGGGCGAATCTCACGACACCGCCACCGGGCCCGGGCTCCGCCCCCACCAGCAGGCCCGGCACTCTCGCCCGCTCCGCACCACGGGGCGGCAGCGCCCGCGCATCCGCCCGCTGCCGACGCCAGGCCGAGCGCACCATGCGCAGGCCCTGCACCGAACCCACCATCTTCACCGAACGCACCAGGTCGCGACCGTTCATGCAGCTCACCCTGCCACCTGACGGAGCGGCAGCGGGCTCCGTTCAACTTCCGTTCACCCGTGGCCGGACCACATAACCGGACATGCAACCATGGGCGGGGAACCCTGGTGCGGAAGACGATCACATGGCATCGTCCGTGAAGCCGCCTCACGCGCACACCCCAGCACGTGTGTGCGCGAACCACGCCCACCCCGCGTACCCGTACAGCCAGGGAGCCGCCCCATGACCTCAGCAGCGAACGAAGCCCCCCTCTGGCAGCCCGACGCCGAGCGCATCGCCGCCGCGGCGGTCACCCGCTTCCAGAGCTGGGCCGCCGAGCGGTACGGAGCACCGGCCGACGGCGGCTACCCGGCGCTGCACCGCTGGTCCGTCGACGAGCTGGACACCTTCTGGCGGGCCGTCGCCGACTGGTTCGACGTACGGTTCTCCACTCCGTACGAGACCGTCATCGGCGACCGCACCATGCCCGGCGCCCAATGGTTCCCCGGCTCCACCCTCAACTACGCGGAACACGCCCTGCGTGCTGCGGAGGACCCGCTGCGCGCCGGTGCCCCGGCCCTCGTCCACGTCGACGAGACCCACACCCAGGCCCTGGTCAGCTGGTCCGAACTCCGTCGGCAGGTCGGCTCCCTCGCCGCCGAACTCCGCGCACTCGGGGTCCGCCCCGGCGACCGCGTCAGCGGCTATCTCCCCAACATTCCGCAGTCGGTCGTCGCGCTCCTCGCCACCGCGGCCGTCGGCGGCGTCTGGACCTCCTGCGCCCCGGACTTCGGCGCCCGCAGCGTCCTCGACCGCTTCCAGCAGGTCGAACCCGTCGTCCTCTTCACCGTCGACGGCTACCGCTACGGCGGCAAGGAACACGACCGCACCGGCACGGTCGCCGAACTGCGCCGCGAACTGCCCACCCTGCGCGCCGTCGTCCACATCCCGCTGCTGGGCACCCCCGCCCCCGAAGGCGCCCTCGAATGGTCCGCCCTCACCTCCGCGGACACCGAACCCGTCTTCGAACAGGTCCCCTTCGACCACCCGCTGTGGGTGCTGTACTCCTCGGGCACCACCGGGCTCCCCAAGGCGATCGTCCAGTCCCAGGGCGGCATCCTCCTCGAACACTTCAAACAGCTCGGACTGCACTGCGACCTCGGGCCCGACGACCGCTTCTTCTGGTACACCTCCACCGGCTGGATGATGTGGAACTTCCTCGTCTCCGGCCTGCTCACCGGCACCACGGTCGTGCTGTACGACGGAAGCCCCGGCTACCCCGACGTCAGCGCCCAGTGGCGCGTCGCCGAACAGACCGGCGCCACCCTCTTCGGCACCTCCGCCGCCTACGTCATGGCGTGCCGCAAGGCCGGCATCCACCCGGGCCGCGACTTCGACCTCTCGCGCATCCAGTGCGTGGCCACCACCGGCTCCCCGCTCCCGCCCGACGGGTTCCGCTGGCTCCACGACGAAGTCGCCGAAAACCTCTGGATCGCCTCCGTCAGCGGCGGCACGGACGTCTGCAGCTGCTTCGCCGGCGCCGTCCCCACCCTCCCCGTCCACATCGGCGAACTCCAGGCACCCTGCCTCGGTACGGACCTCCAGTCCTGGGACCCCGTAGGGAAGCCGCTCATCGGCGAGGTCGGTGAACTCGTCGTCACCAACCCGCTGCCGTCCATGCCGATCCACTTCTGGAACGACCCCGACGGCAGCCGCTACCGCGACAGCTACTTCGAGATGTACCCCGGCGTCTGGCGCCACGGCGACTGGATCACCCTCACCGACCACGGCTCCGTCATCATCCACGGCCGCTCCGACTCCACCCTCAACCGCCAGGGCGTACGGATGGGCTCCGCCGACATCTACGAAGCCGTCGAGCGGCTCCCCGAGATCCGCGAAACCCTGGTCATCGGCCTCGAAGAGCCCGACGGCGGCTACTGGATGCCGCTCTTCGTCCACCTCGCCGACGGTGCCGCGCTCGACGACGGCCTGCGCGGCCGCATCAAAGAGACCATCCGCGAGAACCTCTCGCCGCGCCACGTCCCGGACGAGATCATCGAGGTTCCCGGCATCCCGCACACCCTCACCGGAAAGCGCATCGAGGTTCCGGTCAAGCGCCTCCTCCAGGGAACAGCCCTGGCCAAGGCGGTCAATCCCGGCTCGATCGACAACCTCGAACTGCTCCACTTCTACGAGGACCTGGCCCGTACGCGGCGCTGAAGAGGGCACTGTCAGTGCCCGCGATTACTCTGAGTGAGCAATGTTCGACAGCGCACTGGGGGAGTCGTGGCGCACACCAGGAACACCAAGCACAACGCCTATCGGCGGACCGGCACATCGATGCGACGCACGCTGCGCCGCGAAGCACCGAGCACCATCGGCCTCCTGGCCGACGAGCAGGACTTCGCGGCCATGCGGCGCTACCGCACTTTCACCTTCGTCGACCACGCCGTCTATCTGCAGCAGGTCGAGGGCCTGCTCAAAACGCTCGCGGCCCAGGGCATGCACACCACCGTGGCCCTCTTCGACCCGGAGGAGTACGCGGAGTTCTGTGCCGAATCCGGCCTCGCCGCCGACGCCCCGGCCAGCCGCAGTCGATTCACCGCCGAAATCGCCGCGACCGGAGCCACGGTCGCGTACACCGGACAACCCATCGACACCCTGATCCCGCTCCTCGTCAGCCGAGCGGTCCGCCAGGCCACATGGGAATACGCCACGACGCTCCTGGCCGACCTCGGCGAATGCGCCGACTGCGGGCAGGACATCGGCCGCGCCGCCTTCGACCGGGCGTCCCACCTCCTGATGCGCACGTTGGAGACAGCTGGCCCGGGCACGCACCATCTGGTCTGCAGCACCCCCACGGAGAACGAACAGCTCCTCGCCGTCCTCCACACCGAGCGCGGCACGACGGGCCCGGCCCGACTCGATTCGGGCGCAGGAGCAGAGTTCGTCACCGTGCTCGCCGTCGGCATCGCCCTCGAAAGTCACGGCGGACTCGTACTCCGTACAAGCAGCCCCGGGGCCCCCGACCGGGTGCACGGCTGGCGACTGAACCGCGGCAGCCTCGTACCGCTCACCGCCGGTGAGGTCTTCAGCGCCTACTGCACCGACGCGGACACCGGTGATCCCGTCTCCCCGGAGTCCGGTGTGGAGTACTGCGCGGGCTTCGACATCGGCGCGGACGAACCCGAGGCACACCGCTGACACCGAAGGGGCTTCCCGCCGTGTCCGGCGGGAAGCCCCTTCAAACCAGCTGCGCGAACTACTCGCCCGACAGCACCGCCTGAGCCGCGAGCCGCGCCTCGTCGGCGGAGTCCGCCGCACGCGCGGCGGCAGCGGCACGCTCGCACTGCGCGAGCGTGTGCTTCGCCAGTGTGGCGCGGACGTAAGGAATGGACGCGGCACCCATCGACAGCGAGGTGACGCCCAGACCGGTCAGCACACAGGCGAGCAGCGGATCGGCGGCAGCCTCACCACAGACACCGCAGCTCTTGCCCTCGGCCTTGGCAGCGTCAGCCGACAGCGCCACCAGATCGAGCAGCGCGGGCTGCCACGGATCCTGCAGCCGCGACACCGCACCCACCTGACGGTCGGCGGCGAAGGTGTACTGCGCCAGGTCATTGGTGCCCAGCGACAGGAACTCCACCTCCTGCAGGATCGAGCGGGCCCGCAGAGCAGCGGACGGAATCTCCACCATCGCGCCGAACTTCGCCTGCAGCCCGGCCGCCCGGCACGCGTCGGCGAACGCCTTCGCATCCGTACGGTCCGCCACCATCGGCGCCATGACCTCGAGATGGACCGGCAGTCCCTCGGCCGCCTTCGCCAGCGCGGTCAGCTGGGTCCGCAGTACCTCGGGGTGGTCCAGCAGGGCACGAAGACCACGCACGCCAAGCGCCGGGTTCGGCTCGTCCGCGGGCGTCAGGAAGTCGAGCGGCTTGTCCGCACCGGCGTCCAGCACCCGCACCACGACGCGCCCCTCGGGGAACGCCTCAAGCACCGCCCGGTACGCCGTGACCTGCTTCTCCTCGGACGGCGCCTGCTTGCTGTCATCCAGGAACAGGAACTCGGTGCGGAAAAGACCCACACCCTCGGCACCGGCCTCGACCGCCGCCGGCACATCGCCGGGCCCGCCCACATTGGCCAGGAGCGGCACCTTGTGACCGTCGGACGTCGCACCCGGACCGGTCGAGGCGGACAGCGCGGCCTTGCGGGCCGCGGCGGCGCTCTCCATCTCCGCGCGCTTCGCCTCGCTCGGCTCGACGAAGATCTCGCCGGTGCTGCCGTCCACCGCGATGACTGTGCCCTCGGCCAGCTCACCGGCACCGGGGAGGGCCACGACGGCCGGTACACCGAGCGCCCGCGCCAGAATCGCGCTGTGACTGGTCGGTCCGCCCTCCTCGGTGACAAATCCGAGCACCAGAGCGGGGTCGAGCAGCGCTGTATCGGCAGGCGCCAGGTCGCGCGCGATCAGCACATACGGCTCATCGCTGTCCGGCACACCCGGCATCGGCACACCGAGCAGCCGCGCCACGATCCGGTTGCGTACATCGTCGAGGTCCGCGACCCGTCCCGCCAGATACTCCCCGGCTCCGGCCAGCAGAGCCCGGTACGCGGCAAACGCGTCGTACACCGCACGCTCGGCGCTGCTCCCGACGGCGATGCGCCGATCCACGTCGGCCATGAGCTCGGGGTCCTGGGCCATCAGGGCCTGCGCCTCGAGCACCGCCTGCGCCTCGCCGCCCGCCAGATGGCCTCGGGCATTGAGGTCGGCCGCAACAGCGTCCACGGCCTGGCGAGCACGCCCCTGCTCGCGCTCGGCCTCCTCCGCGGGAATCCGTTTGGCCGGCGGCTCGAGCACAGCCGTACCCATGTGCCGTACCTCGCCGATCGCCACACCGTGGCTCACGCCGACGCCTCGCAGCGTTGTCTCCATTTCACCCGTCTCAGATTGTGCGGCGATCCGTGCCACCGCAGTGGATGTCCAGTCGGCTGTTACTGCGCCGAACGTGTCACTGCCATTCGAACAGTGTGTCGCCAACCTTGACATCGCCGTCCTCGCGGACGTCGGAGAGGGAGTCGGCCGTGGCCTCGAGCGCGACGATCGGGCAGATGGGCGACTTGCCGGCCTCCTCCACGGCGGCCGGGTTCCACCGGACGATGTTCTGGCCCCGCGTGACCGTGTCACCCTTGTTGACGAGGAGCTCGAAGCCCTCGCCATTGAGCTGAACGGTGTCGATGCCCAGGTGCACCAGCACCCCGTGCCCCTGTCCGTCCACAACGACGAAGGCGTGCGGGTGCAGGGAGACAACGACTCCGTCCACCGGCGAAACGGCCTCCGACGGCTCACGCACGGGGTCGATGGCAGTTCCGGGACCGACCATCGCACCGGAGAAGACCGGGTCGGGTACCGCAGCGAGTCCGATGGCACGTCCTTCAAGAGGGGACGTCACAGTGGTCATAGGGAGCCTCCCAGGGTGGAGCTTCAACGGGGCCGCCGCGGCCTGCAGGGGACGGCGTACTGTTCAGCAGCGTAAGTCATAAGAAGTCCCGGTTCCGCCCGAGTCCAATGGGTTCGCAGACCTAGGGGGGCACCGGAAACGATTTGCCTCGACTCCCAGCGGCCTGTAGTGTCGTACTCCTGCCTGGCCCCAGTACGACATTGCGTCGGGGGCCGGCGGCGACTATTCAGCCCAAACCCTAACTCGAATTCAGCTTCTGCATGCCTGCAGGGCTGGTCAGGGGAGAGGGAAAAGGCCTGATAGAGTCGGACTCGCCGGAAAGGGAAACGCGAAAGCGAAAACCTGGAAAGCGCAGTAGAAATTCTCCTGCTTCGCAGGGGGCCCGCTTCGA
>NZ_JBSFCW010000046.1:0-37620 GCF_053593595.1 Streptomyces sp. NPDC002206
ACCACCGGGAGCAGCGGCTCCATCCGCTCCCACAGACCGTCCTCGATCTCCCACGGCTTGCGCTTGCCCACACCAGTAGTCGCCGCACACCCCCAACATCGACCGTGCCAACGCGAGAAGAACAACTCTTGACGGTCAGTCATTCCGCAAGCTCGTTCTGTTAGGAGTCCAAGCGCTTGGCCGCAGGTTCGAGTCCTGCCGGGGGCACATAAGAGCCTCCGGCAGTAGGGATCACTTGAGACGTCGGGTGGTCGGGCGGCCGTCCCAGCGGTATTGCGGTGTCGCCCGCCGGATGAGCATGCGGAGCGTGACGATGGTGGCGGCAAGGTAGAAGTCGACGACGATGCCTCGCTTGTCGGTGCAGCGGCGAAGCTTGCCGAAGTCGTTCATCCAGGAGTGCGTGCGCTCGATCACCCAGCGCTTGCCGGCCTGGATCGGGGCCGGGACGCCCTTGCGAGCGATCTCGCCGGTGAAGCCGAACTCGGCCAGTGCGATACGGGACTTGGCGCTGTCGTAGCCGCGGTCCAGGTTGACGTTCACGTCGTCCGGCAGCTCGCCGACCTGGGTCTGCACGGCTTCCAAGGTCGGTACGAGGAGTGGGGGGTCGTGGCGGTTGCCTCCGGCGGAGACCAGGCCGAGCGGCACACCGCGTGCCTCGCTGGCCGCCGAGCGTTTCAGGCCCTGCTTGCCCCGATCGACCGGGGAGCGGCCTGATTTCTCGCCGCCGCAGGGGGATTTGGTGATGCAGCCGTCCACGGACAGCTCGCCGAGATCGAGACCGATCATGCGATCGTAGGCGGCCAGGGCGAGGGCGTGGACCTGCTTGGCCAGGCCGAGTTCGGCCCAGTGGGCCAGGCGGCGCCGGATGGTGCGGTCCGAGCAGCCGATGGTGGCGATGCGCTCGTAGCCGGAGCCGTGGACGAGAGCGGCCAGGACGTGCTCGAAGACGGTCCGGTCGGGTATCCGTGGGTTGTGGCAACCCAGCGGGTGGGTGTTCACATGCTCGGGCAGCAGGGCTGCGAACTGGTCCCACAGGGGGTCGACCAGGCATGATGGCAGGACAGGCACGAGCCCTCCAGTGATCACGGAGCGTAGAGAACTCGATGATCACTGAGGCTCGTGCCTGCTCGGCATACAGGGGTCGATCACGAAAGTCCGCGGCGCCTACTGCCGGAGGCTCTTACCCAACTCAGGTCACGGCCCGATGTGGCGCTCCCTGCCCTCACCCGCAAGATCGTTCCCAAGAACACCATCATTGAGGGAATGTCCTTCGCGCCGAGGCACCTCTGTCAGGAAGATTCCGGAAGCATGATCGTCCTGGCCTTTCGGGCCATCAGGTCAAACCGCTCGATCTGATCGTCGTCGAGCGGCGGGGGAGCCTCGCCAGGGCGGACAGGCAAAGCGTGGTCGGCGATGATCTGCTCCAGGCGGGGAGGGGTGAACATGAAGATCATCTTTGCGGCGTGGTTGCCCCGGTTCAGGAAGCGGTGGCGGACCCCCCGAGGTATGTGGATGAAGTCGCCAGCCACGGCTGTGAAGGTGTGGTCACCGTCGAGGAATTCCAGTTCACCGTCGAGGATGTAAAAGGTCTCCTCCTCTTCTGGGTGGGCGTGAGCCGGCGGACCACCGCCCGCCGGAACCGTCGCCTCGATGAAACCGAAACCTCCGTTCGTCTGCGCACCTGTCGCCTTGATGGTGTAGACGTCACCTGCGGCCCACACCGTCGGGCCTTGTCCTGACGGCACGTAGAACGCTCCACGCTTGTTCCAACGCGGGTCGTCGGGCGGCATTTCGATCAGTGAAAAGCTCATGAGGCCACTTCCGTTTGAAAGTTACTCAAAGCAGTATTTGCTTTGATAAGCAACAAATCCCAGACTGCGTCAACGACCGACCCCACGAAAGAAGCAAACGCAAGTTGGGCCTGTCGGTCACGCGGACGAAAGTAGCAAAGATTTCGTTGAAGCGTCAACTATCGCCCCTGCCCCCACCCGGGGAGGAGTGAAGCGGCCACCGTCGGGTGAGTGTCTAACTGCGTGACGACGCCGACGAACACCGGCAGACAGGCGCGGACACCTGCGGACCATCGCAGCAGGCAAGAGGCGTGCCAGCCCAAGGCGCAGCCCCCAACCAAGTTGCTTCGGGATGAAGAGGTCGAGCTCCAGCCAGGCCCTTGGCGCCCACCGGGAACACTCGCTTCCGGTGAATACCCGGTGACATCGCCAAGCCGCACTGTTGGGTATCGCCTAAGCAGCAGGTCAAGACCGTGATCACAAGCAAGCGCGCCAGTCTCTTCTAAGCGCGTGGACGCACAGCGCGGCGGGTGTCATGATCGCGATGGCGTCGGCGCGGGTCCGGTGCACAGGGAGGGGCCATGAAGCTCTACGTCGCCATACCTGTTGTTCTGCTGGCGTTGCTCATCGCCGCCTCCGGCATAGCGGCGATGACGCGTGGCTGGGTGCTCCCCACGAACCGGCGGCCGGTCCACCGCCCTCGCCTCTACGGGTGGGGCCAGTTGGTGGCTGCCTTCGCCCTGTGCTGGCAACAGGTCTTCTTTTGGATGCTCAGCGACCCCGGCACCCGCCAGTGGGGGGCGCTGAGCGGCGGCGCGCTGTTGCTGACTGGCCTCATCCTGATGATGGTGAGCCATCGCGTGGGTGGTGGTCGGCAGGGCAGTGGTACGTCCTGAGGGAGCCTTCAAAGAGTCCCATCACTGGCCAGCTCAGCGGCGCGAGCTACGCTGACGATGCCGCTGGTTCTGGGCCGGGCGCACCTCGATACGAGGAGTGCGCCCAATGGCAGTGGGCTGCGGATCGCATGTCACCCGCATCATCGACCGTGGCGGAGCCGTCGTCGCGAACGCTGACGTCCTGCTCACGGTGGAGTGGTCGAGAGTCCTGGACGACATCTCGACCGTCAGGATCCTTGTGCAGCCCGACGGGGACTGCTGCGCGCAGCTTGCTGCGGTCCGTTGCTGGCGGCACAAGCTCGTCATCTACCGCGACGGGCGGCCCTGCTGGGAGGGGCCGATCTCCACCCCTGAGTGGAACGCCGACGGCACGGTGGAGATCGCGGCCGCCGACGTCCTGGCGTGGCTGGACCGGCGGGTCCCGCACGCCAATAAGACGTTCACCGGCGAGGACCTGGCGGCGATCGCGCAGTGGCTGATCGAGGACGGGTTCGCACCGGACGACCCCGGGCACAGTGTCGAGATCGTTGCCCCGACGCGCATCCGCGGTGACCGCGAGTACGAGACGGATGTCGAGCAGACCGGCGACCACTTGCGCGACCTGGCGGGGACGGGGCTCGACTACACGGCCGTCGGTTCAGATCCTGCTCATGCCCGAGGAACATTGCGCCCGCGTCGGGGCGCTGACTGACGCGGACTTCCCCGACGGTCTGGTGATCGTCGAGGACGGTCTCGCTCTGTCCACCCGCTGGGTGATCCACGGCAAGGACGACGTGGAGGGCGAGGCGGGCGGCGTCCACCCGTACTACGGGCTGCTGGAGCGTGCCGTCGAGGAGTCCTCAGTACTGGACGCCGGAGCGCATGAAAGCGGCCAAGCCGATCGACGCACCAAAGCTGACGGGCGCGACTTCCATAAAGTCTGCGCCGCAGAGCCGCATCGCAGACGAAGTCCCGGTCTCGGCTGATGCCAACCCGCCCGCGAATGCTGCGACTGCGCAGGGTGGCACCTCCATACTTGCTGCCGAGATGCCTGTCTCGCGGAAGTGGACGGGACCGACCATCAGTTATCCGCTGAACGTGGTCGGCAAGCTCTTCTTCACGAAGAAGGATGGAACCTCCGCCGAGTGCACCGCCTCGGTCATCGTCTCCAACACCAAGAGCGCCCTGTGGACGGCAGCCCACTGCCTCCACGACGGCATGAGCGGTCAGGACGGCGTCTACACAAACATCGCCTTCGCCCCGGCTTACAACGGCTCAGCCGAGTCCCCGGCCCCATGGGGCATATGGGACGCCAACAACCTCATAGTGCCGACCGCATTCGCCAATGGCGACTCCGATAGGTACTTCAATGCCGACTTCGGCGCCGTCATCGTGGACTCGCTGGAGGGCTACGAAACCACCCAAGACGCCCTCGGTGGATTCGGCTACCGGTTCGGCTTCGGCTCGGACTACAACCAGGTCTACGACTTCGGAGATCCGGGCCACGGCTACAACCGGCCGGACTCCGACTTCAACGAGGCCGCGAACAGCTTCTACTGCTACGGGAACGCTGAAGACGCCTTCAACTGGAACCCGTTGGACAACCGCATCAAGGTCGACTGCGACATGGGTGAAGGTTCCAGCGGGGGCCCGCTGCTCGACGGCTTCCCGCAGAACATCAAGATCGTGGGTGCCAACAGTCACTATGAAGTGAATGACGCCGACGAGCGCATCAGTGACGATCTGTACTCCTCGGAGCACGGCAGCCGCGCCACCTCAGTTATCAACACGGTGAACGGCCTGTGACGAACCGTCACTCGTGAATGGTGTGGTGGTGGAACAGCAGCCGGTTCCGCCACCACATGCGACTACATGCCTTCCGCTGACCGCATTCGCTCCGGAGTCCAGTAGTCCTTCAAGTCCGGAACCGTCTTCTCAGCCTCGTGTACCGTCACGTCGTCCGCTGACGGGGAAGCATTGTCGTGCACCAGCTGGAATCCCGCGGTAGCAGCGACCACACCTGCGACAAGCCCAAGGGACACCCAGGCCGTTCGCCGGTGGGTCCAGCCGCTGAGCGTTGCGCTCCCTGTGTGCCGCCCTACCCGATGTAATCCGTTCGACCTGTCTGTCACAGCGCGTTCCCTCCAGTGAGCTACGTCCTCCTCAACCACCTTACCCATGAGTGTTGTTGGGTGAGGAAGTTCCTGATGTCAGACAACCATGAAGGCAGGGACTTCGCGAAGCGGTAGCTGTCAAGTCAAATGAGGCGTCTGTAGTGCTATGAACCTTGTGGTTCGGGTTCTCTTCGTTTGGCGGGGTCGTTGATCCAGACCTGGCCGGGCATCTCGGGTGGTCTCGGTCGGCGGGCGAACCGTTCGGGGTGCGGTGCCGAAGTGGACGGAGGCGGGGGTGTGCAGGCCGATCCCGGAGTGCCGGTGCTCGTGGTTGTAGTAGCTGATGAACGCGTCCAGCCACTCCCTGGCGTGGGCCAGGGAGTCGAAGCGTGCGGGGTAGTCGGGTGCGTACTTGGTGGTGTGGAACTGGCTTTCGCTGAAGGGGTTGTCGTTGCTCACCCTGGGACGGGAATGGCTCCTGGTGACACCGAGGTCGGTCAGCAGCTGGGAGACCTTCTTGCTGGTCATGGAGGTGCCGCGGTCCGCGTGGACGGTGTGGGGCACGATGCCGTTGCTTTCGATGGCCTCGCGGATCAACTCCTCGGCCCGCTCGGCCGTTTCGGCACGTTCGACGGTGTGCCCGACGATGTAGCGGCTGAAAATGTCGGTGATCACGTAGGCGTGGAACCAGATGCCCTTGGCCGGTCCGGGCAGTCGGGTGATGTCCCAGGTGAACACCTGCGAGGGTCCGGTCGCGAGGAGTTCGGGGATCGTCCCGGGCGGGTGGGTGGCCTGGCGGCGGCGTTCGCCGTTCTGTCCGGCGGCGGACAGGATCCGGTACATCGTCCGCTCCGAGCACCAGTAGTTCCCCGCGTCCAGCTCACGTGCCCAGATCTGGGCGGGTGGCAGGTCGATGTACTCCGGCCGGTTCAGCAGCGCCAGGACCTCGGCCCGCTCGGCCGGCGAGAGGGCCGAGGCGGGCGTGGGTCTCGGGGACGGTGCGGGTCTCGGCTTCGGGCTGAGGTGGCGGTAGTGGGTGGCGCGTGAGCGTCCGGTCAGCCGGCAGGCCGCCGTCGTGCCCAACTGGCCCTGGACACCCGTGAAAGCCTCATCGATCACTGGGGCGGCGGCGTGCTTCAGTCAGCGCTCTCGCAGAGCAGTTCCAAGCTTGAGATTTAAGCCTTCTCCTTGCGTCCCTTGGTCTTCTTGGTGTTCGTTTTGACGGTCTTGGTGACGACAGGGTGTCGTTGAGCTGGGGTGTTCTTGCCGCCGCGGGGGCGGCCGGGGCCGGGAGTGCTGGTTTTCGGCAGACGGCTCGGGGTGCCCAGCCGGTCGCGCAGATGTCGATATCCGCGACGTACTCGGTGCGGGCTCAGTCCACGCCCCGTTCGGGGCGGTTTCTCCCAGGGGCGGCGCAGATCGGCGACGAGGTGGCGGGCGAGGCGGAGTTGGACGTAGGCGACGGCGACGATCCAGGTCCAGCGCAGGGCCTGCGCGGGCGTGCGCAGGCGGGCGGCGGTCCAGCCGAGTTCCGACTTCAGCAGTCGGAAGGTGTGTTCCATGTCGAATCGCCGCAGGTAGGCCCGCCACAGCACATCGATGTCCGGTGGGGCCCCGGTGGGGTCGGCGTGCCAGAGCCACATCGTGCGGTGCGGGCTGCGGCCGTCGGGCAGTCGCTCGACCCGTACCTCGATCACCGTCCCCTCGACGACAGGCAGGCGGGTGTTGAGCTGCGGGTACTGGTCGGCGAAGTAGCCGTTTCGCTGGACTTTCTGGTGCATGCGGTGCCAGGCGCGGACCTCGACGCGGCCGTAGCGCCGGGTGTCGGGGACGACGAGCATCTGGTCGGGACGGCGGAAGTTGACCGATGCGGACAGCTCGAAGCGGTGGCCGTGCACGCCGTTGCAGCCGGGCCCGGGCTTGCGCGGTCCCGGACGACCGTCGTAGTAGACGCGGTCGCCGGCGATGCGGACCAGCAGTTGCACCGGTACGTCGGCCAGGGCGTGGGTGAGGCCGGAGGCGCTGTAGCCCTGATCGAGGATGAACAGCGGCGCCGGGAGGCCGCCGGAGCGGAGTCTGCCCAGGTGGTCGAGGTGGTGGGTGACGCGGCGGATCTGCTCGGCGCTCGCTGCCACGGAGCAAAACGTGGCCGGGACCCGGGCCACATCGACAGGGAGCGTCCATGAGGACGAGCCCCATTCCAGGCCGGTGATCCACTGAAACTGCCAGCCCGGGACGGTCTTGCGGTCGCCATCGCAGCGGCAGGGCGCGTAGTGGTGTCCCCGGCCCGGTGAGCACTCCGCACTCGGCCGGGGATATGTCGAGGCATCGACACCGAACATCAATGGCCCGTCAGGCAGTTGGCTCGCCAATAGAGAGCGCAGTCGCTCTTCGTCGATCGCTCCGTGGGCCAGAGCGTCATACAGAGCACCGTGCCCGCGTCGGAAGTTCGACTGCAGCGACAGCTCGACGAGTGAGGTGACCGGGCCCTCAGCACAGAGCACCGCGTCGGTGAGATCGAACAGCGTGTCGGCCCGGCTGGGCAGGCACTCGTAGAAGTCAGCGCGGAATCGCGACAACACGGACAAGGACTCGACGCGGGCAGCGTCATCAACAACACTCATTGCAGCGGCCGTTCTTGTGACACCTTCGAGCTCGACACTCCGAAGGATCACGGACGGCCGCGCTTGCTGTCAGGAGAACGGTGAACCCCGTCAAGAGACGATCTTGTCGTGCTTAAATCTCAAGCCAAGAGCGCGTTGGCTTTTCCCATGACTTCCAGGGCCGCGTCCCGGCGGGCCAGGTCCTTCTCCAGCCGCGCGACCTTCTTGCGCAGCTGTTCCAGCTCGGCCTGCTCGGCCGCCTTCTTCGGCCTGGCGGGAGAGGTCCGCTGGTCGGTCAGGGCGTCCAGGGCGCCGGCGTCGCGGGCCTGGCGCCACTCGATCACGTGCGAGTGGTACAGCCGCTCACGCCGCAGGATCGCACCCTTCTCCCCGGTCGGGGCGGCGTCGTACTCGGCGACGATCCGCAGCTTGTACTCCGCGGAGAACGTCCGCCGCTTCGGGCGGGGCGCCGGATCCGATCCGGAGCTATGGGGGGCGGTGCTGAGATTTTCAGCGAGACCTGACATTTTTCAGCGAGAACTGTCACCATCTGGGCTGCCGACCTTGCGGAAGTCACCCTTGCCGTGAATCTGGCCGACTCAGGCCGATCATGAAAATCTTAAGTCACACGCTCACGGCCCTGCAGAACCGAGGTCAAGTAGGCCAACAGGCATAACAGGCTATATCGACTCGGCACCCATGGGCTTGATTGGCCGAAAATCTATCTATTCGATAGTTGGGCTGCATTCGTAAGATCCGCGTAGTTGACCTCAGCCAGGACTTCTGGAGCCCTGACGGTTAGAGCTAGGCGGACAGTGCTCGAATTTCGGCAGGGACAAGCGTTGGGCTTGGCCCAGATCAGTGGAGGAACAATGAGAACGAAGATGCGGGCGGCAGTTGCTTTGGCCGCTGCGGCAGTCAGCTGTGCTGGCGCGCTCATATTGAGCCCAACTGCTCAGGCCTCAGCACCAGCTCCTGTGACCGTCCTGGGCGGATGCGGCACGTTTACCCCCTGCGGGGAGGCCACGAACCTCACGCCCTGGGGGATGTACATCACCACCACTCTCGGGTCGGGAACGTCGGGCTACTGCGACGTGTGGAACAAGAATGCCGGCTCCACCCCTTCGTGGTGGCACGCGCCGTGTGACCAGCGGTACCTGGCACCGGGCGCCCACTACGGGGGCGGGAACATCGACGTTGACGCTTTCACGTTCGCCGACCGGGGCTACTACATGACCTTCTCCACCCGGACCTGGCACGCGGCGGGGGTCTGGACCAAGATTACGGACCTGCAGGATGCAAAGTGCGACGACCAGAACGGCGTTCCGGAGTGCTGGATCGGCTGAATAGTCCCGAAGGTACAATAGGGCCGGCCGGAGGCCGAGACCCTGCTGGCGATGACCGCAGCGCTCCTGCTTGACCTGGCAGCCGAAAGCCTGCGAGTCAGCCAGGAGGTGCATCCGGCCTGAGACTGTCGTCAGGTCCAAGGGCTGTCGTTGATGGATGGGGCTTCGCCGCGGTCGATGGTCGGGATCAGGTAGGCAGCGTACTCCTCAAGGGCTGCGATGAGTTGGTCGTCGGTGGGCCGTGTGGTGCGGTGTCGAATGCGGGCCCAGACGGCATCAACGCTCATGCGCCATTTCTTCTGCGTTCGCGGGTCTTGTTGATCTCCAATGGGGGTCGGGGCGAAGACGTGCTCGCCCTGAGTCAAGAAGGTCCAGAGGATGACGGATGCGATGTTTCGTTTCCGGTCGGTCAGGTCGGCGGCAAACCCCCCGCCGGAGGCGACTCCCCCGCTCGGGACGACGATGCTCGCGCTGATCGCTTTCCATGGTTGGGGGCCGATGCACCATTCCGTCAGAGCTTTCCTGCGCGTCTCGTAGTCGATCAGGTCGTCGCGGCGATTGAGTTCAGCCGCAAGGTCACGGATTACGGATTCAAACTCCTGGGGATCCGGGCGGCTTCGAGCCCATCGGTGTACTCGTTTGGGACTGTCAGCCAATCTGGCTGTGATGAGAGGGCCGGGCAAGAAGAGGCTCATCCGGTCCGCCGCCTTCTGGATCGATCCGCCCGACGCCTCTGGCAGAGGCGAAGTGCTGCTGTCCGCCGGAGGTGGACTGTCGCAATGCCTTCCATGCCAGCGAAATATCTTTGATACCAGTCCTCTTCGAGGAACTGCGGGATGTGCTCGGGGCGGAAACGAGTCGCGTGAACGGGCTCCTTGAGGTTTCTTGCGAGGTTCCCTCTGGCGTATGTGTGAAGGACCGATGAGACCGCCTGCAGGAAGCCTTCGGAGCAGTGGGGCCGAGTGTCGAGAAAAGCTCGGGTCCAACCGACCTTGGACGGTCGGCGGTCAGCATCGGTGATCAGCGCTCTGACGTGGCCGGCGAAGGCGTCCGGGTCGCTGGGCCTCAGCAGGCGGTCGGCCGCCAGAAGGAGGGACGCATGTGGTCGCGCCGCCAGCAGGGGTGTGTCGCTGACGGTGCGGACGAACCTCGACTGCGAGACGTTGCCCTCGCTGTCGACGAGTCCTGCCTCCAGGGTCGCAATGAGTTCCCGGCTCGCCAGGAAAGGGCGGGAGTTGGGCCAGGATGACCGCAGCAAGTGACAGGTAGATCTCAGATCGTTGAAGTAATGAGCCGGGGTTGTCTGATGTCCGAGGACTTCAACGGTTCCAGGGCCGCTCGGGGCCAGGAGGTCCAACAAGAACTGCTGAAACTCCTGGTATTTGGGCGGCAAGCGCTTCGCCGGATCGGGTTTCTGGTCCAGGCGGTTCCCGCAGGTTCCGTCAAGAAAGGCCCGGCATTGGGCCGGGTGAAGGCTGTCCTCTCTCCAGCGGGGCATATGGCGGACTCCGCTGCGAGTCGCGGTGTGGAGAACCAGCGAATTGCAGGCGGGGCAGGCATGTTCCAGGAATCGGCGGTGTTCCAGGCAGGCGAAGACGGGTGGTAGGCGCCAGGACTTCTTCCAGGCTCCGCCGAAGGCTCGCTCGATGGGATTTCCTCGCCCGGCGAGGCATCGGGGGCAGTATCGGGTCGCGTGCATGAATAGCCAGCGCTGCTGTTGGTTCACCATGCCGTTGCGCCCGCTCGCGGCTGGCTGTGCTGGCGGGTAGCGGTCGCTGTGGGCATCCAGCAGCATGGCGGAGACCTCGGCGTCACCGGCTCTGATCATCCTGGCGAAGGTGTGCCGGCGCTCGGCGGCGAGGCCGATGAGAAGCGGCATGGGCAGGGCCGCCAAATGTGCCCGGTCCGTCAGCCCGGTGCGAACCACGAGTTCTGCGGGTGAGGTCTCCAGCCGGAAGGCGAGCCGCAGGAGGAAGCCGGTCAGGGATTCGTCCTGCAGTGGTGGAAGGCTGCGGGCCAAGGGGCGCGAGGGAGGCATGCGGCCGGCTCACTTCCGGGCAGACGTGTTCTGGGGGACGCCCTTGTCGTCGAATACGGTGTTGCGACGCTTGCGGGCCCGGGCCGTTTTCTTCGCCGGAAGGGCCGCCGGGACGTTGCCTTCTTCGCCGGCGGCCCGGTCGCGCTTGGGGTGCTGGGTGCGGATGATCACTTTGTCCAGGAGCTCTTCGGTGATCTCCTCGATGCGGGTGTCCATGGCCCGTGAGGCTCCGTCCTCGATCAGTCGCTCGATCAGTCCGACGACGCCACCGGTGCGGCGGTAGATGTACTCGGGCATGCCACCGCCGGTCAGCATGCCCTTGCGTGCGTTGAACAGCCGCAACTCGTCTTCCAGGCCGTCGAGGTGGGCAACGAAGTGGGCGATGTCCTGGGGGGTGTCGTAGCTGAACGGCCGCAGATCGACCATGTCGAAGCGCCGTTCGGTCTGGGTGGCAGCTTCGTCTTTCCAGTCGGTGTGGCCGGGCTCGGGAAACTCCCACTGGCCGGTCTCGGGGTCCCGCCAGCCGCCTCTGAGGAGGCCGGAGTCGGGGATGCCGACGCCGATCAGGACCAGGGTGACTCTCATGCTCATCAGGGCCCTGATCAGGTCGAGGGTGTCCTGGTCGTCCTTGCGGTGCATGCGAAGCCGGGTGATGTCGTCCAGGATCAGGACGCGGGTGCGGTGATCACGGAGGGACCCGCGGACCTGGCGGACGAGCTGCGTCAGGGTCATGTTGTGGCCGCTGGTGCCGAAGAAGTCGAGAATGGCCTGGCAGGTCGACTTCGGCGTCGCCGTGACCGGTGTCTGGACGTAGGCGACGGTGGCCCGCAAGTCGCGGGTTCCGGGAAGTTCGGGGGCGTCCACGAACTCCTCGAGGTCGAGCCACAGGTCCTCGAAGGCGGCTGCCGCCTCGGCGGCAGTCTCCGTCTTGCCCTGGTTTCCCCCTCCGTTGATCATGATTCCGGGGCGGGTCGTCGGCTTCCGCTTCATCGCGTTGTTCAGCAGCCGGGTCTGCATC
This sequence comes from Streptomyces sp. NPDC002206, assembly GCF_053593595.1. Lineage (NCBI taxonomy): Bacteria > Bacillati > Actinomycetota > Actinomycetes > Kitasatosporales > Streptomycetaceae > Streptomyces > Streptomyces sp. NPDC002206. Next base: position 11,785 of record NZ_JBSFCW010000046.1, read on the forward strand.
AGATCGGAGATGACCAGGCTCATCGGGGTGTCCAGCAGGGGCAGGTTGGCGTGGGTGGCCCGGCGGTGCAGATCGTGCAGGGCCTGGTCCCGCCTGGTCTTGTTGTCGAATTCGGCCCGCGAGATGCGAGGTGCGGGGACGAAGGAGTGCCGTGTCTTGCGCCACGTCGTCCAGCCCTCGGCACTCTCCCGGTCCGGGACCTCCCCCGGCAGGATGACCCCCCTGGTCGCAAGCCTGTCCTCAACGCTCACTGGGCTCCCCCTTGGTCTGCTGCATCGTTGTGTACCAATTTCGTGTCCGGCTCGGCGGGATCCTCGGCGGCCATCAGAGCGTGGGCTCTGCGGCGGGATCCGTCTCCCAGCCGGCGTGGTGCCGATGGCGGCTGGAGAACGGTGGCCTCGCGACGGCTGCGGCGTTCGGCGTCCACGGCCTCACGGACCGGGACCGGCCGGTGCGGCCGGCTGCCGATGGCGGCGCCGGCCGTGCCGGCAGCGGGCCGGTCGGCAAGGGCCGCCTTCACCTGGGCGGCCTCGCGGGCCCGTTCGCTGCGTTGGACCTTGGTCAGCTGCCCCGGCCACTGTTCGGCCGTGGCATGCGCGGCAATCAACTCCAGCAGCAGGGGCAGCAGTTCGGAGTCCGTGCGGGGCTTGAGACCGGCTTGTCTCGCCGCAGTCAGCAGCTCGCGTACCCGTGCGTCGGTGAACGCGGGGATCTCGCCCTCGGGCGGCATGCCTGTCCATCGCAGCTCGTGCCAGTCGTGCGTGCGCGGGTCCTGGAAGAACGCGAACCGTGCGTCGCGGGGATCGCGGTGCACGGTCCAGCGGTCCTTGTGCCGTCCGCCCCGCCCGGATCCTTCGTCCTCGCGGTAGGGGTCCAGGGCCCTGCCGTCATAGAAGAGTCCGCGGATCTTCACTCCGCGCCTGCCCTGGATCAGGGCCTGGTGGCGGGGCAGCAGCTGGTAGTAGAGGCTCGGCGAAGGGATCTCCAGGGCCCATCCGCCCTGGGCCATGGAGGCGGCGAACAGTGTGTTCGGGCTGTGATCGCCGACCGGGTCCCAGCAGGGGGCGTGTTCGCCCAGGCGCCGCTGTTGCCACACCTTGACGATCCAGGTCGCCAGCAGATGCTCCATCTCCTCGACGGTAAGGACTGCGTCGCCCTCGACATCGGCGCCGCGGTCGGACGTGTCGACGCCGGTGTAGCCGGGGAGGTACTCGAACAGCATCGAGCGGGCGGCCCCGAAGGCCCGTTCGACCGCCTGCTTGTCGGTCGGCCGCAGCACCCGGGCCGGCAGCACCTTCACTCCCAGCACGTGCTGGGCCTGCACGAGGTGATGGTTGCGGTAGACGCTGCCGTGATCGGTGGTGACCGTTTCCGGTGCGAAGAACGGCAGTGCGGCCACCTTGTGCCCGGCGAACTCCGCGACCAGGGCCGCGGGGACGCCGGGGTAGGGCCACTCCATGTCCTCGCCCCAGTTGGCCCGCATGGGCAACGGCATCGTCACGTCCCGCAGCAGCATCGCGACGTCGGTCGAGGTGTCCGAGACCAGCGTGAGGCGGAACCCGACGAGCGAGTGCGTGTAAACGTCCATGGCCAAGGTGAGATAGACGGTGACCGGGTCGTCGAACACCGTCTCCCGCAGCATCACCGGCAGCACCGTGGTGTCCAGGGCGACGACCTGGCCCGGCCGTTCGACGATCACGTGTTCGCCCGTGGTCTCCAGCAGTGCGGAGCGTGCATAGCGCTGACGTGCGCGTCCCGTGCCGAACCACTCCTGCCAGACCACCCGAAGGGTGCCGTAGCTCGGGATCTTCTCGACGGCCTCCTCGCCGAATGTCTCCAAAACGTACTGGTGGATGAGCCCGACCCGAGCCCGCATGTTGATCTTCGAGCGGTGCAGCGTCTCCTGCCGGACGGCGAGGATCGCTTTGCGGACCTCTTCGGTGATGCTCGGGTGCCCGCGGGAAGCCGGGGTCCAGCGATCGTCGGCGCATCCCATCGCAACATCGATCCGCCGCTTGGACTCCCACCGGGTCAGCGTCCGGTAGCTCACCTGCGACAGGCCCAGCACCTTCGCGTGCTCTGGATCAAGTGCCGTCAGTTCGGCGACCTTCGCCCGGCGCCGCTGAGTGACCGTGGTGCGGTCCGGATCGTACTCAGGCCGCGGCTCGCCCGGCCCGGGGTGAAGAGGATCACCGCCACGGAATCCCGTCTCGACCTCGAGCAGGTGGCCTCGCCTGATCCGCAGCAACTTCCTCTGATGGTCGGAGAGATCGTCCTCGGTCTTCGGCTGCAGGTACTGTCCCGACGCCGTCGAGACCGTCGAGCGCCGGCACCGCGGATGGTGGGCGAGCATCCGGAACGACACCCTCTGCCGCGTGCCCGTCGGGGACGTCAACAGCACCCGGCCGTACTGCGGTTCGACGAGATCCACCTGCCACGGCTCATCGTCCAGGATCAGGCTCTCGCCGACCGCGAGTTCCAGCAGCCCGGCTGCCTGTCCGCTCATCGAACCGTCCCCCTCGCGATGCGCAGGACACTGCTGTCGCCGAAGGGAGCCGTCAGGTCAACGCCCATCCGCCGGTGCCAGAGCAAGTGCAAGATCACCGGCCGTGCCAGAGTCGGGAACTCACAGACGTCCGCCAGCTCGCGGAACGTGACCGGTTCCGAAACGGCGTCGGCGGCGCGGGCCGCCTGCAAGAGGATCGGCTTCAGGCCCAGCGGGTCCTGCATCGGGCGTCGCCGGGAGTAGAGCAGGTCGACGTTCCTCCAGGTCAGCGGCCTCCAGTCCGTGACCACGGCGTAGCCCCACCCCAACATGAGCGCGACCTCGGCCGTAGCCGCGAACTTCATCAGGTCGTCGTCATCCATCCGGCCCGCGGGACGGATATCCACGAGCCACCGCCCTCGCCTGGAGTCCAAGAGGAAATCGGGAATGTGTTCCCGCCAACCCCCCTCTCCTTCGAATTTCAGCAGAAATGGCTGCGACAGCGTTTCCTTTGTTTCACCGGAGAAATCCGCCATCACGACGAATTGGTCCTCCCGATGGGATTCAAAGGCATGCTGGCGTCCGGTCGACAGCATCGTTTCCAGGCCTGGGCGATGGAACTGCCGCGTGCGTCAGGTGAAACCCCGCCAGGGAACACAACCGGCTAACGGCACCGAGTTCAACCCGTCGACCGGCCCAGCCATCTTCGCCTTGCCGAACTTCCACGTCGCCAACCATCGCTCTGACCAGCCCGGATTGAGGTTCAGCATGGCTCGACCGACAGTCAGATCCTCCTCATCGCAGGTGAGAGCCAGGTCCTCCCAGCCGCACGCGTCTGACCAGAGCGGACCGGCCACCCTGCCTGCAACTACGCGTGAGCTGGCGGGCCCCACCAAACTGGTCTTCTCCATGAGTCCAGCAGACAAGAGCGCGCAGAAGGTACGGAGAGAAATGATTAAAAGGGTGCCATCAAGCCTGAAACCTGCGTAAGGTGCCACCCCTCATCGACATTCAGTGCCAATAACCGCTGACAGAGTTCAACAGAACTGCAGGCCGTAAGCCTGGTCCGGTGCCATCCGCGACTGACATTCTCAGGTGCTGGCCATGCCGGGGTGTACTCCTGTCTCGCCCTTCCAGCCTAACCCGGCAAAGCGGGCGTCTCAGCCAAGGCTGTCAGAGAGGGACGGCAACGCCAGCGGACACCACGGCGTGTGGCGGACAACGGTCAAACGGACTCACACCAGGCTTGTAGGCTGAATCGCGCTGCGCCGCAGATATTACTTATATGTAGGTGTGGCGCGGGACTGTTGTCGTGGGTCAAGGGACGGTGCGGGCGTGCTGGTGGCGGAGCGGTATCGACTAGAGGAGCCGCTGGGCCGTGGGGGCATGGGGGAGGTGTGGCGCGCTGCCGACCAGGTGCTCCGCAGAGCGGTGGCGGTCAAGCTGATGCTGCCGGGCGATGCCGATGCCGAGGCGGCCGGCCGATTTCGCCTAGAGGCCCAGACAGCGGCCCGCCTCAACCATCCACACCTCGTCAGCGTGTATGACTTCGGCGAACATGACGGCCAGTTCTACCTCGTGATGGAGCTCATCAACGGGCATAGCCTGGCCCGGGAACTGGCTACGCATGGCCCTTTGGACTCTCTACGGGCGTCGGAGATTGGTGCTCAGGCCGCGGCTGGTTTGGCTGCGGCGCACCGGCAGGGAGTCATCCACCGTGATATCAAGTCGGCCAATGTGATGCTGACCGCCGACGGCACCGTGAAGATCGCCGACTTTGGGATCGCCCGCTTCGCCGATGAGGCGTCCAGGACGCTCACCGCCACCGGCCGGGTGATGGGCTCGAGCGGCTACCTGGCACCGGAGCGGGCCCTGGGTCGCCCGGCCGAACCCGCCTCAGATGTGTATGCCCTCGGCTGCGTCCTGTACGAGTTGGTGACCGGCCGCCCTCCGTTCGTCGGAGAGACCTCGCTAGCAGTGATTCACCAGCACGTCGACGCGGCACCGGTTCCCGTCAGACAGCTCAACCCGGCGGCGTCAGGCGTGCTCGCGGACTACATCCTGTCTCTACTGGCCAAGGAGCCGGGCCAACGTCCCACCGCCGATCAGATATCCGCCTGGCTTGCCGCCTCAGCAGGCCAGAACGACAGGCAGCAGTCAGCGATGCGCGCTGGCACAGTGCCGACGCCTACGGCAGTTCTGCCCGACGCCGCTCCACCCCGCCTCTACGGGAGAGGTGCCGCGCAGCGGCGTACTCGGGTCCTGATCGGTGTCGCCGGGGTAGTCGTGTTCGGCACTGCGGCTGCCGTCGGTGCGGCCTGGAGCTCCGACGACGGCGGCGCATCGGCACCCCGGCCGAGATCCTCACCCTCCTCTGGTGTTACTGCTCCCTCCGTACCCTCTGTCGGCGTCTCAACGCCGGAGACGGCCACATCGCCGAGATTGCAGAATCCGCCGGAACCTCGCGGCAAGGGTGAGGATCACAAAGGCGAGGACCACAAGAAACATGGTCACGGCGACTGATGAGCATCGGTCAGAAGCCTGACTCAGTACCCCGGACGGTGTAACCCGCTGCGCACCCTACTGCCTCGGGTTGCAAGGTGCCCGGTGAATGCAGTGTGGTTGGGCCATGTGGCGTGCGGCCTGGTCACGATCCGTGTTTATCCGGTTTGCTGGCCGCCGAAGTGGACCGCTTCGGCGAGGCGGCATCCCCCGGCGTTCGGCCGGTGCTGACAGGTGATCTACCGGCGCTTCGCCCGCGGTTCCTTGCCATCGGCATAGCCGTGGCCTTAACCGACTCCCCATATGCCGAACCAGGCGAGGATTCGGGGTGAGGGCCCGTCGCCCTCGCACAGCGAAGCGGCGGTCACCGTCATGTTGTAGTCGGGCAGCAGGTCTACCGTGCCCGGCTCCTCTATTCCCGCCGACGCCCGCTGCCCGCACTCCGGCCACACTGGTTGCCCCAGATACCACCCAGCAGCGAAGACGGCGAGGAAGGCAGCAGCAAACAAGATGCGGCGGGTGCGTATTGAGCGCATCTGCACACCCTAGACGCGCCGATCTTCAGACGGAGTGACGCAGTTGCGCTGCGTACACGACGGCGTTGGTGGACGCATTGGCGCTGGCGCCCGACCTGCGCAGCGGACAGGGCTGGTGACCGCGGACCACTGCACCTCGGGAACGGGGCCATCACGAACCCCAGCGGCAGCGACTACATCGGCCCCGTCGTCCGGGACATCTGGAGGAACGGGTACGGCTTGGTAAAGCTCTCCGTGTAGGGCAGTTACCACTACGGGTAAGCAAGTTCGAGACATCGTGCGGACCCCGGGGTTAAAGATCAAATTAGGGCCGGCGGGAGGGCCCCTTCGACGGCTTGGCCTCGGCGCTCGGCTTGCCTTGGCCCTTCTCTGCCTTTCCGATCCTGCTCGTCTTGGTCGGCACCGGCTTGGTCTCGTCCGCCGATCCTGTCAACTCGGCGCAGTAAGCGGCGACTTGTTGCTCGCCACCGGCGGCGCGGACGAGACGCTGCCATGCCGTGGCGTCCAGGGCGTGGCCGCGGTCCTTGACCTTCTCATAGGCGCGACAGTGTGCCTCAACGGCCTTTGCCGCCCTGGTGTGTGAGGAAGATGCGGTGGGTGCCGTGCCGGACCTGGTGGAAGGAGAGACCTGTTCGCCGGGCGTGGGTGTGGGCGGCCGAAGCGTGCCGTGGCTGGTGCCGGGCTGAGGAGCGTGGTGCCGCTCGCTGTCCACCACGCCGATGGAGGCTACGGCGATGCCGCCCAGCAGCATGCTCGTCACGAGGGTGAGTGCGCCGCCGCGCGCCCAGTGCTGCTTCTGGGTTCTCGGGCGCCAGTCGTCCCTGCGTCGGGTACGCAGGGCCCCGTCGCTGGCCGTGCGTGCGGTTCGGAACGCAGTGAGGGCGGCCTGCTCCGCACTGTCGTCCACGGGCTGCCGCCGCAGGGTCTCACCGATCCGCTCGGCCGTGCTGTCCGGGCCGGACGGGGCGTCACCGGTCCTATGGCCGGGGCGTGGGGCGGCCTCGCGTTGGCGGGCGTCGCCGCTCAACGGCTCGTCTCCGCTTCGATGGGTGTTCATCTCGGTTCCCCCAGCGTCCGCGCGACATCATGTGCCCCATCATCGGGTCCGAGCAGCCGGGCCAGGCTCCTCACCCCACGGCGGGCCAGGACCCGTACGACGGCGCTGGGCCTGCGCATCACCCGGGCGACCGCGGACTCGTCCAGACGTACGACATGGCGGAGGAGGACCGCCTCGGCCTCGGCCCGGGGCAGCCGGGCGAACAGGGCCGCCTCGGCGGACAGTGTGGCTCCGGGCAGGTTGTTGTGGGCGATGTGGTCCCTGGTCGGAGGCGTCCACGGACGTCCTGCCGAGCGGTGCGATGCGCCGCGGCGGCGGAAGCGGCCGCGCGCGTGGCGGCGAGCGACGCTCGCCGTCCAGCCGCGGAATCCGTGCGCGTCGCCACGAAACCGTGGCAATTCACGGGCAATCTCTCGCCAAGCAGCGGCGGCGATATCCTCGGCACCCTCATCCACGGTCCCGCGCAGGTAGCCGAGCAGGCCCGGCTGGACCAATCGGTACAGCACCAAGAACGCGGCCTCGTCACCGTCCTGGGCCTGGGTAACCGCCACGCCCAGCGCCAGATCGTCGGCAGGCGCGCGCTGAGCGTGCCTTCCCTTTCCCACGATTCCCCCACTGGCCGACCAACGCCCCGGAGCGTACGGCACGTTGCACCGGCCTCCCAAATAGTCGGTGGCCACTCCACACAACTATCACACCCGAGCACCCCTGAGTCACCCGGAGGAAGCGTAGCCCTGTCGGCCTCGGCCTTCGGTGCCGTCCTCCGGGATCGCCCAGGAGGGCCGGGCGGGCGAGATCGCCTGCCGCGGCTGCCCGGCGGGGCCGGGACGCGAGCGGGGAGCAGGAATGGCGCCCGGTCGCGCCGGACTCGGCGCGGGCACCGGAGCGAGCTGCTGACCTGGGCCCGCGATCGCCGAGCCGCGTGGTGGCGTGAAGCGGGCCACCTCGCCCGGGGACATGCCGAGCAGACGCCCGGCGTCGCCCTGGCTCACGCGCAGCTTGTCCACGAGCTCCTGAACGGCTGCGGCGATCGCCTGATCCTCCGCGGCCACCGCGGCCGCCCGACGGTGCCGCGCTACCGCGACCGAGCTGAGCACGGGTTCGAGTTCGGGCACCACCATGTCCAGGACAATTACGTCCGGAGGGGCACCGACGGCTTCGGCGACGAGGCCGCGGGCCAGGTCCTCGCATGCTCCAGAGTGCGGCACTGGGCGTGCAGGCCGAGGCGGGGGATGTCGACGGCCCACCACCGGCCGATGCGGTGCAGCAGGACTTGGACTTCGTAGTGGGGACTCACGTGCTCTGCCTCCTCTCTGCCTTCCATCGGCCGGCCGCTGACGAGGCTTTCGAAAGGCGGTGTGCAGCCTGTGTGATGCTCCTGCATGGATTCCTTGGGTGAGGGCAAGACAGACGGACGTATCCGCGCCGAGTTCACCTACGGCGGCGACCCGCGCCACTCCGGATGACCACCCGCGGCGGCTCTGATGTTGTCGTCCCGGCGATGGGCTTGCTGGGCCGCATCCCGTCCCGTCAGCAGTGCCGCTGCCTGATGCTGCACGTGATCGGCCGCCAGCTGAGCTTCGGCGACGACGTCACCACATTCGCGTACGGGGTCCTCATAGATCGGCAGGTGATCGTTCTCAGCGGAGGTGCGTGTCACAGTCGCCCCTTCGACTGCCGTCATTTCCCAGCGTGGTCGTTGGCGAGGAAGGGGCCGGCGGCAGTGGTTCGTGACGATCGATAAAGGGCGGCCCGCTGTCAGGCTCGGTTGAGTCGGGCAGCGATCCCATGGCCGATCAGCAAATACATGGCGGCCGGAAGACCATAATTAAGGGCAACGCGTAGACCCTCTGTGTCCATTGTGAAAATGTCCTGCGCCCACCAGGCCAGCCAGTCCGCCGTTTCCCGCACGAACTCGACGAACACATTCGCCTGGTTCGCGTCGAGCAGGAACTACAGGGTCCACAGACCGAGCAGACCTGCCGCGATGTCGGCGATCGAGCAGACGGTGATGGCGGTGCGCCGTGTGGCGGTCTGGTGACGCACGGAGCGGTCCGGCCGCGAGGACTGGTTGTACGTCTGGTATCCGGGAACCGGGTCGATGTTGCTCACAGGAAATCCGATCGATGTAGTGCCATGTCGGTGCGCTCTCTCCAGGTGTCAAAATTCAGCCCGTGTCGTCGCCCCGCTTCTTCCTGCTTCAGCGTTCCGCAGACGCTGCCTGTTACACCGCCGCCCGCGGCGACTCACATATGGCTGTCTGTTCAGGTAGTTACGCAGATTTTCGCGCACCAGAGCTCATTTCGGGATGGAATGGAGGAGCTCGTTCGGGGTGCCAAAACGGCCCTCCGGCCCGGTGTGTGCGCGATTCGTGACCAAGCCATGATGGCGGCAAGTACGTGCCTTCATAAGGGAGTCGGTATCGCGACCATCTCCGTCCACCCGTGACAGTTCTGACGTGCGGCACGCTGTGAGGAGTGATCCCCCGGCGGGGTCATGGCGCCCATCCTCCGAGGGGGAGGTACGCGGGCGCCGATATGCAGGGGCAGGCTCGGTTCCCCCCGTGACCGGGTCTGCCCCTGCTCGCTCGCATAGCTCCGCAATCCCGCTGCCCACCCTGGACTTCATGGCATGCGTTCGCTGAGGGGCCCGCACCGGGGCATGCGGATACGCCGGGAGCCGTTCGGCGTGAGTGCCACAGGGTGTGGACGGCCCGGGGGCGTCGTTGATCTCTTGGGCGATGGCGCAGGCGATCGCCGTGTCGGTGATCAGCGGGAGGTACTTGCGGTGTTACTCAAAGCCGACTGGGAGCACGGCGACGCGGGCTGCCGCTGTTTCCCACTGCCTTTGGGCCGCGCGGCCTTCCCGGACTGACTGGACCTGGACCGTCCGGGCGCTGCCCGTCCCGGCGCGACCGGCGCGACATCGGCCGCCGTCTCGGCGAGCAGGCGACGGCAGGTCGCGGCGAGCACGTCTGTACCGGCGGAGAGGGGCACCACGGCCTCTGAACGCGCCGGAGCGGTGGTGCCGCCGTCCAGGATGCGCCCCGCGCGTACGAGGTCCTCGTCCCGGCCGCCCGCCGGAGCGAGGCTGATCCACCGCCGTGCATGCTCACCGCGGATGACCACACCGCCGGACCGCTCCCGGTACACGGTGTGTTCCCGTCACATTATCTCCGCCAATTCCCCGGCGGTGTCTTTCAGTTGTGCGCTCGCAGCTCATCCCCCTCCGCCCCGCGGCGAATCGAACAAGCATCGCGCTTCAGCGGCAGGCGCAGAGCGGGGGTCGGGTGCCTTCGAGCCAGCTCCGCCAGACGTGCCTTGTGTTGGGGAGCTCCGGATGGTCCAGGAGCCAAAGCACGTAGCCTGCATGGAGTTGGGCCCATGGGCTGTGCGACTGGCGTGCGCGGTTGAGCCTGGTGCGCAACTCATCGCCGTCAACGGCTCGGGCCACCCGCACGTACTCGCGGTCCTTGCAGCGGTAGGCCCGCTGCACGACGAGTTCGACGAGGTCGATCAGCTTCTCTGTGATGATCTCGCTGCGGCCGCCCACCGCCAGCCTGCGAATGAGTGCTTGCTTCGTGCCCCATGCCTTGGCGTGCTCTTGCCATTCCTGTGGATTTCGCGCCTCCCATTCCAGAAAGAGCAGTGCAAAAGGCAGCTGCGGGGACATCCTGATGTCGTCGGCATACGGCGCGAACCACAATGCCTCCGGCAGACAACGGCTCCCAGCAGCGTCATAGAGTTCGCGCGCCGCCACGACCTCTGGCTCGCAGAACAAGGGCTCCGTACCCGTCCTGGATGCCTGCACCCAGGCTTGGTTGTACCGAGCGAGTGCCTCCTGGGCTTCTGCTCGGGCCGCATCCAGCCGGGCGAGCGCCGCACCCCGCACGACGTCGTCGGGCGCTATCAAGTCGTACGTCCAGCCCAGACGCCCAGCCCACTCTCCGGGGCTATCCGTGTTCGGGCCTGCTGCTTCCGCCATGGCGCACATCTTTCCTTGACCTCTGCACAAAGGCGATCCCCGTCTCTGGTGGTGCCTGGTTGCCGGAGAGCGGTACCGCAGCGCCGTACCGCAACCACAGCATCCGTCATCGCCCGGCAGCGTCTCCCACCGGCTACGAGCGGTGGCGGAGAGCAGGACTCGGCCGAATACCCGTCGCGGGGGAGCTGCCCGCCGACCTGGTTCGCGGGTTGAACGCCAGGCTGCGGCGCATTACGTACGAGCTGGGGCCGATCGGTTGGGCGACCACGCCGGCATCACGCCGGATGGTCGCGCGATCCGTGAGCTGGTTGTTGGCGCTGACGGCGAACCGCTGCTCACCGTAGGCGACACCCTCGATGCGGCCACCGGCAGCGTGCAGCGCACCTATCCGTGGGCCCCGGGCCGTCCGTCAGGGGCAACGTGCCACCTGTCTGACGCCGAATGGCCGCTGGAGGATCTTGGAGGCGCCCACGACGTGTACTCGCTGCCCGCCGACAAGGCCGCTTACCGGGGCGTTCCGATGGGCAGGTGCTGGACCGCCTGGACCTGATGTGCGACTTCATCCCAGTCGTGCACATCTACAACTCCATCCCCGACGGCGGCGAACACTGAGGCAAGTCGTCTCTGGCAACGGTGCTGCAGTTGCTGGACGAGCTCGCCGCGACAGACACCGACTCCGCCTCGGCGTTAGCCATCACCGGTACGCCGAACATCGGCCGGGCCGGTGCGCGCCTGCCGATCGACCGCACCACCGGCCAGCCGCTCCCGGTGCGTGTAGAGGCCGGGGCGGGGCGGCCGCTGTCGGAGATCGGCCGCATGGACACCTCTGAGCACCGCCCCGCAACTGGCCGAACTGGGGCAGCGCGTCGACCACCTGCTCGACCGCAGCCCGGGCAACACCCGCCTGACCACAGCAGGTCTTGGCACCCTTGACCGGCCGCTGTGCGATCCGGGTACGCACTGCAGCTGGCGTTCGGCCCGCTGGACGCCTTGGTGTCGGCGATGCGCCTGGCCCGCGACCACAAGTACTTGCTGCTGCGCATGGTTCAGCGCCTGCACCAGGCCGGGCAGGTATGACCCGCCGGCGAGTCGCTGCCCGCACGCCTGGTGTGGGGTGCGCACACCCCCACCGACCGCACCACCGTCCTCGCCGACGTCGTGGCCGGGTACGGCGCGGGCGTGTTTTCCCTGAAGACCGCGGTGCGGATGCTGCAGGAGGCTGGATCCCCGATTGACGACGTCTCCGAGGACATCGAACGCATCCAGCAGCGGGCGTTCGACCAGGCCGCCCGGCTGGCGGACGCGACCGGCGACAATGCCGTGGTCCGCGCGTACGGCTCATCGAGCTCGGCCTCCTGCTCGGCTTCCTCGATGGCGTTGAGAAGCTGGCCCCAGGGGTCCTCGGAGTCGAACCCGAGGTAGACAGTCCCGTTCACGAAGCCGCTGGCGACGACGACCTCCGCGTCGTAGTGCCGGACTGCCGGAGTTTCGAGGGTGGGCTCGGTCGAACGCTGATGCTCTGGGTGAGGTCGGCCAGCCGGATCAGCTCAATCGCATCTGGCTGTGTGTTCGTGTCCATGGCCGGGAACCTACGGCAGGCACTCAGGAACGACTCCGACGGGTGCTGGCTCCGCTTCCGCTGACAAGCACGTGATCGTCATGCGGCGGCTGGTTGGGGTTGAGGCGGCTGTACTGTCAATTGGTGTTGGTAGTCGAGCCCGCACACCAACCGGTCGCCGGGCTGAGGACGGGGAAGGCGTAGTAGACGATTCCCCAGCTGGTGATCTGGGTGAGGCACAGCGCGGGCAGTACAGCGCGGGGCCGCGACCGGTCCCCAGTTCCGGCCGCGGCCCCGTCCAGGCGGGTGTTGAGATCGGTCACGAGCCGCAGGAGGGCGCTGGGCTCGTGGCGCCGAGCTGGATGAGCGCGGGCGCGGGGGCGCAGCAGCCGCCATCGTCGGTCGCCTCGCCGGTCTGCGGTTGATCGAAGAGGCCGGCGCCGCCGCAGACCCCGCTCTCGGGGAGCACGAGCTCGACGCGCTCGGCGGACTCGTGGTCGCCGGCGATCGCGGCGACGACGGAGCGGACCTGCTCGTAGCCGGTGAGGACGAGGAAGGTCGGGGCGCGGCCGTAAGACTTCATGCCGACCAGGTAGACGCCCTCCTCCGGGTGGGAGAGCTCCTTCACGCCGTGCGGGTAGACGGTGCCGCAGGAGTGCTGGTTCGGGTCGATGAGCGGAGCGAGCTCGACGGGTGCCTGGAGGCGCTCGTCGAGGCCCAGGCGGAGCTCGTCGAGGAAGGACAGGTCGGGGCGGAAGCCCGTCAGGACGATGACCTCGTCGACCGGGTCGAGCCGTCGACCGTTCTCGGCGACCAGCACGAGCTGCTCGCCGTCGTGCTCGATCGCGTCCGTACGGAAACCTGTGACGGCGTCCGCGTGCCCCTCGTCGACCGCAGCCTTCGCGGCGAGGCCGAGCGCGCCGCGGGCGGGAAGCTGGTCGGCAGTGCCGCCGCCGAAGGTGGAGCCGGAGATGCCGCGGCGCAGGATCCAGGTGGCGTGCGTACCGTTGCCGTCCTCGGACTTCGCGAGGTCGGCGAGGGACGCGAGCGCCGTGAAGGCGGACGCGCCGGAGCCGATCACAGCTGTGCGCTTCCCGGCGTACCGGGCCCGTACGGCGGAGTCCTTCAGGTCCGGGACGCGGTAGGAGATCCGGTTGGCGGCCGCGAGCTCGCCGAGTGCGGGAAGTCCGTCGCCGCCGGCCGGGCTGGGGATGGCCCAGGTGCCGGAGGCGTCGATGACAGCGCGGGCGAGGATTCGCTCCTCGCGGCGGTCGGCGTAGGCGACGTAGACGGTGAAGGGCTGGGCCTCGCGATCGGCGTCGACGATCCGGTCGCGGCCCGAGCGGGAGACGCCGGTGACCCGGGCGCCGAGGCGCACCTTGTCGCCGAGCACATCGGCGAGCGGCTGCAGGTACTGCTCCGCCCAGTCGCCGCCGGTCGGGTAGGTCGCCGCGTCCGGCTTCACCCAGCCGGTCGGAGCGAGCAGCTTCTCGGTCGCCGGGTCGGTGACCTCGCCCCACGTGGAGAAGAGCCGCACGTGCGACCACTCGCGCACCGCCGCACTCACCTGCGCACCCGCCTCCAGGACCAGAGGCTCCAGGCCGCGGTCGACGAGATGGGCAGCGGCAGCCAGACCGGCAGGGCCGGCCCCGATGACCACGACCGGCAACTGCTCGGCGGCGGTGGTGTTCATGGCGATTCCCCTTGCGTTTCGACATCCGTCGATCTCTTGCGCCCTCAGCATGGCATCTGTATCGATAAGCGTCAACATAGACATTCATCAAATTAGCCGGTCGTTCGCATGGAGCACGGCAAGGTCGTAGACATCTCGCAGCCGGACCCGGTCGACCGCCCGACGGCTTGCCCGCCGACGGCGCAGGACGCAGCCCCAGGGTGCCTAGTTCGACATGTGTCAACATAGACGTATGTCGAATGCGAAGGCACTGCCGCTCCTGGAGCCCACTGTCGAGCCCTGCTGCCCGCCCCTGGCCGAGCGTCCGCTGACGGCCGAGGAGGCCGAACGGACCGCCGTGATGTTCAAGGCGCTCGGCGATCCGGTTCGGCTGCGGCTCTTCTCCTCCGTCGCCTCGCACGAGGGCGGCGAGGCGTGCGTCTGCGACATCTCCGACGTCGGCGTCTCGCAGCCGACCGTCTCCCACCATCTGAAGAAGCTGAAGGAGGCCGGGCTGCTCTCCTCGGAGCGGCGCGGCACCTGGGTGTACTACCGCGTTGAGCCCGCCGTCCTCGCCGCCATGGGTGCGCTCCTCACCAAGGCCGCAGCCGCATGACCGCCTCCACGATCGTGGTGCCCCTTACCGCCGACCACGCTGACGAGGTCGTCGCGATCTACCAGGCCGGTATCGACGAGGGCGACGCCACCTCGAGACCACCGCTCCGACATGGGCGGAGCGCGATGCGGCCAAGCTGCCCGAGCATCGCTTCCCCGCCCTGGACGCTGACGGCACCGTTCTCGGCTGGGTCGCCGCCGCCAAGATCTCCGACCGCTGCGCGTACGCGGGCGTGGTCGAGCACTCGGTCTACGTCCACCCTCACGCCCGCGGCCGGGGCATCGCCTCCGCGCTGCTGAAGGCGCTGGTCGACTCCACCGAGGCGGCCGGGATCTGGACCATCCAGTCCGGCACCTTCCCCGAGAACACGGCCAGCCTCGCCGTCCACGCCCGCGCCGGCTTCCGGGTCATCGGCACCCGCGAGCGCATCGGCCGGCACCACGGCGTCTGGCGCGACACGTCCTCGTCGAACGCCGCAGCCCCCACATCGACTGACCGGCGCCTCAGCCGCTCTCGCCGAGAGTGAGCTGGCGATGGTGGAAGTCGAAGTGCTGGGTGGGATACCGGTAGAGGTCCGCGAGGGTCATAAAGTCCTTGAAGAACGGGTCCCACCGGACCGGGTAGTGCATGCCCCGCGCCAGGTCACGCTCGGACTCCTTCGCGAGCTGCCGCTCCAGCGAGCCGGTGATCCGGTCAAACGCGATGCCCATCCTTCGTGGCCCGACGGCCCTTACCGCCCCGCACGGCCCGAGGTAGTTGATCGCGTCGAAGGGGTGCGTCCCCGCGTTCAGGGCTCTGGCGAAGCCCTTGCTCGCGCTCCTGGGCAGTCGGCTGAAGACGCGTGCGAGGCCCAGCAGGACCCGGGTGATGAGGTAGCCGAAGAGCATGTGCCACAGCAGTTGCCTATTGGTCCAGCGGGTGCCGCTGGACGGGCGGGCGAGGTTGGCCGGCGGCGTGTCATCCAGCAGCGCGTGGAAGGTCCGGCGGGCCCTGGCGTAGTCGTCGAGGACGGCCTGCCGGTCCAACACTGAACGATCGCCCATCATCACTCCGCTCCTGTTCGGAGCCCGGGTTCCCCCCGGGGTCCTAGATGATTCCCAGGCCCGTAGATGATTCCCAGGCCCGGATGCGCCGTTGAACCCGATGCTCTCGTTCAGTCCTCGGCGAGCAGCGGTCCGAAGGTCTGCGTTGCGATGGCGACGGCCTCGGAGGGACTGCTGATGCGGCCGGGGATGTCGGGGTGGCGGCGCGCCCACGTCTCGGCCGTTGAGCGGTCGGCGAAGAAGTTCAGGGCGTCGCAGCACACGTCGGCTGCCGGGCCTTGTCTCGGTCGTCGGCCAATGAAGACGACCGCACCATCGGGCTCCCACCGTGCCGTGCCGCTGGCGAAGGAGACAGTGACCGGGTGACCGCTGACCGGGTCGGAGGAGGTGACCCGGATGTCCTGGTCGAGCATCGCGGCGATGCCGAGGGCGTCGATTGCGCACATCGACCACGCTTCCACCCCGTTGCCGAGCTTGACCCGGTGAGGCGTCTCAACCGCGGAGAAGGGGTACGCGGCTCGCATCCTGCCTTCGGTGTCGAGGGCGAGGAAGTCCTCGGCGTCCAGCTCGGCAAGGACATCAGCAGCTGGGCGGCCCGCATTGGCTGCCACCGCTTCGAGATCGGATGTACTCGGTGCGGAACCGGTCGCGACGAAGTGCCGCAACACTGCCTGGTGGACGGCACGCAGCCCTCGCTCGGCAGGAGCCCGGCGGCCACGTCCCGCCCGCCCGATCGGATCAAGGACATCGTCCTCGCAGCACTCCTCCGCCCCCGCGAGCGCCTTCCGCAGCGCCTCGACGCTGGGTGCCCCGCCCGTGGGGCCCTCCTCGTCCCGGTACAGGCGGCAGGAGACACTGGCCGGCGCACCAGGCACCGCGAACGGGTCGGCACCGTTGACGAGGACGGTCGGCGAACCGGTCATCCCTCACCGCGCGGCCTCCGCCTCGTCTCGTACCTCGACCAGTTCCACCTCCGCCTCGCGGCCGTCCAGCGTGGCGTTGATCCGCTCCCGTGCGACGGGGGCGTTGGGGCAGTCCGGCACGGTCAGCACAGTGATCCTCGTGACCCTCATGGGGCGACCGTAGACCTTCCAGTGCGATGGAAGGTCAAGACGTACCCTGGCGGCATGAGAATCGGAGAGCTCGCCACGCAGGCGGGGCTGTCGACCAAGACGATCCGCTTCTACGAACAGGCGGGCCTGCTGCCCGCGCCCCCACGCACCTCCGGCGGCTACCGCGACTACCCGGAGCAGGCCGCCACCCGGCTCTCCTTCGTCCGCGACGCCCAGGCCGCCGGGCTCACTCTCGCTGAGATCCGCTCGGTCCTCGCCCTGCGCGACAGCGGCCAGGCCCCCTGCGCCCAGGTCAGCACACTGATCGACCAGCACTTGGCCGACATCGAGCACCGCGTGACCGAGCTGCGCGAGGCACGCGCCGCGCTGCGCGAACTGGCCTGCCGGGCCGCCGTGACCGACCCGGACACGTGCACGGACGGCGACATCTGCACCATCCTCACGCGCTCCGTTGGCTCACACAGGGCAAAGTAGGTCGGCGATCTGGCGGGCTGCCTCGCGGGCGGGGCGGCCGGCACCGATGAGGGTGGCCGAGGCTGGGCCGGTCCAGTCGCCGTAGCCGAGAAGATGAAGGCGGGGTTCGCCGAGTGCCCGTGTCCCCGCCGTCGGGATGTGGCCGCGGGGGCCCCGCAAGCCGAGCGGCGCCAGATGGGACAGGGCCGGGCGGAAGCCGGTGCACCAGACGATCGCGTCGGCCTCCGCGGTCGTACCGTCGGCCCACTCGACACCCCCGGGCGTCAGACGCGCGAACATCGGCTGCGCCTTCAGCAGTCCCGCGTCGCGCGCTTCGCGTACGGGCGGTACGGCGACGATGTCGCCCAGCGAGGCGACGCCTCCCGTATCCGTGCGGCCCGCGTCGAGGGCGCGGCGGCGGGCGGTGGCGTGGTCGAAGAGGACACGGCCGTCGATGTCGTCGGCGAGGTAGCGGGGCTCGCGCAGGGTGACCCAGGTGAGATCGGTGTCGTACGCGAGGTCGGCGGCGATCTGGGCGCCGGAGTTCCCGCCGCCCACCACCACGACCCGCTGCCCAGCGAGGTCGGCTGGGCGTCGGTACTCGACGGTGTGGAGTTGGGTGCCCTTGAACTCTGTACGCCCGGGCACTGCGGGGACGAAGGGGCGCCACCAGGTGCCGGTCGCGCTGATCACCGTACGAGTCCGCCACGTGCCAGCGTCCGCCTCGACGCGAAGGAACTCCCCGTCCCGGTGAACCCCCCCGACGCGGACGGGCCGGAGGACGGGGAGGTCGTACCGCTGCTCGTAGTCGGTGAGGTACGAGACGACATGGGCGGCGTCCGGGTACGTCTCCCCGGGCTGCGGTGGCATGAGCCGGCCTGGCAGGGAGGAGTACGCGGCTGGCGAGAAGAGGTGGAGGGAGTCCCATGTGTGCTGCCAGGCGCCGCCCGAGGTGGGCTGGGCGTCGAGGATGACGAAGTCGAGGCCGAGGCCGAGGCGGCGCAGGTGGTAGCCGGCGGCGAGCCCGGCCTGGCCGCCGCCGATCACCACCACGTCTGCGACCTGCGTCATTCGGTGGTCGTCTTGCCGCGCATGAAGATGACCGCGACCAGCGCCAGGCCCACGACGGCGCCGATCAGCTGCATGCCGATGAACGCCGGAACGGAGGCGGGGGAGATGCCCGCGAAGGTGTCGGTGAAGGCGCGGCCGATGGTCACCGCCGGGTTGGCGAAGGAGGTGGAGGAGGTGAACCAGTAGGCGGCGCCTATGTACGAGGCGACCGCGACGGGTGCGAAGCGGAGGCGGTCGGTACGGGCCAGGCCGAAGATCAGCAGGATCAGGCCAGCCGTCGCCACGACCTCGCCGAGGAGCAGGTTTCCGGCCGAGCGGTCGTGTGTGGACCACTTCACCAGCGGCTCGCCGAACATCGCGTCCGCCAGCATCGCACCCGCGATCGCACCGACGATCTGGGACGGGACGTAGACGGCGAGCTCGCGCACGTTCACGCCCGCGCCGCCGCGGCGGGCGGTCCACCACTCGGCCAGGGTGACGGCCGGGTTGAAGTGGGCACCGGAGACCGGCCCGAGGAGGGCGATCAGGACACCGAGGCCGAAGACGGTGGCGGTGGAGTTGGCGAGCAGCTGCAGCGCGACGTCGTCGGTGAGCTGGGTGGCCTGGATGCCAGAGCCGACGACGATCGCCACCAGGGCGGCGGTGCCGACGAGCTCGGCGGCGGCGCGGGCGACCAGCGGGGTGCGGGGCGGGGTGGCGCCGGGCGCGGGCTGGGGCGACGTGTCGGCGGCTATGGCGTCGCTCGTGGCGGGCTCGGTGACGGTCACGGGCAGGGTCTCCTCGGGCAGGTGAGGCGAGAGGCTACGGGCAGGCTCTCTTGGTGTCGGCGTTGGCGCGCGCGGTCTCGGCGAGGGCGCCGAACTGCCCGGCCAGGGCTTCGATGACGTCAGGCTTGAGCCGGTAGTAGGTGAACCGGCCGCAGGGTTCGGTCTCGACGACCCCGGCCTCGCGCAGCACTCTCAGGTGGTTGGAGAGGTTGGTCTGCTTGGCGCCGGTCTCCTCGACGAGGTGGGTGGTGCAGAGCGTCTCGCGGGCGAGCAGGGTCACGATCTGGAGGCGCAGGGGGTCACTCAGAACCCGGATCAGATCAGTATCGACTGACGTCATCATGGGCTGATACTCTCACATCACCCGGAGCTGATACCAGCCTGGGCTGACCTCTTTGAACCCGGGGGGTTCTCGCCATGACCGCGTCCTCGTACCCGGTCCTTCCCGACGAACGTCTCGCGGCCGGTGTCGCCCGTCTCGCCGTGCGGCACCAGGGCCGATTTTCGGTGGAGACAGTACAGCGGCTGATCGCCGACTCATACGAGCAGCTGGCCGCGAATGCGCACGTGCGCACGCACTTGGTGGTGATGGCGGAGCGGTTCGCCGCCGAGCGCCTGGACGCGTTGGCACATGTCGAGAGTCCGACCGTCGGCGGCCGACCGCGGGTGCTGTTCGTGTGCAGCCACAACGCCGGCCGCTCGCAGATGGCGGCAGCCCTGCTCGCGCACCGGGCCGGGGACGACGTGATCGTCTCCTCCGCCGGCACTCACCCTTCCGGCGCCGTCGACCCTCACGTGGTCCAGGCGCTCACCGAGGCGGGCGTCGCGCTCGATGAGGTCTATCCCAAGCCGCTGACCGACGAGGTCGTCCAGGCCGCTGACATCGTGATCACCATGGGCTGCGGCGATGCCTGCCCCGTGATGCCCGGCCACCGCTACCTGGACTGGCCTGTCCCGGACCCCGACGGCGCCCCGATCGGGGTCGTGCGTTCCATCCGCGATGGCATCGACGCCCGGATCACCGCCCTGCTGGACGCCCTGTCCGGAACCTGAGTCTTTCCGCCCCCGCACCACGCTCCATCCCTCCCTAAGGAAGAACTGATGACCGCTCCGCTCGCCTCCGTGCTCTTCGTCTGCGTCCACAACGCCGGTCGCTCGCAGATGGCCGCCGGGTTCCTGAACCATCTCGCCGGCGACCGGATCGAGGTCCGCTCCGCTGGCTCCATCCCGGGTGACCAGGTCAACCCGGCCGCGGTCGAGGCGATGAAGGAGGTCGGCGTCGACATCTCCGACCAGAAGCCGAAGGTCCTGACGACCGAGGCCGTCCAAGCGTCGGACTACGTCATCACCATGGGCTGTGGCGACGCCTGCCCGATCTTCCCCGGCAAGAAGTACCTCGACTGGGACCTGGAGGACCCGGCCGGCCAGGGCGTGGAGGCCGTCCGCCCGATCCGCGACGAGATCGAGGGCCTCATCGAGGGCCTCATCGCCGAGATCGACGCGAAGCAGGAGGCGTGAGCCCTTTGACCGACCCGACCACCGTCACAGTCGACGACGTCCGCAACGTCACGTCATAGGCTCCGGCCCCGCCGGATACACCGCCGCCCGCTACACCGTCCGCGCCCAGCTCAAGCCCCTGCTCCTGGGAAGCACGATCTTCGTCGGCGGCTCGCTGACGACCACTACCGAGGTCGAGAACTTTCCCGGCCTCCCAAACGGCATCGACGGCACCGAGCTCATGGACAACATGTGGGCCCAGGCCGAGAAGTTGCCATGCACGTCGAGAAGTTGCCATGCACGTCGATGACGGTGAATTCGAGGCGGAGGTATCGGTCGGTATAACCGGAGGTGGAGGTTAGCCAGTCTTCTCGTCCACCGGCCATCGGCCAGCCCGGCGAGCCCGTGCTCGGCAAGACGCCACGGAGCACGACCTCGCCCGCGCCCGGACCAGGCAAGGACTGTACTCGGTGTGGGATGCAGCTGAGGGGGCACCGAGGTGGACTGGCCCCGGCGCTGGGTCGCGTTGTTGGCCGCTGGTTCCGTCGCCGGCGCGGGGTAACAAGATCAGCAAGCGAAACTGTGCGACCACACCGCCCCTGAGGACGCCGTTCGACTAGTCGTGGCCTTCCACTAACCGAAAGCTCGCTAACTGGTCGATCACGGAACTGCGGCCAGAGCCCTGAACTTCCTCACCCGGTGCTCAGGGATGGAACAGACTTGCTCACTGAAGCTCCCATAAGGGCAGTCCGGAGTAATCGTCAAGACCTGTGGACCGGGCAGTTAGAAGAAGCCGATCGTGTCCTTGAGAAGACGAAGGGCTTTTGCGCGGTATGTGGCGCTGTCGCGCCAGATCTTCTCTGCCTGCACGCTGGTGATCGTGACGCCCGCCCTCCCGGCCGAGTTCATCGCGGGCGCCAGGTGTCCGCAGGCGATGAGTGCGCCGATGCGAAATAGAGCGATGCCCAGTTGGCGGGCGGCCTCGGGCTGGGACAGCCAGACATCGTCTGCCAGCTGGGGAACCCGCAGGAGCTTTGGGTAGCGGCGCTCGTCTTTCGGAGTCATCAGGCGGCCCCCGCTTCGGAGTGTTCGACGAGGTGACCGTTCTTGAAGCGGGCGCCGTTGCGGACGAGGGCAACAAGGTGAGGTGCGGTGATCGCGCGCCAGCGGGTCTGGGCGGACTCGACGAGCTTGAACACCATCGCCAGGGCCGCGACCGGGCTGCCGGCCCCGCGGGTGACCTTGGTCCGCAGCTTCACGGTGCTGAAAGTGCTCTCGATGGGGTTTGTCGTGCGCAGGTGCACCCAGTGTTCGGCGGGGAAGTCGTAGAACGCGAGGAGCTCGTCGGTCTCGTCGGTGACCTTCTTGGCCGCTTTCGGCCATTTGACGCCGTAAGCGCGCTCGAAGCCCTTGACCGCCTTCTCGGCGTGGTCGCGGTCCTCGGCGTTGTAGATTTCTTGCAGGGCCTTCTTCGCGCCGGGCTGGGCCGACTTCGGTAGCGCGTTCATGACATTGCGGACTTTATGAACCCAGCGCCTCTGGTGTCTGGCCTGTGGAAATACCTCCGCCAGGGCCCGCCATAGGCCCATCGCGCCATCCCCGACCACGAGTTCGGGATCGCGCATGCCGCGTCGGCGGCAGTCGCGCAGCAGGTCCGCCCACGACTCGGTCGATTCACGCAGCCCCTCGGCCAGCGCGATGAGTTCCTTGCGGCCGTCGGGGCGCACGCCCATCAGGACCAGGACGCAGGACTGGGCCTGGCCGAGGCGGACCTTGGGGTGGACGCCGTCGGCCCACACGTAGGCGTAGTTGGAATCCGACAGGTCGCGGGCCTGGAAGGCCGTGTGGTCCTCGGCCCACTGCTTCGTCAGTCGGGTCACCGTCGCCGGCGAGAGGCCGGTCGAGGATCCCAGGAACTGCTCCATCGCGGGCACGAAATCCCCGGAGGACAGTCCGTGAAGGTAGAGCAGGGGCAGGACCTCACTGACCTTCGGAGACTTCCGGCACCACGGCGCAAGGATCTTCGACGAGAACCGCTTGCGCTCTCCAGTCTCCACGTCAACACGCTTGTCATTCACGCGAGGCGCCTTCACCGCGACCGACCCGGCGGCGGTGGTCACCTTCCGTTCGCGATGATGACCGTTGCGGACCACCAGACGGCGACCGGCCTCATCCCGGTCACCGGACAACTCGGCTATGTACTGGTTGACTTCGGCCTCCAGGGCCGCGGCGAGCATCCGCCGCGCACCCTCACGGACGATGTCGTCCATTAGGGATCCGGTCTCGGTGGTTCCCTCTTCGTTGACTACGCTGAGCACGGGCGTGCCTTCCCGACCCGCGGCGCAACGCGGGTCTACTCGGTGACCATCAATCGATCGCTCGGGAAGGTACGCCCTCCGCGTTCCGCGAGGCACCCCTCCCGAGGCCGATCCACAGGTCTTGAGCATTGCTCGGCAGTTCCGCACACTGGAGCACTAGCGATCTGCACAGGCACCGAAGTCGAGCCAACCGAGCTTGAGTTCGGGCCAGTCCGCCACCCCGTAGAAATCGGTCTCCTCATGGCTCACAGAGACTCCGCCGCCGTACTGCCGACCGATATAGCGGGAAACGGCGCCATCCCCGCCTGACTGGAAGACCTGGAGCTCGGCGCGGCCGTCGTGATTGGTGTCGGTGGCCCGCACCCCGTACACGAACGTCGAGTGCTTCATGCGGATGGTGCCCGTCCGGTCACTGCTCAGGTCGCGGGCGAGAGGCCCGTAGTGCACCTCATGCACCACCATGTTGTGCTGCGGAGTGTCGCCCTCGTCGCGCTGACTGTAGAAGAGGGCCAGATCGAGGTACCCGTCGCCGTCGAAGTCGCCGAGGGTTCCCCGTGTCTCCATGTGCTCCTCATGTGTGCCTCGCAGCTTCTGCCAAAACCCGCGGGCATCTCCAACGCTGACAGTGGTGCGGTGATCGTCTCTCTGGAAGACCACTGAATTGGTGCCGTCGCCGTGTTGGTCGTGGATCTCGTCCAGTTGTCCGTCCGCGTCTACGTCGGCGCGCAGGGTTTTGCTGTCGACGGCACATATGGCCATGGGCGCATGGTCGCCTGGTTTGGGTCCGGTGCCCAACAGAAGCCATATGCCTCCGGCGATCACGACGAGACTAGTTCCGGTAGCCGTGGCGAGCCGCCGCCGACGTGTGCGCTGTCGCGGCAGCGACGAGAACACGCCCCCAGACGTGGATTGCTTCGGAGTAGCAGAGAAAAACATGCCAGAACTTTAAGACCGACCGGCAAATGGCTACGTCGCTCGTTGGCTGACGGTCCCGGAAACGAGACAGGCACGGGCCCTGCGTGATCATGGAGTTCTCGACGCTCAGTGATCACACGGAGGACCCGTGCCTGCAGTGCCATCTTGCCTGCTCGAACCCCTGTGGGACCAGTTCGCTGCTCTCCTGCCGGTGCGGGAGGGGTTCTCGGCGAGCCATCCGCTCGGGTGTCACCGCCGCCGGGTGTCGGACCGTGTCGTGTTCGAGCACGTCGTGCTGGCTCTGGTCCACGGTTCGGGGTACGAGCGGATCGCGAGTCCCGGGTGCTCCGACCGCACCATCCGACGACGCGTCAAACGGGGCTTCCCCCAAGGCCGGGTAGTTAACGTTTTCGCAGGTCACGCAAGGGAGTTGAAGGATTCCCGACGCAGAGCAACGGAGCTCGTTGGTACAGGCAGTCGACCAAGACAGCTTGTCCCGAAGGAGCTCCGTTGCCCCGTCATTGTGTACTGCCGCCTGCGCTGACGGCCATCACCCATACGGTCACCGTGGCCGCGGGCCGGTTTGCTCCCGGGCATCTGGGGGAGCTGACCGCCGTCGTGCCGTTCGAGCTCGTGGACGCGGTCCTTGCAGAGACGAGGGCGGTGCAGCGGCGGCTGCGTGATCTTCCATCTCGGGTGGGGGTCTACTTCCTGCTGGCGATGTGCCTGTTCCCTGAGGTCGGCTATCGCCTCGTCTGGGACAAGCTGACCGCTGGTCTGTCCGGGATGCCGGTGGCCTGTCCGTCGGCGAAGGCGTTGCGTGACCTGCGGCGGCGGATCGGCAGCGCGCCGGTGCGGGCGTTGTTCGAGGTGCTGGCCGGGCTGCTGGCCCAGCCAGGGACGCCAGGAGTGCGTTTCGGCCCGTACCGGACGGTGTCGTTCGACGGCTGCAGTTCGCTGAGAGTCCCTGATTCCGAACGGAACCGGGCCTGGCTGGGCCGGACTTCACATCATGGCTATCCGACGCTGGAGTTGATGACGCTGATCGAGACCGGCACCCGGGCCCTGGTCGGCGCAGTGTTCGGCCCCACCGCCGAGGGCGAGACGAGCTACGCAGGCCGGCTGCTGCATCTGCTGCGGCCGGACATGCTGGTGCTGTGGGACAAGGGATTCGACAGTAACGCCTTCCTCGCGGCGGTCACCGACACCAGCGCCCAGGTCCTTGGCCGGCTCCGCAGCAACCGCCGCACCCCGGTCCTCACCCGCCTCGCCGACGGGTCCTACCTTTCGGTGATCGGCACCGTGAAAGTGCGGATCATCGACGCAAAAATCGCCGTGACCTGCGCGGACGGCACGTCCTTCACCGGGTCCTACCGACTGGTCACGACCTTGACCGACGCCCGCCGCTACCCCGCCACCGCGCTGGTGGGCCTCTATCACCAGCGGTGGGAACACGAATCCGCGTACTACGCGCTCCGCCACACGATCATGAACGGGCACAACCTGCGCTCGGGCGACCCGGCAGGCATCGAGCAGGAGATGTGGTCCCTGCTCACGCTCTACCAGGCCCTACGCACCGTGATGGTCGACGCCGCCGAGTCCCTCCCCGGCACCGACCCGGACCGCTGCTGTTTCAGCATCGCGCTCCACACCGCCCGCGACCAGGTGATCCAGGCCACCGGCATCGTCACCGCGGACAGCGATCGGGACACTCTCCTCGGGACGATCGGCCGCCGGATCCTGACCGGCCTGCTCCCGCCCCGGCGCCAACGGGTCAGCACCCGCAAGGTCAAATCACCGATGTCCCGCTACAGCGAGCGCCACGCCGACGGCCGGCCCGATACCAGCCGCACCGTAACCCGCCTCGACGTCACCGTCCTCGAACCCGTGGAGCAGTCACCCACACCGCCCACGGCATCCCGGGACGACCGGCATGCTGCCCCTGCCGCGCGACGCCGACACCGCATCCTGGACCTGCTCCAGAAGGACCCCACACGTCTCTGGCAACCCCGCGAAATCGCCGCCCACTTCGGCGATATCACCCTGGAGACCATGTACAGACAACTGAACCGCTGGGCCGCCAGCGGCCTCATCCACAAGCTCGGCCCCGGACTCTACGCCGCAACACCGTGGTCCCCAGCCCCACTTGCGTGACCTGCGAAAACGTTAACTACCCGGCCTTGGGGGAGGCCCCAACAGTGGGCTGAGCTGGGGATAGCACAACGAGTACATGCCTTGGCGCTGGAAGCGTACGACCGCATGATCGGCCTGGGTCTGGCCGAGATGTCG
>NZ_JBSFCW010000047.1:0-36201 GCF_053593595.1 Streptomyces sp. NPDC002206
CGCCGCCGGAGGACCGGCACCCGGACCTGACAACGGCCGGTCCCTCGTCCTCGGACCGGCCGTCGGGCCTGATCTGGGATCTGCACCCCGGGTACATACTCCGCGCCGAGGACCGCGTGGTGATCGCGGCGACCCGGCGCGGACTTGCGGAACTGCTGCGCAGACGGAGGGCAGTGACACCTCATTAGCCACGCGCTTTCACGAGTGTGCGCGTCCGAGGGCTGATCAGATAACCGAGGAGCGCCTCCGAACCGGGGCGACGGGACGTGTCCGAGGTCCCGTCCGTCGTCGGAGAAGCCGCATTCCTCGGGTGAAGAGTGTCGGGCCGTATCCCCGTGTCCGTACCGAGGGCGGCGGCCGCGGAGCGGTGCCGCGTCTGGGCGGGCAGTGGTGGTTCTCGCGCGAGTCGTCCTGTAGGCGGGACCCCGGGCGCCCGGGTGCGTGGCCGCCCAGGACCGATCCGCAGCACCCAGATGTCCGCCGTGCGACTACTCCCCGTCCCTTACCCGGCCCTCGAACCGCCCGAGCAGGCCGCCGGCAGGCGCGCGAGCCGCGCAACCCGGGCAGTCCGGGCGTGGGCCATCCCATACGCGTCTCCGCTTGCTCTCGGGCAGGGGACACACTACCGTCCAACAAGACAGAACGTTCTTTCTCCCTAGGAGCTGAAACTTCATGGACATCGGAGCCCTCGTCCCGAACTTCACCCTGCCCGACGAGACCGGCACGCCCCGGTCACTGGGTGAGTTCCTCGCCCACGGCCCCGTGGTGCTGTTCTTCTACCCCGCGGCGATGAGCGGCGGCTGCACCAAGGAGGCCTGCCACTTCCGGGACCTGGGCGCGGAGTTCAGAGCGGCGGACGCCCAACGCGTGGGCATCAGCCCGGACGCGCCCGACAAGCAGCGGACGTTCTCGGAGCGGCACGGCTTCGACTACCCCCTGCTCTCGGACCCCGACGGCAAGGTCGCCCGGATCTTCGATGCGCACCGCAGCTGGGGACCGCTGCACGCCAAGCGCAAGACGTTCGTCATCGGTACGGACTTCCGCCTGATCGATTCGATCAAGAGCGAGGTCAACATGAACGCCCATGCGGATCGGGCCCTCGCCGCGCTCGGCCGCTCGACGAAGGCCTGACCCCATACCCCCCCTGCTCCCGCACTTGGAGAACCTCATGCGACACCGTCGCCGCCGCCTGCGCCTCGCCCTCTTCGCCACCGGAGGGGCAGCCGCTGTAGGCCTGGGCATCCTCGCCGTGCCGCTCACCTCGGCCGCGTCAGCGGCCACCACCAGCGTCGCCGCCGCCCGCCCAACCACCACCACCAGCACCAAACCCACCGTCGTGCTGGTGCACGGCGCCTGGGGTGATGCCTCGGGCTGGAGCAAGGTCGTCAAGAACCTGCAGCACGACGGCTACCCGGTCGTCGCCCCGCCCGACCCGCTGCGCAGCCTGTCCGGCGACTCCGACTACCTCGCGGCCTACCTCAAGACCATCAGTGGACCGATCGTCCTGGTCGGACACTCCTACGGCGGGGCTGTCATCACCGGCGCCGCCACCGGGAACCCCAACGTCAGGGCCCTGGTCTACATCGCCGGCTTCGCCCCCGACGCAGGTGAGAGCATCAACCAACTCACCGCCAAGTTCCCCGGCAGCCACATCACCGACGACCCGACCGCCCAGATCCCCACCGCGTTGAACGCCGTCCCGTTCACCCAGGCCGACGGCAGCACCATGTTCGACCTCTACATCAAGCCCGACAAGTTCAACGACCTCTTCCTCAGCAACCGCCTCTCCACGGCCGCCTCCACCGTGCTCGCGGCCACCCAGCGGCCCCTCACCGCCCAGGCCACGGGTGAGCCGTCGAGAACCCCCGCCTGGAAGACCATCCCCTCCTGGTACCTCGTGGCCGACGCCGACCACCTCATCCCCCCGGACGCCGAGCGGTTCATGGCCCGGCGCGCGCACGCCCACACCGTCGAGGTCGACGCGCCGCACGCTGCCATGATCACCAACCCTGATGACGTCACCTCACTGATCCGCGACGCTGCCAACGGAAGCTGACTCCCCCGCCCTCCGCGTCCCGGCCCCAGGTGGGGCCAGGGCGCGGAACTCATCGCGCTGCGGCGGCTGGAACCCTGGCCATGGGGGGCGACGCGCCCCGGAACGCTTTCACCGGCTGGTCCGGACGCTCGCCAGACCCTGGAACACGCCGACGCAGGCAATGAGACCTAAACGATATTGTGGCTGAATGACCATGACGCCCGACAGCCCTTCGCCCCGGCCCTCTCCGGCCCGGGAGCGGCTGCTCGCCACCGCGTCGCGCATCTTCTACACCGAGGGCATCCACTCCGTCGGTGTAGACAAGGTGATCGCCCAGGCCCAGGTCACCCGCGCGACCTTCTACCGGCACTTCTCCGGCAAGGAGGACCTGGTCCGGGCCTATCTCGAAGCCAGAGACCAGGCCTACCGTGCCATGGGGGCACAAGCCGCCCAGATGCAGATCGAGCCCGGCGAGCTGCTCATGCTCATGGTGAACGGCGTCGCCGACGAGGTGTGCAGCCCAGGGTTCCGGGGCTGCCCATTCATCAATGCGGCTGCCGAGTTCCCCGACCCCGAGCACCCTGTCCGCCAGGTCGTCTCCGCACACCGCGCCTGGTTCCGCGACACCCTCGAATCCCTGCTCGCCCAGGCCGGCCACCCGAACCCGGACCAGGCCGTCCGCACGCTGGTCATGCTCCGCGACGGCGCCATGGTGGCCGGCTACCTCGAGGACGCGGAACAAGCCCGCCTCGACCTGGTCCGCGAGGCGGCAGCGCTCGCCAAGCCCGCACAGGGGAACCAGCAGATCAGCCGGCCCGCCCGGCTGCCGTGACCGGGCCGGGATCCGCTACAGCACGCCGCCCATCCCCCGTTATGTTCTTCGCGGTCCTGCAAGAGGACCGCTGGCCTCCGGGCCCGGCATGACTGGCGAAGGCGTCGTCGAAGGGCGCGCCGGAAACCACGAGCGTCGCGGCGGCTCCACTCGCCGACCTGGAGGACCTCATCGACCCAGTGCGGCGCGGCCGAGGTGACCGCTTCCAGACAGGCCCGCACCGACTCGCCGACCAGCTCCAGCCGGTTGAGGTCACGCACCGCGGAGACGATGTGCGTGGAGTCGGTCCGCTGCTTGCCCCCGGCCGCCAGGAGCCCGTCCTCCAACAGCTTCTTGACGAGCAGGTCCAGGACCTTCTCCTCCAGACGATGGGCCATCACCCGGCTGCGGAACTCCGGCAGCACGCTGTGATCGAACCCCGGATCGTCCAGAGCCAGCCCCAGCGCGTACTTCCACGGCAGACTGTCGCGCACCGCGTCAGCGGCCCGCCGGTCAGTGAGGTCCTGGGCCTTCTGCAACACCGTGACCAACGCGAGGCGCCCCGGCGACCAGCCCGGCTTGCCCCGCACCCCGAACGCACGGGCGAACTCGGCATCGCAGAACAACTCGCCCAGCCGGTCACGGACCTGCACCGGCACACTCCACCGATGTGTCGGCGCGCTGGAACTGAGTGGCGGGTCGGTTCGGACGGGCGGATTTGCGGTGGCCGATGCGGGACTGTGTCCGCGGGCTACTGGCACCGGCGGGCCGGAAAACGGCTGGCAACTGGCCGCGTGCGCAAAACATCGTGACCCTGCAGGTCTGCACCATCTGCTGAACGGTGCCCACCGGGACGCCGGTGTCGTTCGAGATCACCTGCGGGAGCAGGCCGGCCAACAGCTCGGCCAGGGCGGCGTACCTGAGCGGTGGCTGCTTGCTGAGCGGCCCGCCACCGAGCCGGAACCTGCAGTTTTGACTCTCAGCCCGCCCTCGAGCCTTCGGCGTCGGCGGCCTTACTCAGCCCAGGGTTCGAAGCCGGTCTGGAGGACGGCTTCGAGGGCTGCACGCATTTGGGCCGCCTCACCGGCTCCGAAGCGCTCCTCGAACCGGGCTTGCACGTCCCGCCACAGCGGCAGCGCCGCCTTCATCCGGGAGAGACCGTCCGGCGTCAGCGTGACTATCCGCGCGCGGCGGTCGGCCGCCGACGGCTCGACGGTCACCAGGCCCTCCCGCGCCAGCGGCTTGAGATTCGAAGCCATCGTCGTACGGTCCATGGCGATCATGTCCGCGAGGCTGCTGATCGTCATTTCCCCATGAGCACTGAGTTTCTGCAGGATGCTGAACTGCGTCGCACGAAGACCCACCGAAGCCAGAACCTTGTCGTACGTCGCGCCGAGATACCGAGCCGCCTTACGCAGAGCCAGGTTGTTGCACGAATCATCGAGGTTCGTCGGTGTAGCGGTCATCGTCTCCTCCAGAGCTTCCTCGTCCATGATAGGAGCATGTACACACAAGTGCGAAGGGGGCCCCTCACCGCTACCTACACGCATGGTCCTCATCGGGCTGAAGGGCAGCGCATACGGATTCACGTCAGCACGCCGACGGCGATGCCGACCACGTCGATGCAACACCCGGCGAGGACCCCGTGTCATCGAAGCCGTTGCGCCCGGGCGACACTCCCGGATACCGCGCAGAACTTCAGGTCATCCGCGTAGCAGGCTGCGCCAGGCGTAACCGCCCTTGATGCGGTCCGGCCCGACGCGGGTTTCGGCCATGTTCATGCCGTCCGTGGCCTGCACCGGGCGATGATCTGGGCGTGCTCGATGCGGTGCCGCAGGCCCTGGTGGCCGAGGGTTCTGTAGCCGCGCTCGTACGCGTCGAGGACCACGCGGTTGCCGAGGTCGCTGATCGCGTCCACCGCAACCTGGTAGCCGCCCCGGAGTACCTGCTGCGCAACCGCGACAGCCGCTACCCCCAGGCGTTCGACGCCGTCCTTACCGCCAACGGCATCGAGATCCTCAAGAGCGCGCCTCAAACACTGCGGATGAAGGCCTATGCCGAAAGGTTCATCCGCACCGTGCGAGCCGAGTGCACCGACCGGCGGCCGACTGCAACGAGTGGCACCTGCGACAGGTACTCGCCGAGTACGCCCACCACGACAACACCGGACGGCCGCACCGGGCCCTGAACTTTCACGCTCCCGCCGACGACCCGGATGTCATCCCGTTCCCCGCGCAGCGGATCCAGCGCCACGACGTCCCCGGCGGCCTGATCCACGAGTACCGCAACACGGCCTGACGAAGATCGACATCAGCCGGCGAACAGGCAGGTCAGCACCTATGTGGGACTTTTGGAACCCTACAGGGATCCCGTTGTGTCGCCCTACTTGATCGAAGTACACGAGCCACCGCCGAGCGCAGCTTCCGCACCCGATGTTGCATCCTCCAGGTCAGCTCTCCAAGCCCCTTGATGGCCAAAGTGCTTCGGTCGACGCATGCAGACAGGCCAAACGGAACACTCAATGCGGCCTCCTCGACATGCGATCATTGGCGGGCGTGGGTGCGATGGGAGTCATGCCGCAGACCATCATCAAGCTGGCCATCACCTGGGGCCTGTTGTCCATCCCGGTGACCGTGCACGCGGCCACCAAGGAGCACGAGGTCCCGCTGCGCCAGGTGCACACGCGGTGTGGCGGTGGCCGGGTGCGCCTGCGCCGCTATTGCGAACATGAGGACGTCGAAATCCCTTTTGAGGAAGTGGCGCCCGGTTATGAAGCCCCGGACGGCCGGGTCGTCATACTGAGCGACGACGATCTCGCCGACCTTCCGCTTCCCACCGCCAGACGCATCGAGATCCTGGCGTTCATCGACGCAGACCAGATCGACCCGCTCGCACTGGACACGGCGTACTACCTCGGTACCGGCCCCGTTGGCGCGCGCCCGTACGCCCTGCTGCGCGACGCCATGAGGAAGTCCGGGCGAGTGGCCATCGCACGGACAGCGCTGCGCACCCGGGAATCGCTCGCCGTACTCTGGGCTCGGGACGAGGTAATCGCGATGCAGACCATGCTGTGGCCCGACCAACTGCGCCCTGCTCAGGAGATCACCGTCCCGGAGACCCCACCGGCCCGCCGCCAGGAACTGCAGATGGCGTACAACCTGATGGACGCCATGGGCTTCGGCTTCGACCTGGCGGAGCAACACGACGACTACAGCCGCGCCCTGCAGCGGGTCGTTGCTGCCAGGCTTCAGGGCCTGGAGCCGCCGCACGCACCGGAGTCCCGGGGCGTCAAAGGAGCCACGGTGGACTTGATGGCGGTGCTGCAACAGAGCGTGGACGCAGCACAGACGCGCCGTGCGAAGCCGACCGGAAGGAAGGCGGCGAAGAAGACCGCGGCAAAGAAGACCGCGGCAAAGAAGGCACACCGGCGTCGTTCCGCCGGCTGACCACAACCCGTGCCGTTCGGAAACTCGTCACCACTGGTCAAGCCGCGTATCTGTGCTCGCCGATCACGCCGCCCAGCACTCGGGTGCGTAGAAGCCGATGAGGGTCTAAGCGCGTTTCCAGAAGTCCTGTGCGTAACTGTCGGGGAGCCAGAGGCTGGTGCAGGCGTTGTCGAAGAGTGAGGTTCCCCCGCTGGGTGGGAGTGGATGACTAGCTGATCAGGGCGGGTTGACGTGGCTTCAGGTTCACTGGTTCGGTCGCTGCCTGGTCGGCGTAGTGCTTCTCCTCGAACTCGATCGGGCTGAGGTAGCCGAGCCGTTTCTGGATGCGGCGGGGGTTATAGAAGCCGTCGATGTACTCGAAGAGCGCGAGGTTCGCCTCGGCTCTGGTGGCGAAGACGCGGCCGCGGATGCACTCGGTCTTGACCAGCATCCACAGGTTCTCCGCCAGGGCGTTGTCGTACGAGTCCCCGACCGACCCTATGGATGCTTGGATTCCTGCTCTGACCAGGCGTGTTGTGAGTTTGATGGACGTATATTGGGCGGATTCAACCGGTCGTCGCAACACCTCGATTGCGGAGGTGTAATGGGCAGGCCGGCAGGGTGGATGAAGGAGCTGACGGGTAGGTCTCCGATGAAGTCACCGGGGGCGCCGTCGTTGCGGCGGGAGGTCGAGCGCGAGTTCTGGCGCGAGATCGCCAAAGGCCTCCTCAGCGAGGAGGCCGCTGCTGCAGTAGGCGTGTCTCCGGCTGCCGGCACCCGATGGTTCCGGCAGCGTGGGGGCATGCCGTCAGTCGATCTTGCCCCGCTTGCGGGTCGCTATCTGTCGTTTCACGAGCGTGAAGAGATAGCCCTGCTCAGGGCACAAGGAGCCGGAGTCCGCGAGATAGGGCGCCGGTTGGGCCGTGCTCCGTCGACGATCTCCCGCGAGCTTCGTCGAAATGCGGCGACCCGCGCGGGCAGGCTGGACTACCGTGCCTCGGTCGCGCAGTGGAAAGCAGATTTGCTGGCGCTTCGCCCGAAGCAGGCGAAGCTCGTCACTCATCAACGGCTGCACGAGTATGTGCAGCAACGGCTGTCGGGACACGTCCACCGCCCCGACGGAACCCTGGTGCAGGGGCCCGAGACAGAACCTTGGAAAGGCCGCAACAAGCCCCACCGTCAGGACCGCAAGTGGATGTCGGCCTGGAGCCCGGAGCAGATCTCTCACCGGCTGAAGGTCGACTTCCCCGAGGATGAGTCGATGCGCATCTCGCACGAAGCGATCTATCAAGCCCTGACCACGTGCTGCAGCAATGGTGTGCGCCGCTGGTAGCGCACGGTCAGTCCCGGCACCTGCTCGGCGAAGGTCACCTTCATCCTGGGCGCGACCGCGCACTCTTTCGATATCTGCCCGGTCAGATGAACAGGACACTCTCGACGTCGATGGTGACGAGTTCCACGTCCCGGTCCGCCGTTCCGTCCTCCCCCCGCCGGTAGACGCGCCGCCGGGTCGGGACCATGATCCCGTCGAACTCCTTGTACTCGGAGGGGTAGTGCGCGGCAGGCCCAGCGTTGATGACCTCGGGCGTGTAGTCATGCCTGCGCAGCAGCCCGTTCGAGTCGAAGTAGAAGATCTGCTCAGGGCAATGCGTCGCGATGTGGTCCGGGAAGGTGACCTTCAGGCGCCTCCAGGTCTCCCCCGCCTCCGTGACCGGGGACAGTTCCACAGCCTCGAATCCGGGAGAGGTGAAGGTGAACGGGGACGTCAGGTACGTCCACATCGCCTCCCCCGCGAAGTAGGCGACCTGCAGATCGTCCCAGGGAGCGCGCACGTCGCTCGGGAACGACGCACGAGCGTCAGTCCGCTCGGCCATCACCTCTCCGGTGACGGTCTCCACGGCAACCCGCTGCGCGGTGAAGGACGTCCGCAGGTGGGGCGCGGTGAAGGGATAGTGGCTGGCGTGCTGCTGGTGCAGGTCGAGCCGTACGGCCACATGGCTCAGTATCCCTTCCTTGCCCTTCAGCTTCCACAGCGAACCTCCGACTCGGTGATGCACGGTCGCCGAGCTGAACCGGTTGTAGCGGTCCAGGCCGCCGTGGGCCTCCATGACAGTGGCGACGAGATCATTCATGGCAGATTTCTCCTTGATCTGTGGGATGTTCCGTCGGAAATATGACTGGTCGGCATGGCCCGGCCGCAGAGGCGGTGCACCCCTGACGAACCCTCCAGCTACGAGCATATGCGCGCATTTGCCGGGACGGCAAGAAACGGACCCTCGGAACAGCCCGCTTCCGCTGAGATGGTTCATTCACGGCCGCGGACGGGACCCGGGCACCCACGGCCCACGGGTCGGCCAGGGGTAGTTCGGCGCGGTCGGGAGTGGGCTCGCGCGGGCCTGTCCTGGCACCAACGAGCAACACCTACGGCACGTCATCGCCGAGTACGTCCAGCACTACAACACCAGACGACCCCACGCACACCCTGCGACTCCGAGCCCCTGCCGACGACCCCTGGGTGGGTGTACCTCCGGCCTTCGGCGATGCCGGGCTCAGGCGATGCGGGGAAGGCCGTGCTCATCCGCATACCTGGTCGGCCTGCGCCGGGATCGGGGATTCCGGGTTCTGGCGCTGGGGCTGGAGGGTGGCCTGCGCGCCCTCGGCCGTGGCGGGGACGCCGGGTTCGGAGCGGCGCCGTCCCGGCAGTACGACCGCGGCGATCGCGCAGATCACGCATCCCAGCATGGGCCGCGGCCCCGTAGCCGCTGGGGTCGGGCAAGACCTGTCCGGCCATGGTGTGCGATTCGAGCACCGTGGCGCTCAGCGCGTTTCCCGTGGAGAACCCGAAGTAGCGCAGGACCTGGTTAAGGCCCATGGCACTCCCCACAACCCGGGCGGTCACCGAGTTGACGATCAACCCGGGGACCATGGCGAAGACACAGCCCACGCCCGGGCCCGCCACGGCCATCACGAGGAACAGCTCCCACAGGCCGGATCGGCTCAGCGCGAACAGCAGCGTGGACCCGAGGATGACGCCGCAGGACAGCGGCAGCGGTAACCGCCAGGACAGGCGGTCCGCCGCCAGACGAGCACGGGAACCAGAGCTCGCCGCCGCCGAGCGGCATCCGCCAGGTCTCCGCGGTGTACGAACCATGTCGGCAACCGGAGGCCGGGCCCGGGGATCCCGTCACCGGCGGCTCGGCGGCTCGGCGGAACACGGACGGGCCGCCGGGCCGAGGTGCCGTCCCCGGCGGGGCCGGTCAGCCATGTCCGACTGACCGCCCGCCAGAGACTCCGTCACTCCGCCATTCCGACCGCTGCGGACGGCAGAGCCCGGGCCCGCGGCTCACTGGGCCTCGGAGGAGGGCTCCACGTCCACCCGGCCAGCCTGAGCTGCGGCCTGAGCACCGCGCTCGTGGAGAGGAGCCGTCGACGTGCGGTCGATCTGCAGGCTGAGCAGCTCCGGGCGGGCGTAGTGGCCGCGGGCGTCCATCATGCGCTTGCGGCGGTCGATCAGCGCGAAGTCGAGATCGGCGATCACTTCACCCTCACCGGCCGTGAGCGGCTCGCCGACGATACGGCCCTCCGGGTCGATGACGGCGGTGAAGAAGCCGTGGGAGAACAGTCCGACGGGGACGTCGTTGTCCTCGGCAAGCTTCGCGCGCTGGTCGTCGTCGAGCCAAGCGGTGGCGTTGACCACGAAGCAGGCCGCTTCCAGCGCGTGCTGCCGGACGGCGACCTCCATCTGGGGGGCGAAGTTCTCGGCGCCGAGGCCGCCGGGGAACATCGCGGCGTGGATCTGCTCGCCGTCGGCGATCAGGGCGTAGCGCGCCAGCGGCTGGTAGTGCTCCCAGCAGGCGAGCTGGCCGACTCGGCCGACGGCACTGTCGACTGCGCGCAGACCCGAGGCGTCGCCCTGACCCCAGATCATCTTCTCGTGGTAGGTCGGCGTGATCTTGCGGCGACGCTGGATCAGCGTGCCGTCCGCGTCGAACAGCAGCTGCGCGTTGTAGATCGTGCCGCCGTCGCGCTCGTTGACGCCGATCGAGACCACCATGTTGTTCTGCCGCGCGGCCTCACCGATCGCGTTGGTCTCGGGCGACGGCACGGTGACCGACTCGTTCAGCAGCAGCAACTGGTCGCCGCCCATGGTGTAGGGCCGCTTCACGAAGCCGAAGTAGGGGTAGTACGGGATCAGGGTCTCAGGGAAGACCGCGAACTCCACACCCTGCTTGCCCAGCTCGTGGATCTTCTTCACGACGCGCTCGATGGTGCCCGCGCGGCTGTAGAGCACCGGGCTTATCTGGACTGCGGCAACCTTCACGGTCATGTTGTAGCTCCTTTGTCACAATGCGAGGTCGAAGTGATCGACAATAGGAGTATATGCTCCTATCTTGCCGATGGCAAAGGATCCCCAGGAGGCCTACAGGGTGCCAAAAGTCCCAAATAGCCTCTGAACAGGCGCTTTGCGACTTCCGGCGATCATGGCAGTCTCGGGCTGCATCGCGTTGCGCATCCTCTACCTGATCTTCCTGCGGCTTCTCGGACTGCTCCTGCTGCCGTCACGGTCGAAGGCCGCCAAGGGCGTCGAGTTCCTGTCGCCACGCCATGAGGTGGCGTGGCCGCGTCCGCGCCTCGGCGCCCGGCCACACCTGACGAGGCCGGACCGCGCGATGCCCGCTGCTTTCGCCCGGCACCCAGGCGATGCCGATGGCGGCGGTGGGATTGCGGTTGTCCGCTGCTTGCAGCAGCGTCGACTGCCGCATATACACCACCGCCCTGCCCGAGCGGCGTCCTGCGGTCACCGTCATGCTCACTGTCCGACGCGGTCGGCAGATCAGCCGGGAAGACTCCAATGCCGTGAAGTACCGGCTTGGAGGTGACGGGCAGTCAACACAGCGGCCTCCGACCGGCCAACGGCGGTGTTGCTGGCCGCCGACTTGCTGCCCTCGGCCCTGCGGGTGGAGGGCAGCAAGTATGAGCAGGTCGAACACCGGGGCGCAGGACGTAACAGCTTCGCCTGGAACGACGACCGCGATCTGGTCGTACGCGCCCACATCCAACTCAAAGCCCCGATCGTCTTGATCTGGGACTCACTCTCGACACCCACCGGACCGCCGGGCTGCGCGAGTACGTCGCCGCCCACGACTGACTCGGAAGCCGTAGTTCAATCGATCATGCTGTCCGGTGACTGGTTTGGTGGTCGCCTAGGCTCAAGTTGATCTCAGGGCCCGGGCATGTTGACCACTGAGTTCCGTGTCCGGGACTCCGCCACTGCCGAGCTATGGGGAACTGCTGTCGCTCGTAAGCGAGTTGCGGAGCGAGCCGACTCAGGTCCGTGCGGAGCCGACGGCAGCGCGAGCCGAGATCGCCGAGTTGAAGGCAGAGAACGCCGAGCTCAAGCGTCGTCTCGGGATGAACTCGAAGAACTCCGCGAAGCCGCCGTCGAGTGACGGCCTGGCCGAGCCGACGTCGTTGCGCAAGCCGCCCGGGCGGGGGCCGGGTACGTAACGGAGTCCTGCCGGCGGTTTGCCACCTTCTTCCCGCCGTCCCAGTCGGACGTCGTCCGGTCCGCTCCGCGGCGTTCCGCCCGTGCACGGCGGCGGCACCGTTCCCTAGTGGGAGGCGCCGCGCGGCCCGTGCCGGGCTCGTTCCCCTCGTTCCGTCAGGCTCCGAGCAGGCCGACCGCTCCGTACCACACCGGGCCCGGGTTGAGCCGATCCGGGTAGAGGGCCGTCATCTGGTCGAAGTACTCGCGGGCGGTGGGGTTCTGGCCGAGCAGCCGGATGGCGTCGAGCAGGTACCGGCGGGTCTCCTCGATGGTGGCCGGGTCGTCGGGCAGGTCCTTGTTCTTGTGACCGGCCACGACGAAGCGCGGCTGGAGCGCGGCGACGCGGTCGAGGGCCAGGAGCCATTCCTGCAGGCCGCCGTCGCCGCCTTCGAGGATGTACTGGTGCACGCCGTTGTAGACGACGTCGCCGGCCACCACGAGGCCGATCGACGGCACGTGCAGGACCGTGGTCTTGTCGGTGTCGGTGTGACCGACCTCGACGGCCTCGATGAGGTTGCCCTCCAGCAAGAAGCCCTCGGCGGGGACGGGCTCGGCCAGGACCGGGGTGTCGGGGATCAGTCCGGGGAAGCGCTTGTCCCACAGTTCCTCGCGTCCCACGGTGGCCTGCTTGTGCATGACCTCGATGGTTCCGGGGGTCGCGTAGACGGTGACACCGGGGAACCGCCTCACGAGATCGGCGGTGCCGAACCAGTGGTCGCCATGCCCGTGGGTGGCGTAGATGTAGGCCAGGCGCTTGCCGGAGCGCTCGATCCAGTCGCCCACCCGCTGGGTCTGCTCGATGGTGAGAGGCGGGTCGACCAGCACGGCGTCCTCGTCCCCAATGATCAGCGTCGACGTCAGGGGCGAGGAGACGAGCCCTTCACCGTTGGGCAGCTGCTCGCCGCCGGCCCGGGGCGTCCCCTCCTGGACGAGAACCTCGTACGCCAGGGGAGTGGATGCGGATGCGGTCATGATGGTGCCTCCTTCAGGGGCGGAATGTGGCTCGCGCGACCGTCTGCTCCGTGGCCGGGTCGCGAGCCGGGCGCATGTCTGGGTGGGCAGTTGAGATGGTCTGATCCGACGGGTGCGGTACGCCCGGCACCGTGGTGGACCGGCACGGCCGGCTCGTCGAAGGCGTTGCGCCGACCCGGGTTGCGCTCACCCAAGCGTGGGGTGGCAGGTCGTTTTCGTATGACCCTCAAGAAATAAGCGTAGCATGTTTGGTTATGTCAGCTCCGGTTGCAGAGGAATCACCCTCGCCCCCTCGGACGAACCGGGGGCCCGGACGGAGTCCGGATGTGGCAGCCGTCCGCCGCCGACTGTCCGGCGGCCGCGGATACGACCGGACGCCTCCTGCGTCCTGTGTGCAGGCATGGAGGGGGGCGTTCTTCCGCGGCGGTGGGTCTCCGGGGACGCCGTGACACCTCCGGCGAGCGCAGGCTCCCGTTCATGCGCCTGAGTGCCGGGTTCCGGCCCGGACGCCGGCCCGACCGACAGGTCGCGTCGGAAGTCGCGCAGTTCCTGCAGGTCCCCTGCCGTGGTCTCGACCACGGGTGCAGGCCGGCCTGTCTCGCCGCTCCAGTTCGCGAGGGCTTGGGCAAGCCACGTCCGCGCGCCATCGACGTCCTCCAGGAGGTCGGGCTCGCGCGGCTTGCCCGCGGAGATCGTGTTGAGCAGGTCCTGGACAAATGCCAGCCCGCCCGGGGCGGGCTCCAGGTCGTATCGGCCGGTCGCAGTCCAGAGCATCCTCGAAATCACCTTGCTTGCGGCACACGAACGACATGTGCACAACAATTTTATTTCTTTCGGAGAATTTCTGGGCGACTGAGGAATCGACCTCGTCGTTCATGGAAGTTGCGTGTACCGAAAGGGAGTTGATGTCTCCAAGGATCGGGTTCCCCCGAAAGGCGCCCAATGCATCAGCACTCTGACCGAAAGAGGCATCATCTTGTGATGTCTGTCACGCTCACGAATGTTCGGTGTGACGGCCCTCTTCCGTGACATCGCACGCCGCCCGGATCCGACCGGCCGCAGCACGGCCGGGCCGATGCGGGCGAACGGGCCCGAACCCCGGCGGGAACGCCGAGGCCGCCTGTCTCCCTGTGCGGCCAGGATGCGGGAGTGATCGAGGAGCGGGTTGCCGTCAAGGGGACGTGCTGACGGCGCCGGGGCCGGTGATCGGCTCCACCTCGGAGACGGAGACCTCCTGCCCGCAGGAGCAGCGCAGCTCGACATGCACCTGGCCGCCGCAGCCGGCATGGTTCAGCAGTGCCGACGGACCCTCCGGGCCGCCGAGATGGGTGTCTCCGTACTGCAGGAGGGCGGCCAGAATCCACTGCAGGTCGTGGGCGGGCGACGTGAGGTGGTACTCCTGGCGCGCGCGTCGTCCGGCCTCCTGGTAGCTCCGGCGCTCCAGCAGGCCGGCGTCGACGAGTTGACCCAGGCGTTCGGTCAGGACGCGGCGGGAGACCCCGAGGTGCTCCGCAATCTCGTCGAAGCGGTGCAGCCCGGCGAAGACCTCACGCAGGATGAGCAGGGTCCACCGATCGCCGATCAGCCCCAGGGTCGCGGCGACGCTGCAATTGCCCAGATCAAGTTCACGCCACTCCATATCGTCAGGATACCTCCAGGGTTGCCATTCGGAACCCAGCCCTTGACTTCCTGAGTTCCAGATGAGAACTTAGCGAATATCGGGCCGTCGGCAGGCACTACCGCACCCTCGGCCCGCGAAGCCGCCCGGTGACCGCCCGAGCCCAATCAGGCTTCCGGCCCGCCGCGCGCCTCACGAGCCGATCGGCCCATCCCCTTGCCTCCGGTCCCTCCGCGTACAACCGGACGGAAACCGAGGTGGGTGGACACATGTTCACCCAGCACCGCACTCAGCCATGAGCATGGAGGAAGCATGTCGAGCAACCAGGCGATCGTTGATGCCTGTCACCGCGCCTACACCGGATTCGAGAAGAACGACTCGTCCGACCTGGTGGCTCTGATGTCGCCGGACGTGGTCTTCCACTTCCCCCCCTCACTGCCCTACGGCGGGACGTTCCACGGGCAGGAGGGCTTCGTGGCCTTCTACAAGGACCTCTTCGACCACTACTACGAGTACTTCAACTACGACCTGCACACGGTGCTCGACGCCGGGTCGCACGTGGTGGTCCCCGTCCGGGCCCGAGCGAAGGCGAAGAACGGCCGCACGATGGAGAACGAGCACCTCCTGCTGTTCGCCGTGACCGACGGACTGATCACGGAGGCGCGGCTGTACGCCGACACCGCCAAGGGGCGCGACGTGCTTGAGGGCCTTGATTTCTTTCCCTCCGCAGCCAGCTGATCCCGCGACCGCGACGGAGCGGCGCACCTGCCCCTGAGGAAACCCCCGTCCATACCGTGACGCTGATCGCGGACACCCTGGGCGGCCCCGAGAAGACGGACGGCTCACAGGCGCCGAGCCGTTGCGGGGCGCCAGCGGTGTCGTGCCACGCACCGGGCTGACCCATTTCCCCGCTGCCCCGTCCCCAGCCCGCACCAGCCGCACCTTCACCGGCGGGATCCCGCCGTGCACGCCAGAGAGGCCATCACCGTGATCATCAACAGCGACGAACTGAACACGACGTCCGCGTACAAACTCCTCATCGGGGCGGTCACACCGCGCGCGATCGGCTGGGTGAGCACCTTGTCGTCATCCGGTGTCGCCAATCTGGCGCCGATCTCGTTCTTCACCGTAGTGAGCCGGATCCCCCCGATGGTGTCCCTGACCCTGCAGCCGCGGTCGGACGGGACGCTGAAGGACACGCTCGTCAACATTCGGGACAGCGGTGAGTTCGTCACCAACCTGGTCACGCTTCCGCAGGCCCACGAGATGCATCGCAGTGCGATCGAGTTCGACAGCGCCCAGGACGAGTTCGATGAGGTCGGCCTGACCAAAGAGGCCTGTGAAGTGGTCAAGGTGCCGCGTGTGAAAGACTCCCCGATCGCCATGGAATGCACGCTCGACCGGATCATCCAGGTCGGCGACGTCAACGACCACGTCGTCTGGGGCAAGGTCGTGCGTTTCCACATCCGGGACGACGTCTACGCCCAGAACGGACGGATCGACACCGCGGCAATTCCGGCGGTCGGCCGCCTCGCCGCCGAGTACACCCTGGCCGACAACGCGTTCGTCACGCCCCTGCCGGCGGACGTACTGAGCGAGCGTCTGGGCAAGCGCAGCCACCGCCTCGACGAGCGCCCGGACGGATGGTCGCCGGTGGACAGCGCCAAGTGGTCCCCCTCCGGAGCCGTCAAGGCCTGACGGCACCGACGCCCACCCCGACCGCATTGCGCCCCGCAGGCTCGCGCCGTGGGCCGCAGACACCCAGGGCGGCAGCGCCGTACCCGGGGCCTGGATCAGGCCCCCCGAACGATCGGGCAACCCGACACCGCACTCCCCGAAGGAGCCCCCTATGCCGGTCTTCAACGCCCACATCCCCGCCAACCGCTTCTCGTCTCAGCAGAAGCGTGCGCTCGCCGACGCACTCAACCAGTCGCTGGTGCAGGGGCTCGGCATCCCCGAGGGCGACCGCTTCATCATGATCAGCGAACACGGCGAGGACGAACTGTTCCTCGACCCGACGTTCATGGGCATGCAGCGCAGCTCAGACGCCATGATCATCACGGTTCTCTTCGGGGCCCACCGGCCCCTGGAGGACAAGCGGGCGGTGTCCACGGCCATCAACAGGCTGGTTGTCGAGGCGCTCGGTGTCTCGCCCGACGATATCTTCATCGCCCTGATCCCGGTCCCGAACGAGAGCTTCTCGTTCGGAAGGGGCGAACTGCAGCTGGCCGAAGGGACTCCGCGCTGGTGAACCCGCGCCCCAGGTCTGCGTCGGTCAGGGCCTGTCCGACGCAGACCTGGGCAGGCCGGGCGCGCTGCCTGACGCGGGTGCACGGCCGTCGCCGCCGGAGCGTCACAACCACCGGTGCTGCCGGGGCGTTCCGGCGTCGCCGCGAAGTGCCTTGCCCTGCGCCGGGAGCCCGCCACGATCCGCCGGACGGACCCCGGACCGGACATGCCGGCGCGAACTGTGCGTCGGGGGCCACCTCAAGACGGAACCACCCCACAGAAAACCCGCGCCGACCTGACGGCGCCCGAGACGGCCGCCGCCGGCCCGGCGGCACCCGCCCAACACGAGATCAGGGCACACGGCTTCGTCGTCCGGCCTCGGCATCCTGCCGAGCGAACGGGCACGGCACGCCGGCAAAGGGATCAGCAAAGGAATCAATTGTGGAAACAGAAAGCGCCACGTCGACGCAGACCCCCAAGCCTCGCCGACTCGCCGAGCCGGTGTTCGCGCTCCACCACGGGGGAAAGATGGCGATCACCCCGACGGTGCCGCTGCGAGGCCCCGAGGACCTCTCACTTGCGTACACGCCGGGTGTCGCCGAGGTGTGCACCGCCATCGCCGGGCAGCCCGATCTCGTGCACGACTACACCTGGGTCTCGCACACGGTCGCGGTGGTGACGGACGGCACCGCGGTGCTCGGTCTGGGCGACATCGGCCCGCAGGCATCGCTGCCGGTCATGGAGGGCAAAGCGGTCCTGTTCAAGCAGTTCGGCGATGTGGACGCCGTGCCCATCGCGCTCGCGACAACGGACGTGGACGAGATCGTCGAGACCGTCGCCCGCCTCGCACCGTCCTTCGGAGGCATCAACCTCGAGGACATCTCCGCGCCCCGGTGTTTCGAGATCGAGCGCAAGCTTCAGGACCGCGTCGACATCCCGGTCTTCCATGACGACCAGCACGGCACTGCTGTCGTCACCCTCGCGGCCCTCCGCAACGCCGCCCGTCTCACCGGGCGGACCCTCGACGACCTGCGCGCGGTCATATCGGGCGCGGGAGCGGCGGGTGTCGCGATCGCCAAGATCCTGGTGGAGGCGGGCATCCGCGATGTCGTAGTCACTGACCGGACCGGAGTCCTGCACTCCGGCCGTACTGATCTGACCGACATCAAACGGGACATCGCCCTGAGCACCAACCGGGCGGGACGCACCGGCACCCTGGAGGAGGCCCTGGCCGGCGCCGACGTCTTCATCGGCGTCTCCGGCGGCACGGTCCCCGAGGCCGCGGTCGCCACCATCGCGGAGGGGGCCTTCGTCTTCGCCATGGCCAACCCCACGCCCGAGATCCACCCCGATGTCGCCCACAAGTACGCGTCCGTCGTGGCGACCGGCCGCAGCGACTACCCGAACCAGATCAACAACGTCCTCGCTTTCCCCGGCATCTTCGCCGGCGCCCTCCGTGTCCGCGCCTCACGCATCACGCCGGGCATGAAGATCGCCGCCGCGGACGCCCTGGCCTCCCTGATCGCCGAGGAACTGCGTCCCGACTACATCATCCCGTCGCCGTTCGACCCTCGAGTGGCCCCTGCGGTCGCCGATGCCGTCGCAGAGGCCGCCCGGCGCGACGGCGTGGCCCGGGTCTAGGTGGCCAATTGCGCTCTGTCCCGTGATCCGAGGACAGCGCCGAGCCCAGCCCATCGAACGCGTCGCATCCCGAATCCGCAGGTCACGGGAGACGACGCCATCCACCGGATGCAGCGCCTGAACGCACGTCCGACCGACTTCCCCCAACGAAAGCCAGGACCGTCCCCTTCCGGGGCGACGTCCGCTCCCGGACAGTGAGGACATACATGAAGACGGAACGCGTCGCCAACACCGACGTACGGTATCGGCGCACCGGCGACGGAGACCTGGCCGTGGTGTTCGTCCACGGCTTCCTCGACGACCAGTACGCCTGGGACCGCCTGATCCCCCAGCTCACCACACCCGGCATCGAGTGCGTCACACTCGACCTGGCCGGCTGCGGCGACCGCGACGCGGTGGACGGGCCCTACG
Source organism: Streptomyces sp. NPDC002206 (assembly GCF_053593595.1). Taxonomy (NCBI): domain Bacteria; kingdom Bacillati; phylum Actinomycetota; class Actinomycetes; order Kitasatosporales; family Streptomycetaceae; genus Streptomyces; species Streptomyces sp. NPDC002206. The sequence continues at coordinate 18,691 of NZ_JBSFCW010000047.1, forward strand.
ACTACGACCGGTTCGCCGACGAGGCGGGCGCGGTGGTCGACGCCCTCGGCAAGCCTTTTGTGATCGTCGGTCACAGCATGGGCGCCGCCGTGGCCGAACTGGTCGCGGTGCAGCGACCCGACCGGGCCCGCGGACTCATGCTGGTGACCCCGGTCCCCCTCGCGGGCGTACACCTGCCCGACGAGATGATCGAACAGTTCCGCTCGCTGGGCGGCGACGCGGACGGGCAGCGGGGCGTACGCAAACAGCTGTCCGCCGCGTTCCCGGAGGCCGAGCTCGACCGGCTGGTGGCGACCGGGCAGCATCTGCGTCCGGAGGTCGTCCGCGCCCTCGCCGACTGCTGGAACACCGGGCACCCCCACGGCGAACGACCCAGCAGCTACGCCGGCCCGGTGCTCATCCTTCGCGGCGAGGGCGACGGGTTCGTCACCGAGGACATGGTCAACGACGCGATCGCGCCCCGCTTCACCGCCATGACAGCGGTATCGGTGGCCGAGGCCGGCCACTGGGCCCACATCGAGCAGGCGGCCGACGTCGCGACCCACCTCGACCGCCTCCTCGCCGAGGCCCACGGCACCGACAGCGCCCCCGCCGCGAACACCCCCCGCCCGCAGGGGTGGACGAACGCCTTCGCGCAGAAGTCCGCCGCCGCGTTCGGTGAGGCGTTCACCAAGGACGTGGTCCTGGAGGCGAGCGTCATAACCCGCCCGGTGGAAGGCCGCGACCAGGTGAAGAAGGTGATGGGCGCGGCAAGCGCGATCTACGAGTCGCTCCGCTTCACTCGCGAGACCGTCGACGGCCTGCGAACCTACCTGGAGTGGGAGGCCACCGCGTTCGGCGGCCTGCCGATCGAGGGCGTCACCATCCTGACCAAGAATGCGGACGGCCAGACCCTCCGAGCCGCCATCCATCACCGGCCGCTGGGCGCCGTGCTCCGCTTCTCCGCGGAACTGCGTACCCGGCTGGCCGGCGAGATCGACGCCGACTACTTCCACCAGGGCTGAAGGCCCTGCCTATTCAGAAGGTTGTTCCATGATTCAGCGCAAGGATATCCAGTTCGAGGCCGACGGCGCGGTACAGCTGCGTGGATGGCTCTTCCTGCCGGACGGCCCAGGCCCGCATCCGGCGATCACCATGGCCCACGGCTACGCCGGGGTCAAGGAGCACGGCCTCGAGCCGTTCGCGCAGGCCTTCGCCGAGAACGGCTTCGTCGTCCTGGTCCATGACCACCGCGGCTTCGGGGCGAGCGACGGACAGCCGCGCCAGGACGTCGACCCATGGCGGCAGATCGCGGACTGGCGGCGGGCCATCTCCTTCCTGGAGAGCCTCCCCGAGGTCGATCCGGAGCGGATCGGCCTGTGGGGCACCAGCTACGCCGGCGGCCACGCAATCGTCCTGGGCGCGACCGACCGCCGACTGCGGGCCGTGGTCTCCCAGGTGCCGACCATCAGCGGCTTCGAGCAGGGCCGGCGCCGTATCGCCCCCGAGGCCGTCGCGGCCCTGGAGGAAGGCTTCTCCGAGGACGAGCGCGCCCAGTTGCGTGGCAAGGCCCCCCGCACCCTGGCCATCGTCAGCAGCGACCCGGCGGTGCCCGCGTCCTACCGGACACAGGAAGCCATCGACTTCTACCTCCAGCCCAAGCCCGACGGTGTGTGGGAGAACGAGGTCACGGTCCGCTCCAGCCGGGCCGCGCGCATGTACGAGCCCGGAATCTGGGTCAACAGGGTCTCGCCCACACCGCTGCTCATGGTGGTCGCGCTCAATGACACCGTCACCGTGACCGACCTGGCCCTCGCGGCCTACGAGCGCGCGCTGGAGCCCAAGCGACTGCGGACGATCCCCGGCGGCCACTTCGACCCGTACACCACCCAGTTCGACAAGGCGAGCGGCGCCGCCGTCGAGTGGTTCCGCGAGCACCTCGCCTGAGGGGCGCCCCGCACGCCACCGCGCCCGGCACGAACTGGCCGCCCACCCCGCGAGTGCCTCGCCTGTGATCTGGCGGTCGTAGGCGAGGACGCTGTCGGGGTCGCCAACGAGACTCTCGACGCGTTCAGGGGGGTGTGGGTGAGCCATTGCTGGAGTTCGCGGTGGCGGAACTGGTAGGCGGGGCCGCTGTAGCAGAGCAGGCCTGCGGCGACGGCCCCGTCGAGGAAGCGGGCTGGCCGGAACGGCAGGCGGCCTCGCGAACACAGCAGGAAGGCCCCGTACATCCGCGCCGTTCCGAACCCGTACGTGAGCCCGGTTGCGAGCCCGAACATGAGCCCGACTGTGGCCCCGGGCGTGAGCCCGAAGGCGTTCCCGAGCCCGGTCGTGTGGCCGAACCCGAGGCCGATCGCGAGGCTGATCACGAGTCCGCAGACCATATCGTCGCGGATGATGCTCCGCGGACTGGACACCGTCGTCGGTTCTCTTCTGAGCCCGGTCACGACTGCAAAAGCGAACCAGAACACGAACTCATCCGCGAGCAGGATCCAGGTCTCGGGCCGGGTCGGTCTCATCGCAATGGGGCATGTCGTGAAGTCCACTCGCTGAATCTGCTGACCGGACCGCTGCAGAGGTTAAACATCAAACTAAACGCCCGGGCACCCAAGCAGTACGTGCACTCCTTCGTCTCCCCCGCCCTCGCCGACGCCTTCCCGCACACACCTCGCTGAACTGGGGATTCACGAAACTCCGGTCAGAGCCGTTTTCAAGAATCGCCATCAGGTCACCCTGCTCGCCCGGGGCCCGCGGCTGCTGCCCTACGAGGACGACGACATCGCGGAGGCGGTCACCGGCTTGCTGACCGCCCACGGGGTCGATATCCGCACGGACTCCCCGGTGGCCTCCGTCCGAAGCGACGGCGACCAGCGGGTCGTGACCCTCACCGACGGCACCGACGTGACGGGGGACGAGGTGCTTGTCGCGGTCGGCCGTCGACCCGTCACTGCCGAACTAGACCTGGACGCCGGTGGAGTGCGGACCACGGACGCCAGCTTCGTGGCCGTCGACGAGCACCTGGCCACCGATGTGCCCCACACCTGGGCAGCCGGCGACGTCGCCGGAGCCGGCAGTTCACCCATGTCTCCCTGGTCGACTACCGGATCCTCAAGGCCAACCTCACCAGGGGCTCCAGGTCGACCCGGGGCCGCCTCATCCCGCACACCACCGTCCTCACAATCGATTTCGCGCGGGTAGGTCTGACGGAGACTCAAGCACGGGCCGCAGGCTATGAAGTGGGCGTAACCAAGCTGCCCGTGACCGCAATCCCCCGGGCCCACACCATGCGCGACACGGACGGCATCTGGAAGGCCGTCGTGGATAACCGAACCGACCGGATCCTCGGCGTCGCCCTGTTCGGCCCGGAGAACGGCGAGACACTCGCCGCGGTCCAGATCGCCATGCTCGCCGACCTTCCCTACACGTCCCTACGCGACATGATCCTCACCCATCCCACGATGACCGGAGGGCTCAACCTCCTGTTCGCTGCACTGCAGCGCTGAGCGTACGGAGAGGAGGGACAGCCCGGCCGCGGTTCACGAGGCGTTCTGCGCTCGCTGGCGTGCCCGGTAGGCCCGGAGGTTTGCCGCGTTGCCGCAGACCTTGACGTCGTGCCAGACGCCGCTGTTGTTGCGTGACCGGTCGTAGAACATGGTGGCGCACCGATCGTTGCGGCACATCTTCAGCCGCGGCCAGGTGCGGGCCTGCTGAGCCTGGAAGATCTCGATCAGGGCCAGTGCCGCCACGCGCCGCCAGCCCGTGCCACGGGGCTCCGGATGCACGTGCCCGTCCCCGTCGAACTGCATCGCGATCGCGGCGGTGTGCAGCGGCCGAAGCGCGTCGCCGTCGGCCTGTCCCGCCGCGCGGCGCAGATCGTCGCGGAAGCCGCGGAGCTCTTCCCGGTCGTGCTCGGTGAGCTCGATCCCGGCCGTGGATGTACCCGTGGTCTTGCTCCACTCCGCCAGCGCCTGATCGAGCCAGTCCTGGGCGTTGCCGAGATCGTCCAGGAGGTCTGCCGTGCGCGGTTTACCGGCGGCGACGGTGTTCATGAGGTCCTGGACGAAGGCCAGCCCCTCCGGGGCCGACTCCTTGCTGTAGCGGACTGTGGCCGACCAACTCATGCGCATCACTCCCCAGCCATCACGCGAGCAAGCTTCCAACGTAAGCATATTACGTTTGTATCTTACGCTACGGCGTGCGGGCCGCTCGGCGCCTGGTGTCGCCGGTGATCAGTGCCGCCGACCCGACGGCCCACAGGGCAAGGGTCAGCAGCGGGATTGCCGCATGCGCCCCGCCGAAGTAACCGAGGTCGGTGATGGCCCGCACCGCGGCGCCGGACGGCAGCGGAGCAGAGACGGTCCGGGCGGCAGACGGGAGCAGGTTCGCGCCGACCGTCGCGCCGGACGTCGAGTTCCCGACGGTCAGCAGCAAGGTGGCCGCCGGCACACCGACCGGCCCGAACCAGGTGCCCAGCAGCTTGGTGGCGAACGCGGCGGCCGCGCTGAGCAGCGTGAGGGTCAGAGCGAGCAGGAGGAACGGCGCGGGGACGGCCCCCAGGACGAGACCTGCGAGCACGGCGGCCAGGACGCCGGTGGTGAGAGAGACGCCCGCCATCAGGACGAACCGGTGACGCAGGTGCAGCAGGCGGGCGAGCCCCAGCGTGTTCTGGGCCAGGACGAAGCCGGAGAGCGTGACGCCGAAGGCCACATAGAACCCAGCCAGGCCATGGCTGTCGTAACGGGCCAGGGGTACGGCGTCGACCACGGTCACCGTCCGACCCGCCCCTCGCCGTACGCCGCAACCATGTGCTCGGCGGCAGTGATGGTGGACGGACCGTTGGCGCCAACCACCCGAAGCTCCAAGCCGCACCCGCCCTGCGGGCTGAGGACGGCGACTACATCGCGGTGTTCGAGCGCGCGCAGCGCTGCCGGGGCGTCCGGGCACTGCCGGACGTCGATGCTTGAGCCGAGTGCCCGCGCGATCCCGCCGGACAAGGTGCTGTCGGTAACCCCTATGGGCACCCGGTGGGGCTGGGCGTCGCGCTGCAGTCCGATGTAGCAGCTAATGAATGCCGAGGCGACGACCAGCGCGATGATCGCGGGCTGCAGCCATGCCCGCGTCGGCACGGTGCGGGGGCGCAACGCATGCTTCGGCCCGGCATCGGATCCGGGCGGACCTGACGTGGCCGAAGGGACGGCGTTCAGAGGGCGGGTATCCACAGGGAGGGTGTCCTCCGTGCCGACTGTCGGCTCCAAGAGTCTTTCCGGTGATCGAGGGACGGCAGGGGGTGGAAGGTGCCGAGGCCGCGAGAGAGGTCGGAATTGCGGATCACTACCTAAGACATATATCTAAAGGTAACACTTATGTCGAATTCGATAGAGAGGCAGTCCCGCCGGAAGGAGTACCAGCGGGGTCAGATGTCGCTGTCCAGCTGCGCTTCGCGTACTGCGAGGGCGAGTTCCACCCGGGTATCGACGCTGAGCTTGCGATAGATGGCGCGCGGGTGCGTGGCGATGGTGTTGGGTGACAGGCCCAGCTCCGCGGCAGCCGCCCGGTTGGTGCGGCCTTCGGCGACGTGACGGGCGACCTGCCGTTCGACTGGTGTCAAAGCCCTCCGGCCGAACGCGGGCCGAGACTCGGGGCCCATCCGTTTACGGCGTGCTCCAACCAATCGCAATACGGTGCGCACGCGCCGTGCTTCCCCGTGGGCACCGCAACGGTGAAAGCCGTCCCATGCGTCCTCTAGCGGTGTTTTGTTGACGGCGGGTCAGGGCCGTAGTAGGCCGGTAGCAGAGGAACGTCGCCTCGCCGCCTGGGGCTTGTGATGACCCGTCGTCTGCCGTGTCCGCCCGCCGAGCTCGACCGGCGCGAGAAGCGCCTGGCCAGGCTGCAGGCCGCCCGCGCGCAGATCGAGACCGAAGCCGCCGACAAGGCATGCGAGCACGCCAAGGACAAGGAACGCCGCCGCCAGGAGCGCGTCGGCACCAGCGACGAGCAGGCCGTCACCGACTCCGGGCGCAAGGCCGCCGCGAAGGCCCGTCCCAAGCCCAAGGCACAGGCCAACTTCACCGACCCCGACTCGCGGATCATGAAGAACAGCGACGGCGCCTACATCCAGGCCTTCAACGCCCAGGCCATCGTGGACGCTGAACACCAGGTCATCACCGCCGCCGACGTGACGACCAACGCCTCCGACGCGCTGAACTACACCACGATGCTCGACCAGTCCGCGGCGAACACCGGCAGCCACCCCAAACAGGCCCTCGTCGACGCCGGCTACTGCTCCGAGACCAACCTCGAGGCCGCGAAGGACCGCCAACTGGCCTGCGACAACGACACGTTCATGGCCACCGGCCGCCTGGCCCACGACGAACAGGTCCCGCCTGCACCACGCGGACGCATCCCCGCGAACGCCACCCTCAAGGAACGCATGGCCCGCAAACTGCAGACCAAACCCGGCAAGGCCGCCTACAGCCGCCGAAAAGCCATCGTCGAACCCGTCTTCGGCCAGATCATGACCTGCCAGAACGGCCGCCAACTCCTCCTGCGCGGCGAGGACGGCGCCCGCGGCGAGTGGCGACTGCTGGCCGCCTGCCACAACCTTCGCAAGATCTTCCGACACACCGGAACCACCGGCCTCGCCACCCTGGCCAGCTGACCAGCCGGGCGTCCCCGGCCCAGTCACGGGCCCTACCAGGCCGAACACCTGACGGACAGGCCCCCATCCACCGCCTCACAGGTACCGGCGGCGGGACCGCGACCGATTCCATCGATCACGGCCAAGTCGGCCGCTTTCCCGTTACTGACCCACGCTCCTAGGCCACGGGGGGGGGTCGCGACGGTGGCGGCAGCCACGGGGTGTCCAAGGGCCGCGTACGACGCGGCATGGTGGAACTGGAGGTTGGCGAGGAGCCTTCGAAGAGCGATGCCCACACCCGCCGACGCGGCGTCGGCGTACCACCGAGTCACGAGTCGACAGGAGGCTGATCATATGTGTCTTTCCGCGGGTAGTCCCTCCGAAGCGGCCGGCGCCGCCCCCCGCCTTGCCCACGGGCCGGCGGTAGACCCCATTCGCCTCGAACCGGTCGACGAACTCGAGATCACCATCCTGGTCGACAACGTCTACGACGGGCTCCTGACCGGGGACGAGCGCACGCGGCGCGCTTCCTTCGCCGTCGGTGTCGAGGCGGCGACGCACTTCGAGGAGGGACGCACCTTCGTCGGGCTCGTCGCCGAGCACGGCTTCTCAGCCCTGGTCACGACCAAGCGGCTCGGGCATACCAGCACGCTGCTGTTCGACGCCGGGCTCTCTCCGACAGCGATGGTCGGCAACGCCGACAGGCTCGGCGTGCGCCTGGACGATCTGCACGCGGTCGTCCTGAGCCACGGCCACTTCGACCACGCCGGGGGCCTGGCCGGTCTCGCCGCCCGCCGGCGCTCGGCCATGCCCATGATCGTGCACCCCGAGGCGTGGACCCACCGCCGCGTGGTCTCCCCGGGCGGCCAGATCCTGCCGTTCCCCACCGTCAGCAAGAAAGCCCTGCGCGAGGAGGGGTTCGACGTGGTCGAACGGCGCGTGCCCTCGCTCCTGCTCGACAACAGCGTCCTGATCACCGGCGAGGTCGACAGGAGCACGGAGTTCGAACGGGGTATGCCGCCGAGCCACGAAGCGTGGACCGGCGGACGCTGGGCGCACGACGCGAAGATCATCGACGATCAGGCACTTGTAGTGAACCTCCGGGGCCACGGGCTGGTGGTCCTGACCGGCTGCGGCCACGCCGGCGCGATCAACATCGTTCGGCACGCGCAGCGGCTCACCCAGGTCGAGCGTCTCCACGCCCTCATCGGCGGGTTGCACCTGGGCGGCCCGGCCTTCGAACCGATCATTGAGCCCACGATCGGTGCACTGACACAGCTGGCGCCCAGCCTCCTGGTCCCCGGCCACTGCACCGGCTGGCGCGCGCAGCACGCGCTCGCCGCCGCGCTTCCCTCGGCCTGGATGCAGAGCTCATCCGGCACCTCGTTCCATCTGAACGGCGCGGCCGCATGACGCACGGACGGCATCTTGGAGGCAGGGAGAACATGCACGCGGATCTGCACCCGGCCGCGCCACCAACCCTGCTGGCACGTTCAAGCCGTTGTCAGCCTCCACAACGAACGGGCAGCAGGGTCGTCCCCGGGAAGACGCCGACCTTCTGGTTGAAAAACAGCGGAGATGGACACCTGACGCCACATCGCCCTGAGCACCAGCCACGACTGACGACCCGCGGCTCGGGTGCCGGGAACCTCCGGCACCCGAGCCGCCGGACTACTCTGAACGCGCTGGCCGGGCTCGCGGGACGCCGGCGCGCCTCAACAATGCCGATGCTCCGGCTTCATGGTGTTTGCACCCCGCGAAATAGGAGCATATGCTCTTATGTGTTCGATCCCCACAGCACCGTTTAGGAAACAAAATGATCAATACAGAGGATCTGGTCGGCCGCAACGCTCGGTTCGCTGCCGGCGAATCGTACAAGGGCCTGCACATCTTGGGCAGCGGCCAGCTGATGGTCATCGGGTGCGTCGACTCCCGTGTCGATCCAAGCCACGTGCTCGGGCTGGACCTCGGCGAGGTCACGGCGATCCGCAACGTGGGCGGACGCGTCAACCCGGCCGTGCTCCGCACCCTGACCATGCTCACGAAGGTCAGCGCGGCCCACCGCGGCGACCGCCCCGCAGGCACGCACATCGTGGTCATGCATCACACCGACTGCGGCATCAAGGACATCGCGGCGTTCCCCGAAATGCTCGCGAACGACTTCGACATCCCCGTCGATGCGCTGGACGGGAAAGCCGTCATGGACCCGTTCGCCTCCGTCCGGCTCGACGTCGGGATCCTCAAGGAGGTCCTCAAGACCAGGATGCCCGCAGGCCTCGTGACAGGACTCGTCTACGACGTCGAGACCGGACTGATCGAGGTCGTCGCCCCGACCGCGAGGGCCGGGGACTGATCGAGGTCGTCGCCCTGGCGTGGCGCAGAAGCTGCACGCGGCGGACCCGCAAGTGTATCCGCGTGAGGTGTGGTCGGGATGGCTGCACGGGGAGCACGAGAGCGAACACCGCGGTTCGGTGATTCAGGAATTCGGCAGCCGCGCGGGGCTTGCCATTCTCTCTAATTGCAAGGTCCTCGGGGAAGGCGTTGATATTTGCGCGGTGGATTCCGCGGCACTGCTGGACCCCAAGGGATCGGCGGTGGACATCGTGCCCGCCGTGGTCGTCACCGCCGCGAGCCTGTCCGAGAACGCCCTGGGAATACACCTGCTCAATCAGGCCAAGAAGACCTACCCGACCATCTCCAAGAGCCAATGGCCAGACTCTGTTGGTGATGTTGGCGGGGCGCTGACACCTGGGCCGGTGGGTGCTTGTCTGGTGGGAGCGGGGCGGTGTCAGCGGTGGGGGTGGTCGCGATGTCGCTGCGGCCGGAGAATCATCAGAGGATCCCGGTCAGGACAGTGCGGACAGCACGGGCTGAAGCGCTCCGAGCCTGACGGAGGCTCGATTTCTCCCCGTCCAGGAGGAGGACACAGGTCCAGGCGAGCAGGTCGATCGCGGCGAGGCTGAGTTCGAGCCAGACGGTGTTGATGCCGAAGTGGCGGGAGGGGAAACGGCCGAAGCCGGTGGTCTTGCCGCTCCGGATGTGGTCCTCGACGGTGGCATGTCCGCGGTGGCGGACCTCCAGGAACTGGGCGGAACCGCCACCGGAGTACGGGGTGTCGGTGAGGAACACCTGATGCCGCAGGCCCTCGTCCTGGTCGAACAGGGACAGCTGGGCTCCGGGGTGCGGCCGCTCGCGGCGCACGATGATGCGGGTGCCGGCCGGATAGCCGTCCAGATCGACCATGCCGGCACGCAGAGTCCCGTCCTGGTCCAGGGCGGGATGCCAGAGGCTGTCGGGAATGGCCCGGACAGCGCGACGGACCGGCTCGGTAATGGCGTAGCCGACCGAGAAGAAGGTACGGATCCCTCGTTTCCGCACGTCGCGGACGTGGGCGAGGAACGCTTTCGCGGATCCGGCACTGTCGGTGCGGACGAGGATGTCGGTGCCGTGCAGTTGAGCGTCGGGGATCTGCGCGAGTGCCTGGTCGAACACCGTGATGTGGTCGCTCGCGGTGTTGGCACCGGCGTTCCCGGGACGCAGTCGGCCCGACAGTGCCTCGCCGGTGTTGGCCAGGAAGCACAGCAGCGGGTGGAAACCGAAGCCGCCCGTATAGGTGGGTGCGGCCTGCTCCTTCTCGCAGTGGCAGGTGACCAGCGTGGCATCGAGGTCCAGGACCAGCCCGGGCAGAATGCGTCCCGCGGCCCGGACCGCGGGTATGCCCTCGCCTTGCTCGGCGGCCTGCAACCAGGCGACTTCCCGAGCTTGGGCACGCGCCGAGCGCAGAGAAGCCAGTGTCCTCTCGTCGGTGTCGGCGAGCAGTCGCCAGGCCGTCGGTGCCGAGGCGACCGAACCGAACACCCCTGGCGTCTCCTTCGCGGCCGCCTTCTTGCGGGGCTTCATCTCGTGGACCGTGGCGTGCTCGCCCGTCTCACTGCGGGACTCGTGGGCCCTCTGTACGGACGCATTCAGAGCCGCCATCAGGTCGACGACCTGACTGGGCTGCTGCGCTTCCCCCTCGGTCGGCTGGGCCGGTTCCTGCCTTCGCTCTTTGCCTCGATGAGCTCTTCCAGGGCGTCCCGGTACGCGTCGCGGAAACCCGAGATGAGTCCAGGGACGGAGAACAGCGGCACGGGGACTCGTATCACCCGCCGGCGACGGGCAGACTGTGCCACCAATGACCGCATCCGCCGGAGCAGAAGCGTTCGCGGCGCCGTTCGTCCGCGACCGCGAGTACCGCGACCAGAAGCCGGAACGCCTTGCGACGTTCGTCGACAGGAGTGAGGCCGGCGATCTTCCCCAGTTGCTGGTCGATCTGGCCGCGGGCGATCAGAACCGCAGGCGTGTGCGTCGGGCGCAGCCCGGCACGGCAGATGCTCTCCGGTCCGTCTTCGGTGACGGCGCGGGCCTGCATGCAGTGATGGCGCAGGAACAGGAGTACCTCGGACTGCTCCTCCGGGCCGTGCGTGTCGAACCACTCGATGCCCTGTGACATCGGGCGCAGGCCTTGGGCGAGTTCGTTGAGGATGATGTCTCGCTCGGTCATGATCAGCTCCCGCAGTCCAGCGAGGCGAAGGCCTCAGCGGTCTCGTCGACGAAAGCGCAAAGCTGCTGCACGGCCTGCCGGCAGTTTTGCGGGTCGAGGGCCGCCACGGCCCGGACTTCGAGCCATCGGTCCCAGGGACCGCCCGGGGCGAGGAACCGTGTTGTGTACTCAGAGCCGAGAATCTCATCGAGGTACAGAAGCGTCCCAAGGACGACTGCCTGGTCGTAGTCGAGGTCGGGGCGTGACAAGTAGTGATCAAGGTAGGTGCTGAGTAGTTCGGCATCCGCTGTGGAGCCGAACTTCGCAAGGGCAACGCAGTATGCGGCGCCTGCATACGGGCCCTCGCTGGCCAGCAGGAGCCGGCCAATGAGGTCACGGAACTCAGTCCTGTGGGCCACAGCGACCAGCCAGGCGGCAGTCTTACGCTCGCGCCAGCCACCCTCAAAGAGGATGCCGAGCTCCGCGGGAGTGATCTCGTAGGCAGCCTGAGCCAGATCCCGCACGAACGCAGAGCGCTCGACCGGGTTCAGACGCAGAAGGCTCCCGCCCAACCGAAGGTATCGCCGATCAGGCGTGACGAACCGCCGAACCAGCTCCTGCAACTCGGGATCGCTCTGGACCTGACGCATAGCCGCATCCTGGCCCGGGACGGTACGCATGCGCCACAGGTTGCCGACTGCCTCGACGGAAGATAGTCACTGGTTCAGAGAGGTGACCAAGCCAAAACTGATGCCCCGCTCCAAATCGTCGACGGCATGCGTACCTCCAGGACCCCCTGCGAACCGGTCGGGCAGCAGTCCAGGCCGCGGCAGGGAGACATCTGGGCCGCCGCCCGTACAGCGATTCTTACGCCGGACCGGGGCCCGCGCACCCCGGCGAGCCGGATGCGCCCGCCATCGCCCCGGGCCACGCTGGAGGAGTGAGCGTGCCGATAGTCGTCCACAGCCTCTCGCCCCGGGCGGGCGGAGGGTCACGCGGGACGGGCAAAGGAGTCAGGCCCATGATTTCGCGTCGCCGCGTTCCTTCCGGACGTGCGGGGCGCCTACGCCTGCGGCGTAGCCTGACCACCGCGCTGCGCGGAGCCGACCTGCTGGAGCGGAAGCTCCGGATCCTGCTGGTCCGCGAGCAGGTCCTGCGCCGGGCCGAGGAGGATGCGGGCCTCGCGTGGCGTCAACGGCTGTCCGAAGCCGAGAGCCAACTGCTGCGCGGACTGCTGCTGGGCGGGGAGCAGTCATTGGCGGAGGCAGCGGTGGCGGACGGGGCGAAGGTCACTGTCGAGTGGACCACCTCCATCGGGGTGCGCCACCCGTCCCACGTCTCCTGGACGCCCGCCAAGCGCTCCCCCGCGGAGCCCACTCCCCGGAACACCGCCCTGGCACACGCAGAGGCGTCCTACCGCGAAGCGGCACGGGCCGCCGCGGAGTTCGCAGTGGCGAGCACCGCCGTGCGGATGATCGCTGCGGAGGCTCACCGGACCCGGCAGCGGGCACGTGCCCTGCGTCGGCACTGAATCCCCCGGCTGACGCAGGAGCTGGCCGCGATGGAGCTGTCTCTGGAACAGTCGGAGCACGAAGACTCGATACGCAGACGCTGGGCGACGGGTGCGCGTGTCCGGCGGCTGAGGTAGACGATCGGCTCCGGTCCCGGACCGATCCGGTCCGAGCTCAGAGCCCCTCGTCGGCCGGCGGGGGCACGGTGACGACAGGGCAGACGGCCCTGTGCAGCAGACCATGCGGAACGGAGCCCAACCGCATGCCGGTGAAGCCCTCCCGGCCGCGGCGCCCGACGACCACGGCGAGCGCATGCTCAGCGGCCTCGGCCAGTACCTCAACAGGATGTCCCGGCAACACGGCATGGCTCAGCGGAACATCCCGATAGGCGCGGGACCGCCCCGCCGTGGCTTCGTGCAGTTGCCTGTGGCACGACTCGAGCGCCGCCTGCTCATCGAGAAAGCCCAGTAGAGGCCGCTGCCACACCCACACGGCACGCACGGAGGCACCACGCAAGGCGGCGGCCTCCAAGGCGTGTTCCAACGCGGCATCGGCCGACCGGCTGCCGTCCACCCCCACCACCAGGTACGGCGGCTCCTCCACGTCGCGCTCGGCTTCCGGCACGACGACCACCGGACAGGCGGCGTGCGCGCTCACCGGGACCGCCGTGGAAGCAGCATCGAGCACTTCCGCCAGTCGGCCAAGCCGACGCGAGCCGAGGACCACCAGCCGCGCGTGCGCGGAGTGCCGTACCAAGGCCTGGGCCGGATCGGCTTCCGTGATGAAAGTCGTCACCTCAAGGCCGGGTTGCCGCTCATGGGCACGGACGATCGCCTTGTCGAGCGCCTCATCCCCCAGCTGACGCAAGGCCTTGTGGTACACGGTCTCCTCGACGCCGCGTACACGGTGAGTCACCGGCAGGACGGCGTTAATCAGCAGGAGGGGCGCTCTACGGCGGGCGGCTTCGTCGGCTGCCCAGGCCAGGGCCGCATTCGCCGGTTCCACGGGGTCGACGCCGAACATGATCGGGAGTACTTCACTGGCAGATGTCATGACTCCTCCACTGATCTGCCTGCGCGTGGCAGCAGCCGTCGGCTGCAGCAGGAGCTCATACCTGCACCGTACGCACATGGACGCCGAGGCAGCAGGACCGAGTGGTCCCTATTCAGGGAGCCGTTCGTCCGGAGGAGACGGCAGGTTTCATCGCTCACGGCCGGGTCACTCAGCAGGGCTGCGCGAAACCGGCCGGGCCTGCCCCGGCCGCCATGGCGACCGCCGCCCGGAGCAGGGGCTCGGTCTCCAGCACCGAGCACAGGAAAGGCACGTAGAGGAGCACCGCAGCAAGGCGTGCGGATGCCAGTACGGACAGTGGCAGGACCGGCGGATAACGTCGTAGCCGCGGCGCCCTCCTCGACCGCCACCACCAGCGTCGACACTCGTCGTCGGTGAGCACCAGATCAGCCGCCCGCCGCGCAACTCCAAGTGCCCCGCCGCCCCATGACGCGCCGATGTCCGCCTGTCACAGTGCGGGGCCGTCGCTGACGAGGGGCCCCGCGCTCACTCCCGCTGAGAGCTACTTTCTGGGCGCCATCGACATGGCCGTCGTGACACGGGCCCAGCGGCCGGTGGTCCTGGTACGTGCCGAGACGCGCGAAGCAGGAGGCAGAAACGGGCAGATCGTCGGGCTCGCCCACACGGACAACGACCTCGTCGAGTTCCTGAGGCGGGCCGGTCTCGACGACGCCTGGGATCTCCTCGACGACGCGCACTGGGTCGAGTGGCGCGGCGGGCGGGCCCACCGGTACGAAGCGGCGTGACCTAACCGAAGCGGTAGAGGAGGCCGAAGACGATGACGAGCAGCATGATGCCGCCGACGATCCACTGCTCCCGGGGGACGTCGAAGACGCTGAACTTGTCCGGCTCCATGACCTGCTCGCCGTCCGGGACGTGCCCGCCGTGGAAGAGGTTCCGGTGCTTGCTCCGCTCCTCGTCCAGGCCGTGGCGCGTGACGACGGCCGGCCGTCGTGCCGCACTGCTCGCACCGATAGGCGTACATCCCTGCCCCCTCCTTCATTTCAGATCACTTCCCATCATGGCGGACTTTCCGGTCCTTTGACTACGGAATGCATCGGATCGACAACCGAGGGTGGCGTTGGCAGTCGCGGTAGTTGGCCGGGTAGGCGAGGTAGATGCGCAGGTCAGGGCAGGTGGTTTGGTGAGGTAGACGGTTCTGCGCTCTTCAGGGGAGCGGGGTCTGCGGGCTGCCTGATCGGTAGGTCGATGCGGTGGATTCCGGGCCGGTTACGGCCCCCACTTTCAGCTGCTGACGGACCGGAGTACCCCACCTCTGCAGCACCGCCCGGAAGGCGCCCACATCGAGGTCTGTATGCAGGCCGTGAGCGTGCGCGTGGGCGAGGAGATCGGAGAGGTGAACACCGTTGCTGTCGGCGATCCGACTGCGGATCCAGTCGATGGTGGCCGCGTACACCTCCTCGGGGGTGGCTGCGGGCGGCTGGTCGTCGTCCGGTTCGACGTGCTCGGGGGCGTCACGCTGCTCGATCCTCCGGGCGACGCGTTCGAGGTACTCGCGGGGGACGAACAAGGCGACCGCTGTCGTCCACGCCACGGCGATCACTACGGCTGCCCAGCCGCCGCAGTGGATGGCCGCATACAGCGTGATCCCATGGGCCACCCAAGGCGCCTTCCAGCCAGCGCGGTCACTGAGCCATCTGGCCGGCCCGCACACGCCCGTGAACAGCGCGCCGAGGAGGCCGACCTGCTCTTCGGTCTTTTCTGCCTCCGCGTCCTCGCCACCGTCGATGAGGGGGGGCCTCGAGTCCCTCGCCGTCGTCGGGGTCGGGGGCGGCGAGGAAGCGCACGCCACTCATGCGAGGCCTCGCATGATCACGGCGATCTTGGCGGCGACGATGGCGAACCCGCCGCCCGAGCCGGACGCGACGTACCAGAACACGATACCGAGCATGGACACGCCTCGGGTCGTGAGCTCCTTGTAGAGGATGACGATCAGCAGCGTGAGTGCGAGCCCGGCCATGCTGTAGCCGGGGAACACGCTGCTGAACATGCCGAGCCCGTCGCGTACGAGGCCCGACATGATGTCGAAGGGCGGGCCGGCCGCATTGTAGGCGGCTCCGGCGATCATCGACAAGACCAGGCAGGCGCCCCAGCTGAGGGGCTTCATCTTGCCGCCGGCGCTGGTGCCGAACCACAGGAGGGCGGTCAGGGCACCGGCGAGTCCGACAGCACCGAGAGCGGGGAGGAAGTCCATGCTGCGTGTTCCGTTCCGGGATCGGGGTGTGGGTCAGGCCGGGGTGCCGTACAGCAGGACGCCGACGATCACCGAGACGAGAGGGACCCGGGCGGCGAGCGCGACGGGCGGCAGCCAGTTGCGGGTGCGCTGGTCGAACATCCAGATGGCGACGGCGACGCCGTACCAGATGCACACGTAGAAGTCGGTCCACGAGTCGTACGTCGCCGCCAGGTAGGCGGTCTCCGCGGTAAAGAACTGCGGGACGCCCAGACTGAACCCGAGGGCCAAGGCGCCGCCTTTGTAGAGACCGTGACGGGTCAGCGGGCGCATCCCAGTCCACGCCTCGATCAACGAATTCTTGGGCGACTTGCCGCGGTTGTACGTCGGACGGCTGTAGACCCTCTTGCCGGAGCCGCGCATGCTCCAGCCGCGCCGGATCCGGGCCGGGACCTTGTCGACGCCCTCCTCGCCGTCTTCCTCGTCGTCGTCTTCCATGCCGTCGGGCACGGGAAGCGGCGTCTCGCAGTCCTCGCACCAGTAGGCGACGAGCTCGCCGGTGAGGCTCGCGTGGACCGCGTGCGGGTGCGGGTGCTCGCACGGCTCCTCTTCGGGGGCGTCCTTGGCGACGTCGTCCAGGTCGACGACGTCGCGCTTCGGCTCGCACCAATTCGGCAGTCGGCCGCCTCCGCGTACCGGCTGGACCGGGATGGTGGCTGCGGGGGCTGTGCTGGTCTCGTCGGTGTCGTCGGGCTCGGCCGGAGTCGCAGCGCTGTTGAGCCGCCGGATCAGGGCGCGGGGACGGAGGTCCACCGGGTCACTTCCTTCGGTACGGCTTGAAGAGGAGGGCGGCACGCTGGCCGGGGTGCGGGCCGACGGCGGCGTGGCGGCGACCGAGGGCGCGGAGGGCGGACACAAGGCGGTCGGCCGGGACGATGCGGATGCCGTCGAGCACCAGCTCGCCGCCGACGAGCGGGGCGCCTTCCATGGAGACGAGGGGGATCGCGGGCAGCCGAGGACGCGGGCGACGGTCCGGGCTTCGTGGCGGATGCCGTTCAGTCGCCGGGTGACGTCGCGGTCGCCGTGCATGAGCCGACCGGACTCAACCTTGAGCGTGTGGGGCTCGAAAAGTCGTCGTTGCAGGTCACGTGGCGTATCGACACTCGTTGATGATGCCTCCGACAACCCTGGTGCGGAGCAGGGTTCGGTCGTCGAGGTCGTGCACGATTGCGGGCTGCTCGGTCGCGCTGGGCGGTAGCTGTTGCCGGGATCGGTGCGGCCGGTGTCCGTTGTAGTGCTCCTGGTGGCCAGTCAGGACCTTCCTGGCGTGGTTCTCGCCCAGGACCAGGACGTGGTCGAGGGCCTCGCGGCCGATGGCGCCGATCACACGTTCGCAATGCGCGTTCATGCGCGGTGCCCGGGTGAGCAGCACCTCCGTGTCCTCGGCGGTGAAGACGGCATCGAAGGCGTCGGTGTACCTGCTGTCGCGGTCGCGTAGCAGGAACCGTGGCCCGGCGCCCCGCTCGCCGAGGTCGGCAGCGATGTTCCGGGCCTGTTGTACCGCCCACTGCGCGGTGGGGTGCGCGGTCACCCCGGT
>NZ_JBSFCW010000048.1:0-33591 GCF_053593595.1 Streptomyces sp. NPDC002206
GTCTTGGTGTTGAGAGTGATGCTCCGCTTGTTGCAGTTGAGCATCGTGAAGTACAGGGAGTCGACGTCCGGGAGGTCGCGCAGCTGCTTGCGTGTGATGTCGCCGGTCGGCGCCTCCACCTTGATGACGTCCGCGCCGAGCCACGCGAGGAGCTGGGTGGCCGAGGGACCGGACTGTACGTGCGTCATGTCGAGGACACGCACACCCTCAAGAGCTTTGGTCATGTCAACGGCTCCTCTGCTACTTGTACATGGTCTGGTTCATGGTTCCGGGGGCGTACGCGTCGGGGTCGACCCAGACGTTGATCAGCGACGGCAGTCCGGACTCCCGGGCCCGCTGCAGCGCCGGCGCGATGTCGGCGGGGTCGCGGACCTCTTCGCCGTAACCGCCGAGCATCTGGGCGAACTTTTCGTAGTGGACGTCGCCCAGGGTGTTGCCGTCGGAAATGAGTTCCTGGCTGTCCTCGGGCATGGCGGTCCTGTCCCTTCGTGGGGGGCGCAGGAGCCAGTGCCGCACTCCCGCGGTATATTGCATACAGTCGACGAATACTGTATGAAACTTGTTATCCCGCATCCGGTGGGTGGTGTCCAGGGGGCGAGCGGCACTTTCATAATCGGCACGATCGGGAGTGGCTATGGATCTGTACGAGCACCAGGCACGGCAACTCTTCGCAGAACACGGCATAGCGGTACCGGAGGCCGAGGTCATCGACCGCGCGGCCGACGCAAAGGAAGCAGCGGGCCGGCTCGGTGGCCGGGTCGTTGTCAAGGCGCAGGTGAAGACGGGCGGCCGGGGCAAGGCGGGCGGAGTGAAAATCGCAGCCGACCCGGCGGCCGCCGAACTGACCACCCGCCAGATACTCGGCATGGACATCAAGGGCCACACGGTGCGGACGGTGATGCTTGCCCAACCCGTGGATATCGAGGCCGAGTTCTACGTCAGCTACGTACTCGACCGAACGACCGGCACCTTCCTCGCCATCGCCTCCGCGGAGGGCGGCATGGAGATCGAGGAGGTCGCCACCACCCGCCCGGAGGCAGTGGCCCGCATCCCGATCGACCCCGTCGAAGGAGTGACGGAACGCAAGGCCGCACAGATCGCCGCAGCGGCAGCCCTACCGCCCGAGGCCGCCCCCGTACTCCAGCGCCTGTGGCAGGTGCTCACCAGGGAGGACGCCCTGCTGGTCGAGGTCAACCCCCTGGTCCGTACGGTGGACGGCCGGATCCTCGCGCTCGACGGCAAGGTGACACTCGACGACAACGCCGGGTTCCGCCAGTCCCGTTGGGGAAGAGAGACCGATGACCCGCACGGCGACCCACTGGAGACAGCGGCCGCGGCCAAGGGCCTCAACTACGTCAAACTCGACGGCGAGGTCGGCATCATCGGCAACGGCGCCGGACTGGTCATGTCCACCCTCGACGTCGTCGCCGGCTGCGGCGCCCGCCCGGCCAACTTCCTCGACATCGGCGGCGGCGCCTCGGCAGGCATCATGGCCGACGGCCTCTCCGTCATCCTCTCCGACCCGGCAGTGAAGTCGGTGTTCGTCAACGTCTTCGGAGGCATCACCTCCTGCGACGCGGTCGCCGACGGCATCGTCCACGCACTGCGGTCCGTACGCCTGACCAAGCCCCTCGTCGTCCGCCTCGACGGCAACAACGCCGCCCGTGGCCGAGCGATCCTCGACGCACACGCGCACCCCCTGGTCGAGCAGGCCACCACGATGGACGGCGCCGCGCGCCGAGCAGCCCAACTGGCCCACGCAGCCTAAGGAGACCGGACATGGCCATATTTCTCACCAAGGAGAGCAAGGTCCTCGTCCAGGGGATGACCGGGGCCGAGGGCATGAAGCACACCCGCAGGATGCTCGCGGCGGGCACCCGGATCGTAGGCGGCGTCAACCCGCGCAAGGCGGGCCGGAAGGTCGACCTCGACGGAACCGAGATCCCCGTGTTCGGCTCCGTACGCGAAGGAATGGACGCCACCGGAGCGGACGTCACGGTGGTCTTCGTGCCGCCACCCTTCGCCAAGGCGGCCGTCATCGAAGCGGCCGACGCCGGCATCGGCCTGGCAGTGGTCATCACCGAAGGGATCCCGGTCCACGACGCGGTGGCCTTCCACGCCCACGCCCGTACCCGCGGCACCCGCATCATCGGCCCCAACTGCCCCGGCGTGATCACCCCCGGCCAGTCCAACGCGGGCATCATCCCGGCCGACATCGCGCCCGGGCCGGGGCGGATCGGCCTGGTCTCGAAGTCCGGCACGCTGACGTACCAGCTGATGCACGAACTGCGCGACATCGGTTTCACATCGGCGGTGGGCATCGGCGGCGACCCGGTCATCGGCACCACGCACATCGACTGCCTGACGGCGTTCGAGAACGACCCCGACACGGAACTCATCGTCCTCATCGGCGAGATCGGCGGCGACGCGGAGGAACGAGCTGCGGCCTATGTCAGTCAGCACATCACCAAGCCGGTGATCGGCTACATCGCGGGCTTCACGGCCCCCGAGGGCAAGACGATGGGCCACGCGGGTGCCATTGTCTCGGGCTCGTCGGGCACGGCGGAGGCAAAGCAGAAGGCGCTGGAGGCGGCAGGGGTACCGGTCGGCGCCACGCCGACGGAGACGGCCAGGCTGGTACGGGAGAAGCTGGGGATGCCCAGCCCGTCGGGCGCACGCAGCTAGTCGGAAAGTTTCAGCCCGTCCGGCGATTGAGGACCGGAGCCCCGGTTTCGGGAAGGGGTGGGTAGGGGAAAGGCCCGCCGCAGGCGCCCCACCCGCCCCGACCCCGCACCCCCACCATGTGACGGTGACGTCGCTCACCCCTGAGCCAACGTCACCTCCATCCCCGCCCCCGCTCACTACCGTCCCGTACGAGCGAGCCATCCCACCTCCCGCCCCGACTGTGCACCGAGAGCGGAGACCTTCATGGCACCGAACCCGCCCACCAACGAACCCACCCCACCCCCCACCCTCACCCTCAAACCAGGCACAGCCTGGTCGGATGCCTGGCAACGCTGTCTCACCACCACCCCCGAGGCGTTCCAGGCCGACCGGGTCCTCAACCTCTGGGCCTCGTCCTGGCAGCAGGACGGCCGCCCCCTCCCCGCCACCAGCCCCGTCGACGGCAGCCCCATCGCCGGTCCGCCCCGCCTGGACGCCCCGACCGCCCAACAGGCGGTCCGGGCCTCCCTCGACCAGCACCGCGCCTGGCGTCACATCCCGCTCGCCGAGCGCAGCGCCCGCGTTTCCGCCACCCTCGACGCGCTCACCGAACACCGGGAACTCCTCGCGCTGCTCCTCGTCTGGGAGATCGGCAAACCCTGGCGCCTCGCCCAGGCGGACGTGGACCGCGCGATCGACGGTGTCCGCTGGTACGTCGACAACATCGACCGCCTCCTCGCCGACCGCACCCCGCTCCCCGGCCCGGTCTCGAACATCGCCAGCTGGAACTACCCCATGTCCGTGCTGGTCCACGCGATGCTCGTACAGGCCCTGGCCGGCAACGCGGTCATCGCCAAGACCCCGACCGACGGCGGCGTCGCCTGTCTCACCCTGGCCTGCGCCCTCGCCGCCCGCGAGGGTATCCCGCTCACCCTCCTCAGCGGCAGCGGAAGCGAACTCTCCGCGCCTCTCGTCCGCTCGCCCGAGATCGGCTGCGTCTCCTTCGTCGGCGGCCGGGACACCGGGGCCCGTATCGCGACCGAAGTCGCCGACCTCGGCAAACGGCACATCCTCGAACAGGAGGGTCTCAACACCTGGGGCATCTGGAACTTCACGGACTGGCCGTCCCTGACCGCCGTCATCCCGAAGCTCTTCGACTACGGCAAGCAGCGGTGCACCGCGTACCCCCGCTTCGTCGTCCAGCGCAGCGCGTTCGACGAGTTCCTGTCGGCCTACCTCCCCGCCGTGCGCTCACTCCGCACCGGCCACCCCCTGGCGGTGGCGGACCCGACAGCCCCGCTCCCCACCCTGGACTTCGGCCCGCTGATCAACGCGGCGAAGGCCAAGGAACTGGCCGATCAGGTGGCGGAGGCCATCGACCGGGGCGCGATCCCACTCCACCGGGGATCGACGGCCGACGCACACTTCCTCCCGGGTCAGGACACCAGCGCGTATCTCCACCCGGTCACGCTCCTCAACCCGCCCTCGTCCTCCCCGCTCCACCACGCGGAACCGTTCGGCCCGGTCGACACGATCGTCCTCGTCGACACGGAGGCGGAACTCCTGGCCGCCATGAACGCCTCGAACGGCGCCCTGGTGGCCACGCTCTCGACCGACGACCCGGCAACGTACGAACGCCTGGCCCCACAGATCCGCGCGTTCAAGACCGGCCATGGCACCCCCCGCTCCCGAGGCGACCGGGACGAACTCTTCGGCGGCTTCGGCGCGTCCTGGCGCGGGGCCTTCGTGGGCGGCGAACTGCTGGTCAGGGCGGTGACGGACGGCCCGGCAGGGGAGCGCCTCCCCGGCAACTTCCCGGACTACCACCTGATGCCGTGACCCCCAGGAGGAACACCCGCCTCACCTGATCCCCTGACGATCAGGAATGAGTGCGAACTCCCGCTCGCTGACGTCGGGCACCGTGCGCTCCACGGCCTTCACCAGGAGCTCACGGTGCCTGACCAGCGCGCCCCTCCGGTCCTCCGGAGCCAGTGCCACCACATCGCCGATCCCGGCCAGCATCCGCCGGGTCACCTGCGGACTCCTCGTCGCGCACCACCGGATCTCCTCGAAGGCGAGATCCACCAGGTCGGTCCACTCCGGTCCGTCCTGCACAAGCCTCACCGCACCCGCCCCGTCCCGGTGATGCACCGCCCCGAGCGGCAGGTGCACCATGGCGGCCAGCAGTTGCACGATCCGGTCCAGGCACTGCACGGCGGTGGTGGGATCGTTCACCGCCGGAGACAGCGCCCGCAGCGCGATGTCCGAAAGCTGACGCAGCCCGAACCCCGGATCCTGGTGCGGCGTGCGCTCGACTCCCACCGAGATCGTGTACCTCGGCATCCGCCGCGGCGGAGCGGACCCACCATGAACGGCCAGTACCGGCGTGCCCGGCACCACGAAGTCCCCGATCCGCGGGATCAGCCGCAACACCACCCCCTGCCGCCGACCAGCCCGCACCAGCCGCGCCACATTCACCTCGCGCAGCACCCCCGCCCGCCCCGAGTGCCCGATCCGAGCGGTCTCCGCCCCGAGCGGCAGCTCTTCCCGCACCCCACCGGGCATCCGCCCGAGCACCCGCAGGGACTCATGGGTGATGCGATCGACGACCGGCCCCACCTGCATGAGCCGCAGCGTCGAGCTCACGTACGCGATGAACAGCAACAGACTGAGGCCCACCATCGCCAGCGTCAGCATGCTCTGCAGAAGCGGTACGGATGTGACCCGCCGCGGGTCGCTCTCGCTCTCGTACGAGGTCAGGACCAGCAACGAGAACGCGAACGTCGCCAGGAACACCGTCAGCGTCAGCTTGCTGATCCGGCTCCTGACGAAGATCCGCACCACCCGGGGCGTGAGCTGACCACTCGCCATCTGCACGGCCACCAGCGAGATGCTGAAGACGACGCCGATGAAGGTCATCATCGCCGCGCTGACGGTGGTGACGATGGTCCTGGCGTCGTCGGCAAACCTGATCAGGTCGCCGACCTCCTCGTACGCCTGCTCGTCCTTCAGGTGCGTGAGGATCTCCGCATCGAGCGCAGAGACGCCCCACCACAGCGCGAAGGAGCACAGCAGCCCCACCGTCGGAGCGAACCAGAACGTATCGCGCAGATGCTCACGCAAGGGGGACAGCGCCCGGGGCCGCCGATAGCCGCGATCACTCATGTCCGCGAAGGTAGCCCGGCCGCCCCCACCAGGCCCGTTACGCCGCCCGGCGAACTCCGGAGCACTGCACGTACCCGCACGACTCCGGACCGTACGCGACGCTCGGCGGGCCCCTCGGGCGTGCCCACCACACGCACTGACCACCGAATATGCAGGTGAGAGGCACCCCAAAGCCCTGGTATTGTTTTCTTTGTCGCCGCGGGAGACCGGGGCCGATCACCTAGTCCGGGTGGCGGAATGGCAGACGCGCTAGCTTGAGGTGCTAGTGCCCTTTATCGGGCGTGGGGGTTCAAGTCCCCCCTCGGACACCGACTGGGACGTTCACGAGATCGTCCCCAATACGTTCACGAATTACCGGTCGGGCCCTGGAGCTCACCGGTAATTTGGCGTTCAGAGGGCTCTCGGGTCCTGCACTCGGCTCGGCGAGACGGTGGTGCTGTGACGATCAGGTCTCAGTGGCGTCCGTCGGCCGACACACAGCATGCCTGCGCAGCGGTTCTTTACCGCGGCGCAGGCATGTATGGGTTTCAGGGGCGGGTGGGGAGCCGGGACGCCCTACTCGAGGGGAGGCGGTGCGGCCGGGTCCGGGAGCGGGTTCGGAAGGACCTCCTGCTTGCTGTGGAGCTCGGTCTTCTTGCGTGCGGTCAGCGTGCTGTTGCGGGGGAAGTTCTCGATCGCCCGAAGGTTGGCCATGCAGATGATCGCGGCGATGAGCAGGGTCTGTGCCACCCGTCCGTGGGCCAGTCGGCTCTGGGGAGCATCGATGGAGTCGAGGCAGCCCGTCGGCGGCGACAGCGCCGTGCGAGTCGGCGCAGTACTCGCAGTCGTTGAGGCGGGATTCAGCAGAGGCTCTGGCACCGCCCACTCGTCGTCAGTCAACTCCCCCTGCCACACGTGATCAGGACAACGAGGCACTGATCGTGGGAGACGTCGCCCGGTGCCTGGGCCGGTGCCGGACGGTGCTCCGGAGCGGGGCCGGGAGCCGTGCCGGCCGGCGCCGGCCTGTGGGCGTGGGATCAGATGTGGCCGCCGGGCGTCACGGTGAAGGATGCCGGACCGGCCGGCAGGTCCACCGTGGACTGGCGCAGGTAGGTGTCCAGGTACGGTGAGCGGTCTCCCTGGGTGGCCACGTCGTCGGACGGGTCGTCCAGGGACAGCCTCAGCACGGCGCCCGAGACATCGATGGTCTGACCCGATGGGATGTCGCGCCACGACCCGGTCTGGATCGAGCCGATCTCCACGGCCAGGACATGCCCGGCCGCCAGCGTCCAGTCGGTCGCCTTGAGGTCGACGCTCATCCGGCCCGCCTTCAGCAGGGAGACCTGCTCGTCGAACTTCACGGCCTTGCCGTCCGGGCCGATGTCGTAGAGCTTGAGCATGACGTTGCCCTCGCCCTTCGCGGTCAGCGAGATGTTCGGTGTGGCGGTCACCCGTACGTCCTGGGCGAGTGGCTGCGACCAGACGAAGAAGCTGGAGCCGACCGCACCGGCCTGCTGCCTCTTCGCGATCCCCTTGGCCAGACCCTTGGGCGCCGACTGCTCGGTCGCCGGCGCGTTCTCCATGTCCCAGTTGCCCGACGGCTGCACCGCCTTGGGCGCCGGTGTGCCGGCTGCGGCAAGGTTGGCGCGGGCGGAGGCACCGCCGTCGTCGAGGTAACTGCCCCTCCCCAGCGGGAGGGTGACGTCGCGCTCCACCACCGGCCAGGTGTTCTGGGCCCGCCAGTGACCGGTGGAGTCCTCGACGGAGTACGTCGGGTAGTCGACCGAGGGCTGAACTCCCTTGAGGTACTGGTCGTAGAAGGACAGCGTCTCGTCGTACCAGCCCTCACGGCCCATGGCCAGGCGACCGTCGCTCACCCGGTCGCCACCACGCACGTGGTCCCACTGGCCGACCCAACCGCGCTCCGGGCCGGCGTGGTTGGTGAGGTACTCCTGCATCTCCTCGGGCTTGGTGTTGTTCTCGATGAAGCCCTGGGTGACGAAGAGCGGCGTGTTGGTGCCCTGAGCCATCTTGGCCAGGTCACGGGAGGTCCAGAACGGGTCGTTCTGGTCCGATATCCGGTAGCCGGCCGAGTTCTCGGTCAGGCACCCGGGGTGGTCGTCCTCGTACCGGGCGTTGGCCCGATAGTGCCCGTCGTCGTCCGACAGCGGGGCCATCGTGGCAATGCCGTTGTAGGCATTCGCGGTTCCGGTCACATTCGGGCGGGGGACGCCGTTGGAGTAGATGTACTGATACATGTCCCAGAGGGGCTCCCCGGCGACAACGGCCTTCAGCGCGGACTGCTTCAGGTCGTTGCCGATGAGGCCGGTGACGGCGTCGTAGGACTTGCCGTACATGCCCACCGCGCCGGTCGACCACGGCTGGCCCGCGGCCCAGTTGATCGCGGCCTTCACGTCGGCCTGCTCACCGGGACCGCCCCAGTCGAGGCAGCCGGTCGAGCCGCCGAAGCCGCGCAGGTCGACCATGAGGAACGCGTAGCCGTGGGCGAAGAGGTCGCTGCCCTCGATGAAGTCCTGGAAGCGATTCGAGGGACCGGTGTGGGTCCAGCCCTCGGGGTTCGTCTGGCCCGTGTGCCCGAAGTACGGGCCGATGGAGAGGATGACCGGCACCTTCTGCCCGGCGGGCACGCCTTCGGGCATCAGCAGGTCGCCGTGCAGTTCGGTACCGGAGCCGTCCGAGGACGGGAAGTAGTGCTGGGTCCAGACCGAGCCCTTCGGGACACGGTCGTTCTGCTCGTGCGTGATGCCGTCGGTCGCGGTGGCGACCGCCGTGGTCGGGGTCTGAGCGGAAGCGGCGGCCGGTGACGCGACGGCGGGGCCGGCGAGTGCGGCGGTCAGTGCCAGAGTGGTGACGAGTGCCGAGGGGGCCCAGCCGGGCGCGCGACGTCTGTTCACATGCTCTCCCGAGTCGTCGGTACGGAGCGGAACGGCGTTTCCGGTCGAGCGGCAGCGCCCTGCCCGCCATCGCAGGGACGACGGACGGTCGCACGCATGTCAGGAACGGGACCACGTGTGCGAACCCTGGCCGGAACCTTTGGCGAGCGAGCCTAAGGTCAGCACTGAAACGCGTCAATGGTGCTGTGTATCCGTCGTGTTACTGATGTGACGGAAACAAGTCTGCTTCTGGAAGGGGAGGTTGGGGGGAGACGACGGTGGAAACGTCTGCTGTATCCCAGGGGATGGGGCTGGTTCGCCATGTCGGCCGGGTCTTCGCCGGCCCCCGCCACGACCCTGAAGGGGGCAGCCGGGGATGCCCTGGCCGCCTGTCGGCCGGACCGCAGGATGCGCCGTGGAGAGAGGACATGATGGACGACGCCGCGCATGACCTGTGGCCCCGGCGGATCTTGAACACCGCGCTGTTCGCGATCAGCTTCTTCCATCCCAGTACCAAGCGGGACTGGCGGGCGATGGGCGCAAAGTACTGGTGTCGAACAGCCCACCGGTCCGCCGGCATCGGTCGTCCGTTGGGCGACGTGACGCAGCCGCGGCCCCACACACGGCGAGGGCTGCTCGAGCGCCCTGACGCCGCAGGCGGCGGGCGACACGGTGTCGCCCGCCGCCTGCGGCGTCAGGGATTCAGGTTCAGATGCCTGGGGAGTGACGTGACGTCAGCCAGTCGCGCTGCCCGCGACCCACTCGCTCCACGGCATGTTCCAGTCGCTGAGGCCGTTGTCGGGGGTCAACATGGTCTTGCCTTCGGAGTTCTTGACGATCACGACGTCACCGATCATCGAGTTGTCGAAGAACCACGCGGCGGGCTGCTTGCCGTCGCCGCCGCCCTTGACGTCCTTCAGGCCCACGCAGCCGTGGCTGGTGTTGACCTTGCCGAAGACCGCGTCGGCACCCCAATAGTTGCCGTGGATGAAGGTGCCCGAGGCGGTCAGGCGCATGGCGTGCGGTACGGCCTCGATGTCGTAGGAGGGCTTGCCGTCCTTCTTCGTGAGGCCGACGGTCGCACCGTTCATGTGGATCTGCCTGAACTTCTCGGAGATGACCATCTGACCGTTGTACGTCGGGTGCTCGGTGCTGCCGGACGAGATCGGGATGGTCTTGATCGTCTTGCCGTCCCGTACGACGGTCATCTGCTTCGTCTTGGCGTCGACCGTGCTGATCTGGCTCCGGCCGATCTTGAACGTGACCGTCTTCTGGGTGCCGTGGAGGTTGAGCGTGACGGTGACGGTGGAGCCGGGCTTCCAGTGGTTCTTGGGGCGGAAGTCCAGGCGGTCGTCGTTGAACCAGTGGCCGACGACCTGCTGGCCGCTGCTGGAGCTGACCTGGATCTTCGACTCCATGGCGGTCTTGTTGCTGATCGCCTTGTCGAAGTTGACCGTCACCGGCATGCCCACGCCGACGGTCGAGCCGTCCTCGGGGGAGAGGTGCCCGATGAAGTTATTGGCCGGGGAGAGCGTGGTGATCGTGGCGTTCCCGGTGACGGAGCGGCCCTTGGCGTCCTTGGCCTCCGCGGCGACCTGATACTTGGTGGCCCGCTCCAGGCGGCCGTTCGGCTTCCAGGACGTGCCGTCGGCGGACAGGGTGCCCGGAACCTCGGCACCGGTCGCGACGGCGGTCATGGTCACCTTGGTGAGCTTGCCGTTGCTGACGGTGACCTTGACGGAGTCGTTGATCCCGACGTCGTAGGCACCTTGCTTGGGCGTGATCTTTATTCGGGCGGCGGAAGCCTCCTGGGTGGCCGTCTGATCCGCCCGCGCCTGCGGTTTCGGGTGATTCCCGGCGTCGTTACCGCTGGTAGCAGCGTTGCTGGTGCCGCCGAGGGCCGTGAGTGAGAGCACACCGCCGAGTACACCGACCGCAGCCACCAGTCGGGTGCGTCCTTTACGTGCCGTGATCAAGTGTTCCTCCCGTGTCACTGGTCGTTGAATCCCTGAAGCTGGATGCCGAGGGAGTACAGCTAGCTATAAAACCACCCATATGGGTTCATCTGTCCTTAAGTGAGCAAACTGTGGTGAAGGCCACGCGCCGTCGAGCGCGTCGCCGGGGCCCTGCTCGACTGACGGATGGCGCGTGGTCGATCCGCTCTCGCCGCCCGGAGCCGATCATGACGGGGACGCCCGGTTCAGGCGGAGCGCCCGGCCGATGTTCTGCACGATCTCGACCTGGGAGCCGCGGGTGTCGGCGAAGCGGATGGCCTCCACTCCGCGCTTGCCGGTGATGTCGACGCCTTCCCCGAGGGCCCGCCCGGAGACGAGGAAGGCCCTGTGTACGCGCTGGCCCGCGGCGTCGATGCCGTTGGCGACCTGTCGAAGCGCTTCGCGCCGTTCGGCCACGAGGTGGTCGCCCCACAGCTATGCCGACCACACCGGTCCGGGGGGCGTGGCGGCCGGCCTCCAACTCGTAGAACTCCGCGTCGATCGAGGACCTCGGCAGCCGGTCCGCCTGGCCAGGTCGTCGTCGGCGGCGTCGGTGACGTACAGCTCCGCGGCCGTCTCCGGCAGCTTCTCGGGGAGGTGGCGGCATTGGGGCAGCCTTCGTGACCTTCTGGTGGAAGGTCATGACGGTGCGCAGGTTGCAGGCCGCCGCTTGCTCCAGGAGGCCACGGTCCGCATCGCGAAGGCCGACGTGGTGCCCACGGATGCGAACCTGCTGCCCGCCTACGACTCCTTTGCCGAGCTCGCGAATCACGTGCTGGTCGGGATTCATCCCGACCAGCATTTTGCGTTGTGCGGAGCACCGCATACGTCCGAGCTGTCCGGGACCGAGTGACATCGTGGAGATGTATCGGCATTGTCACCCATGGTGCGCACCAGCCCAGTGATCCGGTCGGTTGTCTGTGCCGGTCGGGGTACCCGAGCCCACCGGCGCCTCTCGGGTTGCGCTTGATCCACCGGGGTGAACAACGTCGGGCGCGCGGGCCAAGATCGTTCGCATACCGCGTGGTCCCACCGACGATGATCGCCGGCGGGACCTGCCGGTCTCCGCCCTCGCGCACTGACGTACCGAGGTGGAGAGATGTCCAGCATGCACAGACCGCTGGGTGGCTGGCAATTGACGGGGCGTCTGCTGCCGCGCAGTCTGGCTTCGCTGCTGACGGGTTGTCTGTTGTTGGGGGTGGGGGGCACGTTGCCGCTGCTCGCAGCCGCGCCCGCCCTCGCCGACGAGACGACGATCTCGGGCGACACGCTCCGAACCGGCTGGGACTCGAACGAGCCCGGTCTGGCGCCCGCCCAGGTG
The DNA here is from genome assembly GCF_053593595.1 of Streptomyces sp. NPDC002206. NCBI lineage: Bacteria > Bacillati > Actinomycetota > Actinomycetes > Kitasatosporales > Streptomycetaceae > Streptomyces > Streptomyces sp. NPDC002206. The sequence continues at coordinate 12,018 of NZ_JBSFCW010000048.1, forward strand.
TCCAGCTCCGACTTCGGCCAGCAGTTCTCCACCACCGTGGACGGACAGGTCTACGCTCAGCCACTGGTGATCGGGAAGACGGTCGTCGCGGCCACCGAGAAGGCCAAGGTCTACGGGCTGGACTCGGCGAGCGGGAAGATCAACTGGACGATGGACCTGGGTGCGCCGTGGCCGGCCTCGGCCATCGGTTGCGGGGACCTGGTACCGAACATCGGGGTGACCTCGACCCCTGTGTACGACTCGGCCACGGGGACCGTCTACCTCACCGCGAAGATCAATGACGGTCCGGATACCAAGCACCCCAACTGGTACGTCCACGCGCTGGATGCGACGACGGGTGCCGAGCGCACCGGCTGGCCGGTGAAGGTTCAGGGCGCGCCGGTGAACGACCCCAGCCATCCGTTCAACGCGTTCACCGCGGCCCAGCGCCCCGGACTGCTCCTGATGGGCGGATCGGTGTACGCGGCCTTCGCCTCTCACTGTGACAACGGCCCCTACGTCGGCTATGTGCTGGGCGTGAACACCACGACCCGCAAGGCCACCCTGTGGGCCTCCGAGGACTCCTCCGCCAACGGCATGGCCGGCATCTGGATGAGCGGCGGCGGCCTGGTCTCCGACGGACCGGGCCGGATCCTGCTCTCCACCGGGAACGGCGTCTCCCCGGCGCCCGGCCCCGGCTCGAAACCGCCGGGCCAACTGGCCGAGTCGGTGGTTCGACTGGGCGTCAACAGTGACGGGACGATGTCCGCCCAGGACTTCTTCAGCCCCAGCAACGCCCCGATCCTCGACCAGAACGACACGGACTTCGGCTCGGGAGCCCCGGTGGCACTGCCCGGCCCGACCTTCGGCACGGCCCAGCACCCCCATCTTCTGGCGCAGATCGGCAAGGACGGTCGCCTCTTCGTCCTCGACCGGGACAACCTCGGCGGCCGCAGCCAGGGGCCTGGTGGCACCGATGCGGTGCTCGGCACCTTCGGACCGTACGAGGGTGTATGGGGGCACCCGGCAGCGTATGGCGCCGAGGGCGGCTATGTGTACACGATCGGCAGCCGTGGCCCGTTGCGGGCCTTCGCTTACGGCGTGAGTGGCTCGGGCCTACCCTCGTTGACCAGTACCGGCGCCAGCACGGGCACCTTCGGCTACACCTCGGGTTCGCCCGTGGTGACCTCCACCGGCACCGCCCCGGGCTCCGCCCTCGTCTGGGCAATCTACGCGGACGGCTCCAACGGTGCCAACGGTCAACTGCGCGCGTACGACGCCGTACCGGTGAACGGAACGCTGAAACTGCGCTGGTCCGCCCCCATCGGCACCGCGTCCAAGTTCTCGGTGCCCGCCACCGACGGCGGACGGGTCTACGTCGGCACCCGGGATGGCCATGTGCTGGCCTTCGGCCGTCCGTCCAACTCCGCGCTGATCGGCAACACGGTGGACATCGGCAAGGTACCCGTGGGCAGCACCGGCAAGGCCACGGCCAAGGTCACCGCAACCCGTGATGTGAAGATCACGGCGGTGGGTACGCCGTCGGGCAGCAAGTTCTCCGCCGCGCCCACCGGCCTGCCGGTCACACTGCACACGGGCGACACCTACTCGGTGCCGGTCTCGTTCTCGCCGACCACGTCCGGAGCGGACAGTTCCGTTCTGACTTTCACCACCGATCTCGGGGCGATCGGTCTCGGCCTGACCGGCTACGGCAGCCAGCTCGGCCTCACCCCCGTCCCCTCCACGCTGGCCTTCGGCACGGTGGCCACAGGCACGACCAAGACCCTGGGCGTGAGCTTCACCAATACCGGCACCGAGGCCGAGACGATCTCCGCCGGCAGCCCACCGAACGCCCCCTTCAAGGCCACCGGCCTCCCCGCCAACGGCACCGTCGTCCAGCCCCAGCAGTCTGTCACCGTCCAGGTGACGTACACCCCGACGGCCGCAGGCGACAGCTCCGGGACGCTCTCGGTCACCGGTCAGCACGGCACCGCGACCGTGAGCCTGACCGGTACGGCGGTGACCGGGCAGGCACGTCTGACGGTCACTCCGACCTCCTCCGACTTCGGCCAGGTGCCGGTCGGGCAGTCGGTCACCAAGACCTTCGACATCAGCAACACCGGCAATATCCCCCTCACCATCACCAAGGCGGCACCGCCCGCGGCCCCGTTCCACGTGACCAATCCGTTGAGCGAGGGCCAGGTCATCGGCCCGGAGGACGTGGTGCACCAGGCGGTCACCTTCTCCCCGACCTCCATCGGCGTGGCCACCGGTACGTACCAACTCACCTCCGACGACGGCCGGGGGCCGCAGAACGAAGCGCTCACCGGCACCGGGACCGGAACCGGGCCCACCGGGGTCGCCATCCCGGCGCCCGGTGCGGGCGGCTGGAAACTCAACGGGTCCGCGCAACTCTCCGGCAATGATCTTCAACTTACCCAGACTGGCACATATCAGGCGGGCTCGGCGGTCTTCCCCGTCCCGGTGCTCACCGACGGCCTCAAGGCGATGTTCACCACTGTCATCGGCGGCGGGACCGGCGCCGACGGCCTCACCTTCAGCCTGCTGGACGCGGCCCGGGCCACCCCGAGCGCGCGCGGCACCAACGGCGGGGGCCTCGGCTGGTCGGGGCAAGCGGGCGTGGCGGTCACGTTCGACACTTACAGGAACGGCAAAGACCCGTCGTCGAACTTTGTCGGGATCGCCACTGCGGGAAGCGGTACCAACCTCACCTACGCGGCGACCACCACCGCCGTGCCCAACCTCCGCTCGGGTCCCCACGCCGTCTCCGTCTCCGTGTCCGGGACCACCCTCACCGTCTCTCTGGACGGCACACAGCTGCTGCGGACGGCAGTGGCCTCGCTGAGCCCGACAGCCCTGCTGGCCTTCACCGGCTCCACTGGAGGGCGGACCGACATCCACACGGTGCGGGACGTGGCCATTACCGCGACCTCGTACGCGGTGCCACCGCCCGGGCCCAACGGTTGGACGTTCAACGGGTCCGCCGCGCTGTCCGGCACCGACCTGGTGCTGACCAAGGCCGTTCAGAACACCGCCGGTTCCGCCATCCAGGGCACTGCCGTACCGTCGGCGCGCCTGCGCGCGAACTTCACCGCCGCGATCGGCGGCGGTACCGGCGCCGACGGCCTGGCCTTCCTGCTGCTCGACGCGTCCAGGACGACCCCCAAGGCGCTGGGTGCACTTGGCGGAGGCCTCGGCTATTCGGGGCTGCCGGGCATCGCCGTCACCTTGGATACTCGGCGGAACGGCAACGATCCCTCGGCCAATTTCGTTGGAGTGGCCATCGGTGGCACCGGGGACAAGCTCCAGTACGCCGCCACCTCGACCGCCGTTCCCGCGCTGCGGACCGGTACCCACGCTGTCGGCGTGACCGTGACGACGGCCGGGCACCTGCTGGTCAGCATCGACGGCAAACAGATCATCGACACCGCGGTGAACCTGCCGCAGAACGTGCTGGTGGGGTTCAGTGGCGCCACCGGTGGAGCGACGGACAATCACACGGTCAGCAGCGGCGCTAGCATCACTTACTGAGGGCCTGACGGGCCAAGGAGATCGACATGCGTGGGCTGGTTGCTTCCTTCCTCACCACAGTGGTCGTCGTGTCCGGCGCCGGCCCTCAGCCCGCACGGGCGCCCGTACCCCCTCCGCTGTCCGTCATGGTCTCGGACACCGAAACGATGGGGCGGGTCCTCACGGATCCGCACGGGCGCACGCTCTACCGCGACGACCTGGAGCGCAACGGGACCGTCGTCTGCGTCGGGCCCTGTACGGACACCCGCAAGCCGCTGCTGTATCGGCCCGGTGCCGAGCTCCGGCTGCCGCCGGGCATCGCCGGCACGCTCGGGACCGTGAGGCGGCCCGACGGCGGCGACCAAGTCACCTACGACGGCTCCCCGCTGTACTGGTTCACCGGGGATCAGCAGCCGGCCGACACCAGCGGGGTGACCCTGCTGTGGCATGTGATCAACCCTCAGAACGTGCCGGTGAGCTGAGCGACGAGGAACAGCCCGCGTCCGCCTTCGTCCACCGTCGCCGGGGCAGTCACGCCTCCTGGCGCGGTTCGATGATCCGGTCGACCGCCAGGACGAACCAGAGTTCGGCGATGTTCTGGGTGCGGCTCAGTCTTCGACTTCTTTGAGACCGTCACTCTGACCGGGGCGCGGCTGTACGTCTTAGTGGTGACCGAGCACGCCCCGGATCCGGATCCTGGGCGCGAACGCGCATCCGTCGGCGGCCTGGGTGGTCCAGACCGTGAAGAATCTCGTCATGGACCTCGAGGACGCGGGCTGCCGAGCAAGGTTCTTGATCCGGGACAGGGACGGGAAGTTCCCCGAGCTGTTCGATGCCCTCATGAAGGACGCGGGGGGTCGAGGTCGTGTTCAGCGGTGTCCAGATGCCGCGAATGAACTCGATCACGGAAGGGTGGCTGCAGACTCGTCGGCGTGAGCTGCTGGACCGCACGTTGATCTGGAACCAGCGCCACCTCCGCCACGCCCTGCGGGAGTTCGAGCGCCACGGGTTCCGGCCGCGCATCGAAGCGTCAGGCCGGTGAGAAGATGTGGTCGCTGATCAACCGGGTGGCGCCGACGACGCCGGCGACCTGGCCGAGCTCGCCGAGCACGATCGGCAGGTTGCCGGTCGCCAACGGCAGCGACTGACGATAGACCTGGGTGCGGATGCTCGCCAGGAGGTTGTGGCCCAGTCCGGTGAGCCCTCCCCCGATGACCACCAGGCCGGGGTTGAAGAAGCTGACCAGGCCGGCGATGACCTGACCGGTACGTCTTCCTCCCCAGCGGATCAGATCCAGGGCCGCGGTGTCCCCGGCGCCCGCGGCGGCCGACACGTCCTCGGGGGTCAGCCTCCCGGCCGATTCGAGCCGTCCGGCGAGCTCCGTCGAGCGGCCGGAGTGGGCGAACGCGGTCGCGTCGCGTACGAGGGCGTTCCCGCCGAAGTACGCCTCCAGGCAACCGGTGTTGCCGCAGGCGCACCGCGGTCCGTCCGGGTCCACCTGGATGTGGCCGATGTCGCCGGCACTGCCGGTGACACCGCGGTGGACCTCGCCGCCGACGACGATGCCGCAGCCGATGCCGGTCCCGAGCTTCACGCACAAGAAGTCCCGTACGGACCGGGCGACGCCGGCCTGCTGCTCGCCCAGGGCCATCAGGTTCACGTCGTTGTCGACGAGAACGGGGCAACCGAGCTCCTGGCTCATCGCCTCGCGGACGGGGAAGCCGTTCCACCCGGGCATGATCGGCGGCGCGACGGGGACACCCTCGGGGAACCGGACGGGTCCCGGAACGCCGATCCCGGCGCCGTCGAAGTGTTCCGCCAACCCCGCCTCGCGCAGCTTGCCGACCAAAGCCAGTACCCGCTCGACGACCGCGACCGGGCCGTCGCGCACGTCCAACGGCTCGGCCACGTGGCCGAGGACGTCCAACTCGGCGTTGGTGACCGCGACATCCACGGAGGTGGCGCCGATGTCCACGCCGAGGAACCGCAGCGACGGGGAGACCCGGACGTTGTGCGAGCGGCGGCCGCCGCGGGAGGCGGCGAGGCCGTCCGGGACGACCAGACCGGTTTCCAGCAGCCGGTCGATCTCGAACGCGAGCTTGGAGCGCGACAGCTCGACCAGGTCCCCCAGGGCGACCCGGGACTGCGGGCCGTGGTCGCGCAGGAGGCGGAGCAGCCGGGCCTGATGCATATTGGCCGGTCGAACCGTCGTACTCCTCACGCCGCCCCCGTCGTGGTCAAAGCCGTTCGCATGCCCGGTGCTTGGGGGCGCGACTTCCACCGGACCGTAGCACCGTGCCGTCGACGGCAAAAGAAACTTGCGCGCCGAGTTACACGACTTTCATCAGCAGATCGACAAAGCCGGTTCGAGTAGCACAGTCTCGTTGCCGCCCAGGCTCTTGCAGAGGCGGCCAGGCCCGATGGGGTGGAGCCGTCCAGCTCTCCACCCCATCGGTTTTGGTGCGCTGTCCGGTTCGCTCGGCGGGCCGCTGCCGCAGCCGGCCGAGGCACACGGCTCAGGCGGCGTCACCGCCCGGCCGTGACTCAGCGACCGGCGGTACCGTGGTGCGGCATGCCGACGTCGGACTGGCCGGCCGCCTTCTTGATCAGGGCGGCTTCCCGCTGGTCGAGGACCCCTTCCTTCCGCAGCGTCGTGACGATCTCCCCGACGTGCGAGACGAACGCGCCATGGTTGTTCCAGGCCCGGTGATCCTCGATCAGCTCGTTGACCGTGCAGCCGTTGGTCGTGACGCGGTTCGGGACACCGGTGTTGATCGAGCCGAGGAACACGGTGGAGCGATCGTCCCTTTCAGGACAGTTGGTCGGCGGCTTGCTGTCGGCGATGGTGAGGGACAGCGACTGCGACGTGGCCGTGTTGCCGGCCTTGTCGGTGGCCCGGTAGAGCAAGGTGTGGCTCCCGGCTCTGTCGATCACCACCGGTGCGGAGTACTGCAGGTAGGGGCCGCCGTCGAGGGAGTACTCGATCCCGGCCACACCCGACCCCGTGTCCGAGGCCGTCACCGTCACCGTCGCACTGCCGACGTAGTCACCGGAGCCGTTCTTCGTGCCGGAGACGGAAGCCGACACCTGCGGCGGCGTCCTGTCCTCGGGCGGAGCCGCCACCACGGTGAAGTCGACCGATTTCGCCGGCGAGGTGTTGCCGGCCTTGTCGGTCGCTCGGTAGGTCAGCGTGTGCCGGCCCACGTTCCTCACCGCAACTGGCGCTGTGTAATTACTGTATGAGGCGCCGTCGAGGGAGTATTCGATTCCGGCCACGCCGGAGTCGGCGTCCGAAGCGGTTACTGTGACGGTTGCGCTCGATACGTAGTTTCCGGCGGAGTCCTTGGTTCCGGACACTGTCGCGGAGGTGTCGGGTGGTGTGGTGTCCTTCGGTGGTTCGGGTGCTACGACGGTGAAGTCGACCGATTTCGCCGGCGAGGTGTTGCCTGCTTTGTCGGTCGCTCGGTAGGTCAGTGTGTGCCGGCCCACGCTGCTCACCGCAACTGGCGCTGTGTAATTACTGTATGAGGCGCCGTCGAGGGAGTATTCGATTCCGGCCACACCGGACTCGGCGTCCGAAGCGGTCACTGTGACGGTCGCGCTCGATACGTAGTTTCCGGCGGAGTCCTTGGTTCCGGACACTGTCGCGGAGGTGTCGGGTGGTGTGGTGTCCTTCGGTGGTTCGGGTGCTACGACGGTGAAGTCGACCGATTTCGCCGGCGAGGTGTTGCCTGCTTTGTCGGTCGCTCGGTAGGTCAGTGTGTGCCGGCCCACGCTGCTCACCGCAACTGGCGTTGTGTAATTACTGTATGAGGCGCCGTCGAGGGAGTATTCGATTCCGGCCACACCGGACTCCGCGTCCGAAGCGGTCACTGTGACGGTCGCGCTCGATACGTAGTTTCCGGCGGAGTCCTTGGTTCCGGACACTGTCGCGGAGGTGTCGGGTGGTGTGGTGTCCTTCGGTGGTTCGGGTGCTACGACGGTGAAGTCGACCGATTTCGCCGGCGAGGTGTTGCCTGCTTTGTCGGTCGCTCGGTAGGCCAGTGTGTGCCGGCCCACGCTGTTGATCTCAACTGGCGTTGTGTAGCTGCCGTATGAGGCGCCGTCGAGGGAGTATTCGATTCCGGCCACACCGGACTCCGCGTCCGAAGCGGTCAGCGTTACGCTCGCGCTGCCGACGTAGTTTCCGGCAGAGTCCTTCGATCCCGACACTGTCGCTGACGTGTCCGGCGCAGTGGTGTCGTCGCCGGGCGCGGCGGTGACGATGAGCTCACCCGTCATCATCTGGTGGCCCGGCATCGCGCAGAAGTAGCGGTAGACGCCAGGCGTGAGGGTGACTTCGGCCGTGTGCCTGCCTCCCTGGGAGTCGAAGGGGCTCGCCAGGATGTTGAGGCTGACGTCGTTGTTGTAGTCGGTGTTCGAGGCGTCGAACGTCAGGGTGTGCGACAACCCCGACGTGTTGCCGGTCGCGGCGCTGCTCTCGAACACGATGGTCGCCTTGCCGGCCACCGCGGTGGCGGGGGCTGATGCGTAGCTCATGTAATCGTTGCCGGCCGTCCAGGTGAGCACCTGGGTCGCTGCGGTCTCCTCCGCGCGATTCACCGCCGCGTATGCGGCCGGAACGGCCAATGCGAAAGCCGTGAAGACAACGGCCATCAGCGCCATCAGCGCCGGATGCGCGCTGAATCGGTCTCGTAGCGCGGATCTTGAGGAGGGCGGATCCGTCTGGGCATGGAGCAGTCTTCTGAACACCGCTGCACCTTTCGGGAATTCGCTTGTGCGGCACCGCGCAGGACTCGCGGTCCCGCCGGGTGGGCAATCAGCCGCCGGGATGAGCGCGTTCGAGGCGCGAGTACTCCGCTCACCGGACCGGCGCCCTGGGCGGAACGGGGCGAGTGCCGCGCTGCGGTTGATCGCCCGCGCGCGACGACGGCTAGGGCCGCCGTCACTCACGCACAGGCGGCATCCGCCCCTGTCGCTGCGAGGCCGCTGGTACCGCGAACCCGAGGGCGGGGTTCACGCAACCTCTTTCAATGCGGCAACGAGGGGAAGTTAGCGGGTCTTTTGACGATCCGCCAAGACCTATGACGAGAATCCAACCAACTTTGACCTCAGTCTGGAAAAACTGGATGCGTGCCCGCTACGGTGTCCAGGTCCCGAGGCGAATCCCCTTCGCCCAGCCGATCCGATCCCGGCCGTAGCCGGCACATCGAGCCAAGCCGGACCGCTTCCACCGGGGTCCGGCCAAGTCGGACCGTCTCCACCGGAGTTCGGTCCGACGACCGCCCCGCCTGCCTCGCGGGGCCGAACGCCCGCCGCACCACCGCGTACCGCCGTGACGGGACAGCTGCCGTCGACGGCGGCTCACACCACGACCACGAAACGCCTTCGGGCACCTTCGCGTTTCGAGGATTGGAGAGCGATGACCGACTCAGGCGCAGGCACGAGACGCTTCTTCTCCCGGCGAGCGTTTGCCACCGGCGCGGCCGCCGCGGCGGTCGTGCCCACGGTGCTCGGCGCCTCCGCCGCCGCCCCGAAGGACAAGCCCGGTGCAGGAAGCGGTCAAGGAAACGACAAGGGCACCGTCCGTGAGCTGACGCTGTACATGGAGAACCTGCCGAACGGGGAAATGGGCTACGGCCTGGAGCCCGGTAAGGCGTCGATTCCCGGCCCGCTCATCGAGCTGACCGAGGGCGACACGATGCACATCGAGGTCGTCAACAACCTGGCCGTCGCCGCGAGTCTGCACGTGCACGGCGTGGACTACGACGTCGCCAGCGACGGCACCAAGATGAATGACAGCGTTGTCGAGCCGGGCGGCCGACGGACCTACGTCTGGCGCACCCACGCCCCGGGACCGAACCACGACGGGACGTGGGAGGCCGGCAGCGCCGGCTACTGGCACTATCACGATCACAACGTGGGGACCGAACACGGCACGGGTGGCCTCAAGAAGGGCCTGTACGGCCCCGTGATCGTGCGCCGCAAGGGCGACGTGCTGCCCGACAAGCAGTTCACGGTCGTGTTCAACGACATGACGATCAACAACAAGGCCCACCACGACACCCCCACCTTCACGGCCGTCCGCGGCGAGCGGGTGGAGTTCATCGTCATCACCCACGGGGATTTCTTCCACACCTTCCATGTGCACGGCCACCGCTGGGTGGACAACCGCACCGGGATCCTGCAGGGTCCGCAGGACGTGAGCCGGGTCATCGACACCAAGACCGTCGGCCCCGCGGACTCCTTCGGGTTCCAGGTGATCGCGGGTGCCCGGGTCGGCGCAGGTGCCTGGATGTACCACTGTCACGTCCAGAGTCACGCGGACATGGGCATGGCCGGGATCTTCCTCGTGACCGAGGCCGACGGCACGGTCCCCGGCGGCATGCCCCACCACTAGAAGGCAGCGGCGGGGTCCCGATGCGGGCTCCGCCCCCGAAGCCACGCCCGTCAGGCCTGCCTGACGGCCTGACGGGCGTGTACCAACCTGCCGCCGGTCGGTCCTCGCCCGCCAGGACCGGAGGCGAACCTGACCTCCCTGCTCCGGCACCTCGTCCTTCCCGGGCAGCGTGACCGCCCGCCGAAAGCCGTCGCGCCCGGCGCATGCCGGGCGGGGCCCCTGCGGCAGCCCTCGCTCCATCCCCTGATCACTCTTCCGTTTCCGGATCGAGTCAAGGAGCACACATGGGCAAGAGAGACCGGTTCGCCCTGTCGAGACGAAGCGGATCACCGCCGTCCCGTCCTGCGCGGATCACTCGTCACGCGTGGCCCTGGCGCCGCGCGGTCGTTCTGCTGTCGAGCGCTGCACTGACGGTGGGGCTGTCCGGGCTGCCGGCCGTGCAGGCACAGGCGCAGCCGCCCGTCGAAAGCGTCAGTCAGGACCAGGGCGCCGCCACCGACACCCGGGTGAACGTCCTGGTCTTCCACGGACCGGCCGCCAAGCAGGACGACCCCGTCAACAAGGCCACGGCGGCGATCGAGAACCTCGGCGAGAAGAACGGGTTCAAGGTCGTCGAGTCCGAGGACGCGAGCGTGTTCAACACCGCCGACCTCGCCAAGTATCGAGGGGTGGTGTTCCTGTCGGCCGACGGCGTGACGCTCAACGCCGAGCAGGAAGCCGCGTTCCAGTCGTACATCAACAACGGCGGCGGCTTCGTCGGCGTCCACGACGCCGCCCGGGCCCAGTCCGACTCCTCCTGGTTCACCGGGCTGATCGGCACCCGCCCTGCCCTGGGCCTCCCCGACCCCGAGAAGGTCGTCGAGAGCGCGGTCAACGGGGACAACCCGCCGAACGAGACCAAGGACAAGCTGTTCGACGGCAAGAACGACACCAAGTGGCTGGCCCGTACGCCGACCGGCTGGGTCACCATGAAGCTGGACAAGCCCGTCGCGGTGGTCAACTACGCGTTGACCTCCGCCAACGACTCCTCGGGACGGGACCCGAAGGACTGGAAGCTGCAGGGCTCGGAGGACGGCGAGACCTGGAAGACCCTGGACACCCGGACCGGCGAGACCTTCTCGTCGCGTTTCCAGACCAGGCAGTTCCAGTTCACCAACAGCACGGCCTACCAGCACTACCGGCTGGACATCACCGCGAACAGCGGTGAGCCGCTGACGCAGCTGGCCGAGCTGCGGCTCTTCAGCGCCAAGCCGACGCCCCCGCAGGACTCCAAGGTCCAGCAGGCCGTCGTTGATGTGACGGACCGTCAGCACCCTGCCAACGAGGGACTTCCGCTCAACTGGACCCGCTCCGACCAGTGGATCAACTGGGACCCCAACCCGATCGGCAAGGTCCACACCATTGCCCAGGTCGAGGAGGGGAAGTACAAGCCGGGGCTCAGCGCCAACGGCCCGTTCCACCCGATCTCGTGGTGCCGGGACTACGACGGCGGTCGGTCCTTCTACACCGGCATGGGCCGCACCGAGGAGAGCTACACCACCGACACGAAGTTCCAGAGCCACCTCCTCGGCGCCATCGAGTGGACCACCGGCATGGTCCGCGGTGACTGTCAGGCGACCATCGCGTCCAACTACACGACCGAGCGGCTGACCGCCCAGAACCAGGCGGGGCAGCTCGACCAGATCGGTGAGCCGCACGGTCTGACCATGGCTCCCGACGGCAAGGCCTTCTACATCGGCAAGGCCGCCTGCCCGTCCGGCGCGATCGCCGACTGGAACAACCCCAAGGTCGGCCTGGGCTGCGGCACCATCCACCAGTGGGACCCGAAGACCAAGAAGGTCAAACTGCTCACCACACTCGATGTGATGGGCAACCGGGGCAGCGGTGACGAGCTGGTCAAGAATGAGGAAGGCCTCGTCGGCGTCACCCTCGACCCGAAGTTCGAGAAGAACGGGTGGATCTACATCTACTGGATGCCGCACGAGTCGATCGACCGCGACAAGCGGATCGGCCAGCGGACGGTCTCCCGGCTCACCTACGACTTCGCGACCGAGTCCATCGACCAGGGCACCCGTAAGGACCTGCTGCACTGGGACACCCAGATCCACAGCTGCTGCCACGCCGGCGGCGGCATGTCCTTCGACAAGGACGGCAACCTCTACATCGGCTCCGGTGACAGCAACTCCTCCGGCGGCTCCAGCGGCTACTCCGGGAACAACTGGACCCAGGACTACAAGGGTGTCTCCTTCCAGGACGCCCGCCGCACCGCCGGCAACACCAACGACCTCAACGGCAAGATCATCCGCATCCACCCCGAGCCCGACGGCACCTACACCATCCCCAAGGGCAACCTCTTCCCGCCGGGTACGGCCAAGACCCGCCCCGAGATCTACGTGATGGGTGTCCGCAACATCGCCCGGCTCTCCGTCGACCCGGTGCACAACTGGCTGAACGCCGGCTGGGTCGGGCCGGACGCGGGAGCGCCGAGCCCCGAGCTGGGCCCGGCCAAGTACGAGACGGCCACGATCATCACCTCCGCGGGCAACCAGGGCTGGCCGTACTGCATGGGCAACAAGCAGCCGTACCGTGACCGCAGCAACACCGACGCCAGTGTCCTCACCGGCTGGTACGACTGCGACCACCTCAAGAACGAGTCGCCGCGCAACACCGGCCTGGTGGACATCCCGCCGGCCCGCGACAACATGATCTGGTACTCGCCCCAGGGCGGCGGCCCGGTCTACCCCAAGCGCTCCGACGGCAGCGGCCTGCCGACCTACGTCGAGAGCGACGCCACCTACACCGAGCCGTACCTCAAGGGTGGCGGCCAGGCCATCATGTCCGGTCCGACCTACCACCGCTCCCAGGTGGACACCAAGAGCGGTGCCGCCTGGCCGGCGTACTGGGAGGACAAGTGGTTCATCGGTGACGAGTCCAACTCCAACAACCGGGTCGCGGTGACCGTCGACCCCGACCAGGTCAAGGACGCGGGCGCGCCGGCCTTCGGCGAGGACCTGCGCAGCATCATCGCGCCCGGCAACGGCTCCACCCAGCTGCAGAGCTGGATGGACGCCAAGTTCGGTCCCGACGGTGCGCTGTACATGCTCGACTACGCGGGCGGCTTCTTCAGCCTGCACTCCAATCAGAAGCTCATCCGCATCTCCTACCACGGTGGCCCGGCCACCCCGAACCCGCAGGACGCCGGGGCGCGCGTCATCACCCAGAGCAAGCCCAAGACGGTGGCGTTCTCCGGTGCCAAGGTCGGCGGTGTGGCCTGGGAGTGGGACTTCGGTGACGGCAGCGCGCCGTCGCACGAGGCCAACCCCACGCACACCTACGCCGACTACGGCACGTACCACGCGAAGCTGACGGTCACCTACGCCGACGGCGAGAAGGCCACCGCGACGTTCGACGCCGAGGCCGGCTGCCCCGCGCCCGACGCCCGTCCGACCGTCAAGCTGCTCGACACCGACACCGGCGTGGCCAACCACCGCGCGGGCGGCGGCTGCACCGTCAACGACCTGATCGACGACGAGGCGTCCTGGCCGAACCACGGCGAGTTCGTCAGCCACGTCAACGCCGTGGTCAACGACCTCCGCAAGGAGGACGTCCTCGACAACCGCGAGTCGGCGGCGATCAGCAAGGCGGCGGCGCAGAGCAAGATCGGCAAGGTCGCCGGGTACCAGCCCCTCTTCGACGGGACCGCGGCGAGCCTCGCCGACTGGCGGCAGGCCGGCCCCGGGAAGTTCTCCCTCCAGCCCGACGGCACCATCCGCGGCTCAGGCGGCCTGGGCATGCTGTGGTACGCCAAGCAGGAACTCGGAGACTTCTCGGTCAGGCTCCAGTTCCGGGACATGGCTCCGGGTAACGGCAACGCCAACAGCGGTGTCTTCATCCGGTTCCCGGACCCGCGGACGCCGCTGGCCGACCGTCCGGCCGGCAGCTGCGGGACGGTCGGTTCGGCTCGCACCGCCCCCGAGTGGCTCGCGATCTACTGCGGTCAGGAGATCCAGATCTACGACGGGACCACGGGCGAGGTCCAGAAAACCGGCTCGGTGTACAACTTCAAGCCGGTGGACCTGGACAAGGCGGGGGTGACCCCCAAGGGCCAGTGGAACGACTATGAGATCCGCGCGGTCGGGCAGCACTACACGATCATCCGCAACGGCGTGGTGATCAACGAGTTCGACAACACGCCCGGCAAGTCGTCGTCCCGGGCGGGTGACCCGCCCACGGACCTGCGTCAGTTCCTCAGCGGGTACGTGGGGTTGCAGAACCACAGCAACAACGACCTGATCGAGTTCCGCAACATCCGGGTGCGGAACCTGTAGTCGCACAGCGGCCGGTGCCGGGCTCGGGGCAACAGCCCCGGGCCCGGCTCTTCCCAGCATGCGGGCCGTCGCCGGGCCGGCTCGCTCGTCAGCCCCGCAGCCCCGGAGGCAGCGTTCCACTGCTCCGCCTTCCCCACCGCCGCCGGCCCGCCGGGGACACCCGCCCACGCGGATACCCCGTATGGGTCGGGAACGTCTCGATCACCTTCAGCGCGGGCCGGTGCGGTCGCACCGCCATCAGCACCGCGTCGTCTCCGTTCGGCAGCGGCGGTGCCACCAGGGCGACTTCGTCCGCGGACCGCAGACGCAGCACCAGGCGGGTTGTGACTCAACGGTTGCAACCCTTTTTTCATGTCCAGGCGCAGCGTAGGAGCGACCGTCTCGTACGGGTACGACATGCCGCTGACGCAGCGAGCGCCTGGCGGCGATGATGCCGTGCCGGCGCGTGAGGGATGCGAAGCGCCCTCGACTTTTCGCGCGAGCTGCAGGTCGGCCACGGAACCATGCCTCCAGCAAGCAGCATGAGGGGCGTAGGTTCAGGGACCGAGGTGGGAAGGCATAGGCGGGGAGATCATGGATGGGTTCACCGAGACGGATCTGCGGGCATTGGCCGGGCCGCGTTCTTTCGAGCGGGGCCAGGGCTATCTGGACGCCGTGACCGCCCTGGAGGTCGGCGACGGCTGGGTCACCGCCACGGTCCACGGGACGGACGCCTACGAGGTTGAGTTGTCACTCGACGAGCCTGAAGGGCTCGCCGGGGAGTGCGACTGCCCGCACGGATTGGACGGCAATTTCTGCAAGCACCTGGTTGCGCTCGGCCTGACCGCGCTCGCGCGGTCGGAGAGCCTGCCGGGGCAGCGTACCGGGGCCCGGAACCGCGCTCAGGACCTGGACGCGTGGCTGGCCGCGCTCTCCAGGGACGACTTGCTCGCGCTCGTACGGGAGCAGATCGCCGAGGACCGGCAGGTGCGCCGGCGCTTGGAGTTGCGTGCGGCGAGCGCCCGCGGAGACCTCGCCGAAGTCCGTTCCCGGATGCGCGAACTCTTCGACGTCGGCCGCTTCGCGCGGTACGGATACGTCGAGTACGCCGATGCCCGCGCCTATGGCGAACAGGCCGCGCAGGCGGCTTCCGCCATCGCCGCCCTGACCGCCACCGGGCGGGCCGCGGACGCGATCTCCCTGTCCCGGGAGGCGATGCGGCTGCTGAGCGAGGTGCAGGACGCGATCGACGACTCCGACGGAGACCTGGGCAGGGTCGGGGCCGCTCTGGCCGAAGCTCATCTTGACGCGTGCCGCGTGGCACGCCCTGATCCGGACGAGACCGCGCGGTGGCTGGTCGGCCATGTGCTCGGCGACCTGGACGACCTGACCGACATCGACCCGCTCGATTACGCGGACGTCCTCGGCGAACAGGGACTGGCCACCGTAAGGGAGCTGGCGCTCGAAGCATGGCGCGGCCACCGCACAGGCTGGGCGGAGAAGTACCTGATGGAGCATTTGGCCAAGGCGGCGGGCGATGTGGACGCGGTGATCGCCGTGCATGCGGCCGACCTCGCCCGCGACGGCAGCACCCATCTGGTCATCGCCCGCGAACTGGACACCGCCGGCCGCCCCGGCGACGCGCTGCGCTGGGCGGAGCGCGGTATAGGCGAAGCTTCCGACACCACCACCCCCGCCATCGGCCTGGTCGACTACCTCTGCGACCGCTACACACGCTCGGACCGGCTCCCCGACGCCGTCGCCCTTCGCCGCACCCACTTCGCCGCCCGCCGATCCCTTGCTGCGTACCAGCAGCTGCGCACGGCAGCACTGGCGGCCGACTGCTGGGAGGCCGAGCGCGGGGAGGCCTTGGCGCTGCTGCGCGCCGACACGGCACAGCGCGAGCGGGGCCGGTACGGCGGCCCGGTCCTGATCGACGCTCTGCTCGACGACAAGGACATCGATGCCGCCTGGCAGGCCGCCACTACGACCGGCGCCGACGACCGGCAGTGGCTCACCCTCGCCGACGAGGCCCGCCCCATCCGCCCGGCCGACGCGCTGCGCGTCTACCGGCGCCTGGCCGGACCCCTCGAGAAGCAGACCGGCAACGCGGTCTACGAGCAGCTGACCCGCCTGCTCCTGAGCATGCGCGACTGCCACCGCCTCCTGGGTACCCCGGACGATTTCACCGCGCACCTCGCCACCGTGCGCGCCGGTCAGAAGCGCAAGCGGAATCTGATGCGGCTCCTCGACCGACACGGCCTGTGAAGCCGACGGGGAAGACGTAGAACTCCCTGCGACAGAGATCACGGGACGTCACAGTCGGTCCGGACGGCACGATCCGGGTGGCGACCCCGCCCGGCTCGGTGGCCGGGGGCACGGGAACGGGCCCCGCGGAAGGAAGCCTTCCGCGAGGGCCGTCGCCGGTACCGAGGGCCGTCAGGCGTCCTCGCGTTCCTGCGCCAGGGCGTTCACCCGGCCGCGAACGACGAACCTGCCGCGGCTGACGGCGCTGTCGAGCCGTTCCACTCGACGGCGCCCAACGGCGAGACCAGTGGCCGCAGCGTGAGCAAGCAACCGGTAGACCCGAACGACACGCTGTCCGGGTACAAGCAGGGCGGTCTGAACGCCAAGGGGTACGACGTGAACGGCATCGACACGCGGATCCGGTACGACAGCAGCCGCAACCCGCCGTTCACGGTCATGACGTCGATGCCCTACAAGCCTTAGCGCTCCGCCGAGAAAGGCCAGCACCACATGCCCGTCGACCAGAAGTCCTGGGAAGCCGCGGTACGCCACCTGTACGAGGATGCGTACCCGTACGACGCCACGGGCCCACGCCGCCACGAGAACTGGGTCCTCGACGTCCTCGCCCTGATGGCACGGGTCCCAGACCCCCGCGGCTGGGCCGGTCTCGACGACGCGGCCCAGAACCCGGAGCGCGAGGCGTCCCCCACGTACCCCTTCGTCGCCCACCCCCCGGAGTACATCGCGAGGCGTCTCCAGGAGATCGACCGGGACAGCGCCGAGAACCTGCTCCTTGCCCTCACGGACGACCGCTGCACCCTGTCCAACCTGAGGCGCTTCACGGAAGGTGAAGAGGAACTGCGGGCGATGGCGTGCACGATCCTGGCGCGCTACGGGGACGGGGCCAGCTATCACACCAACATCAACATGCCCGGCCACGTGCGCGGCACGCTCGACTTCACTACGTCGAGTTGGGCGTACAACCCGCTGAGCGTGTACTCGGAGGACTGCGGCCTGATCGTCGTCTCGAACACCGAGGTGGGCATGTTCTGGAACTTCTCCGACTACTGATCCGCCTGCCTGCCCCGTACGAGTGCAGTTCCTGAGCAGGTGATTTGAGAGGATGCCCCCGTGTTGACCCGTTCCGCTTCCTATCCCGACCGGGAGACCGCCCAATGGGCCACCCAGCAGGTGGTGACTGCCAACGAGCAGGTCATCCACCGCTGGCTGGCCCAGAACACCCGCGCCCGCCTTACCGTTGAGGCCGCCTGGCCCTCCCGCGAGGAGCCCGTGGGCCGGGCCCAGCTGGAAGCCGATCTGCTGGCCGGGCGCGGGCCCGTCGATGTCCGCGCGGCGCGCGTGGTGCTGCGCCGCGAGCCGTCGAGCCCGCACGGTTTCGTCGTCCACACGACCGTCCCGTTCTACCTGTAGGGGTCGCACGTACATGTCCATGAAGCCCCTCGAACACGACCGCCGGTACGGCGAGCTGGACCAGGTGATGCGCGCGTACCTGGGGCAGCCGGCCGACGACACCCCGGAGCGGCGCAGTCGTGCGCTGGACGCGTACCTTCGTCACACCTGGCACACCCGTCCCTCGGCCATCGCGGAGGCGGAGCGCCAGCTGCGCGAGTACAGCCGCAACCCTCCGGGCCGCATCCGGCAGAGCCTGGGCGAGTTCTACGCGATCCCGGACACCGGGATGCCCCAGTCGGAGATCGGCGGATGGCTGATGGTGCTGGCCGACCACCTGAAGAAGAGCATCGAGGAAGGTGACGTCCCGGAACCGTCGTCGCCGCAGACGCACTGGGAGTGGCACGCGCGCTTCCCGGAGACCGCGCAACTGCTCGGCGGCTGGTTCTCGCAGGACATCGTCGACGAATTCCCCGACCACGACGCCGCCGTCGCCGACTACGCCGCCACCACCGACCCCCAACTGGTCGCGCGCCTTGTGGGCGAACTCCACGAGCTGCTCGCCCTCCCCCTGGACGAGGGGGACTACGCCTTGGCGGCCGCCGAACTCGGCATGGAGGTCGGCCCGCCCGAGCCGTTCTCCCACGGCGCCTGGTTCCAGTCGCTGGCGACGACGCTGTCCAGCATCTGACCCGGCCTTGAGGCTGCCATCCACTCGTGCACGAAGTCCCATGCCAGCGACCTGGGACTTCACCGTCGTCCAGACCGACCAGGGTCGGCGGACGCAACGCCGGAGCCTCGGAAGCACAACCTCCACCGAATCGACAAGAACGCTGCCGTGGGCGTGTAGGCGACCAGGCCGAACACCCCGCATGGTCCTCCAGCACGGGCAGATCCGTGATGGCCTCAGCGCCATCGGCGAGCATCACCGCGAGATCCGTGGCGATCCGGCCCGGGACATGACCAGTGCCGCGCGGCCGAAGCGGCCTGATCGTGGCGGAATACGCGGCGGTCAGCCCAGTGACATCAGCGAGATCCGCGAGCAACTGTGCCCCGGCATGCCCCACAACCCCGACCCGTCAGCGGAGACATGGAGCTATGGAGCTTGGGACGAGAACCGACCCTGCACGTAGAAATTGCCGTCCACCTGGACCGAGAGAACCCTAGACAAGGTTCATCGTCCCAACTCAGAAGGTACTTGCGTGCTTCCGGCTAGTAGCTCAGTTCTGCGAACCAGTTGTCCCGGCCTTGGCGGGTGAGGTCGAGGATGTGCCACACCGGGCTGAGCAGGTCGATGCCGCGCTGGTCGATGTCGTCGGACATCCGGGGGTGTGCCGAGTAGAAGTGGCGTACCGAGCCGTTGCCGTCGCGGGTGAACACCGACACCGTCGAGTCCTGGTTGCCCTCGGCGTCCTCGCTGCCGAGGTCGTATTTGAAGGTGCCGGCCCCGGCGCTGAGCAACCGCAGGTTCTCCCACTGCCGGTCCCGTGCGTGCGCGCGGAGTGCGGGCAGGTCGGCCGCGGCGACAATCGCGAAGTCGACGTTCTGCGCGACGTGGTGGGCGATTCCGTTGAACCCGTCGATCCACATCGTGCACATGGGACAGGGTTGCGTCTGCCGCTTGCCGTACATGAAGTGATAGACGACGAGGTCGCGCCCGGGCTGGGTGAATAGCTCGCTCAGTCGCACGGTCTGCACCGGCACATCGTCTGCGTGGAGATCCGCGGGACCTTCCTCGAACGCGTAGTCGACGACGGGCCCCAGCGGCAGTCGGCGGCGCAGGTCGGCGACGCGTTCGCGGTGGCGCATCAGCTCGATCTCGGCCAGGCGCAGCTCCTCGCGGGCGCTGACGTGTTCGGCCGACTCCCCGATGAGATTGGTCAGACGCATCGCTACCTCCTCGAGGGACCGGCACGGAGCTGACGCCCTGATCACCATTGTCTGGTGCCGCACGGGGGCTCGCGAGGTGGCAGTGTTGTAGTGAGAAGCATGGGCCGGGTGTCACGCCCGTGAACCTTGTCCGCT
Source organism: Streptomyces sp. NPDC002206 (assembly GCF_053593595.1). Taxonomy (NCBI): domain Bacteria; kingdom Bacillati; phylum Actinomycetota; class Actinomycetes; order Kitasatosporales; family Streptomycetaceae; genus Streptomyces; species Streptomyces sp. NPDC002206. Next base: position 31,917 of record NZ_JBSFCW010000048.1, read on the forward strand.
CGCACCGGACAGCGCGCCGACCAGGGCGGCCAGCGCCGACGCCAGCGCGGTCGATCCGGTGGGGTGGGCGGGGCCTCCCGGCTCGGGCATGTACAAGTCCCGGCGGATCTCGATCATCAGCGCGCTGACACGCGGGTCCACGCCGTAATGCTTCAGCGGCACGTACGTACCGGCGAAGGGGCTGTTGATGCCCGTGCCCCCGAACCCGGCGAACGCCTCCTCGGCCTGGGCCAGCAGGTCCGGCGGTGTGTGGAAGGCGTCGGTGCCGAGGCAGATCGGTGGGCGTGGTCCGGTGCCGTGGAGTTCGTAGGGAAGCGGAGCCGACGGATAGGAGTGGACGTCGATGACGACCGCGCGTCCGGTGGCCGCCAGGCGTTCGTCGACAGCGGCGGTCATTGCTGCCGCGTACGGGTGGAAGTAGCGGTCGATCAACGGCTGCGGATCCACGTCCGATGAGCGAAGCGGCTCGCGGTGCGTGGTCTGCGTGTAGACCGCGCCCATGCCGACGGCCAGCATCTCCTCGCGATCGTCCGGGAACCGTTCAGGATCGATGACGAGTCGCGACAGACCGTTGACGAATCGCCACGGCGTGAGAGGCGCGGCCGTAGCCGCCTCGGCAGCCAGCTCGGCCGTGTGGGAGTCCGTGACGTGGTCGAGTTCGAGATCCAGAGCCTCGTCGTCCAGCTTGATTCCGGCGCGTACGTGATCGGGGACGACACGTGCCGAGTGAGGTACGTGCAGCAGGACCGGTGACGCGGGTGAGCCGGGCAGGAGGTGGAACGGCGGGAGGGTGTGGCCCATGGAGAGGTTCCTTCGGGGTGGCGCAGGTCCGGGACATGGTCGGGGTGGAGGGCCGGTCGTGCAGTCTCCCGCCCCGCTACGCGATTATCTGCCAAGGGCGTAGGGCGTAGGGCGTTGTGGGGCTTGCCGGAGACGGAGAGGTCCCCCGATCCGACGGACGTCCCCTCGCTGGACTGTCTGCTCACCGGCGCCCACTGGCAAGCCCTCGTCGAGGCCTCGGCCCCGTGGCAGCCCGGATGGGAATACACACTCCCCATGCCCTGGCGCGTAGCCGGTCCATCCCGGTGACCCTTCCCGGCCCGGCGCACCCGGTGTTGTTCGTGGGCGGTCGTCCACAGCCCGCACCGTGAGGCCGGGCCACCCTGCCGGGGCGCCGATCCGCAGGCGGCGGAGGAGGATCCCGCCCGCTGATCAGCGTGCGGAGGTCCATTCACCCATGCCTCACGACCGTCGGCGGGAGCCCCGCCCGGTAGTCGGCACATTCACGCGGCCGTGCCGCGCTGAATCAGCCCCGGCACGTACCGTCGGCAGACCCCTCAGGCCCCGGTCATCGGCCTCGATCACCGGCCAGGATTCCCCGTCGACGTGCGCCGATATTCCACCACCCCACCATGAATGCGGAGTGTATTTATTGAATTACGTTGAGCGAATTAGGTGCCTTCAATATGACGCAGGCCACATGACCTGCGTCACTCTTGTGCAGATTTGAGGCATTTGCCGTGTGGGGTGGGCCATATGACGGGCGTCACTCCGAAGCCGAATAGTAGACCATCGAGGCTCGTTCTCCGGCCGCGAAGCCACTTATTCCATCATTTCTCGCACCCGGCACTAATCGCAGTAGTAAGAGGTGGGCATTGACCCGGGATTCCCTTCC
>NZ_JBSFCW010000049.1:0-33383 GCF_053593595.1 Streptomyces sp. NPDC002206
GCCGGGGGGGGGGCCCGGGGGGGGGGTCTGTGGGGGGGGGGGCCCCCCCCGGGGGGGGGCGCCGCCCCTCCATGTCAGGTCGGTGAGACCGGACCCGCGTCCGCCCATGGTGTCGGGATGGACCCCATGGCTTTCGGCAGCCCGGAGCAGGTCGCCGCCCAGAAGCGGCACTCGACCTCAGTGCAACCCTCGGGTTGCGGCTGGAGGGCTTGATGTGCAACTCTGTGGTTGCATCCAATGGCGGCGATGAAGGAGTCCCCTCATGAGCGAACAACGGATCGAGCGCGAAACCCTGATCGCGGCACCCCTGGAGCGGGTCTGGTCGCTGGTGACCGAACCCGGGTTCTGGGTGGCGGACCCGGCGAGCCTCCACGGCACCGTGGCCGAGGAAGGCGAGTCGGTGCTGGCGAAGAACGCCGAGTACGGCGAATTCCCGGTGCGCGTGGAGAAGGTCGAGCCGCCGACGTACGTGGCGTACCGCTGGGCCAGTGCATTCCCCGGGGAAGAGCTGCGCGAGGACAACAGCACCCTCGTGGAGTTCACGTTGACCCCGGAAGGCGACAAGACCAGGCTCCGTGTCGTCGAGAGCGGTTTCGAGGCGCTGGCCGGGTCCGAGGAGCTGCGTGCCCAGGCACTGAAGGACAACAGCGGCGGCTGGCCACAGGTGTTGGACGCGTTCAAGAAGCGTGTCGAACAGTCATCCGCGTGACGGACGGACGCCGCAGCCCCGGCGAAGCGGTCGACAGCGTTCTCGGCGCGCTGGCTGACCCGATGCGACGTCAGCTGCTCGATCTGCTCGCCGCGCAGGGCGAGGTCAGCGCGACGACGCTCGCCGAACGAGTGCCCGTCTCGCGGCAGGCGGTGGTCAAGCACCTCGCCGTCCTGGACGCCGCCGGACTGGTTTCCGGCAGACGGGTCGGGCGCGAGGTGCGGTACGCGGTGCGGCCCGCGGCGCTGGACGCGACGGCGCGGTGGATGGCCGCGCTCGCGGCCGACTGGGATCGGCGCTTGGCGCACATCAAGCGCGTCGCTGAGACGGCGGAGCGGGACTCGCGCTAGTACTGCGGCGCGGCGTGCGCCGGAACGGTCCGGATGGGGGCACCGGCCCGACAGGGGGCCGGATGCCCGGGCCACGGTTGCCGTCCTCGAACGCCGGACGGGCCGGATCGGCGCCGGTCACGGCGGATGGGGGGTGGCGGTCACGCGTGACGTGGCCGCCGGCCCCCGCTGGGTCAGGGCAGCACCAGGATCGCGTCGCCGACCGGGCGCTCGCCCGCCGCGTCGGACGGGTGGTTGATCATCTTGTCGTCCACGACCATCGTCGTCGAGCCGCCACCGTCCAGGTTGACGGCGCTCTCCATACCGAGGGAGTCGGCCACCGCGGCACTCTCCGCGATGGACAGACCGAGGCTGTCGACCGCGCGGCCGTCGACCGTGGCCAGCATGATCCGGCCGTGCCCGTCCACGCCGGCGATCGTGCGCGGGTTCCGCTTGGCCGCCCAGCCGTAGTAGAAGCTCGGGTCGCCAGGCCGGACCATGCCGTCGGCCTGCGGCGTCACATGGGGACGGCCGTCGCGGACGAGTTCCGGGCCGCCGTTGACGGCCATCTGCGGGATGCGGGCCGGTCGTCCCCGCTGGTCGGTCAGGCGGCCGCTGACGGCGAGGCGGGCGCCCGGCACGGCCATCGCGCGCAGGGCGGCGGCCTCGGTGCCGGTGCCCTGGACCGAGCGGGCGCCGACCGGGAGCGCACCGCCGCGGGGCTCGCGGACCTCGGTCACCCGGCCTGTAAGCCCTTTCCGGGATCGGATGCGCTTCGAGCCGGGTCCGATCCGGTCCGCGAAGGTTCCGGCAACGGTCCTGTCCTCGGTCGCCCGCCGCGCCGGACGGGAGCGGCCGTCACGTGGGGCAGGGGTACCGGCCGCCCCGCAGACGTCCGTCCCGCTCGTATGCTCGGTTCATGACCGATCTTCAGCGCGGACGCCCGACCACCAACTCCATGCGGCGCGCTCTCAAGCGGGCCCGTGACGGGGTCGCTCTCGATGTGACCGAGGCCGCCGTCCTGCTCCAGGCATGCGGCGACGATCTGACGGACCTCGCCGCGTCCGCCGCCCGGGTGCGGGACGCGGGCCTCGAAGCCGCGGGCCGGCCGGGCGTCATCACGTACTCGCGCAAGGTCTTCATCCCGCTGACCCGGCTGTGCCGCGACAAGTGCCACTACTGCACCTTCGTCACTGTCCCCGGCAAGCTCCGCAAGGCCGGGCACGGGATGTTCCTGTCGCCCGACGAGGTGCTGGACATCGCCCGCAAGGGCGCCGCGATGGGTTGCAAGGAAGCGCTGTTCACGCTCGGCGACCGGCCCGAGGACCGCTGGCCTGAGGCGCGGGAGTGGCTGGAGGCCGAGGGTTACGACGACACCCTGGCGTACGTACGGGCCATGGCGATCCGGGTCCTGGAGGAGACCGGACTCCTCCCGCACCTCAACCCCGGCGTGCTGACCTGGACCGATCTGCAGCGGCTCAAGCCCGTCGCCCCCTCCATGGGCATGATGCTGGAGACGACGGCCACCCGCCTGTGGTCCGAGCCGGGCGGCCCGCACCACGGCTCCCCGGACAAGGAGCCCGCGGTGCGACTGCGGGTGCTGGAGGACGCGGGCCGTTCCAACGTCCCGTTCACCACCGGGATCTTGATCGGGATCGGTGAGTCGTACGAGGAGCGCGCCGACTCCCTCTTCGAGCTCCGCAAGACCGCCCGCGCCTACCACGGCATCCAGGAGGTCATCGTCCAGAACTTCCGCGCCAAGCCCGACACGGCGATGCGCGGGATGCCGGACGCCGAACTGGAGGAGCTGGCCGCGGCCATCGCCGTGGCCCGCCACATCCTCGGCCCGTCCGCCCGCATCCAGGCCCCGCCGAACCTCGTCGACGCCGAGTACGCGCTGCTCATCGGCGCCGGGATCGACGACTGGGGCGGTGTCTCGCCGCTCACCCCGGACCATGTGAACCCCGAACGGCCCTGGCCGCACATCGACGAACTCGCCGCGAAGACCGCCGAGTCGGGCTTCGCACTGCGCGAACGGCTCACCATCTACCCGGAGTTCATCCAGCGCGGCGAGCCGTGGCTCGACCCCCGCCTCCTCCCGCACGTCCGGGCGCTGGCCGACCCGGAGACGGGTCTCGCGAAGGAAGGGACGATCCCGGCCGGGCTGCCCTGGCAGGAGCCCGACGAGGGCTTCAACGCCTCCGGCCGTACCGATCTGCACCGGACCATCGACACCGAGGGCCGCACCGGCGACCGTCGCGACGACTTCGACGAGGTGTACGGGGACTGGGAGGCGCTGCGCGAGGCCGCCGCGCCCGGGATGATCCCGTCCCGGATCGACACGGATGTGAAGTCCGCGCTGGCCACTGCCGCCGACGATCCGACGAAGCTCACCGACGACGAGGCACTCGCCCTGCTCCACGCCGACGGGCCGGCTCTCGACGCGCTGTGCCGGATCGCCGACGAGCTGCGGCGGGACGTGGTCGGTGACGACGTCACCTACATCGTCACGCGGAACATCAACTTCACCAACGTCTGCTACACCGGCTGCCGCTTCTGCGCCTTCGCCCAGCGGCGCACGGACGCCGACGCGTACACCCTGTCGCTGGACCAGGTCGCCGACCGGGCCGCGCAGGCGTGGGACGTCGGCGCCGTCGAGGTGTGCATGCAGGGCGGTATCCACCCGGACCTGCCCGGCACCGCGTACTTCGACATCGCGCGCGCGGTGAAGGAACGCGTGCCCGGCATGCATGTGCACGCCTTCTCGCCGATGGAGGTCGTCAACGGTGCCACCCGCACCGGGATGTCCATCCGCGACTGGCTGACCGCCGCGAAGGAGGCCGGGCTCGACTCCATCCCCGGCACCGCCGCCGAAATCCTCGACGACGAGGTCCGCTGGGTCCTCACCAAGGGGAAACTGCCGACGGCCACCTGGCTCGACGTCATCAGGACGGCCCACGAGGTGGGACTGCGATCGTCGTCGACGATGATGTACGGCCATGTCGACCAGCCCCGCCACTGGCTCGGCCATCTGAGGACCCTGGCCCGCCTCCAGCAGGAGACCGGTGGTTTCACGGAGTTCGTGACACTGCCGTTCATCCACACCAACGCCCCCGTCTACCTCGCGGGCATCGCCCGGCCGGGCCCGACCGACCGCGACAACCGGGCCGTCACCGCCATGGCCCGGCTCCTCCTGCACCCGCACATCACCAACATCCAGACCAGCTGGGTCAAGCTCGGTACGGAGGGCGCGGCCGAAATGCTGCGCTCGGGCGCGAACGACCTGGGCGGCACGCTGATGGAGGAGACCATCTCCCGGATGGCGGGTTCGAGTTACGGCTCGTACCGGTCGGTCCGGGACCTGGTCGCCATCGCGGAGCTGGCGGGCCGGCCGGCGAAGCCGCGTACGACGCTGTACGGGGAAGTGCCGCAGGAGCGGGTGACGGCCGCCGCCGCCTCGGACGGGCACTTGCCGGAACTCCTGCCGGTCCTGTCGGACTGATCCGTGGTTCCGGTGCGCGAGCACGTTGCGAGCGAGACGTTGCCACGGCCCATGGGCGACTGTTGTCCCGCGGTACGGAAATCCCCGGAGATTGCCGTTCAAAAGTGACCGCGAGAGCCACTCCGTACATACCGTTCCGGTCCTCAACCGGCCGTTCCCCGTTCGATTACAGTGCTGCGGAGTCGGAGCTGCGCAGCCGTACGAGGACGGGGAAGGGGCACGGTGAGCACAGGAGCCACAGCTGTCTGGGGCCGTGTCGAACAGCAGGACTTCCGCAGCCGGGTACGTGGCTGTCTGCTGGGCGGTGCCATCGGTGACGCGCTCGGTGCGGCCGTCGCCGGTCTCTCGCTCGAAGAGATCCGCGCGGCCCACGGCGCCGACGCCGTCACCGACTTCGTCCCCGTCCACGGCAGACGCGGCGCGGTCACCGCGGTCACCCAGCTCAACCTGTTCACCGTCGACGGGCTGATCCGCGCCCAGGTCCGCCGCGACACCGGCGCCTGGCACCCGCCCACCGATGTGTACCGTGCCCATCTGCGCTGGGCCGCCACCCAGCACGACTGGGGGCCCGACGAACGCCGCCAGGAGAACGGCTGGCTCGCCCAGGAGGAGTGGCTGTACGCACGCCGCGCCCCCACCCGGGAATGCCTCACCGGATTCGGCGACGCCACGATGGGCACCCTCGACCGGCCCAAGAACCCCACCGCACGCGACTCGGCGGCCCTCACCCGGTCCGCCCCGTTCGGACTGCTGGTCGGGTGGGAGCCGCAGCTCGTCCTCCAGCTGGCCGTCGAATGCGCCGCCCAGACCCACGGCCACCCCACCGCCCTGCTCTCCGCGGGTGCCCTCGCCGTCATGGTGCACGGCCTGGCCCGCGGCGAGACCCTGGACGGTGCCGTGCAGCACGCCCTCGCGCTGCTCGCCGAACGGCCCGGCCATGAACAGGTCACCGAGGCGGTCAAGCAGGCCCTCGGCTCCGTACGCCAGGGGATCCCGGGACCGGCCCTCATCGAGGCGCTGGGCGACACGGACTCCGCCGAGGAGGTGCTGGCCGTCGCTGTGTACTGCGCTCTGGTCGGCGAGGACGTGCGGCACGGGCTGCGGCTCGCGGTGAACCACGGCGGCCCTTCCGCGGCCACCGGGGCCCTGTGCGGGGCCCTGCTCGGCGCGCTGCACGGCGAGACCGCGCTGCCGCCGGCCTGGCTCGCCGAACTGGAGGGCAGGGCCACCCTCCTCGAACTCGCCGACGACTTCGCCATGGAGATGACCCAAGGTCCGGCCCTGCACAGCCCGTCGGCCGCCGCACCGGGCTGGCTGACCCGCTACCCGCGCGGGTGACCACCGCGCTCGCGGGCCGAACCACGGAGCACCTACGAGGGGCGGGGTACGGACACCGCCGTGTCCGTACCCCGCCCCTCGGCTCTGTGCGGGCGGGTCAGTCCTTCATGCCCTCCGCGACGGTGGTGTCGCCGGCACCGGCTTGCGCCGGAATCGTCGCGCCGGTCGACGAACCGTCGTCGTCCGTGTTGATCTGCTCGATCAGCGCGTCGCGCTCCGGGGTGTCCTCCGGCTTGATGAAGCCGATCGCGATGTAGAGCACCAGCGAGATCGCCAGCGGCAGCGCCACCTGGTACTGGAGCGCGACAGTCGTCTTCACCGAACCGTCGAAGTTGTAGTTGGTGAAGTAGAACGCCAGCAGACCCGCAGCCCAGCTGACGAGTGCCGCCGTCGGACCCGACTTACGGAACCTGCGCAGCAGGCCCAGCATGAACGGGATCGCGATCGGACCCATCAGACCGGCCACCCACTTGATGACGACGGAGATGATGTCCTTGAACGTCGGCGAGTTGATCTGGGTGGCGAGCGCCATCGACAGACCGAGGAAGCCGAGCGTGGACACTCGGGCCGCCAGCAGACCGGTGCGGCTGCTCCAGGTGCGGGCCGACTTCGAGAGGACCGGGGCGATGTCCCGGGTGAAGACCGCCGCGATGGCGTTGGCGTCCGAGGAGCACATGGCCATCGTGTGCGAGAAGAAGCCGACGACGACCAGACCCAGCAGGCCGTGCGGCAGCAGCTGCTCGGTCATCAGGGCGTAGCTGTCGGAGGCGTCCGGCTTCTGGGCGTGGACCAGCAGCGGGGCGCACCACATCGGGAAGAACAGGACCGTCGGCCAGACCAGCCACAGAATGGCGGAGAGCCGGGCGGATCGGGTTGCGGAGGCGGCGGAGTCCGTGGCCATGTAGCGCTGGGCCTGGTTCCACATGCCGCCGTTGTACTCGAAGGTCTTGATGAAGAGGTATGCCAGCAGGAAGGTCACCGTGTACGGGCCCGCCGTGGGGTCGGTGTGGCCCTCGGGCAGCTTGTCCCAGACCGTCCACAGCGTGCTGAACCCGTCGAGCTTGGCCATGGCGGTGACGAGCATCGCGATCCCGGCGAAGAGCTGGATGATGAACTGCCCGAGCTCTGTGAGCGCGTCGGCCCACAGTCCGCCGACCGTGCAGTACACGGCGGTGATGCAGCCGGTGATGAAGATGCCCTGGGAGATCGAGATGCCGGTGAAGACGGAGAGCAGGGTGGCGATGGCCGCCCACTTGGCGCCGACGTCCACGATCTTCAGCAGCAGGCCCGACCAGGCCAGCGCCTGCTGCGTCTGGATGTTGTAGCGGTTCTTGAGGTACTCGAGCGGCGAGGCGACGTGCAGTCGCGAGCGCAGCCGGTTGAGCCGGGGTGCGAAGAGCTGGGCGCCGATGCCGATGCCGATGGCGATCGGCAGCGACCAGGTCACGAACGACGTGACGCCGAACTGATACGCGATACCGGCGTACCCGGTGAACATCACCGCGCTGTAGCCGGACATGTGGTGCGAGATGCCGGACAGCCACCACGGCATCTTGCCGCCGGCCGTGAAGAAGTCACTGACGTTGTCCACACGCTTGTGGGACCAGAGTCCGATCGCGATCATCACGCCGAAGTAGCCGATGAGCACGACCCAGTCGAGACTGTTCATGTGCCCCCTCCTGGGGTCCGCCTTATGAACGGGGTTACGCACTTCGTCAGTACGGCCGCCCAGCGGGGCCCCGTGCGGGAGCGGGGATATCGGGGATTGAACCGCCTGTTCGGTACCTCGGTCAAGGTTTTTCGCGATCAGGGATGTGAACGCCAATCAGTAAGTCGAACGATTTTACTTGTTCTTGACTCGCGGGGGCGTTGTCGTGAACGTGACGGCGGCCACACGATGAGCGGGCACTTCGTCAGGCTGTGCAGAGCAATCACGAGCAGTGGAGAGCGCAGAAAGACCGCACGGGATGCGGGTCCCGTGCGGCCGAGAAGGAGGAGAACTGCCCTTAACGACAGCGGATCAGCGCATCAGCTCGCCGGCGTTGACCAGCAGGGACTGCCCGGTGATCGACCGGGCGCGGTCGGAGGCCAGGAACACCGCGGCCTCCGCCACGTCGCCGTCCGTGGCCAGCTCGGGCAGTGCCATCCGTTCGGCGAGCCTGCCGAGCACGTCGGCCTCCGGTATGCCCTCGGAGTGTGCGGTGAACCGGACGTACGCCTGCACCGGCGGGCCCCACATCCAGCCGGGCAGCACCGTGTTGACCCGGATCCGGTGCGGACCGAACTCCCGCGCCATGGAGTACATCGCCGAGGTGAGCGCGCCCTTCGACGCCGCGTACGCCGCCTGCCGCACCTGGGACGGTGCGGCGACCGACGACTGCGTACCGATGACGACCACGGAGCCGCCCCGCTCCTTGAGGCCGGGCAGGCAGGCGCGCGTCATCCGCAGCGTGCCGAGCAGATTGACGTCGAGCACCGACCGCCAGGTGGCGAGGTCGGCGTCCTCGACGCCGCCGAAGTGGCTGTCCCAGGCGGCGACATGGACCACCGCGTCGATCCGCCCGAACCGCTCCAGTGCCAGCGCGGCAAGCGCCTCGCACTGTGCTTCGTCGGTGATGTCGGTGGCCAGATGGGCGGTGTGCCGGCCCTCGGGATCGATCTCGGCGGCCGACTTGGCGAGCCGCTCCGCGGTGCGCGCCCCGAGGACCGCACTGCCGCCGTCCCGTACCACCGTCTCCGCGATCCGGTGCCCCAGTCCGGCCCCGACCCCGGACACCACGACGGTCTTCCCCGCGAGCAACATCGGTGCCTCCCGGCCCTGGCAGTTTTCCTGACGGGGCGTCAGAGTAGGACGCTGTGGCGGAGTGCGGAAGGGGAATGGCATGAGCGACGGGACACGCAGCGACACGTACGCCGAACTGGCCGCGCTGGGGCCGTACGGAGTCCATCCCGGCCACGCGCTGATCACCATGGTGGAACCGCGCCCGGGCCATGAATACGCATACAACAGATGGTACGAAGACGATCACTACTACGCGGGCGCGATGGCGATGCCCTGGATGTTCGCCGGGCGGCGCTGGGTGGCCACCCGGGAGCTCCAGGAGCTGCGCTACCCGGAGAAGTCCGCGGTCGCGCAGCCGGTCGGTGCCGGGTGCTATCTGTCCACGTACTGGGTGACGGACGGCCGCTACGACGACCACATGAAGTGGACCGTCGGGATCAACAAGCGGCTGAACCGGGACGGCCGGGTCTACCAGGACCGCACCCATGTGTTCACCGCGTTCCAGGACCACGAGGCGACGGTCTACCGGGACGGCGCCGCAGGTCCCAGGGACTATCACGCCCTCGACCACCCGTACCGCGGACTGGTGCTCCAGGTGATCGACGCCGAAGGCGCCGGACAGCGGGCCGAGCTGCTGGAGTGGCTGCGCTCCCGGCATCTGCCGAAGCGGCTCGGCGGCTCACCGGCGGCGATGGTGACCGTCTTCCGCCCCACGCCGCTGCCGGGCGACCGGATGACCTATGTGAAGCAGGTCGAGGGCGTCGACACCCGGCTGACCCTGCTCTGGTTCCTCCAGGAGGACCCACGGGACTGCTGGGCGGAGCATTTCACCGGGCTCGACGCGGCGGTCGCGGAATCCGGCCTGGGCCGGGTCGAGCTGGTGGCGCCGTTCATTCCGACCGTGCCCGGCACGGACCGGTATGTGGATCAACTGCGTTGACCGGATCTGCTGGAGGAGCCCCCTCGGCCGGGACGGCGGACCAGTCGAGAGGGCTTCCGGCGGCACCGACGTCGGTGCCGCACCCCGGTCTGTGGAAGGGCATGGGTCAGGCGTCGACGGAGCCCTTCGCGATGTCGGAGACGAAGGCGTTCCACGCGCCGGGCACAAACGTGATCGAGGGGCCCTCGGGGGCCTTCGAGTCACGCACCGCGATCGCCTGGGCGAGAGGGGACCTGACCTCGATGCAAGCGCCGTTACCCCCGGAATACGACGACTTCGTCCAATTGTCCGTAGCACCCTGACGAATAGCCATGTTCACTCCGGTTCAGAGAGTTGTGTGAGAGGTGCCAACCGCAAAACCTGTTGGCGTGATCGACGCTACTCGCCAACATCGTTGCGTGAAGGCGCCGTTCACTCGACCGGATGGCATATTCCATTCGGGCCTTCCGCTTTGATGTGGCGACGGTGTACCGTGCCGTCGCCCCACCCGTAACATCGCTCCTTTTCTCGCATAACGGACTTTGCGGAATACCGGCTCCGGGCTGCCGTTCGGTCGGCATTCGGCCGGTGTTCAGCCGTTGCTCACTCGCTGCTCAGCCGGGCGTACTTCTTCGCGATGTCGGCGATGAAGTGCCGGGTCTGCTCCACATTCAGCGCCTGCGCCCGCAAGTGCTCATACATGACGCTGTATCGCTGCACATCATTCGCTTTCTCCAGATAGAGATCGCTGGTGACGCCCTCGATATAGACCACGCTGGAGTCCGCGGCGTCCGGGAATTCCAAAATGGCGTACTGCCCGTTGATGCCCGGATGTGCACCCATCTCGAAAGGCAGCACCTGCACGGTCACATGCGGCAGGTGCGACAGCTCGACGAGCTGCTCCAGCTGCTCGATCATCACCTGCCGGCCACCGACCTGCCGGCTCAGCGCGGCCTCGTCGATGACCGCCCAGAGCCGCAGCGGATGTTCCTGGTCGGTGATCCGGTCCTGGCGCCGCGCACGGACGCTGACGCGCTTGTCGATGTCGTTCGGCGGCGCCTCCGGAAGCGCGCCGTTGATCAGCGCCTCGGCGTAGCTCCGGGTCTGCAACAGGCCCGGGACGACCTGGGGTTCGTACACCCGCAGCGACTCGGCGTCGGTCTCCAGGCCGATGTAGACGCTGTACGGGATGTCGCCGAAGGCGTGCCACCAGCCCTGCTGGCGGGAGTCCTTGGCCATCTGCATGAGCGAGTCGACGATCCGGTGGTCCTCGACCTCGTACACCCCGCAGAGATCGCGGACGTCGCGCTGACTGATGGACCGGCGGCCGTTCTCCAGGCGGCTGATTTTCGACTGCGAGACCAGCAGCCGCTCCGCCACCTCCTCGGCCGTCATGCCCTTGAGCTCGCGCAGGCGGCGCAATTCCTGCCCCAACCGGCGTCGCCTGACGGTGGGATTGACGTTGGTCGGCACGGAAACGGCACCTCCGGCTGTGTAGCTGTGCGTATCTACTGCTCAGCAGATTGCCACCCATGGGTCGGGTCGCGCTGGGAAATGGCCACACGCAGGCGCGCGGGGCAGCCGGTGGACCGGCTGCCCCGCGCGTGGTGCGGCTCCCGAACCGGGTCTTGGGGACGTCGGCGCGGCGGTATTCGGTTGTCCCGTCGGTGCGGTGCGGTCCGCTGCCCTAATGGGCCGCGGTGTGCACCATGCTGTCGCGGCGTGACTGCGACTGCACTTGCGGTTGCAACGGCGCTCCCGCCACCTGGTTGCGGCGCGGCTGTGCGACCGCCCCGTTCTGGACGTCCATCACGGCGTGCGCCACGAGGCCGCCCATCGGGTCGTGTCTGATCAGATCCCGGAGCCGGGAGCGCGACGAGCGCCCCTCGTTCCCGGGGTAGAGGTGCTTGCCGAGTCCGACCGCGTGGGCCAGTGCGGCGAGCGCCGCGGTCCGCGGGTCCGGCGGTACGCCGGTGCGGATCGCACTGTCCAGCCGGGATCTGATCTCCCGGCTGATTGCCGTGTCCGTCGCCTGGTAGCGAGTCGTCGGCAGCACCCCGCACATCTGTCCCGCCACGGCATGCACCATGCCGCACCGCTCCAGATGCGAGAGATAGGTCTGACGCAGCCCCAGTCGGGGCCCGCCAATCCAGTGGACGGCCCGGACCGGGCTGCCGCGTCGGCGCAGCAGTTCCAGTGCGGAGTCCAGTGTCGGATCTCCTGTCGGCCGTGGCATCACCACGGCGATACGATCCCCGTCAGGGGCTATCCGTCCTGCCAGAGCCAGCTCCACTAGCTGAGCTCCGGCGAGGCCGAGGTCGAGCGACTGCGGCTGCGCTGTGGTACCCGTGGTCGGGTCCAGAGCGAGCAGCAGAAGCTCCTCCGGAATTGTTCTGCGGCTCCTGCCCATCCATGCCTCCCCGCGTGGATGAATGACAGGGTGACCCCTCTCACATTGGTCTGTCGAGAGCGCCTGGGTGCTTTGTATGGGAACCAGTAGGTATGTCGTTCTCGTCTAGCAGCCCGGCCGAGGGTTCACACAGGACACTGGTAGCTGGTTCGGACAGTGCGGGGGGCGTCCCCGCGGCGTATGGAGGAGGCATCGGTGGCGGGCGAGTCCCCCGACAGGTCGGAGCAGCGGAAGTCGTCGGGCGCGGCTCGGAGCGAAGGCGATCCGCGGCTGGCCGTCTTCCGTGAAGCGGCAGCCGCCGCGGATGCCGGAACCGCGACCGGAACCGGCGGCAATCCGGATACGGCAACGGCGGTCTTCCGTACGAAGCCTGCGGAGGCCGGCGAGGGGCTGGACTCTCGCGAAGGCCTCGGCGAGGACCTCGACGGGTCGAGGAACGGCTCTCACGGCTCCCACGGTCCCGAGGGGGCCGAGAAGGCTCCTGAGACCCCGGAGGCGGCCTCCGCGCCCGAGGGGCCGGAGGAGTCCGAGGAGGGCGCCCGGGCCCCGGAGACGGCCGGGTCGGCCGACGAGGCGGGAACCGGGACCGCACCCGAGGAGAGCGACGCGCGGCTGCGTGCCGCGGTTGCCGCGTGGGTGGGCAAGGGCACCGCCGGCGCGAAGACGCCCGAGCGGGACGAGAAGTCCGACGACGCGGTCGCGGTCACCGAGAGCGACGACGTCACGGGGAGCGACACGCCCGAGGCCGTCGACGAGGCGAGTGACAGCCGGACGACGTCCGCCGACGCGACCCCGGACGAGCCGGACGAGCCGGACGAGCCGGACGAGCGGGTCGCGTCGGATGCGGCCACCGCCGATGCCACCGCCGATGCCGACGCCGCGGACGAGGACGAGGCCGACGAGGCGCCTGCTGAGGGTGTCGGGAAGCCTGCGGCATCCGCCGAAGCCGCGGACGAGGGCCCGGGGGAGAACGCGGCCGCGGCCGAGGACGAGGAAACCGACGACGCTGCCGACGAGGCCCGGGTCCCCGGCGCCCCCGAGGAGAGCCCCGAGGGTGCGGAGAGCGTCAAGTCGGCCGATGCCGCCGAGACCGAGCCCGCCGAGTCCTCCGAGCCCGCCGAGGGAAAGCGCGCAATCGATCAGCCCACGGCTGTCTTCAGGACGGTCCGGCCGGACCGGGTCGACCAGCCGACGACCGCGCTGAAGATCACCCCGCCCGCGTCGAAGCCGGAGCAGAAGCCTCAGCAGAAGCCGGAGACCGAGCCCGAGAGTGCCGCCGAGCGCACCAGCCGGTTCGTGCCGCTGCGCCGCGACGAAGCGCGGCCCGCCCCCGCCGTCCGCAAGCCCGAGACAGCCGCAGCCGCCCCCGCGTCGGCCGCAGCCCCCTCGCTCAGCGGCGCCGAGCGGACCCGGCAGCAGCCGATGCCACCCCGGCCGCCGCTCGACCTGCTGGCCGAGCTGACGAACACGCCTCCGCCGCCGGAGACGCCCGTCCGTACGGCCGTGCGCCGGGTCAAGATCTGGACCCCGCTCGCGGTGCTCCTGCTGATCGTCTTTGCGATCGTGCAGGCGGTGCGCCCGCTGCCGACGCCCCAGCTGCGGCTGACGGCGCAGCCGACGTACAGCTTCGAAGGCAGCAAGCCGTCACTGCCGTGGCCGAACGAGGGCCAGGGCTACATGGCGGCGACCGGCCTCGGCACAGTGGACTCGTTCGGCGAGCAGAAGGCTGTGCCGATCGGCAGTGTGGCCAAGGCGATGACCGCGTACATCGTGCTCAAGGACCACCCGCTCAAGAAGGGCCAGGCCGGTCCGTCCATCACGGTCGACGCGAAGGGGGAGTCGGACGGCAAGCTGGACGCCGCGGGCGAGTCGACGCTCAACACCGTGAAGACGGGGGACAAGCTCACCGAGCAGGAGGCCCTGTCGGCCATAATGATTCCGTCCGCGAACAACATCGCGCGGCTGCTGGCGCGTTGGGACGCGGGTTCGGAGAAGGCGTTCGTCAAGAAGATGAACGACACTGCCAAGTCGCTCGGCATGAAGAACACCACGTACACCGACCCGTCCGGACTCACCGCGACCACGGTGAGTTCCGCCGAGGACCAGGTGAAGCTCGGCCAGAAGCTGGTGGAGATCCCGGCGCTGATGGCGATCACCAAGCTGCCGTCGTGGACCGACCCGTCGGGCAAGAACTGGCGGAACTACAACACCCTCGTTCCGTACGACGGCGCCCTCGGCATCAAGACCGGCTCCACGAGCAAGGCGGGCGGCAATCTGCTCTTCGCCGCGCACAAGATGGTCGGCGACACCGACCAGCTGATCGTCGGCGCGGTGCTGGGCCAGCACAAGGCACCCATCATCGACACGGTCAACGCGGTCAGCAAGGACGTGATGGTCGCGACCGAGGACCTGCTGAAGAGCGGCAAGGTGGTCAAGAAGGGCGATGTCGTCGGCGCGGTCGACGACGGGTTCGGCGGTACCACCCCGGTCGTCGCGACCGAGGACGTGGCGGCGGTCGGCTGGCCCGGTCTGACGGTCAAGCTCGAACTGACCGACGACGGGAAGGCGCTCTCGCACGAGGCTGCCGCCGGAACCCACGTCGGCACGCTCACCGTCGGCGAGGGCTCCAGCCAGGTGAAGGTGGCGGTGGCGCTGCAGAGCGATCTGACGGACCCGTCCTTCGGCGAGAAGCTGACCCGAATCAGCTGACGCGGACGGGGGAGGGGATGCCGTTCCGCGGCATCCCCTCCCCCTTTTTTTCGGTGCCGGTACCGGCACCGGCTTCCCCTTTGCGTACGTGTTAGCGTCCCCGGACAACCGGGGAGCGCCGGACGGCGTCCTCACAGGTGATACGGAGACGGGGAACGGGGCCGGCGGAGACGGGGAGAAGCCGTAGTGACCACCGCGGAGCCGAGACCCGGCCGTGAGGCGGCCGGGAACAGCGATGTGCGAGGCGACGTGACGAGCGGCAGTGGTGGCAGCATGAACGTCCGGCTGCCTGCCCCGCGTACCCCGGAACCGTGGGCGAGGGCCACCGAACCGCCGGAACCGCCCGAGCCGACCCGCAGTCGGTGGGCCCGTACCCGGCAACTGCTGCGCCACCCCGTCACCATTGCGACGGCGGCCGCCGCGGTCACCCACATCCTCTGGTTCTTCCTCTTCGCGAACAGCGGTGGCGATCTCGCCGCGCAGGACGCCTGGGCCGAGTTCGTCGGCCGGTATCCCGGTACCGCGTACAACCTCGCCTGGTACGGGGGCATGCACCCCGTCTCGTACAGCGTGGTCTCGCCGTATCTGATGTCCGTGCTCGGCGTCCGTACGACGATGATGATCGCCGGGACGGTGTCGGCAGGGCTGACCGCGTTGATCGTGGTGCGGGTCCGGGCCGTCCGCAACCCGCTCGCCTGCTCGCTCGCCGGAGTGTTCGCGTATCTGTGCAACGCACTGTCCGGGCGGGTGACGTTCGGGCTCGGCATGATGTTCGCGCTGGGTGCGGTGGCCGCGGTGTTCTGCTGGCCGTACCGGTGGCGCCACAAGCGCTGGGCGAAGGCGGCCGTCGCCGCGCCGCTCGCCGGGCTGGCCACGGCGGGCAGCCCCGTCGCGGGTCTGTTCCTCGGTGTGGTGGCCGCCGCGCTGTTCCTGAACAAGCGGCGCCCCGGCGCGTACGCACTGGGCCTGGCGCCGGTCGTCGTCGTCGTGCTGTCGGCGTGGCTGTTCCCGTTCTCCGGTACGCAGCCGATGTCGCTCGCGACGCTGTCCCTGCCGTTCCTCTTCGCCGTTCTCGTCCTCGTCCTCGTGCCGAACGAGTGGCGCACGGTCCGCACCGCTGCCGCCGTCTACGGGGCCGGGACGCTGCTGACCTATGTGGTCGACTCGCAGATCGGCTCGAACGTCACGCGGATGGCGATGCTCTTCGCCGGAGTGGTGCTGCTCGCCGCGCTGCCGTACACCGTGCCGCGTTCGCGGCGCTGGTACGCGTTGATCCTGGCATTCGTCGGGATGAACATCTGGATCGGCTTCAAGGGCGTCGACGACATCGTCCGTACCGCCCCCGCCGCTTCTTGGACGCGGGAACTGGCCCCGCTGGTCAACGAGCTCCAGGAGGTCGGCGCGGAACGCGGCAGGGTCGAGGTGGTGCCCGCCAGCAGCCACCGCGAGGCGTCCGCGCTCGCCCCGTACGTCAATCTGGCCCGCGGCTGGAACCGGCAGGCCGATATGGAGCGCAACCCGCTCTTCTACGACGACACGCTGGACCCCGTGAACTACCGCCAGTGGCTCGACCGCTGGGCGGTGCACTACGTGGTGCTGCCCAAGGGGGAGCCGGATTCCACCGGCGCGGTGCAGGAGGCGGCGCTGGTCCAGAAGGGCCAGCCGTATCTGAAGGCCATCTGGTCCGACTCCAACTGGCAGCTCTTCGCGGTCGACAGCCCGGTGCCGCTGGCCGACCCACCGGCGACGGTGGACCAGGCCGGTGCGGGTGAGCTGACCATCCATGTGAAGCGGGCGGGCCGGGTGCTGATCCGGATCCCGTACTCGCGCTGGCTCGCCCTGGTCGACGACGAGGGCAAGAGCGTGGAGCGGCCGCAGGAGACCGAGGCGTCCAAGCAGCGCGCGGACCAGGACAGCCCGCGGACCTTCGTCAATACGAACGGTTGCCTGCTCAAGGTGGACGAGGACGAGGACGGCGACGAGTGGACGGAACTGCTCGCGCCGCGCCCCGGGGTGTACCGGCTGGCGGCCCCGTACCAGCTGTCGCCCGGTACACCGTGCCCGGAGGAGCTGCGCTGAGGAGGGCGCAGACAGGGAGCCGCAGACAAGGAGAGAGCGAGCAAATCGTGCACGGTCCCTCCCTCCGGGGGCGTTGCCCTGGCATGGTGTGCTGCCATGAGGTGCCAACGGTGCGGCAGTGAACAGCGAGGCGTGCTGCCGGGATTGGTCTGTCCGGACTGCGGATCGGTGGCCCGCTCGGCCGGTGGGGACGGTTCCTGGATCGCCCGTGAGACGCTCGCGGGCCGGGTGTCCACGCTGCCACGCAGCAGAAAGGCCCTGCTGGCGGCGGGAGTCGTGGTGGTGGCCGGCTCGCTGGTCACGGGTGCCTCACTGCTCGTTTCGGGCGGCGACGACAGCGGCCGGCATACGGGGGCGGTGGGGCGCGTGGGCGTCCCGCCGGACGGCATCGGGGGCGGCGCCCCGACCCGGATCGGCCCGTCCGGAACGGAGAGCCCGGACCCGGCACCCGCCGCCTCGGATTCGCCGTCGTCACCACCGTCGCCTCGGCGTCCGGAACCCAGCCCGTCCCGTACCCCCGAACTCCCTCCCGGTAAGGGTGGTTACACGTACACCGCCTGGGCCGGGCCCGGCTGCTCGACGGGCGAATACCACGAGCACGGCCGGTTCGAGGACGGCGACGACGGCTGGTACACGGTCGACTCCGGCGGCTACCGGGGCAGTACGTGCGACGGGCGGTTCAGCGCCGTGCCGATGTCGGGCAGCACGACCCAGGACCGGGGCAACACCGCCACCTGGTCCTGGCACCTGGGCAGCGGCTACCGCGAGTGCGCGCTGACCGTCTTCGTGCCGGACAGTGGCCGCGACCGCGATGTGGCGGGGAACCCCACTGTGTACCGGGTGCTCTCGAATCCGGATGACGCGGACTCCGCGTATACGGGCTTCGCCGTACGGCAGACCGCGCACCGCGGCACCGCCGTCGATGTGAGCAGCTACCCGGTCAAGGGCAACACGTTCGCGGTGCAGCTGATCGACCGGGGGCGCGACTGGGGTGACGCGGAACTGGTGGGCGCGCATCACGCTGCGGCGCAGTTGAGGGTGAACTGCCGCTGAGGCCGACTGCCGAGATGTCGAGCGGAACGGCAGGTGTCCGTCCGACTCGGGAGCCATAGTGGACGCATGAGCCTGACCACCGACGGAGAGCCGCCCGGCCCTGTACGGTTCTACCTTTTGTGCGATCGCCGGGGTTGCCAGGCGCGGACCGTGTTCGACATGGTCATCGCGGACCCGCCGCCGGACATCGAGTCCGACCTGTTCGGCCACGTCCTCCACAGTGCGACCATTGCCTCCCCGCACATCGAGGAGCTCGGCTGGAAGTACGTCCAACAGGAGGGCTACTGGTGCCCGAGCTGCGCCGCCCCGGGCCGCCGGCCGAGGCCGAGGGGTGTCACGTCGTCCTGAGTGGCGCAGCGCATCGCGGCACGGTTCGGCGACCACCGAAGAGTCCCGCCTCTAGCGTCGAACCATGACGACAACGACCGGCTCCACCTCCGACACCGCACCCGACTCCACCCCGGCGACCGACGACCGCGACCCCGCCGGGATTGTCGCGGACATGGTCGACCACGTCCTGACCCTCGCCGCGACCTGGACGGCCTGGGACGGGCGCCCCATCCCCGCCGACGACCGCGTCCACACCCCGCACAAGGCGATCCGCCGCGTCGCCGACCATCTGGTCGACCACCTTGCCGAGATGGAGGCGCGGCTCGCGGGGGAGGAGACACAGCCGGACCACTGGCACGCCTCGGCGACCACCACAGAGGCGGATCTCGCCCCGTTCACCGGGGCCGATCTCGACGAGGCCCGCAGCCGGCTGACCCGACTGGCCAGGATCTGGGTGAACTGCCTCGACGCGCTGACGCCCGAGCAGCTGGACCGTTCGCCCGGCGTCGGCTGGACGTTCCGCCAACTCGCCTTCCACATAGCGGAATCGACCTATTACGCGGAAGCCGTAGGAGACCTCACACCCGCCCACATGCCCGAGCGCGCCGAACGGACCCCGACACCATGACCGACTTGGCCGCCTTCACGGCATTCACTTCCCTGCACCGTGCGACGGCCGCGTCACCGTTGCTGCTCCCCAACGCCTGGGACCACGCCTCGGCGACGGCCCTGTGCGAGCAGGGCTTCCCCGCCATCGGCACCACAAGCCTCGCGGTGGCCGCGGCGGCCGGACTGCCCGACGGTACGGGAGCGACCCGCGCGGAGACCGTGCTTCTGGCCCGGCGACTGGGCGCCGGGCCGTACTTGCTCTCGGTGGACGCCGAGGGCGGGTTCAGCGACGACCCGGCCGAGGTGGCCGAGCTGGCCCGTGAACTGGCGGCGGCAGGGGCGGTCGGTATCAACCTGGAGGACGGCAGGGGCGACGGCACCCTCACCCCGGTGGAGCTGCACGCGGCGAAGATCGCGGCGGTGAAGGCCGCCGTCCCGCATCTTTTCGTGAACGCCCGCACCGACACGCACTGGCTCGGCGGCCGGGAGACGGCGACGGCCGGAACGATGGACCGGCTCGATGCGTATCAACAGGCGGGCGCGGACGGCGTGTTCGTCCCCGCCCTGGCCGACCCCACCGCGATCGCCGCACTGGTGAAGAGCCTGGAGGCGCCTCTCAACATCCTCTACTCCCCGTCCGGGCCCACGGTCGCCCAGCTCGGCGAACTGGGGGTGCGCAGGGTGAGTCTCGGCTCGCTGCTGTACCGGGCGGCGCTCGGGGAGGCGATGGCCGTGGCGGCGAACATCCGGGCGGGCCGGCCGGTGGGCGGGGACGTACCGACGTACGCACACGTGCAGAACCTGAGCGTACGTGGGCACGACCCTCGCCCGGGCTCCTGCTGAGCCAGGGCGATCAGTTGGCGAAATCGTCGCCGAAGTAGGAGATCCCGGCAGGGCCGCCGACCGATCCCGGGCCGAAGGCCGTCGATCCGGTCGCCGTGATGCCGCTGGTCCCCGTCTTGAACAGCCAGACCGAACCGACGCCGTCGTTCTCCGCGGAAGCACCGGCCACCAGTTCCGCGCGACCGTCGTTGTTGCTGTCCGTGACCCATACGGAGCCGCCGAACTCGTCACGGGCCTCGGCGGTGCCGGGGACCCCCGCCGTGTCCTGGGAGAAGCTCTTCGAGCCGGTGCCGGTCAGTCCCTTGGCCGAGCCGCGCAGCACGGTGACCGAGCCGGCCGACTGCTTGGATCCGAGGGCCTCGCCCGAGGCGCCGACGGCGACATCGGCGTACCCGTCGCCGTTGGTGTCACCTGCGGACACGCTCCACCCGAAGCGGTCGTTCTTCTCGGCGGTGCCCGGGACCGAGGCGGTGTCCTGGGTGATCCGGACAGGGGTCCGGGTGGACAGTCCGGAGGCGCTTCCGTATGTCACGGTGACCGCACCGCCCGGACCGCCGTTCGGCTCCTCGGCGGACTTCTCCATGAAGTTGCCGGTGATGATGTCCCCGTAACCGTCCTTGTCGACGTCGGCGATGGCCGCCGCGTAGCCGCCCGCGAGCTTGCTCGACGCCTTGAGGCCGGTGGAGCTGCCCTTGTAGAGGACGCTGCGGGTGGCGTACACGTTGCCGCTCTCCTGCTGGCCCATGACGAGGAGGTCGGCCGCACCGTCCCCGTTGACGTTGCCGGCGACGAGCTTGTCCGGGTAGATGCCGGTGGCGGCGACGGCGTCGATGCCGACGAGGGCAGCGGCCTTGCCGGAACGGGAGATGGGGCCCTTGAAGATGTTCAGGCTCGGGGTGGAGTTGTTGCCGGCGGCGAGGTCGGTGTGTCCGTCGCCGTCGAAGTCGCCGGCCGCCAGGGCCCAGCCGAGTTCGTTCCGGTACTTGGGCAGCGGGGACGCGATGTCGGTGCCGGTCGTGAGGCCGGTCGCCCCGCCCCAGATGACGGTGAGGACACCGAACGAGTCGGTGGAGCCGATCCGCTCGGAGTGCACGCCGACCACGAGGTCGGTGTACCCGTCGCCGTCGAGGTCGCCCGTGGTGAGCCGGTCACCGAAGTAGTCACCGGCCTCCGGAGTGCCGGGGATGCCCGCGGTGGCCTGGCTGATGACCGTGTGCTTGGACTTGTCGAGGCCGCTCTTGGTGCCGTAGACGACCGCGACGTAACCGGCCCCTTCCCTGCCCGAGATCTTGCCGATGGGCGCTGCTATGACGAGGTCGCGGTAACCGTCGCCGTTGAAGTCGCCCTGCAGCCCGGAAGGCGCGGCGGAGGCGCTGCCGGCGCCGGCGACGAGCAGCGCGCCGGTGAGCGCGGCCGCGGCGGCGGTTGCGGTGGCGATACGGAGGCTCTGGTGCATGCGGGTCTTCTTCTCCTGCGGCAGGCCGGATGCCGGTGGTACGGCATCGGAATTCGGTTGATCGATCGGCGCCGGTGCACGCGTGGACAGGCGTTCAGGCGCGTACGCGTGCACCCACGTCGCTCGGTGCAGATGAGGACTGCTGGAGAGCCCTCAGGGTTGTACGGGACAGGTGTGCCGTCACGTATCCCTCGGCCGGGCACCCCTCGGCCGGCCGGAACCCACCACCTCGGCGCGACTGTCCGTTCGTGGCATGAGCGTCTACCGGGGTCCGCGGTCCTTGAGTCCCTCGGTCGCCGGTGCACCGTCAGTGCGGTGCACACGGGAGCCGTGCACGTCGAGCACGGCCTGGAACTGCTCGCGCGCTTCGCGGACGCGGCCTGCCGCCAGGTAGGCGCGTCCCAGGCGGCTACGGATGTCCATCTCCAGCCATTCGTAGCTGGGTTCGGTGAGGGGGGAGAGCAACTGGAGCTTTACGAGGGCCTGGTGATGGAGGGCTATGGCCGCGCTCAGGTTTCCCTCGCCCTGCTCCGCGGTACCCAGCCGGGTCAGGCTGCGCGCGCAGAGGAAGATGTCCCCGGCCTGCTCGACCAGGTGGACCGCCTCGCGGAGCGAGCTCTTGGCCTCACCGTACCGGCCGAGGCGGAGATGGACGTCGGCGGCGCAGCTCAAGGGTCTGCCGAGCATGCGCGGCCTGCCGTCCGTCTCGGCATGGGTGTAGGCGTCGGCGAACCAGGCCAGCGCCTCCTCGTTCCGTTTCCCGAAATAGTGGGCGAGGCCGAGGATGACGAGTGCCATCGAGGCGACCCAGTCGCTGCGCAGTCGCTTGGCCAGGTCCACCGCCGCGGTGACATGGAGAATCGCCCGGTCACCGTCGCCCACACTCAGGTCGAGAGCCCCCAGCCCGGCGTGGGTCCGGGCCTCTTCGTACGGGTCGGGGCGGCGCCGGCCGAGGTCCAGTGCCTCGGTGAAGCAGGTGCGCGCCTCCGCGTACCGCCGTTGGTGTACGGCGGTGTAGCCCAAGCAGTTCCGCAGTGCGAGGGCCATCCGCTCGTCGGTGGCCCCGTCCACGTGGTCGAGCGCGATCTCAAGAGCCGTCTGGCACTCGTGGTAGCGGCCCTGCCGTACGAAGTAGTCGACCAGCGCCTCGGCAATCCAGCAGGCGTAGTCGGCCTCGCCGAGGGCCGCGGCGTGTCCGACGACGTCGGCGAGCTCTCCACCGGCCGCGTCCAGCCAGGCTTCCGCCTCCTGCCAGGTCGTGAAAGGTGCTCCATCGGGCTGAGGCCCGGTGGGGAAGCCGCGGGAGCCCCAGTCACTGGCGATCCGGGCCGCGTCCAGGTGGAGGCGGAGTGCGGCTGCGCGTGCGGCGGCGGTTTCGGCGGGCGTGGCTTCTGCGAGGTGTCGTGCGTGCACGCGAACCAGGTCGTGCAACCGGTAGCGGCCCGGACGCGGCTGCTGCAGAAGACTCGCGTCGACCAGGCTTTCCAGGATCTGCTCGGTGGCGTGGGGCGGCGCGTTGAGCATGGCCGCCGACGTCAGCACGTCGAACTCGACCGTCGGCGCCAGGCCCAGGGCGCGGAATGCGCGCTGCTGCTCGGGTGCGAGATGTTCGTACGACAGGGTGAAGGCCGCCTCCACGCTGCGATCCCCGACGCTCAATTCGCCGAGCCGGTGCTCGCCTGCCATGCGGCCCGCCAGGTACCCCACCGTCCAGGTGATGCGGTTCTGCAGCCGCGACCCGGCAATGCGCAGTGCCAGCGGCAGCCCGTCGCAGAGGCCGACCAGCTGCTGCGTCGCCTCCGGCTCCCTGCCCGCGCGCTCCTCTCCGATGATGTGCGCGAGCAGGGACACCGCGTCCCCGCTGTCCAGGGGCTCCAGGGTGACCCGTCGGGCGGCGTCCAGTTCGGCCAGCCGTCGTCGGCCGGCCACCAGTACCCTGCTTCCGGCTCCGGCCGGCAGCAGCGGTCGTATCTGGTCGGCGTCCAGGGCGTCGTCCAGCACGAGGAGCAGTCGCAGCGGGCTGGTTGCCGCGCGCCAGACGGCGGTGAGCTCTTCGAGGTCGCTCGGCAACTCGCCCTTGGCTGCGCCGAGCGATCGCAGCAGCCGCTGCAGCGCCTGCTCGGGCGATTGGCGGCGCTGCGTGCTGTGCGCGCGCAGGTCCACGAACAGGCAGCCGTCCGGGTAATGGGCGCTGAGCTCCCGGGCCGCGCGCACGACGAGCGCGGTCTTGCCGACCCCGGCCGTACCGTCCACCGTCACGATCGATACGGATCCGGGCGCGGAGGGCGCGATCAGCTGCGCCAGCTCGGCTTCCCGCCCGATCAGGCGGCCGGCGTCGCCCGGCAGTTCATTGACTGTGCGGCGGGGCCGGGTGGAAGGAGCGGCGGAGCGTGCCGTGGCCGGACCGAGAAGGCGTTCGTCGTCCCGGCGCAGCACCGCTTCATGTACGCGACGGAGCTCATCACCAGGATCGACCCCGAGCCCGTCGCGCAGCAGCTCGCACGTGTCCTGATAGACGGTCAGCGCCTCCGCCTGACGTTCGCTGCCGTACAGGGCGCGCATGCGCAACGCCGCCAGCGACTCGTCGTACGGACTGGACGCCGACAGGGCGGCGAGGTCGTCCAGGGCATCGGCGTATCGGCCGAGCAGAACCAAGCACTCGAGCCGTTCCACTCGAACCCTGAGCAGGCGCTCCAGCAGCCGCTGCCGTTCGACGTCGGCGAACGGTCCGGGCAGCCCGGCCAGCGGCTCGCCGACGAACAGGGCGAGTGCGGCCGACAACCGGTCCACCGCGGTGGCCGGATCACCGGACGCCTTCGCGCGCTGAGCGCCGTCGATGTGCCCGGCCAGGTCTGCCGCATCGAGCTGGACAGCGTCGGCGACGAGGCGGTACCCGCCCCCTTCCCCGCGGATCAACGAATCCGCCGGCCCGGTGCCCTCCGCGTCGAGGACCTGCCGCAACTCGTAGATGTAGCTGGGCAGTACCTTCCGGCCGGTCTTCGGTGGCTCGACCCCCCAGACCCCGTCGAGCAACTGCTCGTGGCTCACCAGGAAGCCCGGACGCAGCGCCAGCGCGGCCAGCACGGCCTGTCGCCGGACGGGTCCCAGGGACAGCTGCGCCCCGCCACGCCAGGCCCGCACCGGCCCGAGCACGGCAAGCCGGAGCCGTCGACAAGAACCCGCGCCCACCCGAAGCCTCCGCTCCGCTCCGCGCATCATCAGAATTTCATTCGCATTGCAGCGTGCGCCGCCATGGTTTGCAAGTGCCCATCGAAACCCCGGGGTTCAACCGCGGGGGAGCACCAGAGGGCGCGCTGTACCGGGCGGCGGCCGTTGGCGGGGGAAATGGCCGCCGCCCCCCGAGGAAGGAACACGGACGTGACCGTCATCGACAGGTCTCTCACGAGGTTGCTGAAACAGCGGAGGCTCTTCCTCACACGCGAGCGGAGCGATGCCGCGGAGATCGTGTACGTATGCGTGGACGACGGGCTCCCCGGTGGCTATCCGGTCGGCTACGTCATCCCGTCCCATGCGGGGACCTGGTTCGCGTACGCCCGAGCCCGCCCCGGCCGCGTCTTTGCCAACGACCAGGTGGACGCCGGACTGTTGAGTGTCGAGGAGGCCGTGCGCGCCGTCCTCGATCACGCCCGCTACGGGGACGTCCTGTTCGCCCTGGAACAGCGAGCCGGCTCCGACACCACGTACACCGCCGAGGTGCACCGGGCCCACGCCACCTGGCTCGCCGCGCTGGCCGAGCCCGAAGGCATCACCCACCTCGGCAACGGCAGGGTCCGCTTCACCGGCCCCGCCGTCGCGTATCTTCGCGGTCTTCCGGAACGCCTCGGCTGCCATGTGGACGACGAGGACCGGATCCGGGTCGCGGGGGAGTCGTACCGGTTGATCCGCGAGGCCCGGCACACCGGCGAAGCACGCCCTGAAAGAGGAATGGGATGACCGAGGCCGAGTTGGTGGCCGCGGCCCTGGCCGCGGGGGCGTCGGCGGGGATGCCTTCCCCCACGAAGTGTGGAAGCAGATCTGGTCCAACAACCCCCAGGAGCGCTTGAACAAGGAGATCAGGCGCCGGACCGACGTCGTCGGCATCTTCCCCGACCGAGGCGCCATCATCCGCCTGATCGGCGCCGTCCTGGCCGAGCAGAGCGACGAATGGACCGAACAACGCCGCTACATGGGACCCGAGATCCTCGGTCGTAGCCGCCTTCACCTGATCGAAGGAAATACCGCCGAGACAACCGACCCGGCAGCCTTCACCGCCTAGCTTCCACAGTGGATCACCGCGTGACCGTCGTTACACCACGCCACCGGACGTGACCCGGATTTCACGCTCGCCTCCTGACCCCGAGGCTCGCTTCGGCGTGCCTGAAACCAATCACCATCATGGGAGTTACCCGTGTCCAGCACCACCAGGGCGCGCACCGCGCGCCGATTGACCGCTGCCACCGCGGTCGCGTTGACAGCCTCATTCGCGCTCGCTGCCCCGGCGTCGGCACACGTCGAAGTAGAGGCAGAGGGCGCACGCGCGCTCGCCAAGAAGGTCATCGTGTCCTTCAACGCCGAGAGCGAGTCGGACACGGCCGGTATCACCAAGCTGGAGGTGGTCCTTCCCGAGGGCATCGCACCCACGGACGTCGCGTACAAGCAGGGCCCGGCAGGCTGGAAGCTCAGCGCCACCGACCGCGGGTACACCGTGTCCGGCCCCTCGGTCGCCGTGGGGAAGGATGCTGCGTACTCCGTCGTTGTCCGGCAGCTGCCGGACGCGGAGTCCGTGGCCTTCAAGACGCTGCAGGGCTATAGCGACGGTCGCATCGATCTCTGGATCGAGCTGGAGAAGTCCAGCGACGGGGGGCATGGAAATCCGGCTCCCATGCTTGAGCTGAAGGCTGCCGCAGCGGGCGCGAAACCGGTCAGTCGCACTCCCTCCGCCACAGCGACCGAATCGCCGAGCGCGGACTTCGTCGTACTCGGGATCTTGGTCGTCGCCGCAGTCGGCGTCGGGCTGTGGTGGATGCGACGCCGCGGCGACGACGAGCAGACCTCTCACACAACGCCGTGACGTCAGAGGAATTCGGACCGAAGTCCGAATGAGTAACGAGGCCCCTGCCCGCTTCCGTGGGCAGGGGCCTGGTTTCGGCACTGGCCAGACAGGATTCGCTGTATGACGCGGGCGACGACGCCGCCGGGCGTGCGCCCTCGGTGCTGTTCGAGATCGAGTTGGCCTTTGAAGGTCTCATTGACCGACTCGATGACCTGCCGCAATGGCTTGAACAGGGGCGCTCCGGGCCGCTCCGGCTCTCCTTTGCGGGCCGGCCGCAGCAGCCGGATGTCCTGCTCGGCCAGTTCGTGTTCGAAGCCCCGGCCGAAGTAGTTCTTGTCGCCGATCAGTGTCTGGGCGGGCCGGTCGGCGACGAGGCCGGGTTCGGCTGCGAGCAGGTCCAGCAGGGTCTCTCGCTCATCGGCCCTGGCACCGGTCAGGGCGAAAGCGGCGGGCAGGCCCTGGAGGGTGCACACGAGGTGCAGCCGCAGGCCCCAGAAGAAGCGGCTGTGACTGGCGCAGTACCCGTACTCGGCCCATCCGGCCAGGTCGGAGCGCTTGACGGTCTCGCGTGAACGGCCACACCCTACCGGCGTGGAGTCCACGATCCACACGTCGTCACTCCACACCGAGGTGCCAGTGGCCAGCAGCCGGGTGACCCGTCGAAGCAGTCCGGGGCCCTTGCGCAGACGCTTGTTGTAGCCGGGCTGCTTGGGCAGGTACGGGAAGAGATGTCGCAGGTGGGAACGGGCATGACGGAGCCACCTGGCCTCGGAGGTGAAGCCGAGCATGGCCTGCAGCATCGTCAGTGTGACCAACTCGGCGTCGGTGAGCCGCGGCGGGATCCCCACGGCCGGCCGCCATGGCGCGAGATGTGGAGATGCCTTCAGCAGGTCGTCGGTCTTCACATGGAGTGCGGTCGCGAGGGTGCCCAACTCTGTCTTCACACACTGACGTTGGACGCCCTCGTCCCATGCGCGCAGCCAATGCCTTGGAATCGATCAACTAGCGGAGCGCTCTCGACAGGCTCAGCCAGATCGCGGCAGCAGCTGCTCCCCCTCGGCCCATTCCCCGCGATGGTCCGCTCACGCTCCCGCATCCGTGACGGCGTCGGTACGGCGATCCGCTCCCGCCGGCCGTTTCTGCCCGGCTTCGGCGCCCCCGGCAGGACTCGAACCTACGACCAAGCGCTCAGAAGAGGCTGGGCCGGTTCGATACCAACAGGCGACTGACCTGCATGGCAGCAGCCACTTCAGGATTCAATGACTGAGTCAAGGCACTCCCGCCGACCTGTCCCCTCGATGCGAACTATGGGCGCGACGGTCACTGAGGTCTGCTCGCCTGGTCAGACGGTCTACGAGGCCCCACTGACAGTGGCCCCGGGCGCCAGGAAGGGGGTGCCATCCGCAGTCGTACGCGAGGCACCCCCTCGCCGGGTTCACCAGGGCAGGGGGCCCTGCCGCGCCGAAGAAGCCGCCGGTGGGGCCGTCGGGGGCCACCCGGGCCACGAACTCCTGGCCGTCCTGAGCACGGTCACTCACTGGCTGACGCCGAGAGTCCCGCCGTAAGAACCGGCGGGGACGGTCTCCCCGTGGGCCCGGTTCCGTGACACCCCAGGGCCGAACAGGGGAAGCCGCCCACAACGGGCGGGTCACGGCGGACGCCTGCGTCGCCGCGCCGCTATGGCTTTCACCATGGCAACTCTCTCCCCTACCGCCCCGCGCACGGACGACGATCCGGCCCGCGAAGCACAGCACGGCGACCGGAAGGCGACAGCGGTCCGTCTGTGGTGGTGGCCGGCGATGGCCACTCTCGTCCTGGCGATGTACCGGATCGGCGAACCGCTACTCGGCCGCGACGAGTTGACGAGCTGGGACATGTCCGGCCGCAGCGTCGGCCAGGTGCTGGCCACGGTGCAGCGGGTGGACGGGGTACTGGGCACGTACTACCTGATCCTGCACGCCTGGACGAGCGTCTTCGGTGACTCGGCCCTCGCCCTGCGCATGCCCTCAGCGCTGGCCATGACCGGTGCCGCCTGCTGTGTCGCGCTGGTCGGACAGCGGCTGTTCGGCCACCGCGCGGGACTGGCCGCCGGTCTGCTGTTCGCCCTGATTCCGGGCGTGAGCCGCTTCGCCCACGAGGCCCGCCCCTATGCCCTGGTGATGCTGGCCGTGATCCTGTCCGCGCTGCTGCTGCTGAGGGCCCTGGACCGTCCCGGCAGCCCGTGGCGATGGGCGGGTTACGCGCTCGCCCTGACGGCCGTCGGACTGTTCCACTTGATCGCGTTGACGTGCCTGATCGGGCATCTGGTCCTGGTGGCCATGCGGGCCCGGCGCGAGCGCCGGACCTGGCTCGGCTTCGGCTGCGCGGTCCTGGGCGGCGTCGTCTGGCTGGTCCCGGTCGTGGTGCTGGGCAGGGCGCAGACCGCGCGGCAGATCTGGTGGATCGCCAAGCCGGGGTCGTGGGGCCTGATCGACATCTGGTCCCAGCTGTTCTACTCCGGCCTGTGCGCGGGGACGGTGCTCGTGCTGGCCCTCGTCGCCTGCCAGGCGCGCCGCGACGCCGTCGTCTTCTGCACCGTGTCGGCCGTGGCGCCCGTCCTGCTGATCTGGGCGGTGTCCCACGGACACATCTCGTACTTCTACTTCCGCTACATGCTGTTCACCCTGCCGGCGCTCGCGATGCTGGCCGGGGCCGGGCTTGCCACCGGGGCACGGTCCCGGCGGGTGAGCGCGTCGGTCCTCGCGGTCCTCACCCTGCTCACGCTCTCGGACCAGAAATCCATGCGCGAGCCGCTCGCGCACTACTGGTCGGGCGGCCCCGACTTCGCCGCGGCCGCACGAACCATCCAGCAGGGCTACGCTTCCGGCGACGCGATCGTCTACAACCGGGTCCAGGAGGAGGCCCTCTCGCTGGGCGTCAGCTACTACCTTCCCCGCGACCTGAAGCTGCGCGACGTCTTCCTCTCCGAGTCACCGATCCGGCGCAACGACCTGGCGGCGACCGAATGCCCCGAGCCGGCCCGGTGCCTGCGGGGCGAGAAGCGGATCTGGGTGGTGGTGGAGGGGAACGCGCCGGATCCGCTGCAAGGGCTGCCCCCCACCCAGACGGCGGCGCTGCAGGCCCACTACAAGGTGTCCGAAGAAGCGCGCCCCACCGGCCTCACGGTGTCCCTGCTGGTCGGCACCAGCTAGCCGCACGCTTTCATGAGGCGGGGCTGTCCGACTGGTGATCGCCCCAAGATGCGAAGCGGCCTTTGAGCCAGCCCGTTCACCCACCACTCTCCCCAGCTTCCATCCCGTCCGCCGTCGACCCACACACCGTGGAGCGGGCGTGGTTCATGGCGTCCAGGTGGAGCGCGCCACTGTACGAACGACCTGGACGCCATGGGCCGCGTCTGCTCGGCTCTGCCTGGGTCGATGGCGGACGGGACGGGAGCCCACCACGCTCACCACGAACCGGCCGGCACTCGCGCACGGCGCCCCCTCCATCCCAGAGTCTGAGCGCCCCCGCCGGAGGCATGTCTTTGGCCCGCGGATGACGTTCTCGCTTCCGCCCGCATGCACGCAGCGCGCCGCAGAGGCGGCGCGCGCTCGCGCCGTGCGCGGGCCTTGAACCCTTGGAGCCGCCATCGCCCACGGTGACCAAACCCCCATGCCGGCCGATCCGGACAGTGACGACACCACCCTCGTCCTCTCCCACTGGAACTTCGCCGGAACCGGACTCACCCGCGGCGAGGAATGGCTCGCCGCCTCCATCACACCCGACATGGAAGGAGCCGCAGCATGACCACAGCCACTGCCGAACTGCTGACCGTGCCCGAGGTCATGGCGCGGCTCAAGCTCGGACGTTCCACGGTCTACGACCTGATCCGTTCGCGCCGACTGACCTCGATCACCATCGGCCGGTCCCGGCGCATCCCCACCGACGCCGTGCGGGACTTCATCGTCCACGAGATCGAGGAGGCCGCCTGATGCCTTCCCAGCGCAAGCCCAACCCCAACGGCGCGGGCACGATCACCAAGCGCAAGGACGGCCGCTATCAGGCTGCTGTCTACGTCCTTCAGCCGGACGGCACCCGTGCCCGCAAGTTCGCCTACGGCAAGACCTGGGCCGAGTGCGATGCCAAGCGCCGGGACCTGCTCGCCAAGGTCGACCAGGGCGTACCCGTCCCCACTCGCTCGGCCCGGCTCTCCGAGTGGCTGCCGTACTGGCTGGACAACATCGTCAAGCCCCGGCGCAAGCTGAGTACGTACGACAAGTACGAAGCTCACGTGCGGCTCCACCTCGTGCCGGTGTTGGGCTCGAAGCGGCTGGAATCCCTCGGCGTCGCCGATGTCCGGCGCTTCATCGTCCAGCTGGAGAACAAGACGACCGCGGCCACCGCCAAGGAGTCTCACCGCGTGCTGCGCACGGCTCTCAGCGCCGCCTGCCGGGAGGAACTGGTGACCCGGAACGTGGCCGCCCTCGTCGAACCGCCGCGTGCCAAGTCCCGGGAGCTGAGCCCCTGGACACTCGACGAGACCCTGGACTTCCTCGCTGCCGCCCGTAAGGACCCGCTGTACGCGGCCTTCGTGCTCGCCATCGCCATGGGCCTCCGCCGGGGCGAGATCGTCGGTCTCCGCTGGACCGATATCGACCTGGACAACCGCGTGATCTACGTCCGGCAGCAGACCCAGCGGCGACGCGGAGTCCTCTACGACGACGAGACCAAGAACCGCCGCCATCGTGCCCTGCCGCTCCCGGCGATGTGCATCCCGCCGCTGCGCCGGCATCGGATGCGCCAGGCGGCCGCGAAGCAGCGTGCGGGGGAGTCCTGGGACGAGAACGGCCACGTCTTCACTACCCGCACCGGTCGCCCGGTCGAGCCGCGCAACGTGTACCGCTCCTTCACCCGCGTAGCCGACGCCGCCGGCCTCCGCGTCGTCCGGCTGCACGATGCCCGGCACGGCTGCGCGACGCTCCTCACCGCGGCCGGGGTCGCGCCCCGCGTCGTCATGGCGATCCTCGGGCACAGCCAGATCAGCATCACCATGGACGTCTACACGCACGTCGTTCACGACACGCAGCGCGAGGCCATCAGCCACATGGACCGGCTGCTCAAGAGGCGCCCCGGCCGTGAGTGACCGTCCTCGTTGATGTCAAAAACTGATGTCAAAGGCCCCGGACCATGATCGGTCCGGGACCTTTTGCCTGGTGCCCCCGGCAGGATTCGAACCTGCGACACCCGCTTTAGGAGTTCCTTCCGGCGGCCCAAGGGCCGGGTATGCGGCTCGCTAGCGTCCTGCGCAGCGTCCGGCATCGACTTTCCTGGTACGGCAGGGTGCACCGGTGTTGCCGTCAAAGACTGCAGTCAGACCAGCGGTCTCGATGTCCTCCGGCGACAGAGTTCTTCAGGTGGTCACGTCACCTGAATGGCTGCCGCGATTCCCGACCATTCCGATCACGTGCCCGAGGGTCGTGGCACCCCGCTCCGATGCTGCCCGAGGGTCGTGGCACCCCGCTCCGATGCTGCCCGAGCGCGGTCCCATAGCGGGCGGCGGTCAACGGCGCATCCCGTCCGACGACACATGATGTGGCGTCAGTCTGTATTTGGCGAAGGGCTACTGAGTTCACGTCAGGCATTCATCTGACAGCCTCAAAGGCAGGTTCGGCAACCGTGTGGCGGCGCCGCGAACTGGGTCGCTTCTCTACCGCCCTCGGGAGACATCCGCCGAGGTGTCACACACCCACACGACGGCTGTCACTGTCTGTGCGTGAACGAGCACTCTTAGGCTGATCTAGGTACGTTCATAGAGGGTTCTGATCGATCACCCCAGTCCACGCCGGATTGCCCAAGGGGTCCCACCCCAGCTGCATGAATGTCTTCGGTGCCGTTGAGGCCGATCTCAGGCAACCAATGGGCTGCGAAGTCCTTCCGGCACATCCAGTCACACAGGAGGTACGTCATGAGCGCTTTCTCGATCTTCAACGGCCGCGGTGGCCGAGGTGGTGGCCGCGGTGGCCGTGGCGGCTACGGCGGACGTGGCGGCTACGGCGGACGTGGCGGCCGTGGCGGCCGTGGCGGCTACGGCGGCCGTGGCGGCTACGGCGGCGGCTATGGCGGCGGCTACGGCGGCGGCTACGGCGGCGGCTATGGCGGCGGCTACGGCGGCGGCTACTAAGCATCGCCGCCTCACCCGAGGATCGTCATCGGGGGGCGACGGCGCGTCCCGTCCGTCGCCCCCCTTCCGCCGCATGCCCCCACCCGGCTCCCTCCCCGAGAAGGTGACCCTGCTTGGCGGACGCGACACACGCCGACTCGGCTCACATCAAGCCCGTGGCCCCGGCAGCCGAGGACAGTCCAGTGCCCCTTGCGGCGGCCGTGTCTTCGGCCGACGCGTTCCGCCGCTTCTGGCCGTGGGCACGCCCCGACCGGTACCGGCTCGCCGCGAGTGTCGTCCTCCTCATCGCGGGGTCCGCGGGTGAAGTCGCTTCGGTGTGGCCCTTCAAGAACCTGGTCGACCAAGTCCTGATCCCCCACCGGTTCACAGCGTTCCTGCCGCTGGCCGGACTCATGGCCGCCGTGGCTGTGGTCGCGGCGCGCCACGGCATCCGCTTCGACCATTCGCAGGAAGCGAGCGATCTTCCACAACGCGCTCGGCTACGCGGTCGACGCCGGGCTTCTGCCCCAGAACCCTCCCCCCCAGGTCCAGTGGGGTGGAAGAGGAGCTGGACCCCGCGACGGTGCCTGACCCTCGACAGGCGCTCGCGCTGCTCGATGAACGTAGGGAAAGTCTGTGGTCTGTGACCCGGCTGTCCGGGTCCCGCGTCGAATGCCAGCGGCCTCGAGGCTGTAGTGCGTGACGGATGGCCTGCCCCGTGGTTTCGCTGCGTGCCGGCACTTTTCGACCTCGACAACTCGCTGATCGACCGGCGTGCGGGCGTTGAGGATTGGGTCCCCGCCTTGTGCGCGTTCGGTGCCTGCCCCGGGAGGCGGTGTCCATCATTTGCGATCGGCTCCGGGAGCGGGCTTACCCGAGCGCGGACGCGGCAAGGACGCCGTGGCCGTCGTCCATCGGCCGAAGCGTGTTGTGGTGCCGAAGGATTCGGGTGTCAGTCAACCCGTATCGCGTAGCGGTCGCCTGCTTGCCAGCTGTGGGTCGTTGCCGTCAAAACGCCCCGGACCATCCCTTCCGTTCTAGTGGTCGTCACAACACCCCAGCTCAAGGGGTGCGATGACGTTCGAGATCCGGAAGGATCGGAAGCCACAAGGACGCCGGATCC